>CAYRFQ010000017.1:79432-118997 GCA_964423615.1 uncultured Alcaligenaceae bacterium | reverse complement strand
GAACCCACGGAACTCAAAGAACCAACACAATCACGACTCTTATTCATCCGACCGCACAAGGGGAGAAGGACCCAAACCCGAGTGAAGCGGGAAACATAGCGAGCGAAGCGGCAAACGCAGCGGAACCGGAAGTATTCCGGAGGAATCCGATCTCGAGAAGGGCGCACTTGGCTCAGGAGTTCAGCGACTGCGAACTGTACCCAACAGGAAGGTCAACCACTCTAACCTTTTTGTTCGACTCAACCCGAACTGATAAGGCCAACACGAAAATTCGCAACATCAGAGCGGTTTCCGAACCCCTTATCCAAAGCAAAACGGGAAGCGTCCTAAGGCTCCAACTGTTCAATCTGACTCAATAGATCCTGATATTCTTGCGATTCACGCTGGGCGTAATTGAGATTCTTGTAAAGGCCTGTCAAACGAATGAAATACTCACGCACTTGTTCTTTAGTTTGAAATGCATGGTCACGCTCAATCAATCGCTTGACCAACAGAAAGGACTCCACCTGCCGCTGTGTTGACATCGACACATCGACCGCATCAAACGCATCCTGCTGGAGGTACACCATGTCCAAAAATGTGGCCTGTTGGTAGGTAATGAAATCTTCGAGAGTAACCCCTTCCTCTCCCGTCACTTGCATCATCTGAAACACCGCGTCCCCTTGTTCGAGTAACTGCGTCATTTGTTTCACTGTGGCCGTCCAGCGTGGGTCTCGGTTGTTGTCCAAATACGAGTGAAGCTGGTCCAGGTAGCGAGACCAGGACAACAACGGATCGATGGCGGGATAGAACCGCTTGTAGGCTCGGTCCGCCGACAAACCGAGAAAACACTTCACGGCCCCAAGTGTCGATTGCGTGACCGGTTCTTCAAAGTTTCCTCCAGCAGGCGATACCGTCCCGATCATCGTCAAGCTGCCTTCCGAACCATCGTTCGTCTGGAGAACACCGGCCCTTTCGTAGATCCCCTTGACCGACGAATCGAGATAAGCCGGAAAGGCTTCTTCCCCAGGAATCTCCTCGAGTCGCCCCGATGTTTCACGCATGGCTTGCGCCCACCGCGACGTCGAATCCGCAATCAGAAGGACATCCAGACCCATTTGTCGGTAGTATTCGCCCAGCGTGATTCCCATGTAAATCGAAGCCTCGCGAGCAGCCACTGGCATCGACGAGGTGTTGCAGATGATGATCGTTCGATCAATCAGCTTGCCACCGGAATGGGGATCTTCCATCTCCGAAAAGACCGTGACCGTTTCCAGCACTTCTCCGGCCCGTTCGCCGCACGCGACAACAACCACGATGTCGACCGACGAGTAGCGGGCGATGAGTCCCTGCAGGACTGTTTTACCTGCACCAAAAGGTCCGGGGATACATGCCGTCCCACCACGTGCAATGGGAAAAAATGTGTCGATGATCCGTGTCGTTGTGACCAACGGTTCGGACGGGAATTGGCGTTCCGAAAATCGTCTCCGCAGTAACGTGGCCGGCAATGGCCGACGAACGGGCCAGGTCTGCTGCAGCGTTAGGTCTCTCTCTTGACCTCGAGAGCGAATGCGGGCAACGGGTTCGTGGACCTTCCTCTCTCCATGGGCTACCCAAACGACCTCGACATCGTCGAGTTGACCGAAGGGGACCATGACCTTGTGGATGATCCGTCGCTCTGGGACTGTCCCAATGACATCTCCAGCCTGCAAAAGATCCCCTGGAGAGCACGTTGGCTCAAAATGCCAGATCGTATCCTGCTTCAAAGGCGCCACCACACTGCCACGATGCAAAAAGAAACCGTCTCGCTCGGCCAGATCGTGCAACGGGTTTTGCAGGCCATCATAGACCGTCCCCAAGAGCCCTGGACCAAGCGTCGCAGGCAGCATCACCTTGGTCAACTCGACTGGATCACCGACTTGAATCCCCTGAGTCTCTTCGAAGACTTGGAGGTCTGCCGTGTTGCCCCGCACGCGTAGCACTTCGGCCTTCAGGCGGTCCTCACCAACGCAGATGTAGGCCACTTCGTTCTTCATGATCGATCCTGAGGATTCGATCGTCACGATGTTCCCGGCTACTCCGGTTACTTCGGCTTCAGCTTTGGAAGTTTGCGTGATCACCCAGCGTCTCCTCGATCAACTCTTCGAAACGGGCTCGTCCTTTTTCGACGTCACGACTCGTCCACCGGTCGACAATGGCCCAGCGGGCGATATACAGCAGGACTGCCTCGAACGAGAATGTGAACTCCTCCGCAGCCATCCGACTCCACGTCTTCCAGGTTACTTCGAACAACAACCGTTCGGCTTCGGCTGCTTCTCCTGCCAACATTCGAGTTGCAAATTCTTCGATCCAGAGATGTCTCCGCTGCAGCTGGAAAAACGGATCCTGCCAATTTCTTCGGATAGGCTCAACGAGTCGCCCGACACCGATCGGTGGCTCTTTGCCGTCACGGCGTCGACGGAGTGCACTCACGATCGTTCTCACGTCCATCCGATGGTTGACGATATCAATAACCAGGCGGTTCCGAAGCACTGACATCAGCTTGTCATACTCCGCAACGACCTCTTCGTCAGTCCGGTCCAGTGGTTGACGATCCCAGGCGAGAAAGTTAGCCAGTCGTTCGAAGACTACCAAATCTTGTTCGCGAAGCAACTTCAGACGCTGCTCCAGCCTTGGCCAGGTAATCGGTGGCCGTTCGACGTCAAAATGGGGCGGTAAGTGTGGCAAACTCGCGATTAGCATGTAGTAGTGCACAGAGTCGTCCAACAGTTAGGTGGCAAATTCGCGATGAAAGACCTAGACCCTTTGTTCTTCTACGATTGCACGAAACCTGGGCGAGAGATGCTGCAACATTAGGTGTGTCAGGGTATCTGCAGTAAGGTCGATCTCAAGATCATGATCGACAATTTGGACCCGAACTCCTGGAGTATCGTGGTTGGCAACACGAAAGGTGAGGCCATCTCGAAGGGCTTCACCACCAAGCGACAACACAAAATGACTGAGCGTTCCGTGCTGGAGTTCATCGGGAGACTTCGCCAATTCTTCCGACGAGACAGCCTCCGCAGGCAGAATAAACTCGACCTGGCTTCCACTGTTTTCGGGCATAGCCCGACGCGCGATTTCGAGGATTAGCTGTTTTAAAAACTCGTTATCTTGCAGGGTGTGTCCGACCAGTTTTCGAAGTTTCTGCTCGAAATCTTTTCGCAGTTCCTCTGTGAGATGTAAAATTGCGTCCCGACCAGCCAACTGAACGGCTTCTTCTCCGCTGGCCTTGGTCTTCTTGGCCATATCTTCGGCTTCGCGAACACTCTTTTCGGCTTCGGTCTTTGCCTTCTCAAGAATCTCTGTCGCCTGCTTGCGTGCTTCGGCGAGTAACGCGTCAGCTTGTTCCTGGCCTTTGGTGATACCTTCTTCTTGAAGACGGTCGATTAACTCCTGCACGCCGGAGGAGGTCTTTTGTGCATTGTTCATGACTGTGTCTCCTGAGTGTGAGGAAAACTATCTGGGAATACCACCAGCGACGACCAAAGCAAAGATGAATGCAAACACCGCAAAGCCCTCGACGATGGCGACCGGTGCGAGCGACAGTCCGTAAATCTCAGGTTTGCTTTTGCTGGCGTTAACCGCCGCTGCACAGAGCATCCCCTGGAACATGGCGCTAAGAAGCAGTACGATGCCGACTAATATCCCCACTCCAAAAAGCCCTGGACTATTCTCAATCGATACTGCCCGGTTCAGGGAAAACATTACCACGATACCGTAAATAATTTGCGACGAAGGCAAAGCCGATAGCCCAACGAGTCTGCCGTAGCCGCTCTCAATTTCAATCATCGCTCCACAAGCCGCCTGACCGGCTCTCGCGCACCCGACAATGCTCCCGATAGCACCCAAAGCCGTCGGGCCAAAAATTCCGACCCAGCCCAGCGTGATGATCAAAAAATCGGTCATTTCGCCTCCGACTTCTTTGTGAATGGTTGGAAGGGATATCCCTCGTCCTTCAAGCTCCAGTTGAAAAACTCAATGCAGTTCAGGCGTAATCCGTGTACCACGCCACTCATCAAGGCAAGGAGGAAGTTGATTCCGTGCCCGACCAGTAATATCAAAAGTGCCAGGAACACCCCGATTCCCTGAATTTGTCTTGTCTCTCCTGCAAGAGAGTTGAATGTCATCGAGAGTTGTGCGCTTGCCAGACCAAGAGCAAACAGCCGCAAGTAACTGAGTACGTCCCCAAAGGCATTTGTTAGGTTGGTTATACTCAACAGGCCATCAATCAAACGGCGGAGGTGTGTCAACGGGTTTAGCGTAGCAATCGAGCGTGCGCTGCTAAACAACACAACCGTTGCGATGCCGAGCACTAACATTATCTGCCCGACCATGTTCAACCCCTCTTGAGACGTCATCACGCCAAGTCCAAATAGTAATCCGCCAACCATCATGCTCGCCCAGCCTAAGGGCCCAAGTGCCTGTGGAGATTGCCTTTTGGAGTATGCCGATATCACGTTTGCCAACGATAAATGTACCACCCCAACGATGATCGAGATAATCATCATAAGGTTGCGATTCTCGTCGGCCATCAGCGGCTTATCGTTGATCCATACCATCAGATTGGCAAGGAATGAATTCTTGTCCGGAGTGATGCCGAAATAGCTCCCAAGTACGATTCCATATACGATCGTTAAACTTACGATGCAAAGGAACAGATTACGAAATCGGATCCCACTGCGGGACAGACTCAGTTTGCGCCATAGCAAAAGTACAATCACAGCCATGATGAGACCATATCCGGCGTCGGCTACAATCATGGCGAAAAATAGACTGAATGAAAAAAAGACGATTTGGCTCGGGTCCCAAGTCCGATACGCAGGTGTGATGTAAAACGTCACACATGCCTCGCCCCCAGTCAACCGTTCCGGGTTCTTCAGGAGGGTTGGCGGTTCGTCGTCTTGGGCAGGCGGTTCGACCGTGAACGCGAGTTCCTGCTTTTCGGCAAAATCTTGCACATCGGATGTGGCCACCTGGGGTACCCAGCCTTGCAAAGCAAAAACAGTGTTGGTGTCCAATGTTTCAGTCGCGGCTGCCAATCGCGCAGCTCGGTCATCGGCCTTGTCGAGGTCGTTGCGAAGTAGTTTGTGCCATCGGGTCAATGTCACTCGCTTCCAGTGCAGATCGTCCAGTTCCTCTTCGACCTGTTCTAATTGCTCCTGGAGGTCCGAGAGAGAGCGTGGATCTAATTCCAACGGTTTGAAACGAACCTCCGGCTCTTCAGCGCTCACCACAACGACGTACGCCGACTTGGCATCTTGTCGAACCAACGACCAGATCAAATCCGACTCTTCCAGATCAACTATTTCATTGGGTGTGATGATGTAGAACCAAAGATGTAGTCCGTTCAGTTCGTCAGCAGCCGGGACGTGAAAATCGCCCCACGGTTCGATCTCACTGATTGCTTTTTGGAGGTGATCCCGTTGCTCCGTCAACGTATCTCGCTGCTCTTTGATCTGCAGAGCTTCCTGAATGAGTTCCTCGCGGTTGTACTCACCTCGATGCTTGAATGCCCGGCGTTTGTGCGGACAAGTCGCTAAGAAACGGAGGGCTTCTCGTGCTTCTTTCGAAATGAGCTCGGGAGCCTCAGATTGGTCTTTCGCCAGGTTGACGAGGTGAAGACACCCGAGCCTTTGGAGACCTTCGATGACGGTCTCTTTCTGATCGAGTGTGCCATAAACAGTGATCTTGTCGAGCGGAACAATCGCCATCGACTCGCAATCCTCAACGTTGTTTACGTTTGGCCAGCTTTGAGCGAACGACCGCAGACCGCTCTTCATCCGACAAAGCGATGCGAATTCGTTTGATGTTATCTTCGGCGGTCGGGATCAGGACCTTTTCGAACAAATTGACTCGTTGGGTAATCTTCCTTGCCGCTGTATTTAACCGGTCAACTCGTAACTTCTGAATCTGGAGTTGAACGCGGAGCCTGGCCATGTGTTCCAAAGTGTCGACCAACTGATCGATCCAAAAGGGTAGCGCCAAAGTCGAATAGTTAGCCCTTTCGAACTCAATCTTCCTCACCATAGGGACCCGAGCCCCAACCACGTTTTCTTCCTCGATCAGAACCTCTTTGACGCGGACCAGCTGCGATAAATCACGCGTTCCCAATGTCGAACTTCCCAGAAGCGGCAGAATCTTATCGAGAGAGACCATGCATTTCTCGATCTCTTGTTCAACCTCAGCGAGTTGGACGCGGCTTGCTTTCAACGCGGCGAGGAGCTGTTGCCGTTTCAAATCGAGCGAGGGCAAAAAGCGACGATACATTTTCAGATTGTCGCGTTGTTGCTTGAGAGAATTCTTGTTGAGTGAAAGTCGCATGATCGTCCCTGAGGCTTAGTCGTTCGGAAAGATCTCGTCACGTTACGGGTTGCGTATCTTTCTTCGGGTAATACTTCTCGACGAGATTCTGTTTCATCAACAACTCCTCCGGTTCGAAACATTCCGCCAACGTCCGCCAACCCAAATCCAAGGCTTCCATCAGGGGCATCGAGACGTTGATGTCCATGAACCGTCCCCGGAACAAACCACCGAATTTCAGCAACTTGTGATCGAAAGGGGACAAGTCAAACGCCATGGCTTGCTTCTTTTTGGCGTCCTCGGCGTTGGAGTAAAAGCGAATCATCGTGTTCATCAGCTGCCCGTGATCTTCTCGCGTGGCCTTGCCGATGACTTGCTGCTTCAAGCGAGACAGCGAACCAAATGGATCGATCACTCCGTCGTGCAGATAAAACTGACCTTCCGTGATGTAGCCGGTGTTGTCTGGAACGGGATGAGTGACGTCGTCACCGGGCATTGTAGTGACCGTCAAGATGGTGACAGAACCGGCCCCTCGGTAGTCGCAAGCCCTCTCGTAACGCACCGCCAACTGGCTGTATAAGTCACCCGTATACCCTCGCGTCGCTGGAACTCGCTCCATCGCGATGCCTATCTCCTTCAAGGCATCGGCGTAAGCCGTCATGTCGGTCAGCAAGACCAACACCCGCTTGTTTTGCTCGACCGCGAAGCGTTCGGCTACTTTCAGTGCCATGTCAGGAACAAGCAAACGCTCGACGATAGGATCGGAAGCTTGGTTGACGAACATGACCGAACGCGGAAAAACCCCCTCGCTTTCGAACGTCGTGCGAAAGAAGTGGAAATCGTCAAAGATCAAACCCATTCCGCCGAAGACGATGATTTCCGCGTCGGCCTGGATCCCGATTCTCGCCAACAGCTGGTTGTACGGTTCTCCGGCCACGGAAAAGATCGGTATCTTCTGGCTCTCGACAAGCGTGTTGAACACGTCGATCATAGGGACGCGAGTTTCAATCATCCGTTTCGGCACAATTCGCATCGTCGGATTGACCGACGGCCCGCCCACCGCGATGTGCGGATCGTTCTTCAGTTCGGGGCCGCCATCGATTGGGTTTCCAGCGCCGCCAAAAACTCGGCCGAGGATGTTGTCCGAATAAATGACTTGCGACGGGTGCCCCAGGAAGCAAACACGGGAATCCGTCGAGAGTCCCTTGCCGCCTGTAAACACTTGCAAGGACACTTCTTCTTTTTGAATCTCGATGACTTGAGCCAGCGATTTTTCCCCATCCCAGTTCTCGACCATGGCAAGTTCGCCAAGTCCAATGTGAGACGCACGGATTTTGAGGATGTCGCCAACGATCGAGCGAACTCCGGTGAAGTAAGTGAGGGCCCTTAACATTCCTTTCCCCAATTTCTTCGCATGTCTTTGGCAGCCCTACGAGAGGTTTTCTGGCAGCCTGTCTTGTGTCCAAGAAACTCGCTAATAAACGAAAAGCGGAAACAAACACTTGTCCAGTAATTCTCTCGTGGTGGAGCCAAAGAACCAAGTTTGCAGGCCCTTGTGGCCGTAGGCACCCATCACGACAAGCCTGGCTGCCTCGACCTCCGTACCGATGTCAGACGGACATCTTTTAAGAGTATACGCAGCGAGTAAAAACACAAGGTTGTGATTTGTCTCTTGTTGGCGAGCACCTGTTTGCCGCTGACCGATTGCAAATCCATGATCAACAGAACGCTTGGACTGCCTCGGTCTGAACAGTTGAGTCTTCGTTTGCGGTGGGCTGGTTAGACTGAATTACTCCAGTTGGCATAACAAACTTCTCGTGGCTAGGCAAGAAAACTGCATCTATTGAATCGAAAATACGCAAACAATTTTGAAGTTATTGAAATGAGCATTCATCATCGAAAACACTGCTTCAAGCGTTCATCAGTTGTTAAGAGGTCTTTTACTTCTGGTAGACAATCCCGCGAGGAAAGCACAGTGTAAAAGTCCTCTTTGATCTTCGGAGCTTGGTGAACCGCTTCCAGCCATTCCTCTACCGAACAGGGATCACCTTCGAAAGCATCCCAGAATCTCGTTTTATCGAGCACGCTGGCGACGCGGTCCCTACCTTGACCTTGCAAATTACTAACGATGTACGTGGCCACTCCGACCTGTAGGCCATGTAATTTGGGATGAGAAGACAAGCCATCCAGCGCATGAGAAATGAGGTGCTCCGAGCCACTCGCCGGACGTGAAGAGCCGCATATTTCCATGGCAATGCCGTTGAGAGTTAAAGCAGTACCCAATAATCGCATCCCGTCTTCGTCGTGCGTTGGCTGGGCCATAAATTGGAATACGGTCGCGTCGGAAAGCAGGGCGGCAAAATCATTGACCGGCTCTCCTTTGGCGTGAAACGCCAGCTTCCAATCGGCTACGGCCGTCACTTTAGCAACAAGATCACCAACTCCCGACCACCAAAGGAAATTTGGAGCCGAAAGACATACCTTTGTGTCAATGACCACAGCATAGGGAAGTTTCGAAGGTAAGGATTTTCTGTGACCGTTCACAGTAAGGCTAGATTGTGGACTACAAAAGCCATCATTAGATAACGAAGTTGGTACTGCGTAAAAAGGCAGGGCCGCGAGGAAGGAAATATACTTGGCCACATCTAATGCTTTGCCACCGCCACAACCCACAATCGCCTGAGCACGTTTCGGCAGCGTTTTGAAGATGTCCTGGGCAACTTCAAAGCTCGCTTGACTAATTTCTATGTGCTCGAGAACGTTCACGTCGGCTTGTTTCATGCTCGCAACGGCTCGATCCACCAGACTTTGAGGCAGCCCCTCACTCGTCATGAATACCACGTTGGTAAGCGCGGGTCGCGTCAGATAAATACCGAGTCGGTCGAGAGCGCCGGGCTTACTGCGCACCAAAGTCGGGACACGAATTTGCGTCACGGGGTAAATCATACCGCCCCCCTTTGGGTGAGCGACTTGGCTACTTCCAGCCAGCGACTAAATCGCTGAAAAGGAAGACCTTCCCTCTCTAACGCATCGGCAAGATCCTCTCGAGCGAAACGCAAATCAGGAGCGACAAGTCGAGCAGCCGGTAAATCTGGATATCCGTTACCTGCGAAAGCAACGACTCGCTCCTTCTCCAGGCCATGTTGGACAACAGCCGCTTTGTCGATACCTACTTCGGCCCAAAAAAAGGGAGAGTCTTTTGGTAAGTCCATCAGTAATCCTTGCCCTTCAACGAATCGGCTTGGACTCGTCAACACTTCGATCTCGACTCCAAAACTGGCTAGTATTTTATTGATATACCAATCACACCCATTGGAGACTATGACGACCTCCCAACCGCACTGCCGCAACTCGGAAACTCCTTCGGCAAGAAGAGGATCTGGGTGCATTTGTTCTATAATCTTGAGAACGTCCTCTTCGCTCTTGCGGATTGCTGCGTAGTACTTTCTCATGGCTTCAAAATGAGTAATTTGCTTTGAACGATACTCTGCCCAAAAATCGGGTGTTTCGGCAGGAAGCAAATGTTCCACAGCAAGTTTAAAAAAATCATGTTGTGTGACGGTGCCGTCGAAATCAGTGACAAAGAGTGGTTGAAGCGAGCGAGACGATTCGAGATCCCCCATTACATTTCTCCGAAATGAGCTTCGAAATAGTAGACATAAAGGATTTTCTGATGAGATAGTTATCGAGAACTCTGGAAAAATAAAGCAGGTCGCACGAAAGGTGTGTAGTTCGTCTACCTAGGCATAGTGCTAAACCGGCTTTCACCACATCGTGGGGTTCGAGCATCTCAACAGAAAAAGTGGATGATTGACAAGAGTTGCCGCAGATCGTTGACCTTCGTAGAGTTATAGACATGCTTGGGATTTCGTCAAGATTCCAGATGCGATGGTAATTCGTACTTGTTAACATCATTGGCGATCAAGATCTGGCAATACGTACGGAAACCAGCGAATGTAGGTCTCAACAGTTGACCCATATCCCACTAATCCAACCGACGGTCGATCAGGCGCTTGCGGTGTTGAGTTTGCGTTGAACAAAACGAGCCTGTTCAAGTATTGAATTGGTTGAAAAGCCCGACCACAGATTTTGTCCTGAGCTAACTCTAAAATCTAACTAGGAATGATGCGGCCAATTGTTGTGGCAGCCAAATAAATGGTGTCTATCTTTTCCTCTCAACCGCCATCCCACACAATTCTTCTACGGGGTGCAGCTACCTTGCCTGCCAGCTAACCGCCTGCGGGTGGCTAAAGGAGTTCAACCCGAATAATGCAAAAGTGATCCTCCATCTCAAATCACACCGCCTCTCGCTTTGATGCCTGGAAGAAGAAAACAGAAGGTCATAGAAATCAAGCTGGTTTACACAACTCCGAGGAAATTCAATGAATGATCAAGAACGCATGGCCCATTTCCTGGAAAAAGTAAAGTCCGTCAACGGGCTTTCGGAAAACCTATTTCGGCGTTTGAATCAGGAACTGGAGAGAGCCGAACCCAAGTTCGGATATGACGAACAGGGGCGATTACGAATCGCCCTCTTTGATGCCCAGTCTTATGATCGAGATTCATTTGATCGATGCAACCAGGGCCGATTTTCGATCCATTACATATCGGCTGCCCTGAACACTAACACGGCGGCCGCAGGGGAAGGGTGCAAGGTCATCTGTGTCTTCGTCAACGACAACTGTAACTCGAAGGTCGTCGAGAGACTCGCCTCAAAAGGAGTGGAGTTGATCGCGCTGCGCTGTGCCGGTTTCAACAACGTCGATCTGGGGGCCTGTGCCGCACACAACATCAGTGTCGTCCGTGTGCCTGCCTATTCGCCTCACGCGGTCGCCGAGCACGCCGTCGGTCTAATATTGATGCTGAATCGTAAATTGCATCGCGCTTACGCACGCAACCAAACTGGGTATTTCGTACTGGATGGACTCACTGGCTTCGATCTCTACAAGAAGACCGCGGGCATCATCGGAACTGGAAAAATCGGCCAGTGCCTCATCGACATCCTGCTCGGCTTCGGCTGCCGCATTTTGGCTTTCGACAAGTTCCCCAACCAACAACTCGCAGAGAGAGAAGGAGTCGAGTACGTGGAACTCGACAGGCTATTCAAAGAATCGGACATGATTAGCTTACACGTCCCCTTGTTCCCCGAGACCCATTACATGATCAACGAATCGACCATCGACCAAATGAAAGATGGCGTGATGTTGATCAATACAAGTCGTGGTGGACTGGTCGATACTCGCGCTCTAATTGCTGGTCTAAAATCAGGAAAAATTGGCTCGGCCGGGTTGGACGTGTATGAGGAAGAGGCCGGGATCTTCTTCCGAAACATTTCCGACAAAGTTTTGACCGATGATGTGCTCGCACGGTTGATGACCTTCCACAACGTTGTGGTCACTTCTCATCAAGCCTTTCTTACCCACGAGGCCCTTAACAACATCGCCCAAACGACTCTTTCGAACATCGAAGAATTCGCCCAGAACAAACGCGGAACCCAACTCACCAACGCCGTAGAACAGCAATAAAGGATGGAAAACTATGGTCAAACGTACCAAGATTGTTGCCACCGTTGGTCCGGCGTCCGGGTCGACGGAAATCCTGTGTGCTTTGATGCAAGCGGGAGTGGATGTCTTCCGAATCAACTTTTCTCACGGCGACGAGCAACAACGCAGCGAGTTCTTGTCAAACATCCGTGCGGCCGAAGAGCAGGTCGGGCGTCCAGTAGCGATAAGTGCCGACTTGTGTGGTCCGAAAATACGGGTCGGAATGATCCGTGGAGGCGAGATTAATCTTGAATCCGGAAAGGAGATTGTCATCCAGCGGACTCCAGTCGAGGGAACTGTCGACCGGATATCGACAACGTTGCCCGAACTGGTGGACGTGGTCGCCACTGGTGAGCGGATTCTGTTGGCCGACGGACGGTTACAATTCGAAGTCGTGAGCAAAGCACCCCCCGACGAATTCACATGCCGGGTGATTGTCGGTGGACCACTTTCGAATGGAAAAGGCGTGAATTTGCCGGATACGACGCTGCCAATCTCGGCCCTCACCGAGAAAGACCGGACGGACGCCGCATGGATCGCTCAGCATGATTTCGACTACGTGGCGCTCTCGTTCGTCCAACGAGCAGAAGACGTCGACGAGCTACGCTTGCTCCTCAAGGAGCATGGCTCCAACATCCCAATCATCACCAAGATCGAGAAGCCTCGGGCGGTCGTGCACATTGACGCCATCATCGATGCAGCCGACGCAGTCATGGTGGCTCGGGGCGATCTGGGTGTCGAAATGGACTTTCCGACCGTGCCCATCGTACAAAAGACGATTGCCCGCAAGTGTCAAGCTGCTGGCAAACCCTGCATCATCGCAACTGAGATGTTGGAAAGTATGATCTCGTCACCTCGTCCAACCCGCGCGGAAGTCTCTGACGTGGCCAACGCCGTCTTCGATCGTGCGGACGCCGTCATGCTCTCGGGCGAATCTTCGATTGGACAGTATCCTGTCGAAGCCGTCCAAGTCATGGCTCGAACGGTAGTTGCTGCCGAACAATTTCTTGATCGTTATGGGGAAACGGAAGGAACGGTGCTTCACGAGTCGGGAACAACCGCCGCCCTCGCGGCATCCGTCAGCACTGTCATGAAGACGCAAGAGATCGTCGCCATTGCCACGTTTACGGCTGAGGGAACGACGGCAAGACTCCTCTCGAAAAACCGGCCCAAATGTTCCATCCTCGGACTCTCCGCGACGGAACCCGTCGCTCGCCTTTCTTGCCTCTACTATGGAGTCGTTCCCCAAGTCGTGAAACTTCCTGACACGGTCGAGCAACTGTTGGAAGACATCAACTCCGTTGTCCAAGACTTGGACCTGGCAAAGCCCGGTGATCGTATCGCTGTCTTGACTGGTCATCCGGTCGGAACCACCGGAAACACCCAAGCACTGATCGTCGAGGAAGTCACTCGGGTAGGGAACTCAACAACGTGATCGGCTTTCTGTTAGAGTGGACTAAAACTATTGTCCAAAGACATTTTCCATACGCCTTCAGGACCAAGAGGACATCATGAATCAGGCGACCGTCAACCGCCAACGACTCGAACGCACCGTCGAAGCCTTCCAGGAGTTGTTGGTCGATAACCTATACCACAACCACGGGCAAGCCATCCAGACGGCTTCCAGACACGACGACTACATGGCCCTTTGTTACAGCGTGCGAGATTTCTTAATCGACCGTTGGCGCAAAACCAACAAAGCGTATTACGAGGCGAATCCGAAGGTCGTTTACTACTTGTCGGCAGAGTATTTACTGGGCAAACAGTTGCCCCAAAACATGTTGTACACCGGCACAACGGAACTCGCTCGAGAGGCTCTGGCCAAACACGACATCGATCTGGACGAACTCATCGAAATGGACATCGAGCCCGGACTCGGGAACGGAGGATTGGGGAGATTAGCGGCCTGCTTCATCGATTCCCTCGCGACGTTGGACGTCCCTGCCGTTGGTTATGGCATTCGCTACGAATTTGGAATCTTCAAACAAACGTTCGAGGACGGTTGGCAGAAGGAAAGACCGGACGAGTGGGCATTACTTGGAAACCCGTGGGAATTTCCCCAAGCCGACGATATGGTCGAGGTCGGTTTTTGGGGAACGTCCGAACCCTACGTCGATTCGAACAACGACCAACGCTTCCGCTGGACACCGAGCAAGAAAGTACTCGGCGAACCTTGCATGATGTTGGTCCCCGGATATGAGACCAACACAGTCGGCATTTTGCGACTGTGGCGTGCTCGAGCCACCGAGGAATTCGATTTTGAACTATTCGACGTAGGAGACTACGCCCGCGCTGTGGAACAGAAAGTGTACTCCGAAAACATCAGCAAGGTGCTTTACCCCAACGACAACTCCTTCCAGGGAAAGCAACTCCGTCTGCAGCAGCAGTATTTCTTCGTCGCATGCTCACTGAATGACATCATTCGACTGTTTCGTCTCATGAATGACGATTGGGACCTTTTTCCAGAGAAGGTGGCCATTCAACTCAATGACACGCACCCTGTTGTGGCCGTTCCTGAGTTGATGCGGTTGCTGGTCGACGAATACAAACTGCCATGGGACCAGGCCTGGAAAATCACTCGAGCCACATTCGCATACACTTGCCACACGTTGCTACCCGAGGCACTGGAAACCTGGCCAGTGGGATTGTTTGGTGGATTGCTTCCTCGGCACCTCGAGATCATTTACGAAATCAATCGTCACTTCCTCGACGAGGTCCGTGAACGTTTCCCGGGCGAGGAGGACCGCGTTCGCCGGATGTCCATCATTCAAGAAGACAGCCCCCGATCTGTACGTATGGCGAATCTCGCCACTGTTGGGTCTTTCGCCGTGAATGGTGTGGCCGAGTTGCAATCGAGGTTGTTGCGAGAACGCACACTCCGCGACTTTGCCGAGATGTGGCCCGAGAAGTTTCAGAATAAAACAAATGGAATAACACCTCGTCGTTTTATCAAGCTAGGGAATCCTCGCTTGTCCGAACTGATTACATCGAAAGTGGGTGACGGGTGGCTCAATGACCTCACAAAACTGAGCGGGTTGGAACATCACGTCGACGATCCAACGTTTCGCCAACAGTGGCGGGACATCAAGCAACAGAACAAACAAGAATTGGCAGAGTGGCTACATCAAAGAACTGGCGTCGAACTCGATACAACCTCGATCTTTGACGTCCTGGTAAAACGGTTGCATGAGTACAAGCGACAATTACTCAAAGTCCTTCACATCATATGGCTTCATCAGCAAATCAAAGCCGATTCGTCAAGCGTCATTGTCCCACGCACATTTGTCTTCGGGGCCAAGGCGGCTCCTGGTTACCACATGGCCAAGCGGATCATTAAGTTGATTCACAACGTAGCCAACGTCGTCAACAACGACCCCGATGTTGGCCAACGTCTTCGAGTCGTCTTCCCGGAGAACTTCAACGTTTCCATGGCGGAAAAAGTCTATCCTGGAGCTGACATCTCCGAGCAGATTTCCATGGCCGGAAAAGAAGCTTCAGGAACGGGCAACATGAAATTCGCCCTCAATGGAGCCTTGACTGTCGGCACGTTGGACGGAGCGAATGTCGAGATTCGCGAGCGAGTAGGACCAGAGAATTTTTTCTTGTTTGGGCTCACAACCGAAGAGGTGTTCGCTGTGAAAGAAAATGGCTACAACCCTCGAGAGCATTACAACGCCAATGCAGACCTCAAAAGAGTCCTGGACAGTTTGATATCTGGTGAATTCGCAAATGGTGATACCAACCTCTTTCGGCCCATTTTTGATTCGTTGCTCGAGCGAGACGAGTACCTGTTACTCGCTGATTTTCGTTCGTACGTGGATTGTAGCGAAGCAGCAGCGCGAGCCTACACGGACCAAGACAACTGGACCAAAATGTCGATCCTCAATTCGGCGCGTTGCGGATTCTTTTCCTCAGACCGTTCCATGAAGCAATATTGTGACGAAATCTGGAACGCTAAGCCAGTGAGGGTCTCCTAATACAACCGCGAGAAGGGCCAGCATCTACGCCGAACAATAATATTCAGCAAGTTCCATAGGGATTCTTTCGCCTTTATGCGAGTCGATGGGACGATCGGAGAAACAAAACCAATTGACCACCACATCGCTCGCATTCCACTTTTTGTGGTGGTTCTCAACTGTGTGCCTTGGTAAACCGCAAGTTTTCCTATCTGGAGATAGGGTCTCTTCGTAATCCTTCAGGTTCCACTGTACTTCCCACTTCGCTCAGATTTGGCCGCCTCTCCACAAGGCGAGTGAAAGACATTGAGTATTGCAACGATGAGATTTTCTGGGATTCCCGCGCCGCTCGGGTCGGGCCATCTCCAGTCCAGAAAAGGTATTAAGGCGAAAAGGAAAGGTTGCGCTTCTATCTAAGCGTAGTTTGGCTGGAAGCGATCAAGAGCGAAGGCACCACCCGTCCGAGAAGGTGTGCCTTCGTCGCATACTTCCTTTTCCATTCGAAAAATCGAACAACCCGACACCGAGCAATTTGGTGTTAATCGTCACGTTTCAGCCACGCTGCCCGTTCTTTATACAATCGACGCCGAGTCGCCTCGCGAAATTGATTGTCGAATCTCCCACTCTTGGTATCGAACTTTTCCGGAGCGATTATTCGAGCGATTTGTTTCGCATATCCAATCGTCGGAGCCAAATAGAACGACATCGTCGCATGTTTCACCTGAGCCGTGCGATCCCCTACGGAAGCACGACTCAATTGGAAATAAGCCTGCGCCAGCGCCTTCCTGATCGCAACATCCTCTCCTCGGGCCACCTCCTTGGCCGAGTAGTGCTTGATGGCCACACCAATAATTTTCCTCGTTGTCTCGAATTTCTTCAGGTCGAGGTACCGAGATGCCAATTGGTTCACGATCTTCAAATCTTTGGGATTCTGCTTGTTCAGTTTGACGAGAACAGCAATAGCCGAAGGGTGAAGTCGCTCGCCCGGTTTGGACCACTGCTTCCGTATCTTGGCTGTGACCGGACGGAGTTCACCCTCAGGTTTTAGATACTTTGCCACGTCTTCGGCGCGTCGTGGGGCGCTCCGGAATTGCTTGCGAACGACACCATGCTCGTCAATCAAAAAGGTATACGGCACGGCACCGAACTTGGTAGCATAGTTCGGATCGATCAACGACGGGAACGTAACTTTATATTTGTCGTAGTAAGTCTTGGCTGGCCCGATGCCTTCCGAATCGAGGGCAATGCCCACAACGGTGAACCCTTTGTCATTGAGCTTGGTGTGAATGGCTTGCCACACGGGCAAGTGAAAACGGCAAAATCACCAACTCGCCCAGGCGTAGACAATGTACTGTTTACCGAGGTATTTCGAGAACCGGACTTCTTTTCCGTCGAGGTCGTAGAGCGGAATGTCTGGTAATGTTTGCCCCACTCGGAAACCACGACCCTGGCCCCACTCGGCATTGTAGGCGGGATCTCTCTGGTCAGATTTTGTAGGTAGCTTGTTATCAGATCCGCCTCCGTTTCCAGCCAAAAGCGGGCTAAGTCCAAAGCCTCCGCTCAGGAAAAGAGCTAACGTCAGACATTGGAGACGAAACAAAGTTATCGGCGTCGTGCGTACACGACCCAAGAACGACGAAGAACAGGACATGAATCAGTCTCCTCGGGAGTACGTTCGTTGATTCAAAGGTGTCGGAATCCTTGTGTGAACAGCGTTCGCAACTGTCCGTAAAAGATTAGACAGAGTTCGAACCCTGTCTATTCTGTCATTCCTGGTTACCTTGAGCGTCCTTCTTCGAATCTTCGTCGAACACCCCGAGCAGGTGAGCAAGTCGCTTTGCGAATTGTTGCGGAAGTTCTTTGGTGGGGAGTTTCCGTGTGATTTTGATCGTTACCCGGTAGTTGTGAACGACCGCATCGCAATGGGGACAGATCGAAAGATGTTGTTCGATCGTTGCGTGGAGTTGGGTCTCTAACTCGCCCGAGATGAACTCCAGCAACACGTCAGCTAGTTCTCGGCAAGTCATCAGGCTTTCGTCTCCTCAAAATGCGGGGCCAAGGCGTTGCGTAACAGCAAGCGCCCACGATGCAATCGACTCTTAACCGCCGGTATGCTCAAACCGAGTAGGTCTCCAATGTCGGAATTGGAAAGTCCTTCGATATCCGCCAGGACGTACACGTCGCGGTATTTCTCGGGCATGTCCGCAACAGCTTGTTCGATCAAATCTTGTGTCTCTCGGTTGATCGCTTGTCGCTCGGGTTCGACGTCCCAACGTTTCACCGGACCGCCGAGTTGACCGTTATCAGGAAACGAACCAAACGATTCCGAGACTTCGCGTTCCTCTCGCCGCGCACGCTTGCCGCGATGCGCCAAAGCCATATTCACTGTGACGCGGTGAAGCCAGGTCGGAAACTGAGCCTCGCCACGGAACGTATCGAGCTTGCGTATGACTTGGAGTAAGACCTCCTGCGTCACGTCCTCGGCATCAGCATCGTTGCCGAGCATCCGGCGTGCAAGGTTATACACTCGCGGCGCGTACTCGTGGAACACCCTCTCCGGCGTGAGTTCTTCGGCCATTATTTCTTTTTGTTCTTCCGCAGTCATTCTTGTCGCTCCGAGTTCCGTATGGTCACTCGTAATGGGACAGGCTGTCGTCATTTCGTCGCTTGTTCAGACCTCCGTTCGGATCGATTTTGTTCGTCCCATGATCGAAGCACTTCCGGGAGAGGATATTCCGGGATGGCGATCCCGAGCTGCGGAATTTCCTGGAGTCTTTCCCAAGCTCGCGTGATCAACCGTTCTTGTTGGAGTACGTAAGCCGGATCGAGGTGAGTCTTGGCAAACGGACCTTCACAGATCACCGGTGCAAAAGCCGGAGCAACAATGAATTGGGCCAACGTCGTATCGCACCGGATGTGCCGTTCCTGCGTGTTCGGCAGATCGTTCGGAGAAATCGCCCCCAATACGTACTGGAGGTAGAGCGCGGAATCAGTAATGGCTTCGACTTCTTTGCCACAAACGTCGCAGATATAACCTTCGTCGCAGACCGCCATCAGGTGTCCATCCTCCCCAAAACAGACGATTCTATATTATTTGTATTCTACGCAACGGAGGCGGTTGACGTGTCCTAATTCTTCGGATGTTGTTTCTTCTAACCACGATGTTGTATCCTCCCACTGGGCCAAAGATACTTTTTCACGCAAAGTTTGCGTAGAATAAAAAACGTGACAAGTCTTCTTCGAGCCCAACCAGCTCCTTGATTCGCCCAATCTCATCGCCCGAAACACCCAGAGGTATAACGACGACCTGGCGGAGTCGAACCGACCAGAGAATTCTCAGAGGTTTGACAACGATGTGTTTTGGAAGTCCCCCGACGATCAATTCGAGGGTAGCTGACCAAATACGCAGAGTGAAACCGATCAGGAACACAGGAGTAATTGTCAGATGAGCACATCAACACAACCAGAACAAGAAAAGTTGAGCTTCGCCGAAACGGCACTCCGTTTGAGTGGAAAGTCCGAAGACGAAGCTCGTCGAACCGGTGCGATGGACCAGGCCGACGAACAAGTCGAGGCTCTGTTCAAATACCAGACCGCTGCCAGCCCCATCCACCGGGCCGTTTGGGACGGCAAGACACCTCTCGAATTGTTCCAAGCCCCAGCGTTGAGTGTTTCGCATCCGTGTGACGAAGCCATGAACAAATCCATGGCCATCGTGAAACGTCGAAAGTCCGAGGGCGTCCTCTACGACGAAAATGGCAAAGTGTCCGAGGCGACACTCGCAGAACTGGCTACGGTCGGATATTGGGGAATGCTCATCGATCAAAAGTACGGCGGCCAAGGAGCACCGTTCTCTCGCTTCTCCCGTTTTTTGATGCGGATGGCGATGGTCGATGGAATGGTTTCCGGACTTGCTTCGGTTCACGGGTGTATCGGTGCCGTTGATCCCGTCGCCACATTTGGTTCGGAGGAGCAAAAAGAGCGGTTCTTACCAAAGCTGGCCAGTGGCGAATCCCTTTCGGCGTTCGCGTTGACCGAACCAAATGCTGGTTCGGATCTCACGGCTCTTCGGACGACGGCGGAGCTCGTTGGGGACCATTACGAGATCACCGGCGAAAAACTCTTCATCACCAACGCCGTTCCTGGACGCACGATCGGCATTGTCGTGATGCTCGACGGCAAACCGGCCGTATTCATTGCCGAACTGCCGAAGGAAGAAAACGACCATTTCCAAATCGTACCGTACGGGTTGTACGCCCTTCGCCACGGATACAACCAGGGACTGCGATTCAACAAGTTCCGGGTGCCGAAGGATAACTTACTCCACTCAACAGTTGGCGACGGATTGACGATCGCCTACCACGGTTTGAACCTCGGTCGTTTGGCTCTCTGCGCCAACGCCTCGGGGACGATGCGAGTCATGCTCGCGAACATGCTGCCTTGGGCGAACTTCCGCCGGACGTACGGGCAGGCCATCGAGACGCGCGAACTCGTCAAGCGAAGGATCGCCCGAATGGCGGGGCTGATTGTTGGATGTGACGCGCTCGTTGCGTGGGGTTCGTGGCTCATCGAGCAAGGCTACCGCGGCGAACTCGAATGCATGATCGCCAAGATCTTCGGGAGCGAGGCACTCAAGGAAGCCGCGATCGAATTGTTCATGAAGACCCACGGCGGTCGATCGTTCCTGGAAGGACACTTGTTCGCCGAAAATGTCCATGATTTCCTCGCCCCGTGCATCTACGAAGGCGAAGGCGAAATGCTTGGCATGGCATTCTTCAAAGGTCTCGTCAAGCAGCACGGCAAGACCTACTTCGAGCCGATCGGCAAGGCCCTTCAGAAACACGCGATCAAGAACTTCAATCCGGCCAATCCGATTCATGCGTGGAAACTTCGCAAGGAAATGTACGCTTATGCGAAGTGGTCGATGGGACAGAAGTTCAAAGCCGCTGATCGACAAAATGTGCCAGGTCTGGACAAGCGACTGCAGGACCACGTTGATTTCACGCTGAAGCAATTCCAACGCTCCCCTACGGAAATCAGCGATGCGATGGTCAAGCATCAGTTGAAACTCGCCGACCGCCAATGTCGAATCGCTGAATTGTCACAACGAGTTCAAGACAACGTGACGATCTTGGTCACCTCGCTATATGCGAACCAACAAAAAAACGAAACGTTGGTCATGGCCGCGGACATTCTCGACCGAGACCTCAGGCACAAGTTGACCGGTGAGCGGTACCCTGATCGTTACTACAAGGATGCTTCGGCACTTGCCGACAAAATCATCGCCGATGGTTTTCCCGGGCTGGAAGAAATCCAACCCCAAGACATCATGATGTCTTACTCGCAAGAAATTTGAGAGTTGAGTTTAGTACTGTAGCACGAGAGTAAACATTCGGTTAACCTGTGTATTACCAGACAAGGACTTACATCGATTCGACATTAAGAGTCCCTCGATCCTAGATAGTCTGCAACTTCCTCGGCGTTCTTCCGAACCACTCCTTTTGTGTTTTTGGAGTAGCGACTTGGTGCGTTTTTCGAACGCCGCAAACTTGGCCGTGTCTTTGTCAAGATGGTCCATCTCGCACTGGAGCCGAATCAGTTCGGCTTGTGGCGAATCGCCTTGTTCCTCCAGCCAGTCGGCACAGACGAGACGAAGTTTCTCGTCAAGGGGTGATTCGTGAATCGCCTGGAGTAAGGATTTTTGGGTGGACATGGATGAGTTCTCAGCAATTTCGGACCTCACAAAATCACCTCCGTTGATATCTTACTCGGCAGGGTTTTCTGGGTTGAGGTCCGAGCAAACCTCGTGTGGGTTACGCTGAGGTCAGTTCTTCGGTCGAAGCTCCTTCCAACTCTCGCGACAAGGATCGCGTTCCGTGTTGGCTCCACCAATCCTCGGCTTTTTCCGGTGTCCACTCGTTGGCACACTGACATTCCGCCAGAGCTTGTCTTAGATCGCGAGCACTCTCGTAGCGGTCGGTCGGTGCCTTTTCCAAACACCGCAGCAGCACGCTCTGGAAATCTTCGGGGATGCTCCCAACGAGTTGACGTGGAGGCATGGGTTGGCCATGCACCAAGTCCTTAAAAATTTGAACGACGGTCGGTCCTCGGAAGGGAGGGCGACCGGTCACAAGAAAATACCCCACGACCCCGAGGCTGAATAAATCCGAACGCGTGTCGAGAGCCTTGGCTTCGGCTTGCTCGGGAGACATGTAGAGAGGAGTTCCGGCGACAGCCCCTTCGATGGTCAGTTTGGTCGAGGTTTCCATCGGCTTCACGAGTCCGAAGTCTAGCAACTTCACGACGTCATACACCCCGCCTCGCGGACACACGAAGATATTGCTCGGTTTGATGTCCCGGTGGATGAGGCCAATACTGTGGGCTTCTTGCAATGCGAAACAGACTTGTTGCAACAAATGAATCGCCCGAGATGACTCGATTGGCCCGTGTTGGTCGACGAGTTCTTGCAACGTCATCCCGGGCAGGTATTCCATTACATAGTAGAAGATGCCGTCCTCGTTATGGCCGTAATCAAAGATCTCCACTGTGTTCCAGTGTGTTAGCCTTGCCATCGCATGGACTTCTCGCTCGAACCGTTCGAGAGTCTTGCGATCCGTCCCGAGATCTCCGCGGAGTAGCTTGATGGCACAAGGACGACGTAAAAGTTGGTGTTCGGCGAGATAAACCTCTCCCATTCCCCCTTGTCCGATCAGCTTCGTGAGACGATACTGACCGATCTTCTTCGCTTCAAACGCTTCCTTTTGTAACGTGCTTATCTTGTGTGAGCCAAAAACCGCAACGGTGGCCGGGAGGAGCAACCCGAGGCTCATCCCCAACAGCGCATCACGAAGTAAGTATGTTCCAAACTTCTCGTTCGTGAGGCCCAACACAATAAATTCCGTGAGAGGGATGGCCCACATGATCGTCACGACCGAGGCACAACGCTTCCACGTGTTTGGGATGAGCATCCCGTACATCAAGATCAGCACAATCCACGGCAGGCTGAAGCTATCGAGCAGGACGAGGATGAATTCCCGCTCTTTGTCAGCGGCAGGAATGCTCGCAAGCCACTCGGTATGAAACATGCGACATTGGACCCACACGACGATTGTCATAATCAGACCAAAAATGCCGATCTCGATCCAACGAAGTCGTTTCAGGGAAACTTGCGACTTCGTAAACAGAGGAGCCACCAATCCCACGAGCAACGCTCCAGCAGCCCAAAAGATGGCCAAATCGAGCCAGCCCAAGCCCGCTTTATATGCCACATCGACTAGCATCAACAGCAGCGGAAGCAACACCACCACAAGAAAGAAACCACCCGCAATTCGGAGCCGTTCACGGAGGAGGTGAGCCATTTCGGGAGTCAACTCCCGTTCCGCTCCAACCAACTTCGACGACCGATTTACCCTCTGGCGAGACTCCGGTGGATTCAGACGTAGCATTGGACTCAGAGCTTCAAGCGCGCGAATTTGTTCTCGCAACTTGGGGAGCAGTTCCGGACAGTTTCGGCACAACTGTTCCGGGGAAATCGTCTCCCCCTGTTCACGCGATTCTTCCCAGGCGAGCAGCAGATCGCTCAGTTGACCGTTTTGAGACATGACGACCTCGCCGATTGGTTGAGACACTCAGGCGACTTGGAAAATTGTATCAGAGTACGGCCTGTTTCTCCGGCAGTCTGACAGATAAGTCTCGCCTTTCGGGAGGCAGCTCGAGGCGAGCTCAGTTCAATCGAGACTGGATGTTCTCGGAACCAGCTCGGGGCGTCAGGCAGTTAAAGACTGAGTCAACCGAATCCCAAATTCCAAAATCCACAGTCATCTGCGGTCCCTGCACCTCTGCAAACCGAGATGTCTCTGTTTTGAAGTCTATAGTATGATGTGCGAGACATTGGCTAAACCTAGACCCGTGAAAGCCGACGTGCCTGAACTACCTTGCCGTTTGCTCATTGGGCTATACTGTCAATAGAGCAATAAAACGCGCAGATTTTTCCAACCGAACAACAACTAGGAATTCTCACTTGACCCAACTAATGTCGACTCCTCTCCCGGCTCAAACGACCGATTCATCCACCAAAGCAACCCCGCCGCCCGAGCACTCGCTGGGTAGGAAGGTGGCCGTTTTGGCCATTGTCATCTTGCCCTTCCTGGGCCTTGTCGCGTCTGTGGTGTTTTTCTGGGGTTGGGGTTTGAGTTGGGTGGAACTCTCGCTCTTTGCTGGCATGTATTTGCTCACAGGGTTCGGCATCACAGTCGGCTACCATAGGCTATTCACGCACAACTCTTTCGAAACAAATAAGGTTGTAAAGTGTATTCTTGGTATTCTCGGCAGTATGGCAGTCCAAGGCCCGTTGTTCATGTGGGTTGCCTTCCATCGTCGCCATCACCAATACAGCGACCAACACAACGACCCCCATTCGCCACACAACCACGGCGAGGGGATTGTTGGCGTCCTTCGCGGTGTGTGGCATGCCCATCTGGGGTGGATGTTTCAAACCCCACCAAGTTTCTCTCACTACATCAAAGATTTACGTCAGAGCAAAACACTTTGCGTCGTAAGTAATTTGTTCGTCGTCTGGGTCGCTTTGGGGATTCTCATCCCGACTGTCCTGGGGTACTTACTTTGGGGTGGATGGATAGGAGCCGTGCTCGGACTTACGTGGGGTGGACTTGTGCGTATTTTCTTCGTCCACCACGTGACTTGGAGCGTCAATTCGGTCTGTCATTTATGGGGCCAGAAGCCGTTTCCCTCTCGCGACGAGAGCCGTAACAACGTTGTGGTCGGGATTTTGGGTCTAGGCGAAGGATGGCACAACAATCACCATGCCTTCCCCACGTCGGCACGCCACGGATTTCACTGGTGGCAAATTGACGTGAGCTACTGGGTAATCCGCCTGCTTGCGATGGTTCGGCTCGCGTGGAATGTGAAACTTCCGGCTCATGTGACAGGGACCTAGACAAAAATCTTGTCAATCAGTTTCGCCTGTGGAATTTCCGACCAACGAAAAAACAGCATTTCTCGAAAACTTTCGAGAGCGTGGCTTTGCCATTGCCACTTCGCTCTCCGTCTTTACAATGAACGAACTGAAGGAATGTAAGCAATCCGTGTTCCAATCACATTTCTTCACAATTCCAAATAGCAAACCGTCGCTACTAACTCGGACAGGTAGCTCAGTTGGTAGAGCACAGGATTGAAAATCCTGGTGTCGAGGGTTCGATTCCCTCCCTGTCCACTCCTAAAAACCAACCCTAAACGGGTTGGCTTTTTTGTATGCCCAAGCAAATCAACAAATTATAAAGCCACAATCGCTGCGCTTGTTTCTGTTGCATTTAGTCTACAAGCTACTTTCTTTGACCCATACTTGGTGTAGGATCCGGGGTTTTCTTTCTACGGCAAACTGGGTGAAGACCGTGGAAGCGAAAAAGAATGTTGGGAGAACCGGAACAACCACGAACTCGGGCTGGCGGAACACTTTTCTAATCTAGATAATGGGTCCACTTCAGACGCACACGTCAATGTCTCGAATTCGAGACGCTGTCCCAGGCTTGGGTAGTTGACCCGACTGATATCTTCGTCGAGAACACAAAGGGACAAAAGGCCTGGGTTTATACCTGAACTCAGGAGACTTGGCAAACCGTTGGCCACTCCACTCTTTTGCAATGCGCTCTAATTGGCAAGCAATCGAGTTCCCACAGCAGGTGGGCTAACAAACATCGCTCGAGTCGAACCTTGCGGACCGTCGTCGAAATTTGTTTCGTAAAACGTTGGAGGTTCGTAGGTCCACCCTTCGCGCAATCGTTGCTCTTCTTGGGCGAGACGGCGGTAAAGTCTTCGCCCTATAATGCGACCCGCACGTGTTGCATGTTCGCCACCCACCTCGGCAATCTCATCGAGTAATGCTGAAACTCCGGTGACACTTTTCCCTTCGGATCGGTACCACTCACGAGTAGCCCACAACACCCCGGCGTAATTATCCTTCAAATTCTGAGCTTCATAAGCAAACCGAGCGCGAACCCGTGGATTGGGATGATGTTGGAATCGTTTCCAGGCACGCAGTGTCGTGCGTACGATTCGTAGGACGCTCGGACCATTGACTTCAAAGTCCCGCCGGAAGGCCCGGAGCAACAACTCGTTTTCCATTCCCTCTGGGATATGAGGATGGTGGTAGTTGAACTGAAGTTGGCCATGGATGTCCGCAATCGAGTATTCGGTCAACGGACGCAACTGTCCTTGCTCTTCCAATTGCTCAAAGAGTGGCGTGCCGGGAATCGGAGTGTACAGCATGAACTGATGAAACTCTGTTGCATGTTGTACCGCATGGTCGATGGCTTCATCGATGTTTTCTGGCGTGTGCTCTTCCAGCCCGATAATCGTCGAACCTAAAATACGAATGCCATGATCCTGTAACTGTTTCACAAAACCGTGTGTATCGATCCCTGCCAACTTTGTGTATTGGGAGTTTTTGCCTTCCAACCCCATCCAGACCCAAGCGACACCTAAGTCCACGAGTTGATCCATCGTATATTGCCGCAAAACGTTCGCAGAACCAAACACGTACATTGACCAGGATTTTTGGTGCTTTTCCATCAATTCCAGTAACCGTAAAGCACGCGGCTTTTGCGTCAAAAAATTCTCGTCCATCACAAAGAACGCCTGAATATTCAGGCTCTTCTCCAATTGGGACATGATTTCGAATAAATCGTCTCCCGTGTCGTAGAATTGTATTGATTTGCCTTTGCCTCCGAACATCGCCGAGGTCGAACAGAAGTTACACCCCATCGGACAACCGACCGAGGGAATCAGTGTCGCACATTTATCGCCTGGATGGTCGCGTAACGTGACTCCCATTATCCGCGAGCCGATATTGCCTGCGACTCGAGGATGGTGAATCGGTTGGCAAACGTCCTCCCCCAAAAATCGACGCATCCAACTCACACCATCGGCACGCACCACATGGTCGCAGCCGCAGTACTTTTTTAGGTCGGGCAAGTTTGCGATGTGGCCTCCCACCAGAATTGTGGCATGGGGTAAATGCTTTCGAATCAACTTGCACATCTTACGAACCTTGAATAAGTTCGTTTGAATCGAACTTATCCCCACAACATCGTATTCGTGGGTCCGAATCTCTTCGACAAAGCGTTCGAGCGAGGGAAAATCCAGCAGGGTGCAAGGGGCACGCAGATTGACCTGGATCAACATTAATCCCCAGGATCGATTGAAAGTACGCAAGGAGAAAGCATGTTGTAACCGGGTAACTTGATTGTGATACAGTTCCATAGGATTGATCACCCGACTACCGAATGCGTCGTCCTGAGCATACGGGCCAAAAACGCTGGTCAAAAGTACGCGAGCTTTAGTCCCAAGCGGATGTTGAGGCACAGTTCCATGGTGGCTGCTAGCGTCGTTGGCGTTTGCCATCATCGATCTCCTGTATGACGTTTACGGGATATGTGAAGGTAGTGCCAGATGGTCCATGACTTAGCTCCAATCACTACATTTCGACTACCTCGCAGCAGCCTAAACACCTCCCGGAATCCGGCCCAGAAATACCATATTTGCCGCATTCGAGGAAAGACAGCTTTCGGCAAGACGCCCTGTTCTACGTCTAGCCAATGGGCAAAGCGAGTCGATCCGCCCACCAACAATGGTTCCGTCTGCAACTACTCCGGTCACAGGCACCGGAAGCTCAGGGCTTTGGACTCTGGAGCAAAGGAGACTGTGCCGAAACGACACACATGCCGAGCACACCTGGTTGAAATCGCACACCTCCAGGTTCCTGCTCAGCACCAAGAATAACTGAACGTTCGCAGATTTTCGGGCCATAAATCCCGGAGAATATGCCCTTTTTTTGAATTAAACGCATGTCGGAAGGGTCCTGGACATGCTGTTAATTGTAAAACCGTCGGAAAACACGGGTTTTGGAGCCGAAATTTTTGCGGACGTTCAGATAAAGCAGCTGGGTCCAATTCGGAGTTATTGTTGGCACATCGAACTCGAAGAACAATCGTCCGGCACAAATCTTGCTACGTGACTGGTTCAGAACGTTTTGATCCACACGATTATCAAGGAGGATTTTCGGATGCTCGTTCTTACCAGAAAAACAGGTCAATCCATCCACATCGGAAGCCACGTCAAGATCACCGTAGTCAAGTTGAATGGCGGAACCGTCCGCATCGGGATCGATGCTCCCGAAGATATTTCGATCCTGCGAGGGGAACTGACCCATTGGCTACTCGAAGAACCGGAAGAACCAATGTTGCAGTGCGAGGAAACCACAACAGCATTCCCTGTGCTCCAGAACGATGGGCACAGCCTGTGATCGCCCCTCATGGCGAATCTCCACAGGTCTGCAGAACAACAGAAGTTCCGGCGTTGTTGCCTCGTTCCCTGGAGCCCTACGCAGCAAACTCAACTGGGTGCGCCCAGATCGCTGGAGTTGACAACATCTTCATTCAGAGGTCGAAGATACCGACGTCGATGCAAATGGATATCATTGTTTGTTCCGATCTCGAAAAGATCAGCTCGAGAATAAGATAGAAGATCGAGGACGGCCAAAGAGTGCCTGAAAATCCAGGCCCAATTCCGTCCATTCTTCACTTTTCCGAGCTGCTTTTTCAACTCTTTTGAAGTCCTCGGTACTATTGAGACCTGCGCGGCTAACGGACCCAAGTAGGAAGCGCACTCACTCGGTGTGCCGTCTGCTTCTTCGAGGGGGGTGGCCACCACACAAGGGGGACGCGAACGGAATAACTGTCCAATTTTTCTTGGAAAATATTTGCAAAATTTCCATCCCACGATCTCCTCCACCCCACGACCCCTCAGCTTTCCGACAAAAACCGGTCCAAAAATGACAAAAACCTGCGCTAAAACTGCACCAAACCTGCGCTAAACTTGTAGTAAACTTGTAGTAAACCTGCGCCTAAATTACACCTTTTTGACACCTAGCTATTTCCACATGTGCTTGTTATTCAATGGTTTATGGAAAACGACCCTCGAAAAACGGCCGTTTTGGCGTTTTTTCGAGTTTTTGGACCGCTCTTGCGCGCAGGTCTCCATAATACAATAGGATTGAACGCCGCGTCATTTTCAGAAAAATCGTCCCACTTCCAAAATTCATTATTTGGAACGCGAAATGGATTTCTGCCAGGGCTTTCCGTTCGGTTGTTGCGAATGGTTCTGAACACAGACACCAATTCTGATCGCTTCATCTATTCGCAATCCGTTCCAGCCCCTTCGGAAAATCCAAAGTTCGAACCTGTCGTTGGTGACCAACTGGCTTTCCGACCTTCACGTCCCCCCACTTTGATCTCTGCTGAGACCTTGACAAGCCCTCGATCCTGTAAACCTCAACGGACGATCTCAGGCGGGATCCTTTTACCTGGGGGATGACGCCCGTCGCTTCCTCCGCCTTGTTCCAAAGTTGTTCGCACCGATATAATCCGCTTGAGTGTTACCTCCTCTTCGCGGTCTTCAGGACGTTCGCAAAATGCAGAAGCCCGATCCCAATGGTGTCCATGCCCTCTGGCGAGAAGAATCGCAAGACACCATCACAGCACCGCCCAAGAAACCATCACGAGCGATCCCCATTTTCATCTTGATCGCCGTCATGGCCTTGTTGATTGGCCTGTTTCTCGGCGTGGTGTTTTGGGCAAGACCCGACCCCAGTCCTATGTTCGTCCCGGTCTGGATTGACAACTACGAATCGCTCGTTGTCTCTCCAGTCGGCTGGAGCCCACAAGATCAGAAGGCGATTGGATCCAAGACGTTTTTCCAACGAGAACTCACCGAAGGGTATTCGGCACAGAAACGCTACAAGTTTTTAGACCTACTCGCGAGCCTCAAAGATGTCTCCCGGCATTGCGTTATCTACGTCTCCGGACAAGGCATCCTTGGTCCAGATGATCGTGTCGAAATTGTGTTCGCCGACAGTAACCCCGTCGATCCGAAGACACGTGTGCCATTGGCCACGATCTTGGAAACTCTCAACGAATGCCCCTCATCACGTAAGTTACTCATCCTCGATATCTCGCACGGCTTCGCAGATACACGCATCGGGAGCCCCTCGGCGGACGTTGCATCAGCCATCCCGAAAGAAATCGAAACGGCCAACGTCCGCAACCTCCTCGTGCTCACGTCGTGTTCGCCTGGACAAGTCTCGCACAGTTCCGAAACACTCGGGCGATCGATTTTTGGGCATTACCTTGAACAGGGGTTGACGGGTTCGGCCAATGGATTTGGCCAGGCGGGAAAACGAGATGGGCGGGTCTCGGCGAAGGAACTCGCAGCCTTTGTTGCGGTTCGGGTTGATCGGTGGTCGAGGCAAAATCGAACCACCAGACAGACGCCGCAACTCCTCGGCGACGGATTCGACTTCGACTTGCGGGCATTCGAGCCCCGCGACGAACCCAAACGGGATTTGCAGTCGCTCACAAAAGGGGAGGAAACTCCAGAAGAAGCTCCCACAGTCAAGTCCGAAACCAAGTACCCGAAATGGCTTGAGGATCGGTGGAAGAGCGTTGGTCAGTTATTCGACAGTGGGCAGTATCGGCGAGTGCCGTACACGTTTCGATACCTCCGCTCCATGGTCCTCCGCGCCGAGCGACGTTGGCGAGCCGGCGTCGAGCCAGCGTTGATTCAGGAACGAGAAATTGGACTGTTTGATAAGGCCGCCGGGGGCATCGACGACCGTGCGCGGCTTTCGTTCCCGCGGTTTCACTCGCTCGCGCTGGCAACACAAGACGGTGTCGAGGAAAATGGATTCCGGGCAAAACTGGACGACTATTTTGTCCAGATCAACGAACTCGATCGAACTCCCGCGAAAGACGTTGCCAAAGCGAAAGAAAAACTGACGACGGAGTTCTTCAAAGCCGTCCGCGAGGCACCGTTCGCAAGTGTGGCCAACGCTGTTCTCGCAAGGGTCGCGTCCGACGAGAATCTCACCGCCGAGCAAATCCAACTCTACGACTCGATCATCCTGGCGACCGGAGTAGGACGCCAGCCCAAGTTTGCCGAGGTCTTGCTACTGCGAGAACTCGCGGATGCGGCTCGCGCCAACCAGAAACTCCTTCGGAGTCCAGAGGCCACCCACGCACTCTTGCAAACAACCCAAACGGCGGAAGCGGCTGGAAGTTCCATCCTCGCCTATCCCTGGACGCGGGAAATTCTTCAAGCTGCCAGTCAAGACCGGCACGACGGCGAATTGCGTTTCTGGGCAGTCGGGTATGTCGACGAAGCCGACGCTTTCGCCGCCCTCCGAGCAGCCGCCACCCAATACGCCACGGCAGCCGCATCGGCGGACATTATCGAGGATGCCTGGAAAACGATCGACGAGGCGACCGTCATCCTCCCCGCCTATGTCCGCTATTTGATGCATCATCGTGAGAATGATCCCGATTGGTTCGCCGCAATTGAAGAATCCTCCGCGTTGTACAACCAATTGCTGACTCCGACCTCGACACCTTTGAAAGTCGGTGCTCGGATCAAAGAAATCCGTCGGTCGACGGGACGTGTGCGGCAGCAGATGGAAACCCTCATGGAGGCGTTCGAAAAGACTCGTTTGCAACAACTCGTCGTGGCCAGCAAACTCCCACGAGCGGAAATCGTAACGCTCCAAGAAATCAACGCTCTGCTCGAGACATCGCTCGTGCCAACTGACATGCGAACCGAACTTTGGCAAGCTGCGTACAAACTCGATGCCAAATTTCACAACGCCACGGCCGAGATCGATTTCGACGACGACGTTGCTGAGGAAAATACAGCCGAAGTCGTGCCCTACGCACCCGAAAAAGCTCAGACCGAAATGGCGATCCAAACCCGTCGGCGAGTCGAACACGCGATCGCCCTCTTTCGTCTCGGCGGCTTCAAAAGCGGCCCTCTCTTCCAACTCCAATCGCTCAAGAACAAGGCCTTTCGCAAGGACGCCAAACAAAGCGACCGCAACAAACTTAATGCCGAGTTGGTCGCCGCCTGGACAAAGGACCTTCGCGATCAGTACGACGAAGAATTTTCTCCGGCGGGACGCGACCGGTTGTTGCGGATCGCTCCCCCCCTGTTGGGGACAATTGGGCTTGGCGTCGCGGGGCCTTCCGACGCCGTTCAAGCCCTCACGGCCAAAGCCAAGGGACTGTGGGGCTGGCTCGCCGAAGACTTCCGATACCGAGCCCGAGATTACCGTGGTAGCGGCTTGCGAACTGACACGGTTTTGACATTGGGAAACTTCTATGCGACCGCTTCGGGGGCTTACCAGTATGTCTCCAGCCCAACAACGTACCCACGTATCCAATTCACGCAACCCAAGGTTACTCCACGATTGACTACGGCCAAACCGCAAGGGACCACCGCTCTCGGCCTCCAAGTCTACGATTACGAAGAGAAACTTGGGCCCCAAAACATCCCTGTCCAGGTGCTGTTGGCCGACAAATTGTGGTTGCGTGTTGTACCCTCACCGAGCCTCTTGAACCAATTGCGACGAGACCGAATCGACCCGACGACGTTCTTGACCGAAACCCAATTGCAGGTGAACCGTACGGCAAGCACCGAAACGACGGCGATTCCTCCACCGCGAGGATTTCTTGTCGCAGCCCGTTTGAAAGGGCGAACATTTCACCGCCGCGTCAACGTCCCTCTGGAATCGGGCGACGAGCGAATCGAAGTCGTCCTGAGTTCGAACCTTGCCGAGCCTGACCCGGCCGTTTCGGCCATTCGGCTTCGTCCGGCCAACATCCAGGAACGTTTCTACGTTCATCTATACAACCCCGGTCGAAAACCACGAGCGGTCATCGTACAGGCGTTACGAGGAAATAAGGTCATCGAAGGCGGAGCGTCCAAGCTGATCGTCCCGCCCCAAAAGAGCCAGCGGGTTCCGTTCAAGGGCGAGAAACTCAACACCAAGAAAGGTTTGCCGCTGTTGAACGACCCGCTACAAATCCGGGTGATCGACGGGCTGGACAAAACAACCGTGATTGCCAACTTCGTGATTCCTGTAGCCATCGCATCCCCGCGAGAATACGTGAGTGTCAGCAACATCGGTTTCGATCCACCCGACGAGCGGAACAATTTCCAGAACCAGTTCAGCGTGACGTTGCAAACGCTCAACTCGCGGCAAGGGCCAGACATTCCCATTGAGTTGCGTTTACCTCCCAATCGAATTCCTGGTTTCGTCGCCGCAAAGGACGGTTCCTTCAAAAGCACCCTGCCGGCGAAAGTCGGCAAGGAACCGACACCGGCTACGTTGTACGCCCGGAACATTTTGCTCGCGCCCGCCCAAGAACTCGATGGGTACACCTACATTGACGTGGATGGGTACGAGCGGGCTTTCGTATACAAAACGACCTTCGCAAGAGAAGGAGAACCGCTGACGCCACAAGCGGACCTGCAACCGGCAGTCCATTTCGAGACACAGGACTACGTACTCACCAATCCCAAATTCAAACTCCTCGTCGGCGTCGACAATCCTCCAGCCAACGCCCAACTCGAAGTCGAAATCGGGCGAGGCAAAGGGAACCGATTTCAGCGTGACATTCAGAAGCTGTTCTCACGTCCCAAAGACAAACGCATCGGGTTTTTGCTCGACGAAGCCACCGGAGGGCTGCTCTTTCAAGCATCGGTCGATGACTGGGAGGTTGTCCTCGACACAAGCCGAGTGCTCGGTACCCGGACCATCCGGGCCAGACTTTTGGATGACGCCAAGAACGTCATCTACAAGACGAGTCAGACAATCACGTTCGACAACACGCCACCGGAACGGACGCGATTTACGTTCGTTCCGCCCAAAGCCCAGAAAGAGAAATCGATACTCGTTAGAGCCTTCACTCAGGACCCAGAGTCCGGCATTGCCAAAGTGGGTTTCTTCGTGGGTAAGCTCAAAGATGGAAAAATTCCAGACGAAGACAAAGTCGTTTACGGCCAGCCCGTGAACAAGGAAAAGACCAAATGGACCGCCGAGTTGGTCATGCCCGAAAAGGTCGGCCTCAAGGACGTGACCGTGGTCGCGTCCAATCGTGTCGGTCTGGCCAGCAACAACACGGCGAAAGTTCTGGTAACCCTTACCGATCCCGCCAAGACCGGGCCCGGGAAGATCGCCGGAAAGGTGACTCAAGGGACAATCGCCCAACCGAACCTCCAGGTCATCCTTTACAACAAGGAAGGGAAGGCCATCGCCGAAACGAAAACGGACAAGGAAGGGAATTACGAATTCGCAGACCTCAAGCCAGATAAATACTTCATCCGCGCCAGAAATCGAGCCACGCAAAGGGGAGCATCGCAAAACGTGGAAGTCCGGGCGAACGAGACTACCCAGGTGGATTTGTCGTTGAAGTTGTATTTTCGGTAGAACCACACGTCCACGCTGTCCGTGGCGAACTTCGGAGTTTACCTTCTCGCCCAGAGCGAGATGATCTTGACCCGTTTGACCCGAGCCAGTATTTCCTAAAGCCTAGAGGGATTCGGTCAGTTTACGGAGTCCCACGAATTGGGCGCAGGGGGAGGAATGACATGGATGGCTCCTACCCACTTACGCAGGGGTCCGTCGAAACCGGGTCTGGTACCTCGCTGCGAATCTGGTCCGAATTGACGAGTTCTGTTTCTTACGCAATGTTCGGGACACCTGGTAGGCGGATCGTCCCTTGTGACCTCGCGCAACTGTGCCAGAATCCGGAACCAAGCCAAGTCGCGCGGGGTCTCTTCGCATGTGAAGCCGTACGGCCTCCGCGGGGAAAAGGACGCGACGACTTCGGCGAACCGTATACACTTCCCTGGTTCAATGCCATCGAGTATTACCGATACAACCGCAATGCCCAGTGGCTCCCGAGGATGCTCGAATTCCCCAAACACTCCGGCGAAACGATATTGTGCATGGGCCATGGACTCGGAAGCGACTGGACCAAATACGCCGAAAGTGGTTCTCGCGTCGTCATCAATACGCCTTGTCCTGCCCAGCTCGACTTGATCCAGCGTTACTTCTTGCTACGCAAACTCGACGCCAAGTTCGTTCTATCTTCTCCAACGGCCTTGCCCTTGGACAACGCCACGATCGACATCGTCTGCGTCAACGGGCTCCTCGAGGGTGCAACGAACCCGACCCACTTGGTGAATGAAATCTACCGGGTGTTGAAACCAGGCGGAAAAGTCATCGCTTTGACGTCGGCCAAATACGACGTGGATTTCTGGGCGGACTTGCTTCTCCTTTACCGACGCTGGGTCTGGAGGCAAAGACCTCAGGGGGTGCTGGGACATCGATTCTCGGGAAGACGACTTCGGAAGTTATTTCCCCAGTTCGAGGAACATCGGGTCAAGAAGCGGCAACTTCGGAGAGCCGAGGTGCCGCACTTGTGGAGGGTGGTTCCGCTCCCGATCTTGGAGCGAGTGATAGGCAAGGTCTTGGTGTTCAAGGCATTCAAACCCATTAGTGTTGCTCTACCGCTGGGTGCTGCCGCTTGACAGCTCACCATCGAGTACCGGGATTGAACCGTTCGTTCCGAGTGGGACACAAACGAGTACGACGACATGGCCCGAAAACGGGCCGACCTCACCAAGTCAAAAGTGTGGTGTAGTGGTTAGCTCTGTTCGGTTGGTTCCTCTTTCAATTTCGCAATTCTTTGTTCCATCGTCCGGCCAGGTTTGAAGGTAACCACGAGCCGTTCAGGCACGGTCACTTGTTCTCCCGTTCGGGGGTTTCGCGCTTGCCGTTGCTGGCGAGACTTGACCTCAAAAACGCCAAAGTTACGGAGTTCGATTCGTCCCTCCTCGACCAACGTGTCGATGATTCCATCGAACGTCTCCTGGACAATTTTCAACACGAGCAGCTGGTTCTGCGAGGTCTTTTCGGCAATCATTTTCGCGAGGTCTTTTTTTGTCACAATGGCTCCTTTCTCCCAAGTGAGTTCGGCGTCAAGCCCCCCCAAAGACCGTATTATCGGGGGGCTCCTGGTGGGCAACCAAGAGATGCCGGTCGGATTCCTTCCTGTTCCGTTTGTCCGTCGACTCGAGCTTTCGGCTGGCCGAATCGGAAGACCTGATCTGACGAACAAACGGTGGAATTGATTCGAAAAAAGCTCAGTCCGGTTTTCCGCCTTTAATACGTTTGTGTCCGAAGAACGAAACCAAGAGACGATCCTTTGCGTATCCACCCAGAGTGAGACGGCTGGAATACCCGAGGAGTTTGGAGAAATAAAGAACGGGGACGAACCTTTGCTTCTTTCGAGAAACTCTGTTCCTCGATAACTGGTAGAGTAGTGAAACTCTGACTGATTCGCAAACAATTACTTCCGGTAATTTTAGCTTCGTGGGTGGTCCGAAAACCAACCGTTCGAACCTCCGAGAGATGGCGGTTCCCTCGAATCGACAAGCGTTTTTGACACCGCGCTCATCGAGACAAGGCCATCGCGACGTGAAAAGAACCGAAGAGCCTCTCGCCACCAGACGAAAAACACCGTCGGTTCTTTGTGGGCATTGAAATGTCTGGCCCTTCAGACACTACCCCGAAAACTTCGCCCCACTATCACTCAATCCGACAGTCCCCTTGCTGATCTGGCGAACGACCCTTTCGGCGATCTCTTTGTCGAGATGGCCCTTCAACTCGGTCATGCTCATCGCCCCGAGGTCGCCATCGACCCGGTCGCGAACGGCGACGGTTCCAGCTTCCTGTTCTTTCTCGCCGATGACGAGCATGTAAGGGATCTTTTCCATCTGAGCACCACGGATCTTCGCGCCAATCTTCTCGGCCCGATAGTCACCCTGGACGCGATAGCCATGAGCCTTCAATTCGACCTCGACCTTCTTGGCGTATTCGGTGAATTTCTCGCTGACGGTAACGATTCGGAGTTGCTCCGGAGCCAGCCACAACGGAAACGCTCCAGCGAAGTGTTCGATCAAAATGCCCATGAACCGTTCCATCGAGCCGAACGGAGCACGGTGTATCATCACAGGACGATGGCTCGTGTTGTCCGCTCCGATGTATTCCAGGTCGAAGCGTTTCGGCAAGTTATAGTCGAGTTGGACTGTCCCCAGTTGCCATTCCCGGCCAATACAGTCACGGACGACGAAGTCGATTTTCGGACCGTAGAACGCAGCCTCTCCAGCTTCCGCGCTGTAGTTCATCTCCCGTTCCGAGACCAGCTTAATCAGAGTTTGCTCAGCCTTGTCCCAGTCCTCGGCGGCTCCGACGTACTTGGAACTGTCCGGGTCCCGCAGCCCGATGCGGACCCGGTAGTCTTCGTCGAGCTTCAAGCTCTTGAGCACGAATAACACAAGATCGATATTATTGCCGACTTCCTCTTCGATCTGCTCGGCGGTAACGAACAAGTGGGCATCGTCCTGAGTGAAGCCACGCACACGCGTCATGCCCGAAAGTTCGCCCGTTTGCTCATATCGATAAACCGTTCCGAACTCGGCCAGACGCACGGGCAAGTCGCGATAACTGCGTTGCTCGGCCTTATAAATCTGAATGTGGTGCGGACAGTTCATCGGCTTGAGTAGATAACCCTCCTGTTGTCCTAACCAACCCAGCAGTGCCTTCGCTCGCGACTCCGCGTCTTTCGCTTCCTTGTAGTCAGGCACTTCGACGTTCATGGCCTGGAGCAAATTCAAAACATAACTGTGGACCGTTTCCAGGCGAGCTTCAGGGGTCTCGGCTTCGGCGTATCCGGGCACTTCGAATTGCGTGAGTGCCATGAACTCGCGCATCTCGCCTTCTTTTTCTTCCTCGAGCAATCCAGCCGACAAACGATGCTGAGCCAACTCCAGCGCCGATCCAGCTGGATGTTGATACATCGGTGGGAATTGGGAATCGCGATAGTACGGGAAGTGCCCCGAAGTTCGGTAGAGTTCGAGTCGACCAATGTGAGGTGTGTAGACGGGCTCGTAGCCTCGTTTGATGAGTTCGTCCTTGATGAAGTTTTCCAGGATGCTGCGGATCGTTGCTCCTTTGGGCATCCATAAGATCAAACCACTCCCGGCAACCTGGCTGATCGTGAAGAGTCGAAGTTGTTTGCCCAAAACACGATGATCTCGTTTCTTGGCCTCTTCCAGTTTGGTGATGTATTCGTCGAGGTCCTTCTGACTGAAAAAGGCAGTGCCGTAAAGGCGTTGGAGTTGTTTGCGGGAGGAATCGTTCTTCCAGTACGCCCCGGCGATACTCAAGAGTTTGAAGGCCCCGATCTTCCCGGAATGGGGTAAATGTGGACCCCGGCATAGGTCGATGAACTCACCCTGGCGATAAAAACTGACAGTCTCTTCGTCTTTGAGCGAATCGTCGATGTGTTCGACCTTGTAGTCTTGATCCATGTCATCGACGAGCCCACGAGCTTCGGGAGTGGGGCGTTCGAACCGTTCGAACGGCTCGGCTTCCTTGACGATCTTTTTCATTTCCGCTTCGATCTTCGGAAAATCTTCCTCGCTGATCGCCGGTTCGACATCTATGTCGTAGTAATAGCCGCTTTCGATCGCCGGGCCAAAGGCAAGCTTCGCTCCCGGAAACAACCGCAGGACCGCCCTCGCCATGACGTGGGCACAACTGTGTCGCAGCACGTCGAGCGATTCAGGATTCGAGTCGGTGAGCAACTCAAAATCGTATTCACCAGTCTCGGTCGGCATCTCGCGGTCGAGGTCGACCACCTGACCGTTGAGCTTGGCGGCCACAGCAGCTTTGGCCAATTTCTTGCCGATACTCTCGGCCACCTCTCGCGGTCGAGTTCCCGGCGAAACTTCCTTGGTGTCTCCATTGGGAAGGCGAAGCGTTAGCATATTCGTTATTCCTGATAAAGGCGATGTGGGTAATGTCAACGTCTGCTGTCTCGTGCTCCGGAGAGACAAAGCGGATTCCGTTCGGGTTCACGGGTATATTACAAGATGTCGTTAAGGGCGACGATGGAGAAAAGGTGGCTGCTCTGGCAATACCGTTGGGTTTCGCACGCCAGCGACTCATGGAGGACTTCCGAGACATGGCGAACGATTTCGACGCGACGATGAAGGATCTGGTTCGAGACTACACTGCGGACTTCCTGATGGAATTCGATCAACCGCCCCAAGGACCGTGTTCGCTTTTGAACGTCGATCTCTCGACCGTAACACTCGCTTCGGACATCATCGTGGGAATCAACGACCCACCCACGGAAGTGATCCACCTTGAGTTCCAAGCCAGTGCATCTGCCAGCAAACACATCGACGTTCTGGCCTACAACGCTCTTCTGTACCGCCGATACGCCGTCCCCGTCCACACCATCGTTATCCTCCTGCGACCCAAAGCCGGTCATTCGAACCTCAATGGGGAGGTCAACTATTCCGCCCGACCGGGTCTTGGTAGGATGAATTTTGAGTACGAAATGGTAGAGCTTTGGCAGACCCCGGCCGAGGATTTGTTGAGCCGAAATATCGGAATTTTGCCGCTCGCTCTGCTCGGACGACTCCCGGAGGATGTCTCCCAACAGACTGCCGTCCAAACAGTCTTCGATCGAATGTCCAAACGCATCATTGAGGAAACAGGTCACGATCAATCCGTACACTTATTCACGTCAGCATACTTGTTATCGGGACTTCGTCTCCCCCGCGACGAAGCCCGAAGACTATTTCAAGGAGTTGCAAAACACATGAAAGAATCCGAAACATACATGATGATTCTCGACGAAGGAAAGGAAATCGGAAGAGAGGAAGGAAAGGAAATCGGAAGAGAGGAAGGAATGGAAATCGGAAGAGAAGAAGGAAAGGAAATCGGAAGAGAGGAAGGAATGGAAATCGGAAGAGAAGAAGGAA
>CAYRFQ010000017.1:0-79332 GCA_964423615.1 uncultured Alcaligenaceae bacterium | reverse complement strand
GTTCGGAACCGTCAACGGAGCAGAACCTGCTTCCTGAAAGACGCCCAAGCGTCAAGGAGTTGCAAAACACATGAAAGAATCCGAAACATACATGATGATTCTCGACGAAGGAAAGGAAATCGGAAGAGAAGAGGCGACAAGAAATATGCTACGCATCTTTGGAGAAGAGCGGTTTGGTCCCCTCGACAATTCCGATGAGGCGAAACTAGAGGCCATCAAAAATCTCGATAAACTCCAAGAACTTGCACGCAAACTTGCCAAAGTTAGCGGTTGGAAAGAGCTGTTCGGAACCGTCAACGGAGCAGAACCTGCTTCCTGAAAGACGCCCAAGCGTCAAACGTGGGGCTCCAACGCTGCTGAAACCCCACATACAATCGGCTCGCACCTTGAAAGGAGTTCGAACATGTCGGGGTGGATCACTCGTTATCTCCTCACTCTCACCACTGCCGTGTTGGCTTTCGGTATGGCCCACGCCGACGATTATTGGGTCAAGCCGATGCAGAAAGTCCACGCCAGGTTCAGCGGCAAATCGGGCACGATCGCCCATTTCGGCGATTCGATCACAGTAACGTTGGCTTACTGGACGCCCTTGCAACAAGAAGTCAAGAACTGGACGACATGGAATCGTATGGTCGTCCAAGCCTACCAAGCGCCGGAATGTTGGCGAACGTGGCGGGGTCCCAAGTACGGTTCGCAAAGTGGCCAGGTCGTTACCTGGGCTCACAAAAATGTGGACCGCTGGCTCAAGAAGCTAAACCCCGAAGTCGCCGTGATCCTGTTCGGCACGAATGATTTGCAACGGGTCAAGTTCGAAACTTACAAAACCAAGTTGAGCGAAGTTGTCCAGAAATGTTTAGACAACGGAACGGTTGTGATTTTGACGACGATCCCACCACGAAGCGGACGCGAAGAAAAGGCAGCGAAATATGCTCAGGCGATTCGGCACATCGCCAAGGCGAAGAAGGTCCCGCTCATCGACTTCCACAAAGAAATTCTCACCCGTCGTCCGAAAGACTGGAACGGACAGTTGAAGCAATTCGCCAAATACAAGGGCTATGACGTTCCGACTTTGATTTCGAGAGATGGCGTTCATCCCAGCGCCCCGAAGGCAACTCGAAACGACTACTCCAAGAAAGCATTGAAAGAAAATGGGTATGGGCTCCGGAACTACTTGACGCTCGACAAGTATGCCGAGGTCATCTGGAAGGTGCTCTCTCGAAGAGTAGTGAAACCCTTGCACAAGACGAGAGTCTTGAAGATTGCTCTCAGGCGAACAGCACTTTTACGGTTGCCAGAAGCTCCACTTCGTGTACAACTCGGCAATGCCGAAGTCGCAGTGTACACCCTTTTAACCCCTCGAGAAATCTTGGTGCACGGGAAAAAGCGAGGAGAAACGGAGCTGACGTTCTGGTTCGGTTCTCCGGACAATATCGAAGACCAAGATTTCGTCACCATCACTCTTCGCGTCGTGTCGGCTCAATGATTGATAACCACGCGCATCCTGGGTGGTCGTATTCCTCTTCCTGCGAATAATATGTATACAGAAGATCATTCGCGAATTAGTCACTGCCGAGAGGCACTCAGAGGATACAGGACTCGATGAACCGACCGATATTGTTGTTAACGATGGGCGACGTGGCTGGAGTGGGACCGGAGATCATCGCCAAGGGATGGCCCCAACTCATTCGACTGTGTCGACCCGTTGTCGTTGGCGATCCTCAGTGGATGCGCCGAGGCTTGGAATTCGCCAACAACTTCGCCCATGTGGCCGTGGTCGACACGCTCCACGAAGTCGAACCGACACCCGAACTCATCCCAATCATTGCTGCGAGTGACGTAGAGCTTACTCGCGTGAAGCCCGCCACAATCACTGCCGAAGCGGGCCAAGCCGCTTACGATTTTCTTTGCCGAGCGATCGACGAAACTCTCGACCAACAAGCCGACGGCATCGTCACGGCACCACTTCACAAGGAAGGATTCCGCTTGGCAGGCGTAAAACACCCTGGCCACACCGAAATCCTTGCCGAACGCACCGGAACCGCAAACTTCGGCATGATGCTCTACGCTCGCAACGCTACCATTCCGCAAGGCCTGGCCGTCGTCCACGTCACCTTACATTGTGCCTTGCGAGATGTCTTCGCTCAGATATCGACTCAAAGCGTGGAAGAGAAAATCCAACTGGTCCATTCCATCTGCAATCGATTGTCGGATGGACCCCCAAGGATCGCCGTGGCAGCCTTGAACCCGCACGCGAGCGATGGGGGATTGTTCGGCAACGAAGAACAAACGATAATCAGTCCCGCTGTCGAATCGGCTCGTCGCGTAGACATCGACGTCACCGGACCGTTGCCTTCGGACACACTGTTCCAACGCGCCGTTCGAGGCGACTTCGACGGCATCGTGTGCATGTATCACGACCAGGGGCACATTCCAATGAAGTTGCTCGGAGGTTTTGACGCGGTTAACATCAGTGTCGGACTTCCGATCGTCCGAACCAGCGTCGCTCACGGTACGGCCTACGACATCGCCGGGAAAGGGATCGCCGATCCGGCCAGTTTGATCGAAGCCACGAGGGTCGCCGCGTTGTTGACTCGCAGAAAACCACTGGAGGTCTGTGTCACGAGGTAGTTATGGGCGAGATCTGTATCCACAGCAAGACTCCGCTCGACGGAAGTCGCGGCGGAGTCGGGGGACGAGATTGGATCGAAGACGATATCGAAGACATGCTCGGCGAAGCCGGTGAGTGCGTCGGGGGCGGTTCAGGTTTGAGCGGTTGGGATGTCCACTTCGCGATCTTTGGAGACGAGACACTCGACTACTGGCTCAATCGGATCGTTCGGTACCTGCGGCGCATGGACATCACTACCCACACCAAAGTGACCGCCTATCTCGACAATAACGAAGTTTATCGGGACGTCACCGTTCTCCCGAATCGAAACGCCAAGGGAAAAGGCTGCGAACCTAGAGAATGAAAACCACTCTGTTACTTCTCCGTCACGGAGCTACTGCGTCGAACCTCGCCAAGCCCGCGAAGCTCCAAGGGCTCAACCACAATCCTCCTCTCGACGGAATCGGCGTTCGCCAAGCGACCGTCACCCGAGACTACTTGGCGATCGAAACCATCCACGCTTGCTACACCAGTCCGCTCCAACGAGCCATCCAAACGGCAGCCATCATCGCCGAACCACACAACCTCAAGCCGGTCCCGCTGGAGGCTTTGATCGAGTGCAACGTCGGAGATTGGGAAGGAAAATCGTGGGAAGAAATCCGCGAAACTGAGCCCGATGCTTATCACGCCTTCATGCGTAATCCGGCCAAAAACGGCTATGGCGGCGGGGAGAATTTCGCCGAGGTTTACGACCGTGTGTCTGTGGCCATCAACGAACTCTTCGACAAGCACCCCGGTCTGTGCATCCTCGTTGTCGCACATCATGTCGTGAACCGAACGTACTTGGCAAGTACGATTGGACTGCCGATCTCGCAAGCTCGGCGCATTTCACTTGAGAACTGCGGCATTTCTATAGTCGTACGCGAGGACAACAAAATGACCGTGAAGACACTCAACTCTGCATTCCACCTTCGCGGCGTCACAGTGCCTTGATCGATTCCGGCATTTCGGAATCTCCACGAACCCTCGTCGGTATCCCACTGTCACTTCTACCAGGGCTCACAACCTTTGCCGACGTTCTGATAAGGGACGCACATCATGGGACTAACTATCGCAAATGGTCTCGACGAGATGTCGTGGGAGACGTGCGAATCGCCACGCCACCTCCTCCGCTACTTGCGTACCCGAACGAGCGAACTCGAGCGTTGGGCTGTCTGGTTTGGGATGGGAGGGGCAGAAACCATCTCATTGAAGATGCGCTGGGTTATCCTGGCGTGTTGTGAACAACTGGCTGGACCGTCACCGTCGCGCCGGGTTCAGAGATCGTTGGATTTGGCCGAACAATACCTCGAGACGCCACTACCAACAAACATCGTTGAACGGCGGAAAGTCATAAATCAGCTCAATGGAGGAAGAGGCCGGGCCGTTTCAGCCATCGCAAGTGCGTTGACGAGTTGTTCCGCTGCGGGGCTCGGCATGCTGCGAGAAGCCTCAGCTTGTCAGGCAAAAGCCCGAATCGAGAACAAGTCAGAAAAAGAGACCACCTTCCAGGCCGAACTCATCACCACCGCCCGAGTCCAAAGCGACATCATCCGCGATGTGTTCGGCAATCCATTTTCCCCAACACAGGAAATCAAAAACGAAAGACGTGAGGAGGTTGAGCATTGGCTCAACCGCAACGACGGGACCGCACGAAAGTTGGTTGCCGCAATGGAAGACGAGCATCACTACGATCAAATTCCCATTTTGGCCGACGCCCTCGAAGAAGCTGGCTGCGAGGATGCCGACGTTCTCGCCCACTGCCGAAACGGGAAAATCCATGTTCGCGGCTGCTGGGTCATGCAGCTGTTGCAAAATACCGCCATGAATTACGTCGAAGAAAACCACGAGAGCGTTTGACAGAGCGACGGAAGAACTCACCCTTCGAAACACCGAATAGCCATGAACGAATCGAAATGGAAAACGTGTGACTCTCCTCGCGTCCTTCTGCACTACCTTTGTGAGAAACTGCTCGAGGACAGGCACTGGAAGGGGCTTAATTGTTGGGAAGCGATGGCTCGGTTTCCGCAGATTGGATTCGTGATGCTTGCCAGTTGGCAACGTGTAGCCGAAATCACTCGGTCGCAGTCGCTCGCCCAAGGCTTGCGAATGGTCGAACAACGGCTCGAAATGGCCCGGATGAAGGACATTCCCGACAGGAGCAAGTTCATCGAATCGCTGCCCGTAGAGGCAGCAAAAACTGTCTCCATGGCTTGTGGAACACATGTCGCGTTAACGTTGGGAAGGTTACGCGAGCAAGTCGGTTCAATGGCTCAAAGACAGGCAAGGTTTCGGGACGAGAGAAACGGACTCTATCAAGTCGCCTTTCGTAACGAAGCCCGCATACAGTCTGACATCATTCGAGACGTCTTTGGAAATCCTTTCCACCCGCTTTGGAAAAAGGGGAACGCGTATCGATCGAAAACAAACGTCCAACGCTGGGCACAATCGAACAACGGAACAGTTGTGAAAATGACACAGACCATCGACCAAGAGCGCCGATTCGAACTCATCCCCATTTTGGCCGACGCCCTCGAAGAAGCTGGCTGTAACGACGCGGACATTCTCGACCACTGTCGCAATGGAAAACCTCATGTCCGTGGGTGTTGGGTCGTCGAATTATTCCGAGAACAACCTTGAGCACCACTACTCCAAGAATCGGTGGCTGGAAACGACTCAAACAGGGGTCGAACTCTCTTCGGATTGTGTCTCTGGATTCTTTGCCGCGTCGTGGCGGCTGATGGCCAACTTCCCGAGTGAGACTACAATTCCGAACAGCACCAGATTCACGACCCCCAACACAAGATAGATCAACCAAGAGTAACGCTCCGTCCAGGCTTCGGGTTCGGGTTGGTAGATCGGGTTTTCTTCCCGAAAATCCACCGACACTCGGGCAGGTTGCTCAGGGAGTTCTTTGGGCAAGCGAGCCGCAAAATCATACCCTGGAGGATTGGCATTTGGGTTGCCGTAATACAAACGCAGGGGCAGCTTCACTTCGTTAGGTAATTCGAAAATGATTTGACGAGCCCACATCGTGTATGTAGCTCGGTCGAGTTCCAAGGGAGTATTTCTCTGGTCAGTCACGACCAGGCGATACTTCCGATAAGAACCCTCCGGAACACGAATCACGAGCGGGAGATCGCTACTTTCTCCACGCCGCCACTCCCCCGATACCAGTGTCTGCGACTTACCGCTGCCAGTAACTCCTTCCAGTCGGTAAGGACGAACGAAGTCGATGCTGGATGTGTAGAACAGTAGCTTCTCGACGGGCGGTTTGTTGCCATCGAACGTGATGTACCACGCCGAACCAGGACCACGACCGGTGGGAACGGCTTGGCGGACATCCAACACGGCGGTGTGAGTGAGTCGTTGACCGGGGACGTCAACGAACCGAAACACCTTCACCTTGCGGATCAGTTTCGCATTTTTGGCTTGCTTCTTCTGGTCGTCTTCCGAAGGGTCCAAAGAGACAGTCAGACGAAGGTATCGAAACCGACTGTTCGGATATTGGAATCGGTTGAGGTGCATTCTCTGATCATCATACTGGTAGTCAATCAGATATTTGTTTGCCAAGACCGTCCTCCAGGAGCCCTCCTTATTACTCCCCTCCAACTGGAATGGCCGCCGATAATTGACTCCGGCAAGGTCAACCTGAATCTGATTATGCTCGCCCCTTTCCTTACCCAGGTCCAAACTCATCGTCGCCGACCCATCGGATTTGGTCACCTGGTCGTAGACTTTGGCCGAGATCGGCTCGCGTTGGGTTACCGGTTCCAGAACACGCAAGGCATACGGAACTTCCTTGCCACCGGCATCGTAGAGCCGAAGGTCCGATAGGTTACTTCGAGCCGGTCCGAAGACCGCCGGAGGCAAAAAGAAAGAGTGATACTTACCTTGGGCGTCGGCTCCCGCAGTGATGGTGTGGAAGTACTTCCAGTGACGCAGTGACTCCTCGGAACCTGCGTCCGACTTCTCTTGAGAGACAGAGATGTTTGGAATCAAGCACAACAGACTAACGCCTACGAAGACGATCCTTGGAAATGTCATCACTCTCTCCCTCCACCAACAGCACCCACAGTAAATAGTTTCTGATATCCCCAGGCCCCAATCGCCATCATCATGGCCAAACCCAGGAAGACGACGACGCGATACAGACCAGCCAGTTGAGACGTGTCGACGAAAACAACTTTCAGAAGCGCCATGCCGAAAAAGCCAAGAGCCGTCCAACGCAAGGGTTCGCTCGCCAACCGTAGACCGACCGCCAAAACACCTGTGGCGTACAAGGCCCACATGATCGATACCGCCGTGCGGGCAATGAAATGATCTGCGGTCCAGCGAGAATCAAAGAAATGGTGGATTTCGAACGTCAAAAGGAACCAAACCAGGACGACCCCGCCCAGTCCGAGGACCGCCTGAATCCCTCGACGAAGAATCGGTGGAGCTTTCAACATGCGACGAGATAGTTCCGCTCCCACCAACAAACAACCGGCCACGACCAGAGCCGGCACGGCATAACCGTTCAGGATCGGCCAAACGAGTTCCCGACCTGTCCACCGAGTATCGACGAACCACAACCGCAACACTCCCAATCCCAGAAACACCAAACCCAGCACACGCAAGGCCTGAGCGTCGATCCTCAGACCGAACCACCACAGAGCCAACCCGAGTACAGACCACCCGACACATACCCACACCGACGACGTTTGTAACGGAAAAACCGTCGCGAGGAATGTCACTCCAATGGCCAAGTAGACAAACGACAGCACCCCCCACTTCGGCATACGAATCATTGCGAAATACGTCAGGAGCGTGTAGACGATGGCCATGACCGTAGCAAGCGTACCCATCCATGGCTCATAGTCGACCCTGAGAAGCCCGTACCCTGATCCAGCCAAAAAACACGCCAGGAGTACTTGTTGCACGACGACTTCGGGACCGGTTCGTTGCTGTTGCCAAAACTGACTCACGACAGTCTTGCCGATGTAAACCAGATACAACGCCACCTGAAAACCCAACACCCACCACATCTTTTCGGGGTGGTAGTATCGCCCGACCCACAACAAAAACAGGCCCTGCGTGCCGACATACGCCAATGTCGTCAGACCGCCCCAAGCACGCAACTGAACCAGACACACGATCCCCAGGTTGATCACTAGGAGGTACGAAAACAGAGAAATATATTGATCGTAATCACTCGGAATGAGCAACGGAGTTAACAACCCCCCAACGACCGCCATCCAGGCCATCACGGGAGCTTCGTAACTGACAGAAAGCAATAATGTCAGAGCCACCAACGCCACCAGGAAAAGGCTCCCAACACCTGGCGACAACAATTCGAAAAAACCAAAAGTGGCGAACGTACACAAATACAGCAGTATGACCCCGGCACTACTGAGCATCTGACCAAAGAGCCACATTCCCGAACGATGCCGTCGATATCCACCAACACAAAGACCCAAACCTAACCCAAGACCGAGGCAGACTTGTCCCTGCGGTCCAATCCAGTCGTTGTCGAAGGCGTATTTCAAGAAGAAGGAAACGCCGATCAACACCAACAACACCGCCGCCCAGCCCAACCCTTTTTGTCCGAGCCACGCTTCCCAATCTCCCGCTTCTTCATACCATCCCCGAACCCTCGAAGATCGCAGCGCATATCGCCGTTCGGATTCCAGAATCGGTTGCGTCTCGATTAGAATGGGTTCGGTCGTTGGCTCTTCAAGAAAGTCCGGTTCGATCGGCGCCGGTTCCTCGTCGGGCAGGTCTTGGGAGACAGACTCTCCCAAAGGAAAGGTCCCTTCGTGGAGTTCTCTTCGCAGGCGTCCGAATGCTTTTTCCAGTAGAAGAAGCCTCTCTTCCAGCATTCGAATCTGGTTCATTCGCATGAAGTTAATGATGGGCAATCCGAAGGCGACAAACAAAAGCCCAAGGGTAATGACAAACCCAAAGAACATTACGACTTCCATGGTTTCCCCTTTCCGAGGACGCCGAGTCTGCTGAGAGTGAGTTGCTTTCGCATGGTAAGCTCAGTAGGTTCTTCACACAAGGAACACCGGACAGTTTTCATCTCAGAAAAACCAATCTTGGCTACGTCCTTGTTGTGTTGCGTGCTCCATCCCTTCCCATAGGCCCCTTCATACGACGTATATAACGTACATAGAGCGATTCTCTCTTGTATTGTGTACAGTTTTTCGTTTTCAAAGTCCTTCTCCCCGCAAGGGTAGTCGGATAAACAAGTATCCTGTTTTTGATTTTCAGCCCCGAAGGGGCGATAGATCCTAGCCGTGGGTGTGAACCCACGGAACTCAGAGAACCACAACTCTTATTCATCCGACCGACCCTTGCGGGGAGAAGGCTCCCAACCCGAGCGAAGCGGGAATCATAGCGAGCGAAGCGGTAAAAGCAGCGGAACCGCAATCCTTCCGGAGGAATCCTATCTCGAGAAGGGCACACTTGGGATCAGGAGTTCGGAGACTGCGAATTGTACCCAACACGAACGTGAACCGCTCTAAGCACCTCCGGTCGTCAAAATATCAGAGGGGCGACTTGCACTTCTGTGATGTGCCGCCCCACAGTCTCAGTAGGCACGCTCGCACAGCATTTATTACGCAGATAATTGGCCTCTGCGATCTTTTCTTCCGTTGCACAATTCAGAGAGAAAGACCCGCCGCGATAAATGTTGAGTACGCGAACTGACATACTTGTGGAAATGGCGAAAAGGAGTTCGGCTTGGTGATCTGCGACTATTTCGCATCGTCGAGATCAATATCCAATGCTTGCTTTAGAATCTCGCGTTCCTCCTGTACGAGATCGTAAAGAACGAGCTTATCTTCTGTTTGCAAGTAGCGTAGACCGACTTTGAAAATCCGAACCGGCAGCTGCATCTCGTCGTGCTTGATCGACACCTGCTCCCAGATATCTTGCCAGTCACCGATGGCCTGCTCACTGAGTTTGGTGACATCCGTCTTCGGAAGACTACGAATGAGCCCGTTGCCCAGGTAAGAAAGAGCTTCGGCGTTGGCGTAAATCTGGACGAGGCGTTGCACCCGTTCTTGCCAGGTGTTTTTGTCTCGGGTGCTGTCGAAGATGATCGTGATGATCGACTCGACGTCTCCTGCTTCTGTACGTTTTTCGCTATGTGATTTACTAAGTGCCTGTTGCAAAGTTGTGAAACCTTCTTCCCATAGCTCAAGAACAAGAAACAACTCTGCTTGATTATACCGGGCATAAGGATGCTCAGGGTTTAATTTGAGGGCTTCCTGATAAGCCTTCAACGCCTCTTCGTAACATTGGATATGCTGCAACATAGCACCTCGACTATTCCAACTCTCCGCGTTGCCCGGATTGAGTTTAAGTCGTTGAGTCTCGCAAGCCAACGCTTCCTCGTATCTTTGGAGATGCCACAAAGCGAGACTGCGACCTTCCCAAGCGTAATCATCTCTCGCATTGAGTGAAATGGCTCGATCAAACGCCTCGAGTGATTCTCTATGTTGCTCCAGAAATGCCAGTGCAAAGCCTAGACCATTCCACCCCTGTATTTGGTTTGGGTATAATTGAGTTGTCTTCTTGAATACTTCAAGTGCTTCTTCATATTGATTCAATTTGAAACGACACAATCCTAAGTTAAACCAATCTTCGCTCGTACCGCGTGTTGTAGCCAACTCTTCCAAAGCTTTGCATTCAGCATGGACATCTCCTCCTTCCCTGTACTTCTCCAAATCCTCTTGAATCCATCGAACACGCAAGTCGTTGTCGACTTTTGTTCGGTCTAAAGCAAGCCGCAGGTACTCTCGCTCTTTTGGCGAAGACCACAGCTTGAACCGTTCTTCCAACTTGTCCCGACCGTACCATATCCTGAGGAAATCCACGATGAGCCGCATTGGTTGGCCTGTGTTCTCCTTCACTTCCACACACAAACGCATTAATGGCTCCGTGAGTTCATAGAGTGATTCCCGACCACGAGAGTGTTTACGAACATACCGTCGGTCTCGGAGGTCCCCCAATACACTGGCCGTTGTTTGGTGCGAAAGAAATAATCTTCGCGCAATCTCCTTCACAGGAACAGGTTTATCAACGGCGCAGAGATACTCAACGATCTTGCTCTGTTGGGGAGATAATTGAGAAATTCGCGATTGATAATAGGGGGTTAACTCATCCAACATTTTCTCGAACGGTCTGACCAGTTCATCGAGAGAGGTGGCATCAATGAATTCAGACAACACAATGTAGACTCGGTGATTTCCTCCCGAAAGGTGGTGGAGGGCTCGCACCCGAGCGCGGCCCTTTGGCGAGTCCAAGAGCTTGACCAATTCTGCGTCGTGATTGAACTCGGCAATCTTCCGCAGGAGCAAGACCGCATCGTCGAGAGTTAGTTCTTTGAGATACTCATTTTGGAAGAATCCAAAGAACGGCAGCTTCCGATCAGACACCTCGTCAAACAGTTGCTGCGTCGTGGCAAGGATCGTGAACACTGGATGTTCTTGGATCAATGCCCTCAGTTCCTTTTGTCCCGCATCCTTGAGTCCCCGGCGGAATAACTCCCCCAAGTTCTCGACAATAATCAACAACGTCCGATCTTTGAGTTGTTCCAACAGCAGTCTCTTGAGTTCCTTCGTTGCCTGCTCTTGCTTTAGGTCAAATAATGGTTCGAGACTCTCTTGAGGAAACTCATCCGAATATCTCTTCTCCAGCGCTCGATAAATACGTAACAGCAAATCCAAAAACGATGTCGTGGTTTCGTCTTCCTCGAGCCAGGCAATACGCAACCTGTCCATCAACTCTTCCATGTTGTTGATCCGATGGAAGACCAACGAAACGAAATGCGTCTTACCACTGCCTCGGGGACCAATGATCAGGAAATGGTGCTTGTTTCCTGACGTCGCGCTGTCGTGGATTTTCTCCACGATGTTCTTCGCGAGATCATGTCGCTGCACAAAAATGGTTTCCAGGACTTGGGGATCATCTCGTTGAGGGTTGAATCGAGAGAGGTAGACTTTCTGCGTTTTCGGTGACAAAGTTTCGTCATTATTCATGGGACAACCCTCGATCCAGTTGCCACCAACGTTTAATGAGCGGAAATCGAAATTGCCGATGGCTCTTGGTGTCCTTATCCAGGTAATGGTCTTGGCTCATGAGTCGTAACAACTCCAACAATCGCTCTCGGTCATCGAATTGAACTTGTTGCTTTACCCTTTCCAATATTTCATCAACCGTCAGGAAGGCCTTCGTTGTTGCCAACGAGTCCAAGATAGCCAACGCCGTGGTCTCATCTTCGGCATAATACTCTGGCAGCCGAGTGCGGTAGTGTTGCAGTTCCAACCGGTCATTGTCGTCCGTGAGTAGTTCTTCGACAGCTTTATTAATGTCCTTCGTTTCGGCTCTTCGGCTTGTCCGTTTCAGATGCGCAACAATGTGGTGGATCTAGAAGGGAAAGTGATCAGCCTGTTTGGAGATATGTTTCGCCGCTTTCTCCGTGTCTGACGGTTCCAATCGTTCTCCGGCGATGAGACTCGCCGCGAGTTCTGCACCGTGACCCGGATCGAGTGGTTCGACATCGATCTTCGTCATGTCGTTGAAGGGTTCGTTCTTGTATCCTCCCTTCTTCAAAGTCGTAAGGACATGGTGCAACCCAATCGAACCCGTCACAACCATCTTGAACCCGGAATGTTGTTGTCTCAAGGCCCTCAAAACATCCAAGAGCTCCTTGGCCGTTGGTTCACCGTCTGTCTTGCAAATCTTGTCAATCATGTACGGCACCTCGTCCCAGAAAAAGACAATCTGGTGCGGGCTTTGATGGGCGACCAATTCTTCCACCGAGGCTTCCAAAAGGGCTTTCCAAGGCTTCTGTGGCAGTTTGGGCAGTTCAACTTTACCCATTTTGATGCCTGCGACCATCTCATACAGTTCCTTCGCACGCTTGAAAAACTTCTTCCACCCAGTCAGCTTTTCGACCGTCTTCTCGTACACATCTTTTGCAAACTCACTCGCCGTTTGTATACGTTCTAGATCTTGGAACACAGGTATCCACTTTTCACGCGGTTGTTCACACATCTTGCGGATGATAGTGGTTTTCCCGATGCGGCGTTCTGCCGTAAGATTCACACTTCGGGTCTCCAACGTCTCCCAAATCTCAGCAATCAGTTTGTCACGGCCAACGACATTTTCTGGGGCGATTTGCCCGCCTGGGTTGGCTCTGAGGGGCTGCATCTCGCTTTCCTTTCCGTGAGTGCCAGCAGTCTGGATTCACAACCAGAACAATTATTGTACAATTTATTATACGTACAATATTTTTATTGTACAATTTTACATGATGATATTCTGACAGATGATACTCTTCCCGCGACTCGTCCGACCTACTTGAGTAGCCTCCTGAAGATCGGAAGTTCTCCGAAGCAGGAACTGGACAAACCAAATATCCCCCGTTACTGTAAATCTCCTCACGACACCACAACACCACAACTTCCCCACCGCCACGCGGAGGAATTTCGGTTGAGCACCCAACGACCCAATATCATCTTCATCATCACGGACCAACAGCGTTACGACACCATCGCCGCGTTGGGATTTCCCCACGTCGATACTCCCAACCTCGACCGGTTGGTCAACGAAGGCACCAACTACAAGCACTGTTTCGTCACGGCGGCATCGTGTGCCCCCGCGCGGGCGAGTCTCTTCACCGGATACTACCCACACACGACGGGCATCCTGAAGAACGCCGATGCTTGGCGTCGGTCGTGGATCGAGCTACTTCAGGAAAGCGGCTACCACTGCGTCAACGTCGGGAAGATGCACTCGTTTCCGTTCGAGACGCCCTTGGGCTTCAACGAACGATATGTCGTCGAAAACAAAGATCGCTATCTCGAGGGGCGATATTACTTCGACGAGTGGGATAAGGGCTTGCGGGCTCGCGGCCTCATCAAACAACAGCGAGAACTCTATCGGAAACTCCCCGACTACAAAGAACGCCTCGGAGCATTCGAGTGGGAGTTACCCGAGGACACTCATCCCGACGTTTTCGTTGGACAGATGGCCAAGTGGTGGATCGAAACCTATCCCGTCACACAGCCGTTATTCCTGGAGATCGGTTTTCCCGGACCACACCCACCCTACGATCCGGTTCCGCGATACGCCGAGCCTTACTTGAACAAAGACCTGCCGATCCTGGAAGTGACCGAAGAAGAACTCGCCAAGCAACCACCTCCGTTCTTGGCCATGCGGAAACACAACCACGAGGTCGATCACGATTCGGTCGTCCACCTCCTGAACCCCACGCCCGAACAGCGACATCGACAGCGGGCCTACTACCTCGCCAACGTCACGATGATCGACGAGCAAGTCGGCTTGATCCTCCAGGCACTCGAACAAAAGGGCTATCTTGAGAACTCCGTCGTCATATTCAGTTCGGACCACGGGGACTGTCTCACGGATCACGGGCACAGCCAAAAATGGACGATGTACGACACCGTGACTCGTGTCCCGATGATCGTGTGGTCTCCGAATCTCTTTGGCGGCAAGCGAGAGGTCGATGGTTTGTGTCAACAGATGGACATCGGTCCTGCGATCCTGGAACTGGCTGGAGTCGAAGTCCCGGATTCACTGGAGGCCGAATCCATGCTCCCGCCACTGCGCGGAGAAGACTGGCCCGGTCGTGATCATGTCTACGCCGAGCAAGCCAAGGATGGAATTCTGCAAACGACCGAGTTCATGACAATGGTGCGTTCCAAGGATTGGAAGCTCGTTCACTTCCTCGACGAGCCGTTCGGACAACTTTTTGACCTGACCCAGGATCCGGACGAGATCAACAACTTGTGGGACGAACCCGAAACCGAAACGAAGAAACGAGAACTGCTCGCGGTCCTACGCGAGTGGCGAATTCGGAGTGGATTACACACGCGAGATTGGCCCAAGGAATGGCGGTAAGATTTTGGTTTGGTTTGTTGTTTTGGAAAGTCGCCTCTCGCGGAGCGAAAGGCGACTTTCCTCCAAAAAATATTCCAAGATTGTCATACAAGGAAACGACTGTGAAAATTGCGCTCGACATCGACGGGACGATTTCCGAACGGCCCGACTTTTTCGCGGTGTTGTCCGTTGGCTTCCGAGCCGCCGGGCACGAGATCGTCATCCTCACATATCGTGATCCGAATCGAGAGCAAGCCATGCGCGACGAACTCACAGGTTGGGGGATTGAGTTCGACCAACTCGTCATCGCTCCTTCACTGGAAGCGAAGGGGAAGTTGTGTGGAACTCTCGGCGTGGACGTGTTCTTCGATGATCAAGACGAATGCCTGGTGAACGTTCCCGAAAGTGTGCTTGTCGTCAAAGTTCGCAACGGAGGCAATTTTGACTTCGAGGAGCACCTCTGGCTGAGCACGGCAAAGCTCACGAAACTTCTGCGGTAGAGCCCATTGTATCGGAGCGGAGCGCTAGGCCTGGGTAATTGGACCTGCGGAACTCGCGCTTTGTGAGTTCCGACGCTCTGCGGGTGAAGAAGAAAAAAAGCAAAGAAAACAAAAGAGTAAAAAGGTATACAATATAGTGTAAATTAGTCCAGGCGGAAAGCGACCCGGCAGCCGATGTCGCTGCTGCGGAGATCGGGAGCGTCCCAGCACCGGCACGCCGAGCGACAGAGCGCCGGAGTAATGTCCCAGGAGCCGCCACGCAGGACACGACCGCTGCCTGATTGCACACCTTGTGGGTCTTTAATGTCCTTGTTTGGGTAATCGTCAAACCTGTCCTGGCACCATTCCCAAACATTGCCGTGCATGTCATAGAGACCCCAGGCGTTGGGTTTAAGTTGGTGCACGGAATGTGTTGTCTTGTTGCTATTTCCGTAATCGTATCCATACCACCCTACCTCTCTCAACGCTTCAACGCCATTACCGGAGTAATACTCCGTGGTCGTTCCCGCACGGCAGGCGTATTCCCATTGAGCTTCCGTCAACAAAGCAAACTTACCACCTTTCCTACCTGGAACATTCCGATGGGATTTTTCACTGGTGTTCAGGGCCTGCACAAAGGCCTGACAATCATCCCAGGAAACACACTCGACCGGCAATGTGTCCTCTCCGGTGAAATGACTCGGATTATTGCCCATCACGCTTTGCCAGTGTCTTTGCGTCACAGCCGTCGTGCCTACATACAAGCCTTTCGTCAACGTCACTCGATGTTGCGTTTCGTTGTCATCTCGCTCTTCTTCGCTTTCGGGACTGCCCATCAAGAATGTCCCAGGAGGAACCCAGGCAAATTCCATTCCCAGTTCGTTCGTGACCTTCGGAACGACCGGTTCGAGTTTCTCGACCAACAACAACTCACGCAGACGCTCTTCCATGGCCAGTCGTTCGGGAGTGATCTCGTATTCGATCTTTGGTCGGTTCGCTCCTCCCTGTCGATCGTCAACGATTTGCCGACCGACCACTGGTCCGATGCCCTCCAAGTCTTTGAGCGTGTACGACAGACGAAGCAACTCACATCGTGGGTCGCCTCGTTCTTCCAAATAGTCGGCCAAGATGAACGCCACATTCGGGTCACCGGGAATCGCATCGAGAAGTCGTTGGAAGTCCGACATCAGCGTCTCCATTTAGAGTGTTTCACGCTCGTGTTAAGCACAAGTTCTTCGTTATCAAAATCCTGGGTCCCGCTCGCGGGGAGAAGGCCCCAAACCCGAGCGAAGCGCGAATCAGAGCGACCGAAGCGAGATACACATCGGAACCGGAAGGAAAGGGCTCCTGTCTCCAGAGGCGCTTTAGCCTCACAAACACTTACGATTTCAAGATGAACGTAGATGAGAAGGAACGAATCATTCGTATCGCTCAAGCCACAAGTTTCTCAAGGCGATCAAGTCTGGCTGTTTTCCTTCTCTTCACCAGGTGGGTTGTCCGGAAATCGAAGACCTTCGAGGGTTTCGATTGTCACGGCTTGGCGGAATAAATCCCTCAATTTTACCACATCCTCAATTCGGTCAATCTGTTCGGTGATCTGCGTGTCCAATGGCCCGAATCGAGCCTCCAGTGCCTCCTTGATCGACTCTTTTTTGTTACGTAATGTTACTTCTTGACTAACTGCTTTGGTAACTTTCTCGGTGACTTCTTTGGTGATCCTCTCGGTAGTCTCTTGAGCGACTATCTCAGCCAGAGTCATTGCTGCTTTTGTTGCCATATCTTTGACATCCTCTGTAAATGCCGCCTCGAATTTCGCTTGTTGGACTTGCTCGCTGAGTTCCTGACGTTCTTGGTCGATACGACTGGCCGATGTCCACGTCAAAGCCTCTCCCTATCAACTCTCGTCTTCTGCTTTTCCCTCACCCGGTGGGTCTTGCGGAAACTTGAGGTTTTCGAGGGTTTCGATTGTCACGGCTTGGCGGAATAAATCCCTCAGTTGTACAACATCCTCAATTCGGTCAATCTGCTCGGTGATCTGCGTGTCCAATGGCCCGAATCGAGTCTCCAGTGCCTCCTTGATCGACTCTTTTTTGTTGCGTAATGTTACTGCTTGACTAACTGCTTTGGTAACTTTCTCGGTGACTTCTTTGGTGACCCTCTCGGTAGTCTCTTGAGCGACTATCTCAGCCAGAGTCATTGCTGCTTTTGTTGCCATATCTTTGACATCCTCTGTAAATGCCGCCTCGAATTTCGCTTGTTGGACTTGCTCGCTGAGTTCCTGACGTTCTTGGTCGATACGACTGGCCGATGTCCACGTCAAAGCCATTTGGAGCAACTCGGCTCCACGAGGCCGATCGACTGACAAGAGCGCCTGCATCTTCTCGAGCATCTTCAAAAAGATTCGCCGGAATTCTTCGAACGCTTCGTCACGGGATCGAATGACCGCCATACATTGTAGCCACGGATTCTCTGAATTTAATAGCCCGTCAGGAGTCTCATTCGATAGATTCCAGAAGATCGGCTCCCACTCCGGAGCAAATCGGTGCAATTCATTCGGTGGACCGAGGAGATCTACAATCGTTCGAGAACTTCCCCACTCTCGATCGGCTGTGTAGAAAACGATCGGCAAAACTGGCGGTAATAAAAATTTGTCTCTGGGCGCGGGCTGCCCGGCCCATTCTCGCCAACACTTGTCCCAGTACACGATGGCGAAGTACAACATTCGTAAGGGCATGAATTGGTCTGTCTGACTCTGGTGTTCGATGAGCACAACGACCAAAGTCTTCTGGGACTGGTTGCCCGACCGGTAGGGAATTTCGAACGGCAAATCGGCTTCGCGGCCTCTCCAATCCTCAGTGAAGAAGTCCCGCCCCAGTAGAGTCGCTTCATCGACCTGGAAGTTGGCAGCCAAATCAGGAACAGTGTGCTCGAGAACAGCTCGGAGATGCTCCGGGTGTTGAAGAGTCGCACGGATCGTTTGATCAGCGTAATCACGAACCGGTTCGGAGAGATTCATGGCGAGTCATCATTCCATTCGTACCGCTCTTCACTCGCTCCAAAAAATCCCAAATGTCATTTCGTCCTTGTCCCGCTCGAAACAAATCCGACGACCAACGACCTCAAACTCCAAGGAGTTCCAAACATTTCGCTACAGTCAATTCTTCTAACGTCGGAACGACCAGGTCGGCTCCGGCTCGGCGGAGGCTATCTTCGCTGTGGTGCCCAACAAAGGTGACGGCGATGGCCTTCATGCCTCCGGCCTTGGCGGCCTCCACTCCGGCCACGGCATCTTCGACGACGATGCACTTCTCCGGTCCGATGGCGATTCGCTCGGCAGCCTGAAGAAACACTTGCGGGTCTGGCTTTCCTCGGTCGGTGTCCTCACTACCGACGAAATCCGTGAGACATTCGCCTGCACCAGTAATTTTCAGTAACAATTCGATGTTCTTTCGGGGTGCGCTCGATCCCACGATTTGCCGAAAGCCTGCCCGTCGGAGTTCTGGAAGGACGTGACTCACTCCGGGAAGCAAGGCAACTCCATTCGAAGCCTCGGCCCGATAGAGTTCTTCCTTTTCTTCGCCGATTTGATGAATTTCCTGATCGTCAAAGTCCTGTCCAAACAGTTGCCGTATAATTTCTGGGTTGCGACGTCCAAACGTCGCTGCAAAATCCTCGCGTGTGAAAGGCCAGCCCCGGCTGCTTGCTAGCTTTACCCACGCCTCGAAGTGCAGTTCCCCTGTGTCAACCAACGTCCCGTCGAGGTCCCAAATGACTCCGAAACCGCTTGCAGGACTCGTTCGTTCGCTGTGATGCTCCACGACGATTCTCCGAATGATCCGAATTCCTCGGAAAGATTTTTTCTTACTGGTCCTGGCTAGTGTATAAAGGAAAGGGACTGGTAACTCCTCTTACCTTGTTGGAACCAAGGATTTTCCCTCGAAGAACCGAATCCAGACAACAACAATAAGACGGATTGGGTGCTCTTCTCTCCCAGGTCTATACAGACCCACAAAGTTTTTCGTTTTCCGGAACCGTGGATATCGGCGGTCCGTCCAAATTTAGTGTGAGAGTAACTGTGAGCGTTGATGACCGCACTCTAATCACCGAATGCCTTGAGGGTCGCCCGGCTGCCTTCGGTGAGCTGGTTCATCGATACCAAAACCGGTTGTACAACACCGTCTTGCGAATGATCGGCAACTCTGAAGACGCTCAGGATGTCGTGCAAGAAGCTTTCCTTCACGCTTATCAATCGCTCGCTAGTTTCAAAGGTGACTCGCTTTTTTTTACCTGGATTTACCGCATTGCCATCAATACTGCGATTAGCTTGAAACGCAAGCAGAAATCAATGATCAGTATTGACGGACATCCCGATTCCGGGCAATTGATAGATCCTCTCGACTCCTCCGAAAGCAGTCGACCCGGCCACGCTCTCGAAATGGCCGAAGAAGAGCAATCGCTAAGGAACGCCCTCGCTCGGCTTTCACCGGAGCATCGTACGGTGCTTGTGTTGAAAGACATCGAAGGCCACAAATACGAAGAAATGGCCGAACTCTTGGAAGTCCCGATTGGGACCATCCGCAGCCGACTCCATCGTGCCCGTTTGGAGCTTCGCGAACTCCTCCAAGGCGAAGAATCCAGTGACGACGAGACTAACGAGGCTAACAATGGAGAAGATGAGACCGGTTGAAGGAGCCAAACCGTCTGGTTTGTTTTGGCTTCGAATATGTGTCCGCCTGCCTTCACGAATTTCATCACGCACTTGCTGATGAAGGTAGGTGGAATCAAGTTTCTATTTTGTCAACCAGCAAGGACATCCGTTGTTTCGGGAAAGTGTTGCGTGCTGCCATGCTATCGGACGAACACAAAGAATTGTTGACGGCTTACGTCGATGGAGAGTTATCTCCTCAGGAACTCCGCCAAGCGGAGTCGTTGCTGGGATCCTCTCGCCGAGCGAGGATGTTCGTCAAAAAACTGGAAAGTGACTCCAGACGTTTGACAGCACTCTCACCCGACACACTCCCAACAGACTTTTCCGAACGGATCGTCAACACCATCGTCGAACAAGGACTCGATACCGGGACGTTCCCGGCACTGCCAAGCGCTCCAACAACAACATCGGGGCCCGAAACAGTCCCAACGACTGTTACAACGATTCCTCCCAACCCGTCTCCTCCGACCGTACCTGCGGAGTCGTTGGAGGAACTCCCTGTCAGCTTTCCCGGCAAAAGACTCTTGGCACGAGCGTCTCATGGTCAATTGAACTGGGCAGCCTGGGTCGTTGCTTTGGTGATGTTTCTAGCCGTCGTCATCACCTCTTTTTCCTATTTCGCCTCGAACAATGAGAAGTTTCAGCCCAAAGACCAAATGGTCGACCGAGAGAACAAGCCTCAAAAAAAGCCTCTAAAAAAAAGGATTCCGATTAAACAAAGCCAACCCGACAATGACATCTTGTTGGAGTTCGCCGGAGCTGACTACCAGCGACTCAAGACTTGGCCTAAACTTCAAGCCCAACTGCAAAAGCATGACGCTTTCCAGTTCGATGTCCAATGTTGGGATCAGGCCAAGACCATTGCTCGGCTCAAAAAGGCACTCAAACCTCTTAAAATTCAGTTACTTACGGCTCTGCCGAGCAAAAGTAAGCGAAAGAAGCCTGTCGAACCAAAGCAAAGACAATCCTACGTCGTTTTTCTTGAAAACGTGTTCGACAAAGAACTCAATAAGATTTTCGAAACGCTCGGCGAGAACCGCGGAAGCGATGAGAGTCCCGTAAGAATCATCCAGCTAACGAAATCCCAGAAGGAAGACCGAGCGAAAGTGGCTAAACTTCTTAGTGTCGACGCCGAAGAACTCGAACCACTTCCCACTAAGCCTAACGAGAAAAAACGACCACAACGATTGGCCATCATGCTCGCCGCCAACTCCTCCGATGAGAACTCGGCGAAATCAACCATTAGGCGCTTCCTGCGTTCGCGCCTTCCAGGTCGTCCAGGAACCAAACAAATCGTCTTTGTTCTACACGACGTCAGTGTCTAAAGAATGGATTCTCACCCGCCGAACCACTTCTCGGATTTTCCTCGAAGCTCACCAGCGAAACAATAAGAACCACGCAAGCTGCGTGGTTCTGGACTTCCTGGAACGTGAATCTGTTGAAGAAAGAAGGCAGCTCGAGTGGCAGCCTCTTGTTACCGTTTGGTGCCTTCAGGAAAAGGCGCCCTCGGAGTGACCTCGATCTTGATGGGCTGAGTCTGTTCGCCAACGTTCGCTTGGTCGCTTCCAGTGGCGGATTCAGGAAGGCCGCTTGGCGAGTAGAAGATTGGTCCGGAAAGCAAAGTCCATAACGCAATTGCTGCTGCCCAACGAAACTCCATGACTCTATCCCCTTTTCAACCCAATGGAACCCACCACGGCGCCCATGCTCCAAAGAATGAGCCGGGCCTTCTTGTCTTGCTGTTGCAGCAGTTGTGTTATCGGGCAACTCTTATGCCGGAATCAGACTATTTTCCCCATGGGATGAAACAGACAAACTGTGTGGAATTGCATGATTTTCACGATGTCTTTTTCCAGAAATCATAATTCTGACTGTTCCGAGAGTGTACGCTTGCGTTAACAACGTTAACGAATCTGAACAGTGCACAGGTCATGAAAAACAAAGAGAACCTTTGGGATAGTTCGATTGTCTAGAGAAAGGCAGATGAGACCACTTGCCTTTTTGTGCCGATTAGTTACTATGCATTTTGTATCGTTGGTGGCTGTAGCTCAGTCGGTTAGAGCGCCAGATTGTGGTTCTGGATGTCGCCGGTTCGAATCCGGTCAGCCACCCGTTTCCAAACGAGCTTGAGAGTTCTCAAGTTCGTTTTTGATTCTCCCTACCACTCCTCTCCAACAATTCCTACTTTCGCCTCTCACCCAACCTAGCTTTTCAACTTGCTCCCAACTTGGCGGCTTCTCCAAGGAGCCCTGGCAGAGCAATCAACGTCACCGGAACCCAAAACGCCAGCGATATCAACAGGGCGTGAAACCACTGAAACCGAAGAACCAACCAGAGCCCAGTAAACCAAAGTCCCAAATGAAAAGTGTTGAGAAAAAGGCACACCAGAAACAACCCTGTCGGAAACCGAAAAGGTGTCGTGGCTCCGCCATTGCGATACATCCGCATGGTCCAACCGTCGTCACTCACAAAAGCGAAAGCATCCTCGCTGTCCGTTTCAGTGCGTTGAAAGCGAATCTCTCGATCTTCGTATTCGATGATGATCGCCACAACTTTGGCCGGATTCCAGGGACGTGAGGGATTGTTTTCTTCCACGTAATACGACGTGACCAAATTCCCCGAAACTTCCACCTTCTTTTTCAAAACGTATTTGGTCTTTTGGGTGTCCCCCGAGCCTTCGGCGTAAACCCATTTGCCATTCTCATCTTGGACGAGATTTGAGGAGCCGGTCCCTTTGACCGACCAGAAACCCGGAAGAGGCTCCTCCGTCAAGTCCACGCTCGCTGGAAAGCCAAAGATCGTCGGATAGGGAACATAGTCTTGCCGCGTCCCGGAACCCCACACGTTGAAAAAACACCACAGCAACAGGAATACAGTAATTCCTCCTGCCGTCGCTGGTGCTTGCCAGAGGACTCCACTCGTCGGTTCGGTGTAAAACGTGCTCTGAATGATCAACGTCCCGATGGCAAGTACCACTCCGATAATCAGTCCCATCAGAAGCACGGTGCCAACGATATAAAACAAGATCCACCTCGACTTTCCGGGAGAAATGCAATTGAAATGCCCTCAGTCTATCTCGTTTTTATTGTGGCGAAACGTGGAACAGGCTCAAGAGGACGACCCCGATTTCCGACAGACAAGAATCCGCAGCGCAGCTCGACGTCGCTGTCGTCCTTGAAAATCTCGCCTTCACACGTCCGTCCACAAACCAGAGTTCGATTGCCCCTTTGGTTTCTTTCGAGCACGCCGTTTCGGTGGCTCTTTCGATTCATCAAGGGCTTGCACTTCCGGATGTAACTCGGTCGTGTCGGTCAAATGCTCGAGAGGCACTTCCGGATCGACGTCCGGATGTTTGAACACCTCGCCGTGGCGATTTCGTAAAACCAGCTTGATCGGAACCTCGGTAAACGGCAGGTTCTCGCGAAATTGAGTGAGCAGATATCGCTGATAAGTATTGTCGAACAACTCCGGCCCGTTCGTGAACAATACGATCGTCGGCGGGTTGGTGGCCACTTGAGTTGCAAAGAAGACCTTCGGCCGACGATTGTGTTTGATACGTGGTTCGCGTTGTTCCAGAGCCTCACGAAGGACCCGATTCAAGTCTCCCGTGCTGACCCGCGAAGACGCTTGCTTGTGGAGCGTTTGGGCAAGGTCCAGAACAGCTTGCACGTTTTTTCCGCTCTTGGCCGTGATGAACGCAAACGGCACGAACTTCAAACTCGGAAACACTTTCTGGAGATAGTCCGCAAACTCCCCGGTGACCAGTTGGGACTTCATCAAGTCCCACTTGTTGACCACGAACACCGCTGGCTTGTGGTTTTCCAAAATGTAAGTGGCCAGTTGTTTGTCCACCTTACTCACGGTCATTTGCGGGTCGTGAAAGTGAAGGACGACGTCGGCCCGACGAATCGAACGTTCGGCTCGAGCCATGCTGTACCACTCGATATCGTTCGCAATACTACCACGCCGTCGGACACCGGCAGTATCGATCGCAATAATAACCTTGCCGTCTTTCTCGAAGCGGACGTCGATGCTGTCGCGTGTGGTTCCGGCGATCTCGCTCACGATGACGCGCTCTTGCTGGGCGAGTTGATTGATGAATGTGCTCTTGCCAACGTTTCGTCGGCCCACAATAGCCACTTTCAACACAGGTTCTTCGATCGTTTCGAGAGGGCCATCGGGCAGGTCGTTTTCGATCTTCTTGAGGAGCTCTTTCTTGTTCCGATTCCCCTGAGCGCTCACACAAATAGGTGATCCGTATCCCAACCGAAAAAAGTCCGTTGCTTGAGTTTCGATACCCTCAAAATCGCATTTGTTGGCAACACAGATCACTTTTTTCTGGAGAGGCCGCAGTCGTTCGGCCACCATTTCGTCGAGTGGAGTCACGCCGTCGCGCACGTCGACGACATACACGATGACGTCGGCTTCGTGGATCGCATGATCGATCTGTCGCTCGATGTCTTCGGTGAGGTCGTCCATGTCGTGGACCCCAATGCCACCAGTATCGACGAGGTCAAAGATTCGTTCTTCGCCTTGCACAGGGTACGACATTCGATCTCGAGTCACTCCCGCAGTCGGTTCTACGATGGCGATTCGCTTGCCAGCGAGCCAATTAAACAAAGACGACTTTCCCACGTTCGGGCGGCCAACGATGGCTACTGTGGGCAATCCCATTTTGGCTACCCTCCTCTTTTCGACAACCATTCACTCGTTCGTAGCGGATACAACCGAAACCTTATTATACCGCTAGCCCACGTATCCGTTGTCCTCGCTCGCTGGAATGTCGAGAGTTTCCTGGCGACCTGACAAGATACTCCAACAATACGGACCAGTGAAAATGGACCCAAGTTCGATACGACCAGACCTCCCAGAATCTTCTCGGGCGGACCTGCCCGGAACACGAACGGAACCGCTCCAGGTACCGGAAGGATCGCGGTTTTGGACTGCGGCAGCTTGCCACCCCTTCGATCTTTGAGCAAACCAAAATGCCTTCTCACCACAAACCAAACCAAAAAAATCGGACGTTAGTCGTCTGCCTCCTACATTACCCGCTGAGTCCTCAAGGAAACGCCACGGACTTACTTTTTCGCATCCGCCAGGGCCATCATCGCTGCATTGCGACCGCAGGCACCATGGACACCCGCTCCCGGATGCGCTGACGCCGACGCCAAGTACACCCCTCGCACATGAGTTCGATACCGAAAATAGGGAAACGTCGGACGAAGAAAGAGTTGCTGATCAATTTGAGCGCTGCCGCCACCGAGGTCACCATCGACGAGGTTTTCGTCCATCGCTTCAAGATCAGCTGGGGCGTGGATGGCCCTTGCAAGTATGCGTTCTCGGAAACCGGGAGCGAGTTGTTCGATGCGTTGATCGATCCGGTCAGCGAGCAACTCCTTGTGTCCCTCCCAACCTCCGGGCATTGTGTTGGGGACTCGTGAATACGCCCACAACGTGTGCTGGCCTTCCGGAGCACGAGTCGAATCGAGCAGAGATTGTTGGCCAATAACAAGATACGGGTTCGAAGGTAACTGACCCGAACGTACTTCCTGCGTGAAGTGTTGCAAATCTTGGAGACTGTCGCCGGTATGGACGACGGCGGCTTCGCAAGCCTCGGGTGAAGTCCAGGGCACCGGACCCGACAAGGCCCAGTCCATCTTGAACGTACCCCACCCATATCGAAATCGGCCGATCGATTTCCGCAACCAGTACGGCGCAAGTTTCTCGTCCAGCAATCGGAAGAACAACGACGGTGGTCCGACATCAGCCAGGACCGCGTGTCGAAACGGAATCTCGTCACCGTTGGATGTTCGCACGGCCACCGCTCGTTTGTCTCGAACTACAATTTCGTCAACGTGCGACTCGTATTGCACTTTGCCGCCGGCTTGTGAGAACCGTTTCAACAACGCATCGGTAATGGCCTTCGCACCGCCAACCGGAATTAGAAATCCGTCCTTCGCGGCCAACAACCCAAGGACCAATCCCAAAGCACCTCCGGTAAAGTCAGCCGGCCCAAGATCGACGTGTAACGATAAAGCCGGGATCACTCGGCGAGCTGCTTCCGTGCGAAAATTCCAACGAGCATACCCACTCGCCGAACCCATCGCGGCCAGACCCATCCCGATAATGTTTTTGACACCGAGCCGAAAAGCCGTGCGGACGTCGACCAACGGAGCCAGCAACGCTTCGGGCAATCGATCACCCATCGCATTCGCCCAGTCGTGAAACTTGGCCCAAGCGTCACCATCTTCGCCAAACGAAGCCCGTGACAACGCGATGTCTCGGGAAATGCTGGCACACGTTCCATCGGGGGCTGGGTGGGCACTCTCGTATTTGCCGGCAACAAACCGAAGACCAACTTCGTCGAGTTGGAGTTCGCGAAAGGCCGGGCTGGCCTTGGCGAACGGAAAGAATGCGGCACCAACGTCGTGGACGAAACCAGGACGAGTGTTTTCGACCGAGTACAGCGCTCCACCTGGTCGATCTTTCGCCTCAAGAACTAAAACGGACCACCCTTGTCGTGCGAGCGTAATCGCACCAACGAGACCGTTCGGACCTGATCCTATCACTACAGCATCGAACATAGAATGTCTTATCCAATGAGAGACCCTGGGGGCGTGATCCGATGGGAATCACGTTGCTTCGACAGCTTCGGCACCGCTTTGAGTGCGGCCGTAGCACAAGTGTCTCGCCGGTGGCCGGATGACACCTCCAGCGACTTCGAGGATTGGCTTTTCGTCAACCATGTAGATATCGTAACTTCTCGCATTGACTCGCAAGAACGAAACTCATTGTAAACTAAGACGAACACACGATGATGGTTTTCGTAACAAAACATATGTCGAGACTTTTACAAGTTCTCGACACCCAAGGCTTGACGTGGAGATAAGCAATCGGAAATAATGTTGGTATGAAGTACGTAACGCACATCTCTCTCATCATTGTTTGTAGCTTCACTCTGGCACTTCCGCCGAGTTACTGTTGTTACGTTCCAGCTTGGTTCTACACAGGTTTTGCGTTTCTTCCGCAACAATCACAACAAACTTCCAACACCGACACCAAATCAACTTCGCAACAATCGCCTCCTCCAGCCTGCTGTTGTTGTGAAACTCAATCCCTCGATCCTTTGGACACCGTCGAGGAAGGCGACTCCACATCCAGCCCAAAGCAGGATAACGAAAAGTCGAAGCCTACCAACAAGACACCCCCCAAACCTCGGCCTTGCTCAAGTTGTTGCTGCATCGAACCCGACGGACTGATCCTACGGTCTGCCGACGAACTCCATCCGGAACTCGAATCCGGTGCGATAGTCGCTTGGGTCGTCTCGATCCCAAGTCACACCCAACGTCTCCATAGACAACATGGGCCCAGTCGTTACTCGACACCTCCGCTCCAGATATTACATTGCGTTTGGCTCTGTTGATTTTGCTCAATCTACGCCTGACATTCTTTGCGTCGGTGGAAACCTCTATTCCACTCGATGAATACTAACCGTCCGTAGATTCAGATAGCTTTCCTAACCAAACGCATAAAGTAATACTTGGAGAATCAAAAATGTATTCCGCTTTCACATTGACCGTTGCTTCTTTCGTCTTGACTTTGGGAACAACCGGCCAATCGGCAACTCAGAGCATTTTGCCATCGACTGACCGGAACTGTTGCGCTTTGAATTTACCGTGTTGCAACCCACCAAGTGAGTGTTGTTTCCTGGATGAATGTTGCGAAATCGGCGCCAAATGCTGCCCAGATGGTCCTTGCTGTCTTCCAGCGAAATCGGCCGATTGCTGTTCCTCACCAGCCGATTGTTGCCCGGATGGTTTGTGCTGCGAACTTGGGTTGAATTGTTGCTTCCCGCCAACGGCCTGCTGTGGAACAACACCATGCTGCGATCTTGGCGCGGATTTCTGTCTGGATGGTTGGTGCTGTGAACTCGGGCTGGATTGTTGTTTCCCGCCAAGTGAGTGCTGCCGTCCTGCGAAGCCCTAAATCGTACACACGTTAAGGTCGCCGCAATATTCCATCACGAAAACCGGTCCGAAGGTCAGCAGGAGCTTTTCCTCCGATCCGTCGTGATGTAAGATCTGAGGCTATCCGGTCTCTTGGAACTTCCCAACGTTCGTTGGGAAGTTCGCTTCCCACAGTCCCGCTCAAACGGAACGTGATTTCGCATGAAGCTCCCACGTTATCTCGCCATCCTATCGTTGCTAGTATTCCCACCCACCCTCCAAGCCGCCAGATCAGCGAGTTTCGCAGAATTCGATCGCCGAGCCAAAGCCGGCGAAACATTGAACGTCGTGTTCTTCGGCAGCTCACTCACCTGGGGAGCCAACGCATCCGATCCACAACACACCTCGTACCGCGCATTGCTCTCTGCAAGAATAAAAAAGACCTATCCAAAGGCTCGTTTCCAATTTTGGGATGCTTCGATCGGAGGCACGAACTCGCAACTCGCCGCATTTCGGTTAGACCGTGACGTGTTGCGACGAAAGCCTCACTTGGTCATCGTCGAGTTCACGGCCAACGACGACATGAAGACTCTATCGCCGGAAACTCTCGCGGCCTACGAGAGCGTCATCCGTCGGATCATCGCGGAAGCCAAGGCTCCTGTCGTTCAAGCCATCCTACCGTTCCAATGGCATGTGACAGGAACCAAGCTGGAGGCCCTCAAACGCCGCAACGCCCACATCGCCATTGCCCAGGCTTACAACACCGCTGTGGCCGATGGCGTCGTTCCCCTACGGACCATGATCGGGAAAGAGAAATCGATCGTCGCCCAATTGTGGCCGATCGATCGCATCCATCCAGGCGACAAAGGGTATCGTGTATTCGCCGACATCATCGAACAAGCCCTACAACGCGCCATCAAGGCCAAGTCGATCTGCCAACTTCCCAAAAAACTAATCCATGCGGATACCTACTTGAAATGCAATCGCGTTCGACTAGCCAAGTTAGGCTCGTTGCCGAAAGGGTGGCGCTCTGACATCGCACGCCGCACGTCCGCTCACTATGACATGTTAATGTCCCGATGGTTGGACGGAGTTATAGTCGCCGAAAACGGAAAACTCATTCCACAACCCAAGGGACCAAAGAAGTTCGTCCCCCAGAAAGTCGATCGCTGGAAGATGGCCTTCCGTGCGAAGACGGTCCTTTTGTTCGGAGAATCGACACTCGACTCGGGAAGTTACCGAGTCTATCTCGACGGAAAAAGACTCGGCCCAAAGACAAAAGATGATAAAATCCAAGATTACAACGCAAGTCTCCTGGCTTCGATCATGGGCGGTAATACCCATCTGGTCCAGGAACTCGCTACCGGTCTCGATCCCAACAAAACTCACACGTTGGAGATCGAACCGATCCTGACATCGACCACATCCGTGCAACAGCTGAGACTCGAAAGCATTTGTCTGGCAGGTGGACCCGCCAAGTTCATTGAGCTGAAAAAAGAAAAGCAAAAACAGAAATGAACTCACTCATCCCAAGACGGTGACAACGATCCTTCGATCACGCGCTCGCGTATCGCATTCGATGTGAACGACCTGCTGCCACGTCCCTAACATCATCGCCCCGCCCGAGACGGGAACCGTCAAAGACGGCCCAACAGTCGTAGCTTGCAAATGGGAATGACCGTTGCCATCATGCCACGTCTGTTCGTGGCCGTAGTCTTGGCTCGGAGGCATCAATCGATCGAGCATCTCCGGATAGTCTTGCTGGAGTCCCGGTTCGAACTCGATCGTGCTGATCGCGGCCGTACTCCCGATCGCAAACACGTGGACGATGCCGACCTCGACACCGGATTCTCGGACGACCCGATTGACTTCCGACGTGATGTCGTTCATGTCGCCGTGTTTTTTCGTTCGCAGTTCGATTTGTCGTTGGAAAGGCATGGGATCACCAAACTGGAACTTTGGACGTAACGTGTGCCAGCACCGCGCTGGCACGCCACAAAAAGAAAGGGCGTGCCAGCGTTACGCTCGTCACACCGTACATTGTCTTACGACAAAATCGCTTGCAAAGGCTCCGCGCGTTCAACGCCTGTGAGCCGTTGATCGAGTCCCTGGAACTGGACCGACAATCGTCGGTGGTCGATTCCGAGCTGGTGCAAGATGGTCGCGTTAATGTCGCGGATGTGAACACCATCGGACTTGATGTTATAGCAGAAATCATCCGTCTCGCCGTGGCTCACCCCGGGTTTGATCCCGGCACCGGCCATCCACATCGTAAAGCATCGCGGATGGTGATCCCGTCCATAATTCGTTCGCGTCAATCGACCCTGACAGTAGATCGTCCGACCGAATTCGCTACCCCAGACAACGAGCGTGTCGTCAAGCAATCCGCGTTGTTTCAGATCCGTGATGAGAGCGTAGCAAGCCTGGTCGATGTCGCGACACTGCAAAGGCAAGTCCCGAGGCAACGCACCATGTTGGTCCCAACCTCGGTGGAAGATCTGAACGAACCGGACGTCTCGTTCCGCCATCCTTCGGGCCAGAAGACAGTTGTAAGCAAACGTACCGGGACGTCGAGCATCCGGACCGTAAAGGTTAAATGTACTCGACGGTTCCGACGCCAGGTTCGTCAGGTCCGGAACCGACGTCTGCATCCGGAAGGCCATCTCGTACTGGGCGATCCGAGTTTGGATTTCGGGATTGCCCATTTTCTGCAACCGGCGTTGGTTCATTCGGTTGACGGTGTCGAGCATCCGGCGACGGACCTGCGAACTCACCCCTGGAGGGTTCGAGAGGAACAAAACAGGATCGCCCTGCGAACGAAGCATGACTCCCTGGTGTCGCGAAGGCAAGAACCCAGACCCCCACAGTCGGTTGTAGAGCGCCTGCGCATCACGCCGGGCCGACCACGTCGAGTTGAGCACCACGAACGCCGGAAGGTTCTGATTTTCGCTACCAAGCCCGTAGCTGAGCCACGCCCCAAGGCTTGGCCTGCCCGGAAGCTGGTTCCCCGTGAGCATGTACGTAATCGCCGGATCGTGGTTGATCGCTTCGGTGTGAACCGTCTTGACGACCGCGAGGTCATCGACAATACGAGCCGTATAAGGGAGCAATTGACTGACCAACGTTCCCGATTGTCCATGTTTGGCAAACTTGTACATCGAAGGAGCGATCGGAAATCGACGCTGCCCCGACGTCATCGTCGTCAAACGTTGACCCATCCGGACCGATTCGGGAAGGTCCCGATCGAACCAGTCGGTCATCTTGGGTTTGTAATCCCACATGTCGATTTGCGACGGAGCACCGGACATAAACAGATAAATCGCCCGCTTGGCCTTCGGAGCAAAATGCGGCAGATTCGGCAAACCGGGATTCGCGTCGGCCTGCGGACGAGCCTCGGAGGACCCGGCCTCGGATTGCATCAACAGCGATGCCAGCGCCGCACTACCCAGACTCACCCCCGACTTGAAAAAAAACTGCCGTCGGGCTTCCAGAAGGATGGATTGGTCTATCGGATTCATGAGAGCAACCTGTTCAATGGAGCTTCAGATAGTTACTTCGTTATGGACATCCGCAGGCGAGAAACGATCTCGGCACGGAGCTGTCTTTCTGCTTTCGTTACTGGTTCTCGGAAAAGGGCACAGTGGTCTATGGCTAGAACAACTTCGTCCTTCACGCCTTCGAGGCGGCCACTCGTCAAGGACACAGCACCATCGCCTTTCCCTCGAAGGAGGGCCTCGGGATGAGCGAGGATCCGATCAAGTGTCGGTCCGAAGAATCGCACGATTCGGTTTTGCTTGGCAGTTGCAACCAATCCTTGCAAGGTCCTCAGGTCGTTCTTTTCGAGCACACCAGCCCGACCAACAATCACCGAATAAAGCACCTTTCGATTGCGTTTGCAGGCATTGAGTTTTCGCAAGAAGATCGAACCAGGCCGTAAATCTTCGGAGGCCTCATTGGCCCCATCGCTGACCATGTTAAAGAGCGTTTTGAGACCAACCGACTCTTCGGCATCGCAAACGTGTTCCCAAACTTCGAGCGAACCACCCAGGACTGCGATCTCAGACCCCTGGTTCGGCGTCGCAACCATGATGAGCTGAGACACGATCCCTGGATCCAACTCGGGGTCTTCAACCATCCGTCGCATCACGAGCCCACCCATCGAATGAGCAACGACACGCACCCGAACGCCAGGGAATCGGGACCGCAATTGTTTCAACCCGTCGGAGATTCCCTTCGCCGAATCGATGATCGGTTGGTCGTTGGGGTAGTCAACGGTAGCAACCGCAAATCCTCGTGTCTTCAAATAACCCACCAGCCCCGTCGCGGACGTGCTCTTATCTTGGTAACCGTGCAGCACGACAACCAAATCACGCTTGCCGCGTAACCCGGTCAACAACGCAGGATCGCAAATAGACAGTTGGCTTTTCGGCCCCAGACCTGCCCAGGCTACCAACTCTCGAACTTGCCTATGGGTCCTTCGGCGGGAACTCTGCAACTTCGCTCGATCTACAAGGATCATCAACTTCGGCTCGACGGCCTTCGTTCCTGGAGTCACTTCGACACGAATGCCATCAGGCAACACTTGGTTCCAACCCCAGACAGAAACCGGCGTCCACCGAGTATCGATTCGGAATGACCCCGAAGGCAATAATTCTGTAAAGGCCGCGGCATCATAGCCTTCTATCTTGCCCAAGGCGTTCAACACGGCCGTTGTCGAGACTAGGCCTCCGCTGGCCTGGATGGTCACGCGTTTGACGAACGTCTTCGGATCGAGTTGGCGGCCACCCGAAGACCTTTCGGCACGGGCCGCGATGGTTCCACTCGCGGTCATCATGACCACGAACAAAAACAACCCCATACCTCGGAATGATACTCGCATTCGAGATTCCCTTCGGACGATTGGCAACGACTCTCCTCGTCACAACCTGAACGCTCGTCAGTCAATGCCGTACATTTTCATCTTGCCGTAGCTACACGCGGCTCGCGTGTTCGTTTTCATTCCCTCAAGTGTACCCAAAGGAATTGGGAAACTTTCTAAAAGGCTTGACGAAACAAAAGTGGTGGGCCTTCGCTTCGCTTACGCTCTGCTAGTCCCACCCTACAACGGTGAACACATCCGGTTCCCAAGTTGACCTAACTCTTATTCACAACCTCGTGCAAGTTGAGCAACGTATTCGCCACGACCGTCCACGAAGCCAACTCGACGGGATCGAGTGATGCATCGGGAAGCGTGTCGCCATACTTGATCAGCTCCTGAGCTTCCTTCGGTTTCCCGGAGAATTCCTTGAAGCAGAAGTCGTAAGTATCAACAAGGTCTTTGAGATCGGCCTCCGACGGATAGCGGGCCGTCGCAAGATGGTAGGCCCACTTGATGCGGTCTTCCGTCGTCTTGCCACCTTCCTTCATGATGCGCTGACCCAGATGCCGTGCACACTCGACGAACTGTCTTTCGTTCAGCGTAACCAGAGCTTGCAGCGGAGTGTTGGTCCTCTCGCGACGGACGCGGCATTGCTCGCGCGAAGGCGCATCGAAGATTGCCATCTGAGGTGGTGGCGAAGTCCGCTTCCAGAACGTGTAAAGGCTCCGTCGGAACACCTTTTCGGCACCGAAGTCGCGCTTGAAGCGAACAGTGTTCGAACCCGAATATCCCACGGCCTTCCACAATCCCAACGGCTGCGGAGGTCGAACGCTCGGTCCACCAACTCGACGAACCAGCAAGCCACTCAAAGCCAGTGCCTGGTCGCGGATGACCTCGGCGTCGAGGCGAACCGAGGGACCTCGGGCAAGAAGTCGATTCTCCGGATCACGCGTCTTCAGTTCGTCCGATACTTTCGAAGATTGTCGATACGTGGTCGACATCACGATCATTTTGTGCAGAGCTTTGATGTCCCAACCCTTCTCTTGGAACTCCACGGATAACCAATCGAGCAACTGCGGATGACTCGGCAGGTCACCTTGGTTGCCGAAATCCTCCGCAGTCTTGACGATCCCAGTCCCAAAGTGCTGTTGCCAAATCCGATTGACGAAGACACGCGCCGTCAACGGGTGTTCTCGACTGACCAGCCACTTCGCCAGACCAAGACGGTCTTGCGACCATCCTTTCTTGAACGCCGGAAGGGCTTCCGGAGTGAATCGGTCAACTTGCTCACCCCGGGCGTCGTACGCTCCACGCTTCAACAGATACGCAGGTCGTGGCTTCTTCGTTTCCTTCCAAACGAGAGTCGTGCCCATCTGCCCGGAAACCGTCTTCTTGAACTTCTCCAGTTTTGCCAGCTGCGCTCGCAATGGAGCGAACACTTTCCGAGCACCGACATAGACGTTCTTGATGAAGTACGTTCGCAAGGCCTTCTGCTCGGCCGCATTCCGCTTGGGTTTCTTGACGAGCGAATGAATGTTCTTTGGCAGAGTCGAAACTTTGATCTTTCGCTGATAATCGATCCACTGCGCGTACGAATCGAAGTTGAGTTTCGACGGGTCGGGCATCTTGACGATACCGGCCTTATCCCAATAAACCGTTCCACCGAACTGAGTGAACGCCCAACCGTTGATCTTGGCACCGGGCTTGAGGTTCACCTTCTGGGCAGGGATTTCCAGACGCACCCATTCGCCAGCCTTCGGCAAATTCCCCTGACGCCAGCGACTTTGGTTGTCTCGCCCGAAAGGAATCTGGTTGCTTCCCCAATACGCCCGTTGATCCCAATCCCCGTCGTTCCACTGAAGCATGATTTCCTTCGGCGGATTCTTCGGATCAAGGTAGACATACGTAAAGAGGCGGTCACCCTTACCCACAACCAACTGTTCTTGTGCGCCCGTGAAGTAGTGTTGTCCGACCGCATTTTCTGTCCGAGTCGTCGCTCGTTTGCCGCTAAACACGGGCTTGGGACTGCTTACCCATTTCCACCCACCTTCAAGACGGGCACCCACTGGTGTGGTATCTTCGACCCACACCTTTTCCGTGGGTTCGGGCAACACTGGCTTGCTCGGGTTCTTCGGTTCGACGTACTCGAACGATTCCGCCTTCTCTCGGATTTCTTGGCGAACGGCCGCGAGCTTCGTTTCGAGAGCCGCAAGTTGTCCCTTCTGTTCGAGGCTCGGAACACGCACGACCGGAGCATGCTGCGCCCGGTTGCCGTCCATCGGATTCCCGTCGAGGCTGTTGAAAAACGCAAAGAGTTGATAAAACTCCTTCTGTGATACCGGATCGTACTTGTGATCGTGACACGTCGCACAACCAACCGTCAAGCCCATGAATACCGTACCAAACGTCTCGACCCGGTCGACCACATTCCGCACAAAGACTTCCTCCCGGATCGATCCTCCCTCGTTCGTCGTGACATGGGCCCGGTTGAAGCCCGTCGCGACGAGTTGATCAGTCGTTCGGTTCGGAAGAAGGTCACCGGCGAGTTGCTCGACCACAAACCGGTCGTACGGCTTGTTCGTGTTGAAGGCGTTGATGACCCAGTCGCGGAAGGGCCACATTTCGCGGTAATTATCGAGGTGCATTCCGTGGGTGTCGCCGTAACGCGCGGCGTCGAGCCAGTAACGGGCTTGGTGCTCGCCGTAGTGCTTCGACCCGAGCAACCGATCGACTACTTTCTCGTACGCTTCGGGCGACTCGTCGTTGACAAAATTTTCGACTTCTGTTGGAGTCGGCGGGAGTCCGATTAAATCGAGCGTCACCCGGCGAATGAGCGTTCGCCGATCGGCTTCTGCCGTAGTCGTCAACTTATTTTTCTCGAGACGAGCCAACACGAACTGGTCGATCGGATTCCGTACCCATTTCTCATCCTTGACCTTCGGCAAGGATGCCCGTTGCGGCGGCACGAACGACCAATGGTCTTGCCACTCGGCTCCTTGGTCGATCCATCGTTCGATCAGCGCGATTTGGTGCTTGGTGAGCTTCTTTCCGGTCTTCGGCGGTGGCATCACTCGAGTGCTACGCTTCGAGGTGATCCGGAACATGACCTCGCTGTCTTTGGCTTTTCCAGGCAAAATAGCGTGATAGCCACCGAGGTCTTCAGTTGCCGCTTCTCGAACGTCCAGCCGAAGGTCGGCCTTACGCTCATGTTTGTCGGGTCCGTGGCAGGAAAAACAGTTGTTCGACAAAATCGGTCGGATGTCGCGATTGAATTCGATTTTCTTGGGGAGTTCTTCGGCACGAACAAAGCCGAGTGATCCGAAAATCAAACCCATCGCGGTAGAAAACGCGAGCAATCGCATTGGTCTTCACCTCAGAGGGTATTGTTCTCTGGTCGGTGGCGGCACGCCTGGGAACGCGAAATTTCTACTCGTCCGGTTTTTCTGTTTGTCGTAGGTACACGCGGCGGGCAGGCGGGCAAACGAGTGTCGTGGGGTCGATTCTCAGCCCCTTAGGGGCGATAGATCCTGGCCGTGGGTGCAAACCCACGGAACCCAAAGAACCAACACAAACACGACTCTTATTGATCCGACCGACCCTCGCGTGTACTTGCGAACCGGACAAATATTTCTTTCTGTTCCAAGGCGTGCCACCAACCTCCGGGATTCGTGGGGGGCTAATAAAAGTATTCAACACGCGGGTGGCGAGTTTGGCATGCAGCAATTTTTACTCAATCTCTATTATAACGAGGACCTGGGGAACCAGGAAAGAGAAAGTGGAATTCTCCAAAGGCGTCTCTGAGTCGCTAGGCAGGTACACGTGATGAACATCCTTCGCATCGCCAACGGCAGAGTCATCGATCCATCACAAGCGATCGACGAAGTCATCGACGTTTGGGTCGTCGACAGCAAGGTCCACAAGGTCGGTCCCGAAGAACAAATGGAGCCGACCGAGACGATCGACGCCACAGGAATGATCGTCTGCCCTGGGCTGATCGACATGCATGTCCATTTGCGAGAACCCGGCGACCGCGTCGACGAGACCATCTTCACCGGCAGTAAGGCTGCTCTGGTAGGCGGCGTGACCTCGGTAGCGTGCATGCCCAACACAAGCCCGGCCATCGATACCCAAGCCGCAGCCGAGTTCATCTACCTCCAAGCCGAGCGAGCCAATCACGCCAACGTATTTCCCATCGGTGCCGTTACGAAGGGACGCACGGGCGAAGAACTCGCCGAACTGGGCGGACTCCACGAAGGAGGCGCTGTGGCCTTCACCGACCACGACTGCCCCATTGCCAGTGCCGAAGTCATGCGCCGCGCTCTTGAGTATTGCGGCATGTTTGATACACCCGTTCTTTGCCACGCCGAAGATACAAACCTCACCCGGAGGGGCGTGATGAACGAAGGATTCGAAAGTATGCGACTCGGGGTCCGAGGCATTCCCCACGCCGCCGAAGAGGTCATGATCTACCGCGACATCGAACTGGCCAGACTGACCGGAGGAAAGCTCCACATCCTACACGTCTCGACGGCCGGAGGCGTCGAGTTGATTCGCCGAGCCAAGGCCGATGGCGTTCGCGTCACTGCAGAAGTTTGTCCTCACCATTTCACCTTGACCGAAACCCAAATGCGATCCCTCAACAGCAACTTCAAAATGGCCCCACCGCTGCGGACCCAAGCCGACATGGAAGCCATCCTCCTGGGACTACAAGACGGCACGATCGACGTCATCGCGAGCGATCATTCTCCACTCGCTCCGGAGAAAACCATGCGAGAACTCGACCTCACTCCCTTTGGGGTGATCGGACTCGAAACCCTCCTTCCAGTGTGCATCACCAAATTGATCCGTACCGAGATCCTCACATGGTCTCAGTTGATCGAAAAGCTCACCGCAGCCCCGGCCAACATTCTTGGCATCAAACGAGGTACGCTCAAAGCTCGCGCCGAAGCCGACATCACGCTGATCGACCCCGAACCCCAATGGACCATCGACGTCTCCAAATTCGAATCGAAAAGCAAGAACAGTCCCTTTGACCAGTGGCACGTGCGAGGACGAGCCCATCTCACCATCGTCAGTGGACAGGTTAGACACGTCGCCACCTCGCTCTAATACGATCACAAGAGAGGAGCTCCGAACAACACGCCGGGGGCACTCCAACAACGCCCCATGGCGTGTGAGGAATTCACTATGCTCGAAATCGAAATGAAATTTCCCGTGGAATCTCTCGAATCGATCGAAACGAAACTGACGGAACTCGGAGCCGCCCGCGGAGAAGCTCGCACCGACACCGATCGATACTTCAACGCTCCCGATCGTGACTTCGAACAGACCGACGAGGCCTTCCGGATTCGCTCGATCGGCGACCGCAATTTCATCACCTACAAAGGCCCGAAGAAAGACGCCCAGACCAAGACACGCACCGAAATCGAACTCCCACTCATCGAAGGCCCGGAACACGCGGAATCTTTCGCCACGTTACTGGACCACCTCGGATACAAGTTCGTTTCTGTGGTGCAAAAACGAAGACGATTGTTCCACTGGAAAACCGATGGCTTCGCTCTAGAAATTTGCCTCGACGACGTCGAAGGACTCGGTCAGTTCGTGGAATTGGAAATCGTGGCGCCGGAAGAACAATTGGAACCAGCCAAACGAACACTCACAAACCTTGCCGAGGCCCTCGAATTGAAAGAGAGCGAACGTCGGTCGTATCTGGAACTGTACCTGGAAAAGCAACCAAAGACAGGAGGTACAGGCGACCTGTCGGAGCAAAACCGACCAGAAAACGAAGTGTAGAGAGAACTAGGAACAGGCAAAAGGCAACATGCAAAAGGCAAAAGAATGAGAAAGCCCTTTCCTCCTGCTGTTCCCTGTTCCCTAATTCCTGTTCTCTCTTTTCGCGTCACTCCGGGCGATGCAACTCCCTCACCTCACCCTCCTCGGCAACGAGCACAACAGACGCCGTCCCCAAAAAGCACCCTGTGTCTACCACGCCCGGAATCTCGCGGAGCATCCGATCCAACTCGTGGAAATCATCGAGCCCCTTCGTAGCACAATCGATGATCCAGTTGCCGTCGTCCGTGACGAGCGGCTCCCCATCACCGCGAACGGTTGGAACCCATTCGTCCGGCAGCGGTAATTCCTGAATCTGCCGGAGCACCAACGGAGCCGCGAATGGGATGACGGCTATGGGCAACCGGCCCCTCTCACCGAGGCGACTCACCAACTTCTCCTTCGTCACCAAGAGAATTTGTTTCTTGGAGGCCGCCGCCACGATCCGTTCCCGGACCAACGCCGCTCCCCATCCCTTGATGGCGTCAAGTGTATTCACCTGCACTTCGTCCGCACCGTCGATCGTCAATTCCAATGGTTCTTGCGGCTCGAGTGTATCGATCGGAATGCCCCAAGACCTGGCCAATTCCTCACTGCCTTTCGACGTCGGGACGCCACGAACAACAAAACCTCGTTGGACCTGTTCCCCCAGATACTCAATGAACGCCGACGTCGTTCGTCCCGAACCGAGCCCGATTCGACTTCGAGGGGGGATCATTTCGAAGACGCGCATGGCCAACGCGTGATATTCCGAATTTTTCAATCGATGTCTCCGTCAATAGACTCGGGCTGACTCGCGTTCGACCCTTTGGGAATCCATGGGGTCGTTTTCCGCCAAACCGCCACCAACCAACCGGTTCCTCCATCAACTCGAAACACGAGCCCCCGAGCAACCAAAAAATCTGGCATTCTGAGCGCAAACCAATTCATCCGCCACTACGGTATATTTTACTCGGTTGGTCTTCATTGACACCGGGCCAGCCCTTGCATTTCGGGTTTGTTGGTTTACAATCGAGGAAGAAAATTGTGGAGAACGTGTCGACGCATTATCACGGTTTTTCAGCTCTCTCAGTTCTTGACGTTTCTATCTTACTACTCAACTCTTGACTCAGAGAGACTAACTGCTAAGGGCATCTACGCTATGGCACAGGGATATTACACGCTCGAAGAAGCTGCTGAAATCTTGAACATGAGCGTCGATGAGTTGAAGATGCTCGCACGCCGAGGCGAAGTGCGCTCGTTCCAGGACCGAGGGACTTGGCGTTTCCGAGTCGCGGACATCCAAGAATTGGCCCGAAAACGCGGTCTCACAAGCGACCCCGATTTGACCCTCGGCGAATCCACACCGACATCTCCGAGCCACCCCAACAATTCTCCCTCTGACGAAGGAAATGCTGTTAGACGCCCAGGCGAAGACTCCGCAGGGCCAGCCAAAGCCTCCGACCCCGAGGTGTTTCCCTTCTCCCTCGAAGGCGATGACACCAGTGACGAGATGCTCGCCTTCCAAGACGGCGTGGCAAACGCCTCCGACGCTTCCGAGTCTGGCCCCATCCCACAAGATGACTCCTCCGTGGAACTGGGAGGACGAACAGAGCCAAGACTCGGCAGCGACAGCGACGTCCGGCTTGTTCCCTCCGATCAAGATTATGCAGGCAGCGACGTTCGGTTAGGAGACACACCCGCACACAGCGACGCCTCCGAGCTGACAACAACGAGCGACACAGGCATTTCCGGACCTGCCTCCGGACCGATCGATACTTCCGAGTCGGCAGCCCCTGACAGCGGCGTTCGGCTGGTTTCCATGGATTCCGATAGCGACGTCCGAATCACCGGAACGGACGAGTATAATTCCCTCGACGGTGACGCCGACGCCAGCGCCAGCGAAAGCGACGTTCGGTTGGATCAAAGCGGTCCAGCCGCCACAGGTGATCAGTCGGAAGGATTGGTGACCGAAGAACTCGAAGTGCCCGAACTCGACAACGACCTCACTACCGAACCGCCTGCAGCTCCACGCCCGGCCCGTTCGCCCTTCGAATTGGAGACCGATCTCGGTCTGCCCTCGACGGGGTCCTCCTCCGACTCAGGCGTCGATTCCGACAGCAGCGAATTCGAACTGTCTCTCCCCGAAGCCCCAATCGATGACGATGACGATGCAGTCGATCTCGGCGCTTCCCCACCACCGTCGACCGGGTCCAGTGGGCCCAAAAGTGGCATTTCCTTGAACAACCCCCTCGACAGTGGCATTTCCCTCGAACAAGAAAGCGAAGGCAGTGACGAGTTCTCACTTGCCCCTTCCGAGTCGGACTTTGGACAGGCCCCCACTAGCCCGGCAGACGAAGGATCGAGCGAATTCGAATTGACTCTCGACACCGATGACGCTCCGATGGGAGATGAATCCTCGAGCGAGTTCGAATTGACTCTCGACATCGATGATTCCATCGGCGGACCGGGACTCGAAGACGAATCTTCGAGTGAATTCGAATTGACTCTCGACATGGATGATTCAGCTGCCGACGGACCTGCCCTGGGCATGGACGAGGTGGAATCCTCGAGCGAGTTTGAGTTGACGATCGATGCCGACGACGAAGCTCCCAGTTCCTCCAATCTCGATTCGCCCGAGAGCGAGTTCGAGTTGTCGTTGGATGAGTCGGAAATATCCGACATCGGCGACAGCGAATTCGAACTCGCACTCGATGACAGCGAATTTCCTTCCCCCGATTCCCACTCCGAAGTAGACCTCGACGACGGCATCGACTTCGATCTGGATGAAGAATCGGCTTCCGAAGTTGTTGCCCTCGACGAAGACTCGGAAATGGGCGAGTTCGACCTCGACGAGGAAAGCGGAAGCGAGGTCGTTGCGATCGATGAGGACGAATTCGACGAAGGCGAAGAGACGATCCGTGGTGGTGACGAGGTCGAACTCGACGAAGACTTCGACGCCGACGAGGAAGAAGGCCTCTTCCCCGACCTCGAGGAAGACGAAGCCGCCGCACCCACAAAATCAGTGGTCGTCGAAAGACCGGTCGAAGCGGCTCCCTGGGGACCACTTCCGACGGTCTTCATGTTGCCCTGCGTAGCAGTCCTTGTCCTCGTGGGGCTGCTGAGTTTTGAATTGCTGCAGTCCTCGGTTTCCGGCAACTATCAAGAGCCCGGACTGCTCACAAAAGCGGTCGGTGGGATGTTCGGAATGAAGTTCTAAGCCGCGTTGCGATCGAAAACAATAATCGACGATCGACTCCGTCCCAGACTCCGTTGTATTTCCGACCCACCAACTCGACGGTTCGAGCACAAAAAAACGTCGCCTGACGTTGGTTGTTCCTTGCGAAACGCCGGACAACCGAGTCTCATTTTGGGAATACCCGGGAAGCCACCAGGGCGGTTTGGATCGTCGTTTTGGTCTACAAACCTGTGCTCCGTCCAAACAACAATTCCAGACAAAAATACTCGAACTCAATCTCCATCTATTCGTCCAACGAAACTTGTCGACCGGCACTTCGACCTGGCGTCCGACCCCGATTCCAATCTCCAGGGTGCCTCCAATCTCGAGAAGCACCCCTCGACCTTCGCTGCTCTGGACACTCTCCGCTCTCTAGTTTATAAGGAGTTCGAAGTGTGGCCTTTACTACTTCCCGGAACGAGGTCTTGTAAACCACAAAACCGAAGAGACAAAGACCGGAGTCGTACCTTGTCGACCTTGCATTCGATCAAATCGTTGACACTCGTGGTCCTGTTCGCCGCCGTCTCTGCATGCCCCAACGCTTGGGGGCAGTCGGACGGTTCGGGGTTTGCGAGTAACCGGGTTGGCGCAGAGACTGCCATTCGGATCGACCAAAAACGGGTCATGAAATATCTCAAGAGCATTTGCGACATCGGTCCGCGAATGAGCGGGACGCCAGGGATGGTCAAGCAACAAGAGCTATTGCAGAACCATTTTCAGACGCTTGGGGCGTCGGTCGGATTTCAAAAGTTCCGAGTACGGCAACGGAGCCGAAAGAAAAAGATCGAAATGGCCAACATGATTGTCTCGTGGCACCCCAAACGCCGAAGGCGGATCATCATCTGCGCCCACTACGACACTCGACCCATTGCCGACCAAGAGAAGGACCCACGCGACTGGCGCAAGCCCTTCGTGAGCGCCAACGATGGTGGTTCCGGAGTCGCCTTGATGATGGAGTTGGGCCACCACATGCGCAAGCTCAAGTTGCAGGTGGGCGTGGACTTCGTGTTCTTCGATGGCGAAGAATACATCTTCAATCCCAAATCAGACAAATACTTCCTGGGTTCTCAAGCATTCGCCAAGACATGGCGGGACCTCAAACCCGCTCAAAAGCCAGACTACATCGGTGCCATCTTGCTCGACATGGTCGGGGGGAAAAATGCCAAATTCCCTGCCGAGGGTTACTCGTACTACCGAGCCAAACAACTTACCGTGAACATCTGGAATATCGCCCGACAGCAAGGATGTAAGGCCTTCCAACAAACCGTTGGCGACCACGTACGAGATGACCATCTGGCATTGCTCAACGTTGGCATCCCGGCCATCGACATCATCGACTTCAGCTACCCCCACTGGCACAAACTCAGCGACACCCCCGCCAACTGTTCTCCCGAGGGAATGGATCAAGTCGCACGGGTGTTGACTGTGTGGATGCAGCAAGTGCGGTAGACGTGGCCGGTCCCACTCGAGCCCAACGGTCACTTCCAAGAAAATCGCAACGAGCGCCTCTAGGCAATCTCGGCTCCGAGATTGCGTGCCTTCGTTATTTCAACGCTCGAAAGGTTCGGAAAACGGACTTCGAGTCGTCGCTTCAGAAACACTGCCATTTCCAATGAGTCGGTGATTGCGGCCATCGTTGGCCCCCAGGAACTCTGAGCAATTCCGGCAACTCCCTCAGTTTGCACAAATTGAACGATTTCTTCACTCATCGGGTGAGCGTAACCCCCGCCTTGTACCCGTGCGAAAATCTCTCCGACTGTATAATTGAATTCCGTCAGAGCTTGCCCAAATGCTTGACAATCTTGTTCTCCAAGAGAAGGCAGCAACCCCAACAAGACGAGACGGCAAAGGTCCTCGGTCGGCATTCGTTGTTTGTAGGCCGACCGGAGTTCTTGAAAGACTTGGACCTCGTGAGTTCCGTGGATTGGGGTGATTTCTCCGGGTGAGATCAAAATCACTCGCCAATCGTCCGGAAAATCAAAACGGGCGATCAACGGGGAAATGTTCTCCGAAGTCGTCTTTCCACCTTCAACCAAGAATCCTCCGACGTCAAAACCATGAATCCCAATCGCAGACCGCCGCCCCCTCCCGATGAGTTTCGCCAGAGCGACCGCGGACTTGTCTGCGACGTCGCAATACTCCGCAAGGAGTCGCGCCGTTGCAAGCCCAAGTTGCGTACCCGTCCCAAATCCAACGTGCTCCGGAGCGCTCTTGCGTACGCGGAACTGGAACGGACCTAACTCTGTGTTCTCGGGATGGCTGTTCCGGAAGGCTTCAACGAAGCCGAGGACACGCTCCGAAGATGGTCCCACAGCGGCCCAATCCTCCGACGGTTCGACGACGAGTTCGATTCCCGGTTGCTCGATCATCAACCCGATGCCACCCCAGAACCGTTTCAATTCCGATGACGGTTCTTCCGGGCCTGGTGGCAAGGCCAACAAACCAAAGTGGAGGCGGCTGGCGGTGCGGATTTGAGATATCATGATGGAGTGTTGTTCCGCGTTGCAGCTCGTTCGACGTAATCGACGAGATATTGAAAGGCTTCGTGTTCCTGTTCTCCCCCCGTCTTCTCGACCATGGTTCGGAGTCGAGCGTACTGACACCGGACGTCACCGATCGGCAAAAAATCGACACGGGTGGCAAGGATCGCGGCCTCAACGACAGCATGCTTGGCCCGATTAAAACCGAAGAAGTCCCGGAAACGAACAGTGTGCAGGATGTCGGCCTGGATGTGGACGCGTTGTTGCGTGTCGTCGAGGGAACGGATGCGGAATTCATACGCGCGGCAGGCGTCAGCCAGCAGCACACCACGGACCTTCTCGGCAGGGACCGTCGACGGTGGTGGAGCCACCGTCCCAACGGCAGCCTTCGCCAGCAAGAACACATCGTCGGTGACGTGAAAAACTCCTTCGCCGTGTTGCCGCAAGTTCTGGTAGGTCCTGGATGTCGGGAACGGTCGCAACAACAACCGCTCCATCCCTGCATCCACTGTCGGACCCATCGGTGCAATGTTGAACGTTTCGTCAGGACCCAACGTCGTCACAATACCTTCGAGAATCATAATCGGCCAAATCTTGAAAGTTGGAAATCGAGAACACGATCTCCACAATAACAAGTATCCGAACGAGAGAGCAAACTTTCCACCGTCTGGGTTTGGCTTGATACCTCGGAATTGAACCTGAGTAGCCAGGCCCACAGTCTCGCAAAACAACGACACGGCCATGACAACCGACTTTCTCAGACCGCCAATGTTGACAGCCGAACTGCCTGGCATCGGCGGGCAAATCAAAAAAGAACCGGAAGACTTCGAAGTCGAAGAAGTTCCCGCCTACGAGCCTTGCGGTTCTGGCGACCATCTTTTCTTGTGGATCGAAAAACGAGAGATGGGTGCCGATTACTTCGTCAAGCAGGTCGCCAAGAGACTCGGCATCGATTCCCGCGAAGTGGGTACCGCCGGCCTTAAGGACCGCCACGCCGTCACACGACAAATGGTTTCTGTGCCCGTCACCGTCGAAGAGAAAGTCGGCGAACTCGACGGCGACGGCATCCAGGTCCTGCAAGTCAACCGGCACACGAATAAGCTCAAGACGGGCCACCTCCACGGCAACAAGTTTCGCGTCCTGATTCGTGATGTGACTCCTGATGGCCCGCTCGAGAATACGGTGTCTGCCGTCCTCGCGGAAATCGAACGGCAAGGGATGCCCAACTTTTACGGACCACAACGATTTGGTCACGATGGAGAAACTTCGGACGCGGGGTTTGCCATGCTCCGTGGAGAATCGCAACCCAAATCGCAAAAGAAGAAACCAACCTCATTCTTCAAAAGGTTAGCCCTCTCGGCCGCCCAATCGGCCCTCTTCAATGCCTATCTCGCGAACCGCCTCAACGAGGGACTCTTTCGCAAGGTCCTGGCAGGAGACGTCATGTCCAAGTGGCCAGTAGGCGGCATGTTCGTCGTCGAAGATGTCGAAGCCGAGCAAGCACGATTCGATGCAAGGGAAATCGTCACCTCAGGACCCATCTTTGGCAAGAAGACCTATCCCGCAAAACTCGAAGCCGCAGAACGAGAGACCGCGATTCTCTCCGATTTCCAGCTGACGTCCGATGTCTTCGGCCAATTCGGCAAACTGACCCTGGGCACCCGCCGACACAATCTCGTTTACGTGGAAGGTCTTTCGTTTGAAGTCGAACCCGAAGGCGTCCGACTTTCGTTCCAGTTGCCTGCCGGGTGTTACGCCACGGTCTTGTTGCGAGAGGTCGTGAAGTCGGAGAGTGGGCTGGATCGAGATTGAATTTTCCAAGGGAGTGACTAACTCATGTCACCAACGAACAGACTTCGGCTCGGAGTGGTCCTCAGCGGAAGCGGCACGACACTCCAAAATCTACTCGACCGATCGGCAGACGGACGCCTCCATGCCGAGGTGGTCCTCGTCGTCTCCAACAAACCACAGGCGTACGGGCTCGAACGTGCAAAGGCTGCCGGAGTCCCGACGGAAGTCGTGTTACGAAAAGAGTGTGCGTCCAGATGGACGTTCAGCGAGCGAATTCTGGATCATTGTCGGGCCGCAGACGTCGATCTTGTGTGCCTCGCCGGGTTCCTCCAGTTGTTGGAGGTCCCACCAGACTTTGAGCACAGGATCATGAATATCCATCCCGCGTTGGTTCCCGCATTCAGTGGAGAAGGGTATTACGGTCGGTTAGTCCACGAAGCCGTGATCCAGGCCGGCGTCAAAGTCACAGGATGCACTGTCCACTTCGTAGACAACGAGTACGACCACGGGCCAATCATCTTGCAGAAAGTCGTACCCGTCGAAGACGACGACACCCCCGACACCCTCGCAGACCGAGTCCAGACGGTGGAACGAGAGGCCTATCCCGAGGCAATCGAGTTGTTCGCCCAGGGGCGTCTACGAGTCGAAGACGGAAAGGTACGCGTCTCGCGTCGGGCAAACTAATAGACACGGACGCTAAAAGGGCGTCCCTTAATCTGCCATCGTTTGACTTGCTTTCCCTCGCGATCCACCAACCGAATGGCTCGATTATCCACTTCACAAGCCCAGGTCATCCCATTTCGTTTACGAAATGCCCACGTCGTGTTGGGAACGTCGCACGACCAAAGCACTGTCCCCTTCCCATCCGATTCAACAACCTTGTTCGTTCCACTGTAGGTGATGAGATACCGATTTTCTTTCAGTTTGGTGACGCTCGACCAAGACCAAGCACCTTTCGCGTACGACTTGGGACGAAACCGAACCACGACACTACCTTCTTGGTCGAGTTCGGTCACTTGGCCTTTGTTATCGACATACACGATGTGACCATCTCGAGACTGTTCCGCGTGGTAAATCCAGTTCGTATGAGAGTGGGAGAACACTTTCTCCTTCGTGGGCGTTACGATCACGACCTCCGTTTGGCAAGCAATAAGCGTATTCCCGTTTCTGAGGCGCTGGCAACTCACGGCGTGCGTGGGGGTGTCATATTGCCACAGAGTTTCGCCTTTGCGATTCCGTTCGGTCACTCGCTTGGCCCAGTGTTCCGCCACAAGCACTCGATGCGGTCCAAGAAGTTGAAAGTCGGTCGGACTCCGTAAATCATCAATCATCCATCGGACTTGCCCATTTCGATCATACGCAACGATTTGCCCAGAATAATCACCTATCCGACTGATCTCGCAAGTCACGACCAAACCCAGCTGTTGGAACGACAGATACTCTTTTAACTTTGTCTTGGCGATTTGGATTTCGTGACCATGCCTTTTCCACCAATTCCTCCAGTGTTGTTGAACGACAAGACGAACACTGACATCGTTCTTCAAATAGTGAGGCGGGACGGCGTTATCGTTCAGCACAATGAGAATTTCTTCGGCTTGCCTGGCGACCGAGAGTGGAGCGTCTCCCAACAACGAAAGGAGCGTCTTTACGCCTTTGTTGTCGTAGTGATACAACAGGGCTTCTGCCGCAAAGTAGCGAGTCTCGGTGTTGGGATCGTTAAGAAGTGTGTAGAGATAAGATTTATATTTCGGCGATGCATATTTTAACACATAAACCGCAGCGTAACGCTTACGGGAGTGTTCAGCTTTCGTGGCAGCAAGGACAAATTCCGATACCGTGGCGTCTTGTTGGTTGGAAATACTGACAGCTTTTAAGGCCTCCAACAGTTCTGAGGAATTGACATCCCACTGAGCATACGGCAGATAGTCCAACAATACCTTTTCACTCTGATTTGGCCGTTTTTTCGTCAACAACCGGAGGGCTGCTCGAGTGTGCAACAGATGAGGCCGTTGCTGAATCGTCTCGATGCAACGTTTGATGCGATTCTGAACCTCCAATTCCTCTTTGTCGATCGTCTTCTGAAGGAATCGCAGAGTTAAACTGTTCCCCTTCGCAAGCTCACTCGTCGCACGAACCCGTGTGATGTATCGCTGGCTACTCAGTTGTTCCACGAGGCGCTCGAGTTTCGCGGATCGGGCCGGAGTCATCGTGCGATCACGGAAAAACCGAAGAAGGCCCTCTCGGTCTGTAGCGATTTTGGCATCACGGAGTATTTTTTCGTCAACGTCGCTGTCGGCCTGCGGGAGGTCCGAACTATAAGGAAGGTGCGTCGGAAGAAGTCGCTGGCCTCGAGTAGTCCCAACACCAAGGAGCGTGATGGTAAGTAGCAGCCAAACAACATGCGCTTTCATCGACGGCCTCGTTTTCTTCAGCTTCGCGGGAAAGAGGATGCCAAGCATGGACAGACGTGGACACCCCACCGGCTTACGAAATCGGTTGGGAAGAGGGAGAGTTGAAGCAGGAACGACTTCAAGACTTGCGAGCCAATCCTTCTTCCAAACGATTCTACGGTTAGCCCGAGTGCTTCTCAAGCCAAAAGGACACTTCCTCGCGAAAGGTCACGTCGTTCGAGCTTGATTTTCCAGCCAAATTGCCCTCATTGCCGTCTTCGTAAACGTCTTCCACACAGCAAGTTAGAAAAACAACTGGAGTCCGGACGGGTTTCGAGCCGAAAATGTTGACAAAAAAGTACACTTTAACTAAGAATGAATTGTAAGCAAATGACCTGGAGGGCTTCGCAAACCATGAAAATTACGGCTCAAGAAGAATATGGCCTTCGCTGCCTGTTGCGGCTTGCCCGCGAGGATGCTGGTTCGTCCCTGACGATTCCCGACATCGCCTCCGCGGAAGGCCTCTCCGAACCGTACGTCGCCAAACTCCTTGGAGTTCTACGACGCGCTCGAATCATCGAGAGCGTACGCGGACGGTCGGGGGGTTATCGACTTGCCCAAGCTCCTTCGGACATTGGGCTCGGCTCGGTACTCCTGGAACTTGGAGAACCCCTGTTCAACGAACCAGACTACTGCGAGCGTCACTCCGGTACGGAAACGGATAGTTGTGTCCACAAAGGTGCGTGTTCTCTGAGAGGTTTATGGAATACTCTCGAGCATTGGATTCGGCACAGCCTCGACCAAATATCGATCGGCGACCTTTTGAAGAACGAAACTCACGTGACCGATCTGTTGAGGTCTCGCCTCGCGAACACGACTTACGAACCACCCTTAGAATTATTAACCCTAACAACCATAGATAGATAACTTATCCGATGCGGATGTCGTGTCACAACCTGGCATCGGTCAACAACAAGTTTGGGAAAACATCCAAAGCTACAGCTAGAAAGGTAGACGAATAGATGAGTACATCGGCAGAACTCGAGCAACTTGCAAACAAAGAATACAAATACGGCTTCTACACGGACATCGAAGCCGATGCCATTCCAGCTGGTTTGAGCGAAGACATCGTCCGCGTCATTTCTGCCAAGAAAAACGAACCCGAATGGTTGACCGAATGGCGGGTGAAGGCCTATCACCACTGGCTCAAGATGGAAGAGCCACGTTGGTGGCCGAACGTAGAATTCGCCCGGATCGACTACAACGACATCGTCTACTACTCGGCTCCCAAGCCCAAAAAAAAGCTGAATAGCCTCGACGAGGTCGATCCAGAACTCTTGGAAACATTCGAAAAACTTGGCATCTCCTTGGACGAACAGAAACGGCTCACCGGCGTGGCCGTCGATGCCGTCTTCGACAGCGTCTCGGTCGCGACCACGTTCAAGGGTAAATTGGCCGAGATGGGCATTATCTTCTGCTCGTTCTCCGAAGCAGTAAAAGAACATCCCGAACTCGTACGGAAATACTTGGGTTCGGTCGTTCCCTACAACGACAACTTCTTCGCCGCCCTAAACTCGGCAGTCTTTAGTGATGGAAGTTTCTGCTACATCCCCAAAGGCGTCCGTTGCCCAATGGAGTTGTCCACTTACTTCCGGATCAACGCCGCCAACACGGGCCAGTTCGAACGCACATTGATCGTCGCCGAGGAAGATTCTCACGTGAGTTACCTCGAAGGTTGTACAGCTCCGATGCGTGATGAAAACCAACTTCACGCCGCAGTCGTGGAACTGGTCGCCGTGGGCCGGAACGCCAACATCAAATATTCGACTGTCCAAAACTGGTATCCAGGCGACGACGAAGGACGCGGTGGAATTTATAACTTCGTAACCAAAAGAGGTGCTTGCCGGGGCGAGAATTCCAAGATTTCTTGGACTCAAGTCGAAACGGGTTCTGCAATCACCTGGAAATACCCGAGCGTCATCCTTCAAGGTGATAACTCGGTCGGTGAGTTCTACTCCGTCGCATTGACGACCAAGAAGCAACAAGCCGACACCGGTACGAAGATGATTCACATCGGCAAAAATACTTCGAGCACGATCATCTCGAAAGGCATCTCGGCGGCCAAAGGACAAAACACGTACCGTGGGCAAGTCAAGATGCTCAAAGGAGCCCACAACTCACGGAACTACTCGCAGTGCGACTCGTTACTCATCGGCGACAAGTGCGGTGCCCACACATTCCCATATATCGATGTGCTGAACAAATCGTCGACGGTCGAGCACGAGGCTTCGACCTCGAAGATCGGCGAAGACCAAATCTTCTATTGTCGCCAACGTGGCATCCCAACCGAAGACGCCGTGAACATGATTGTGAATGGATTCTGTAAAGAGGTCTTCCGAGAACTTCCAATGGAATTTGCAGTGGAAGCCCAAAAGCTCCTTGGCGTGAGCTTGGAAGGAAGCGTGGGGTAATTAATAGACTAGAGCGGTTCACGCATCTACCAGGCACAGGTGATCCGTTTTCAAAGTCTTTCTTCCCTCGAGGGAGAAGGATTTAGGATGAGGGGTGGTCGGGTTGAGAAGTTCTAGGACTCAGGAGTTTGGAGTCGCCGAACCGTACCCAACACGAACGTTAACCGCTCTATTCACGCCTCTAATTGGTAACGCAATAAGCCTATGTTTATCAGAGATTGAACATGGGACATTTTCAACTTACTCCCGACCTCCAGGCCTTCCTTGTACGACTCAAGGAAAAGACTGAGTTGGTGGATAGACAGGGCCATTTAGTTGGCGTCTTCACGCCCAAAAAACAAGCTGAAGCCGAACTCGAGGCAGAGGCCACGCTCTTATTCGACCTTGATGAAGCGAAACGTCGTGTAGCTACGGAACAACCGGGAAGAACAACACAAGAGGTTCTTCAGAAACTGCGAGGTATGGAGTCCTCGGACACATGAAATACACCGTCATTTGGTTGGCCTCTGCTGAGAACGAATTGGCAGCCATATGGATTTAGGCTGAAGATAAACAATTCGTTTCGGATGCGGTCAACACAATTGACAAGATATTTAGTTACGATGTAGACACAAAAGGTAACCCTCTAGACAACCCCAAATATTTGTCAGTTCCACCTCTTGTAGTTCTGTTCGAGGTGTCAACAAACTACCGACTCGTGACGATCATTGAGGTCCATCGAAGATAATCATCCAATAACTAAACAGCAACAAACTTCCAGAAGCTCAAAGATACCAATGCTCACAATCAACAACCTCCACGCCCGCGTCGAAGAAAAGGAAATCCTCCGTGGCCTGAGCCTCCAGGTGAACCCAGGCGAAGTCCACGCCATCATGGGACCCAACGGTTCCGGCAAAAGTACCCTCGCGGGGGTTCTCGCTGGTCGCGAAGACTACGAAATCACCGCAGGGGAAGTAACCTTCAATGGCAAGGATCTCCTCGAACTGGAACCTGAGGAACGTGCGTGTGAAGGATTGTTCCTCGCGTTCCAATATCCCGTTGAGATCCCTGGCGTCCAGAACAACTACTTCTTGCGAGCGGCCTTGAACGCCGTCCGCAAGGCCCGCGGGGAAGAAGAACTCGACGCGATGGACTTCATACAGCTCGTCAAAGAAAAACTGAAGATTCTACACATCGACGACAAGCTGATGAAACGTCCCGTCAACGAAGGCTTCTCGGGCGGCGAGAAAAAACGGAATGAAATTTTCCAGATGGCCGTTCTCGATCCGAAACTCGCCATCCTTGACGAAACTGACTCCGGACTCGACATCGACGCACTCCGAGTTGTCGCCGACGGGGTCAACGCTCTGCGTAGTCCCGAACGTAGCTTTGTAGTCATTACTCACTACCAACGATTGCTCAACTACATCGTTCCGGACCATGTCCACATTCTCTTCAACGGCCGACTCGTTAAATCGGGCAATAAAGATTTGGCCCTCGAACTCGAAGACAAAGGTTACGAGTGGATCAAAGAAGAAGTGGCAACTCAAAGCGTGTAATACCAACAGGCGTCGGACTCTCGAATACAACTTGGGACATACTATTTTGTGTTGAAATAAACTATGTTGGAAACGAAGCAACAGACTGATTTCTATCTTGCAGCGCACGAAGAATTCGAGCGTTTGGTCACTAGCGACGACCCAGCTTGGCTACGCCCGATTCGGAATGCCGCAATCGCCAAGTTTGCCGAACTTGGGTTCCCCAGTCGCCGAGATGAGGACTGGAAGTACACTTACGCGAGCCTCGCTCCACTCCTAAAGACCCCGTTCAAACGATCCGATGAAGCGGTCCAGGGGGCTCCCGCAGAACACGTTCGCGAACACGCTTTCTCTGGAGCCATCGAGCTTGTGTTCGTGAACGGTCGCTTCTCCGAGGAGCTATCGGACGTTTCCGGTTTGCCCGACGGAGTCGTTGTGACGAATCTCGCCACTGCCATTGCCGAACACCGCGAACTGGTGGAACCTCATTTGGCTCGGTATGCCCAACACGAAGATTATTCTTTGACGGCCTTGAATACGGCCTTCCTCAGAGATGGCGTGTTCATCCATGTCAAAGCTAATACGGCCATCGAAAAGCCGATACACATTCTCCACTACTCCTCGGCGCCACTCGAACCCGTGATGACTTTTCCTCGGCATTTGATCGTCACCGAGCGAAGCAGCCAAGTCACCGTCGTGGAGACTTATGTCGGTGGGGAAGATCAACTGTACTTCAACGACTCTGTCGTCGAGGTTTTCACGGCTGAGAACGCAACCGTCGATCACTACAAAGTTTTGCGAGAAAGCAATAGCTCTTACCATGTTGCCAACTTGCAAGTGTTCCAACAGCAAAACAGCAACTTTTCCTCACACTACATTGCCTTGGCGGGTGGTGTGGTGCGCAACGAATCCCGCACTTTGTTCGACGGCGAGAATTCCGAGTGTACCTTCAACGGTCTATACATTGGCGCAGGGAACCAACACATCGATAACCATACCGTTATCGATCACGCCAAGCCTCATTGCAACAGTTATGAACTGTACAAAGGCCTTCTCGACGATAAAGCCAAAGGCGTATTCAACGGAAAAATCTTCGTGCGTCCCGATGCCCAAAAGACCGACGCCAAACAGACCAATCAAGCCCTTTTACTCTCCGACGACGCGACGATCGACACCAAACCGCAGCTCGAAATTTTCGCCGATGATGTGAAGTGTACGCACGGAGCTACGGTTGGACAATTGGACGAAACGTCCTTATTCTATCTTCGTTCTCGTGGGATCGGCATGGAGCAAGCCAAGAGCCTGCTCACCTTTGCCTTCGCCAACGACATCATCCAACGAATCAAAGTCGATGCGATTCGAAATCAGCTTGAAGATGCACTCCTGACGCGGCAAGACTTGCCACGCTTTCAGGAGCTATAGGAGATATAAAACAACATGGGAATTCAAACTATCCCTGGCCCAATTTCGGGAGTCAACAAGTTGGACACCGTGGTTTCTCTGGACGCCCGGCGGGTTCGCCGGGACTTCCCGATCCTTCGCCAAGAAGTTCGTGGAAAGCCACTCGTCTATCTGGACAACGCAGCGACCACACAAAAACCTCAGGTGGTCATCGACGCCTTACGCCACTACTACGAAGCGGACAATGCCAACGTCCATCGGGGAGTCCATCTGCTCAGCGAAAGAGCTACCCGCGATTATGAAAACGCTCGCGTCACGACTCAGCGATTTCTCAACGCGAAGTCTTCCAAAGAGATCATATTCACTCGCGGATGTACCGAAGCGATCAACTTGGTCGCTTCGAGTTGGGGTCACCAAAACGTCGGGGCGGGTGACGAGATAGTCATCTCGTACATGGAACACCATTCCAACATCGTTCCCTGGCAGATGCTATGTAAGCAGACCGGAGCCAAACTGAAAGTCATTCCTATCAACGACGATGGGGATTTACTCCTCGACGATTATGAACAACTCCTAACAGAGAGAACTAAGATTGTTTCGCTCGTCCATGTGTCAAACACACTTGGAACAGTGAATCCAATCAAACACATCATCGATCTCGCTCACCAGCGTGACATTCCAGTCCTGATCGACGGCGCCCAAGCAGCTCCTCACATGAGCATCGACGTCCGTGACTTGGATTGCGAATTCTACGTCTTCTCTGGCCACAAGGTATATGGTCCGACGGGAGTCGGAGTCCTATATGGAAAAGAAGAATTACTCAACGCCATGCCACCCTATCAAGGCGGTGGCGACATGATCTACTCAGTCAATTTCGAGGAGACCACATATAACGAACTCCCTGCTAAGTTCGAGGCGGGAACTCCCAACATCTCTGGCGTCATTGGGCTCGGAGCAGCTCTGGATTATGTAACAGGGCTCGATCTGGACGCCGTCGCGGCTCACGAAGATGATCTCTTGGATTACATGGTCGAATCACTCGAGCAAATCCCCGACGTGCGGCTCATTGGAAATCCAAAGCAGCGTTCAGGTTCTGTTTCGTTCACGATCGAGGGAATCCATCCCCACGACATCGGAACCCTACTCGACCAAGAAGGCGTTGCCATCCGAACAGGTCACCACTGCACCCAACCGCTGATGGAACGATATCGTGTTCCGGCTACGTCAAGGGCCTCGGTGGGTTGCTACAACACACGCGACGATGTCGATGCTCTCATTCGAGGGATCGATGCAGTCAAGGAGGTTCTTGGTTAATGCCAGCAAACAACGAACTCTACGAAGATCTCATCAAGGACCACAGCAAGTCTCCACGGAATTTCCGAATCCTGGAAGCCCCCGACTGCCAAGTCGAAGGCCGTAACCCACTCTGTGGAGACCACTTTACGGTCTACCTCAAGATAAACGGCGAAAAGATTGAAGACATCTCATTTCAAGGCGATGGATGCGCGATCTCTAAGTCCTCCGCGTCCATAATGACCCAACTCTTGAAAGGGAAAACTCGACAAGAAGCCGAGGCTCTGTTCTCGACTTTCCATAACCTGGTTACGTCATCACCCGACGAAGAAATTGACGAGGAGACACTCGGCAAAATGGCCGTGTTTGCCGGAGTCCGGAAGTTCCCAGTCCGCGTCAAATGCGCAACCCTCGCATGGCACTCGGTCCACAATGCCCTCGAAGGACACAGCAATACGGTCAGCACCGAGGAAAGTCCTCTCGGCCAATAACAGCCTGTCGCCTGCTCAACAGAAACCGAGACAACGGAGGAGAATATACCATGGACCCAAACGTCAGCCCACTTGGAATGTCTCGCCTCGATCCCGATGCCAAGCAAGACGAAGACATCAACCGCGAGAGACCGCTGAGCAGCGACCAAACCCAACGTCCGCCTGTCGATGAAACTCCTCTACCCGATCTCAACTTGTCTGCCGAGGACATCGAGGCCATCCGTGGTAAAGTCATTGACAAACTTCACACATGCTTCGACCCCGAGATACCCGTCAACATCTACGAACTCGGTTTGATCTACAACATCAACATCCAAACCACCGGACTCGTGGAAATCGACATGACATTAACGTCTCCAGCGTGCCCCGTTGCCGGTTCACTTCCAGGAGACGTCCAGGCCAAAGTCCAACAGCTTTCCGAAGTGCCCCGAGCGAATGTGACTCTTGTCTGGGAACCACCATGGGACAAAAGTCGAATGTCCGAAGCAGCCAAGCTCCAACTCGGCATTGACGATTAACTCATCTTTTTGGGTCAAGCCGGTTGTAGTCATTCCGTGAGACGCATACACTACCAACAGCCTCTTCACTTACTTCCATCTTCCCCGATGAAAGGGCTGTGACTATGCGTTTGTACGTTGCCCTCCTGGTTGGTTTGCTCCTGACTGGTGTTCCATCCGGACCAGCCACATCTCAAGCATTCATTCCAACGGGTGACGGTTCCCCTGACATTCCGGACACCAAGCCTATGGGGAATCCTATCAAACCCCTCGTCTTTGACCCTGATTCAGAGAAGACCAAAATCATCCCGGCACAAGCAGTCGAAAGCCAGGTCGAAAAGCAACGCTTACCGAATAATACTCTCCAAAAACAATCTACACCCATCGAACGCATTGGCAAACCCAAGCCCAACGCCCAAACGAAGAAAACGCAGAAAACCAAACATCTGACCGGTCAGAAATTACCACCACTTGAAAACATTCCTACTTCACCGAAGACAAACAAGCCGAAGGTTGGATCGAACGAGCCTCTAACACTACAACTGCCGTTTGTACCATACCAAGGCACACAAGGACGACGGGGCGAATACCGACGTGCTGTTCCCACGCGACAGGGCTATTTCATCGACCCCTCACGCGCTGCTTATCCTGTGACATCCGATCCATACCGTTCAACATATTCTCCCACTTATTCCCGCAATCCTATGTGTTTTGCTCCCTATAGAAGCCCGTACAACCAAGTCCAGTACGGTTACCCGTCTCGTTCCCAGCAAACGTATTCGACGAATGATTATTACCAGTACCAAACGGCACCACGCATGCGTGTGGGAACTTACAGTCGCCGGACCTTACAACGGTATGGTTTACCCCCAGATCCAGTCGACGTGGGAATCGGAGGATACGCACAGACTCCACGAGTTCGAGTGGTTGGACCAAACTATCCTCAACACTCGAGACCCGTAGTTCGTCCCGTGATCTCTTCACGTTAGAACGACCTGCGTTTGCAGGAATAGAGCGGATGTTGGCGTGTTCTATCAATCGCTAGAACTCGGCTCGGTAATTCCATTCTGGGAAAATTCGTAGAGCCTGTCTTCCACCTGTCCTACGAAGAATCGCCCTGCAAAACCGAGTGGAACGACCCAACCATGTTCGATGTTTCCACAAAGATAATCCGTGGATGATGAGGGGGGAGCCATGGGACCAACAAACAAAACGCGGGAGTCATTCCACCAACGGTATGCCTGCTTCCTCGCCGCACTGACTCTGCTGTTGCCGAGCCAGTGGACACGCGCGCAAGTTCTACCCTTTGACAAACGGATAGCTCCCATCCTGGCGAGTTACTGTTTGGACTGTCACAGCGGCAAACGCCCGAAAGGCGGTCTCGATCTGAGCCAGAAAAAGTTGGCTTTCGAAGGCGGGAATCGCGGACAAGCGATCGTTCCCGGACGACTCACAAAAAGCTCCCTTTGGGAACGTGTCCGGAAAGGCGAGATGCCACCGAAGAAACAATTGCCCAAGGCCGAAGCAGCTCTCCTGAAACAATGGATCATCGACGGAGCCAAGTGGGGCACGGACCCGATCGATCCCTACAAATATACCACGAATAAACGAGCTGGATACGACTGGTGGGCGCTGCAACCACTTCGGAAACCTGACGTTCCGAAAGTTCAGAACCGGAAGCAAGTCCACAACCCCATCGACGCATTTCTCTTGGCCAAGCTCGAAAACCACAAACTGACCTTTTCGCCTGAGGCTTCCCCACGAGCCTTGATCCGTCGCCTCCATTTCGACTTGATCGGTTTGCCGCCTTCTCCGGCGATTGTTGAGACATTCACGAAAAATCCGACCGACCAAGCGTACAACGATATCGTTGCCCACCTCCTGGCGTCTTCCCACCATGGAGAACGTTGGGCGAGACATTGGCTCGATGTCGTACGCTACGGCGAGAGCGATGGGTTCGAACGCAACAATCCTCGTAAGAATCTCTGGCATTACCGCGACTGGGTGATTCGAGTCCTCAACGATGACATGCCGTACGATCGGTTCGCCAAAATGCAAATCACCGGTGACATCTTGACCAACGACTCGCACCAAGGAGTTGCGGCCGTCGGCTTTTTGGTCTCGGGCGTACACAACACGGTGGTCGGACAAAGTGAGCGAATGCGAAAACTCGCCCGACAAGACGAACTCGAGGAGATCGTCGGCACACTCGGACAAACATTCCTTGGGTTGACCGTAAACTGTGCTCGGTGTCACGACCACAAATTCGATCCCATTCGTCAAGAGGAATATTACCGGCTGATTGCATCGTTGGATGGCGTCTTTCACGGCGAACGAAGCGTCAATTCACCTACGGTTCAGAAACGAATAAAGACTGTTAACCGGAAAATGACACAGCTCCGAAGCGACATCGCAACGACCGAACGGCCCGCGAGACTGGCCATTCGACAAGCCCGAAAAGCTAATCGAAATCGGAAGCCGCAACCACCAGAACCATTGGCAGCTTGGAACTTCGACAAAGATTACAAAGACTCCGTCGGCAAGTTGCACGGCAAGCCGTTTGGGAATGCGAAGATTCACAATGGGGGCTTAATTCTGGATGGTCGCTCGCACGTCGAAACCAAACGGATCGATCGCGCATTTCGCGAAAAGACGTTGGAAGCGTGGGTCATTCTGGATGACCTGAACCAACGCGGTGGCGGCGTGATGAGTCTCCAAAAGCCGACCGGTGCCACATTCGATGCCATTGTCTACGCCGAACGAGAACCTCACAGATGGATGGCCGGGAGCGATTCGTTCCGACGGACACGCTCCTTCGGCGGCCCTGCCGAGAAGCAAGCCAAGACCAACCCCGTGCACATCGCCATCGTTTATCGAAGCGACGGGACGATAATCGCCTACCGCAACGGCCGAACCTACGGCAAGCCATACAAGACAGGCTTTCAAACTTTCGAAGCGAATGACGCGACGATCCTGTTTGGCTTGCGACACACACCTCCTGGCGGCAACAAATTCCTTCGCGGAAAGATTCTCCAAGCCCGATTATACGATCGAGCCTTGTCGGCGGAAGCCGTCGCGGCCTCCGCGGGTATCCAGAGCGATTACGTCTCCGAAAAACAACTCCTTGCAAAACTCTCGCCTGCAACAAAAAAGCACCGAGCCGATCTGATCAACAAACTCGCAAAACTCGAAGCCGAACTCGCAAAACTCAACAAGGCCAGGTCGAACAAGGTCTACTCGGTCAACCCAAGAAACCCTGGAATAACGAATGTTCTCTTACGTGGTGACATCGAAGCGGTCGGTAAGATCGTCACGCCCGGTGGAGTGTCGTCGATTTCGGGTTTGTCGGCAGACTTTGGCCTGAAAGCCAACGCATCTGATGCCGAAAGACGACAGAAACTCGCCGAGTGGATTACCAGCCAAAACAACCCCCTGTTTGCAAGAGTCATCGTCAATCGGTTATGGCACTACCATTTCGGCGCTGGTCTCGTGAAAACTCCCAACGATTTTGGCTTCAACGGCGGCCGTCCCAGTCATCCGCAATTGCTCGATTGGCTCGCATCGGAACTCCAGAGACAGAACTACAGTCTCAGAGCGATCCATCGGTTAATCGTGACGTCAAACGCTTACCGCCAGTCGTCGCGAAAGAACTCCAAAGCGTACGCCTTCGATGCCAACAATCGATTGTTGTGGAGGTACTCGCCCAGACGCCTCGAAGCCGAAGCCGTTCGCGACAGTATTCTTCAAGTGGCCGGTCAACTCAATCGTGAGATGGGTGGCCCTGGATTCGTTGACGTCGAGATTCGCCCGAACAACGGCACGACCTATTACACTCCGTTTGATCCCATCGGGCCACAGTTCCACCGAAGAACGATCTATCGATTTTCCCCACGCGGCGGGCGTAGTTCGTTGCTCGACACGTTCGATTGTCCGGATGCCTGCGCAACGACCCCACGCCGCTCCGTGACGACGACTCCTCTCCAGGCGTTGAGTCTCCTCAACAACGCGTTCGTTTTGCGGATGGCAGAGAACTTTACAAAGCGAATCGAACGAGAGGCAGGAGCCGAGATTCCGTTACAAGTGAAACACGCGTTTCGATTGGCTTACACTCGAAATCCTACTGCACGAGAATTGAAATTGGCTTCGAGTTTCGTCCGAGAGCACGGGTTGGCATCGCTCTGTCGGGCGCTGTTCAACAGTAACGAATTTATCATTGTCGAGTAGAAGCGGATGCCCTCATGCCAACAAATACATTCAACCGCCGAGACTTTTTCCACTGGGGCCTGCAAGGACTCGGTGCCACGGCGTTGCTCACGCTTCTGCACCAAGACGGCGTGATCCAATCGGCCGAGAGGCGGTCTCCAAATTTCCCAAACTTTCGCCCACGAGCCAAGCGAGCCGTCCACATTTGTCTCGTCGGTGGCCTGAGTCACATCGACTCCTTCGACTACAAACCGGACTTGCAAAGACACCACGGGCAACGTCTCCAATCGACCGAACGTCCGGACATCTTCTTCGGCCAAGTCGGACTGATTCGCCGCAATGACTACGAGTTCCGCCAGCGAGGACAAAGCGGCCTATGGATATCGGACCTGTTCCCGAACATCGCCCGAATGGCCGATGAGCTAACCATCATTCGTTCGATGGTTTCCGATTCCGCGAATCACACCCCTGCCCTGTTCGTGGCCAACAGTGGCTTTCAGTTCAATGGTTTTCCGAGCATGGGGAGTTGGCTTTCCTACGGACTCGGCAACGAAACCGAATCGCTACCGGCGTATGTCGTGTTGCCCGACGGTCGTGGCGCACCCAACGGCGGAGCCTCAAACTGGACGAGCGGATTTCTCCCAGCCCAACACCAAGGTGTGCTCCTTCGCGGAGGCAATCGTCCAGTGCGTGACCTCTTTCCGGCTCGTGCGATTCCTGCCAAGACAGAAACTGCGACGCGTGACTTTCTGCGACAACTCAACCAAATGCACAGCGAACGAGTCGGCGAAAACTCGCTCGTCAACGGTCGCATTCGGAGTTACGAGTTGGCAGCCCAGATGCAAACGTCGGTGCCGGAAGTGAGCAACATCTCCGGCGAACCGCAATCGATCCAACGGCTCTATGGAATCGACAACCGCACGACGGAGGATTGCGGCCGACGTTGTTTGTTGGGCCGACGACTCCTCGAACGAGGAGTTCGGTTTGTACAAATATTTTCTGGTGGACCCATAGCCGGAAACCCACGGTCCAGTTGGGACGCCCACGAGAACGTTCGGGAAAATCATTCCGCCGAGGCCGCTCGGATCGACAAACCCATCGCCGGGCTACTACAGGACCTCAGACAACGTGGCATGCTCGACGATACACTCGTTCTCTTCACAACAGAGTTCGGACGTACCCCGTTTACCCAAGCCCGGAGCAACACCGTGGGCACGGGCCGCGACCACAACCGATATGGCTTTTCTGTATGGATGGCGGGTGCCGGTCTAAAACCAGGCATCGCCTATGGCGAGACAGACGAAATCGGCTGGCGAGCGGCCGAACACCCTGTGCACTGGTATGATTTTCACGCGACCGTGTTACGCCTGTTCGGCATCGATCACGAAAGATTGACGTTCTACCACAACGGCATCCAGCGACGATTGACGAACGTTCACGGTCACGTCATTCGCGATGTGTTAGCCTAGGACTCGCATCGATTACTTGTTGTGCGCATCGAACATCTCGCGTACCTTTGCTTCGTTCACTGGTTGTATGATTCCATGTTCCGTTACAATGCCGGCGATTAATTCTGCCGGAGTGACGTCGAACGCAGGATTATAGACTTTCACATCATTCGGAGCCGTTTGTTTGCCGAAACCATGTGTAATTTCGTTCGCGGCTCGTTCCTCAATGGGAATCTGGTCACCGCTCGCTAGAGACATATCAAACGTGCTCAACGGTGCTGCAATGTAAAACGGAATGCTATGCGCTTTGGCGAGCAAAGCTACGCCATAAGTACCAATCTTGTTGGCCGAGTCACCATTAGCCGCAATTCGGTCGGCACCCGTAATCACTACGTTAATTTTCCCTTCCTTCATGACCTGGGCAGCCATGTTGTCACAGATCAAAGTCACATCAACGCCTCGTTTTTGAAGCTCCCACGCCGTCAATCGCGAACCCTGCAACAGCGGTCGGGTTTCATCCGCGAAAACCTGAAAAGTCCGCCCTTCTCGCGCCGCTGCAAACATCACCGACAGAGCCGTGCCATAATCGGCGGTAGCAAGCGCTCCCGCATTGCAGTGTGTCAACACACCTTGGCCTTCACCAATGAGAGAAGCGCCGTGCTGACCGATTGCCAGACACGTTTGGCGGTCCTCTTCTTCAATGACGATGGCCTCTTCCATGAGCATTCGTCGCAGTTCGGTAGGCGTCCGCTTCCCGATTTCGTCTGCTATGTGTTCGTTCATGCGGTCGAGCGCCCAGAACAAGTTGACGGCTGTCGGTCGGCTCGTCGCGAGATAATCGGTCACTTCCTTGAGTCGATCCGTGAACTTCTCGGCATTGTCGTCGCCGATGGATTGCATTCCCACAACAACCCCCATGGCTGCGGCAATTCCGATCGCTGGAGCCCCGCGGACTCGCAACATCTTGATCGCTTCCCAAACTTCCTCGACCGTTCGGCAGTCCTTGTAAACTTCTTGCGTCGGCAACTGCGTTTGATCAATCAAACGGACGTACCCGTCGATGTCACCGATCCATTCGATGGTCGTGGGGTGCTGGGAAACGGTAGTTCCAGACATTGTTTTCTCCAGATCGTCTTGATAATATCTCTGCGATCTCAGGCAGCTGATGCTAGCCTAATGCAAGCCATCTACGTGTATATCAAACTCTGGTGTTAGCTTATGAATTCTTGCGAGGGAGGACGCATGACTCCAAATGGAGACAGATCATGGATCACGATCAACGTTTCAAGTGCTTGTTCGAAGAGTTCTTACCCGACTTTTTTACACAGTTCTATCCCGATTGGTCTGGACGCTTTCGGTTCGACAACGCAACTTGGCTGAAACAAGAACTCTTTCCCGACCCGCCCCAAGGCGAGCGACGTCTTGTTGACCTCGTCGTCCGATTAGAATTTACAGAAGCTGCACGGCGAGAATTTCCTCCAGACGGAGAGATCGATCCGGACCAACCAACCCTCGCTCTCGTCCACATCGAAGTCGAAAGTGAGGACTCCACGACGGCCTTGCGGAGGCGGATGTACCAGTATTATCATGATCTGGAGCGAAAATACCAGCTACCGGTCCTTCCCCTTGCAGTCCTGTTAAACGTCGGATTCGAAGGCCTGGGAGACTTGGAGTACGAGACGAACATTTGCGACTTTCGACCACTACGATTCGTTTGTAAGTATGTCGGACTCCCCGGCCTCGACGGTGCTCGATTTTTTGCCTCCGGGAATCCCTTCGGCATGGCCATGTCGACACTAATGCGACTGCCGGACGACCGTCGGGCTCAAATGACCATCGAAGCCATGAACCAGATCGCACAGTCGTCCGAAAACGAATGGCGGCGATTTCTGCTTTGCGAGTGCGTGGAAGCTTATTCGCCGATGACGCAAGAACAACGCGAACAATTCGATCAACTCCTCATCGCCGAGAAATACAAGGAGATCAGGAACGTGCAAAAAACGACTTATGAAAAGGGAAAAAACGAAGGAAGGGATGAAGGAATAGAGCAAGGAATCGAAATTGGCAAACGGGACACCCTCTGCCGGCTCATCGAAATCAAATTCGGTCCGTTGTCCGAGACTGTGTTGCAACAGCTTGAAGACAGCTCGGCGGAAGAGCTGAACCGCATTGAAGCCGATTTTGTTTCTGCGAAATCACTGAAAGAGTTGGGTTTACAGGATTGAGCATAGTTGGCGGAACGAAGTCAGAGAAGCTTGCCTTTCTCGATGAGTACCCAACGTCCGAACAAGTAACGACCAAAGCCACCGTTGCAACTTACCAGGATGACCAGCTTGGCAGCTAATCGTCCATATCATTACGAACGAGGCTCGTTAGATCCACCTTGGGGTGACAGAAGACCATGCCGGCTACCTTTCAGGTCATTGTCAATCGCACCAACAACTACCAGATTGCTAACCAAGCCGAGGTGGATCGACTTTGTACCAACTTGGCAAAACTGCCGGTGTACACTGTCACTGTGGTCGGTGAGAGTGGATATCGGGGAGCAACTCTTGATCTGATCATCGAGTCCGGCCGCGCATTGGTCTTCTTCCTGGACCTGGAGCGTAAGATCAAATTGAGTTCTCGCAATGAAACCTGTACCCGACGTGGTATTGTATCGCTCCGAAACGATGCTTACCCGGAGTTGGAGCTTGACCAAATTGAAGTGCACCACAGAGATTTGTTTTCACCTCAACAAGCCATCTCCATTCTCCACCATTACCTGATGACCGAAGAAACGATAAATCTGGTTTCCTGGCCTCCAAATGATTGGGAAGAATGGGGTGACTGCGAATTGAAACCAGATCCATCAGGCGAGGATATCCCGTTTTAACCACACAATTACCGAATCACTGGTCCCCGGCGATGGTGAAGGTTGTTGCGCGCTTTGCAGATGCAAACTTGCTTCCCGCTGCAGTCTTATTTCACTGATCAAGTAGGAAGCATCATGAACCTGCCGAGCCTCCCAACACCCTCTCAACTCTCCTCCTCGCCCGATCCCAAAAACCACCGCATCAACTCGTGGCCACGTTCAAACAGCATACCGCTTGCCTTGGCCACGACTTCGTCATAAGACACCTGGCCTTTCGTGACGATTTCCGTTCCACACGCAGTGAACGGTACGGCCCCGTGGGCGTGGGCTCGAGTACTGAGTGTCGTTCGGTGGTCCGGCGAGACGAGAATACGCCACTCGGGATATTGCGACAAAGCTGTCAACAATGGGCCAACGATGTGACGGTCGATTTCTTCCAAGGCAGCCACCTTCGCGTCGGGAAGTCCTTCGTGTGAGGCTTCGTCCGGGGCTTCGACATGCACGCATACCAAATCGTAATTCGGCAGAGCATCAACGGCGTATTTACCCTTGGCCACATAGTCGGTGTCGAGGTATCCTGTCGCACCCGGGACGTCGATTCGCTTCCAACCGATCAACGCACCAACTCCCCTTACGAGATCCACTCCGCTGATGATCGCACCGACCTTGTCGTAGACCGTTTGGAAGGATTCGAGTTGCGGTGCGCTGCCCTGGCCCCAAAGCCACACTTGACTGGCCGGCGATTCACCGCGTTCGCGCCGTTTGTTATTCGGCTCCGCCTCTGCGAACAACTCATGACTTTTCTTCATCAAATCGATCAGAAGTCGACTTCCAGGACCTTTCGGCATATGCGGAGCGATGGGCTGATCCGGAACGTCGTGGGGCGCCTGGGTCGTTGTTTCGGTCGAAAACGGTGTCTCACCTTCGCCTCGAAACACCAGAATGTTCCGATAACTCACGCCTGGATGGAATTCGAGAACTCCCTTCTTGCCTTCGTGCTCGATCGGTCCTCCCAGTTTCTCCTGGAGCAGTTCGATCAATTCCTTGCCTTCCTCGGAACTGATATGCCCAGCCGTAAAGTCCCGCATGTGGTCGTCTTCGATGGTCACCAGGTTACACCGAATGGCCCAATCGTCCGGGCCTAATTCGATCCCCATCGCTGCCGTTTCCAGTGGCGCACGTCCCGTGTAGACCTTCAGTGGGTCGTACCCAAAAAGGCTCAAAGTCGCCACATCGCTGGCCGGAATAAGGCTCTCGGGGACGTTATTACTCAGTCCAACCACTCCCATTCTGGCAATGCGATCCATGAAAGGAATGTCGGCGGCTTGCAAAGGCGTCTTGCCTTCGAACACCTGTTGTGGGTCATCGGCGCAGCCGTCAGGGATGATAATCGCGTATTTCATGCTCAGCGTTTCCAGGTATTGGGGCGTGGTGGTGTCTTTGCATCGTCTATTATACCTGGAAACGACCGAAAGTCTTTGCGGCCTTACGGTGCGATCACTAACGACTCTATCTGATACCGTCTGGTCACTTCACCCACGCCGAAAATATTTGCCAGACACAGCGGGCGCCCGTAAACTGAGCCGAAATGACAAGGATACCCGTGTTGACATGTATATCGAACGATTTCCACAGTTGGCCCCATATCCTTATCCTTCTTCTGCACATCCTACGCAAGCACGGTAACGACACATGGTTGATACGTTCACAGTTGAATTCAAGTCGGTCGAGAAAGTCTATCCCAATGGTACGCGTGCCGTCGATAACGTGAGCTTCGCCATCAGACCAGGACAGATCGTTGCGCTGTTGGGGCCGAGTGGTTGTGGCAAGACGACGACGCTCCGGCTCATCAACCGACTCGAAGAAGCCACCGGCGGCCAGATTCTCGTCCGTGGTCGAGACATCAAACAACAACGCCCCGAGGAGTTACGCCGGTCGATCGGTTACGTCATCCAGGAAGGGGGGTTGTTCCCGCACATATCGGTCTCGGCGAACGTGGCAACAGTTCCCAAACTTCTCGGATGGAACCGTGAACGAATCCGCGAGCGAGTGCGAGAAGTTTTGTCGTTAGTCGGCCTTCCCGAAGAAGAATTCGGCAAGCGAAGGCCTTCCCAACTTTCAGGCGGTCAGCGTCAACGCGTGGGGGTCGCTCGAGGCCTCGCCGCTGACCCCGACATCTTGTTGATGGACGAACCGTTCGGGGCACTCGACCCGGGCACTCGAACCTCCATCCAGGACGAGTTCCTCCGCCTCCAAGAAGACCTCCACAAGACCGTCATCATGGTCACCCACGATATCACCGAGGCCGGCAAGATGGCCGACGAGATCGTGCTAATGTCCAAAGGGGCCGTCACCCAAAAAGGAGCACTCCGCGAAATATTGCTCGAACCGGCCAACCAAGAAGTGTGCGAGTTTCTTGGTGCCCAGGGACACGGACTCGCCCTGGAATCGCTCTACCTCGATGGGCTGCTACCCAAACTGGAACCACGTGAGATCACCGACGAAACCATCGAAATCTCCAAACGCACGACTTTGGGACAGACGTTGGTCATCCTCGCCGAAGTCCGCTCCGGGACGATGCTCCGTGTCGATGACTTCGCTGACGCCGATGGAAAAGGATACGATGCCATCGCCGTGCGAGACGAAATCCTCAAAGACCTACGACAAGCCGAGTCTGCCTTCAAGTCCGATCGAGCGAGCCCCGATTCGTCGACTCCCACCACGAACACATCGAACCCCTCATCACCTGCGAACACGGCGACCCAGAGCGAGGACAGTTAACATGACCGACCTCACCCTCTTCGCGACACAAGACCTCACCGCTGCCCAAACGCTATCACAACAATTGTTCGGCCGGTCCGACTTCTTCACTCAACTCGGAGCCTTTTTGTCGCTCGTCTTTCAGGGCCTTGGACTCGGGTTGTTGATCAGTATTCCGATCGGCATCGGACTCAGCCGGATTCCGAAATACGCAACTCCATTTCTCTCGGCGTTCGCGTTATTGCAAACAATCCCCAGTTTGGCGTTTCTTGGATTTTGCATTTCCGTGTTGGCCATTGTGAAGACCGATTTGGCGATCGTGGTAGCCATCATTTACAGCCTGTTCCCGATCATCCTCAACACGTACACGGGCATCGGACAAGTCGATCCTCGAATTCGAGATGCGGCCAAGGGCATGGGCTTGACGGGGTTCCAAGTCCTCGTCCAAGTCGAACTACCCTTGGCCTTGCCAGTCATCCTCGATGGCGTACGCACAGGTGCCGTGTATGCAATCGGGATGATAACGATCGCCGCGCTCGCTGGTGCTCCCGGGTTCGGGGGCTACATCACCGCCGGAATCACGGTCGGCAACATATCGTTGATTTTGTTGGGCGTTGTCCCGATCTTGATCATCACAGCGTTGCTGTTTTTGGGCCTGACCGGCATTACGATGTTGGCCAAACGAGGCGGCAGCCTGGGACTTGTGCTTGGTGCTGGACTCATCGCCCTCATGGCCTCGTATGGCCTAACTCAGGTGGCCGTGACTAAGATTGCTGAGCAGTTCTCCCAACCAAGTACCATCACGGGTGGGCTCGACGAGACGGAAAGGGTCGAGCTATCGTTGGGCCAAACGTGGGAACGGGCCAGGGATTTCGGGTGGCAAACATTTCGTTTCGTTTCGGTCGTCATTCGGGGAATTGGCCTGGCCTTGTTGCTCGGGCTTCCGATTGGCATCGTCCTGACTCGGTTCGAGAATTTAGCCCAGCCTGTAATCTCGGCGTTGGCCCTCATCCAAACCATTCCGAGTTTGGCATTACTCGGTCTCGCGATTGCGATTCTCCCTTTGATCGGGGTTAACGCGGCCATCTTCGCGACGGTCGTCTATTGTCTCTTTCCGATCGTCCTGAACACTTCGACGGGAATCTCGCAAGTCGATGCACGCACGAAAGATGCCGCCAAGGGGATGGGCATGACCGACTGGCAAGTCCTGACGAAAGTCGAGATCCCCCTCGCACTCCCGGTCATCATGGCGGGGGTTCGGACTGCCGCCATGTACTCGATTGCGATGGTCACTATCTCCACGCTGGTCGGTGCCCGAGGACTCGGCGAGTACGTGTACACGGGCATTGCCAACGAGGACGGCAACATCATCTTGATCGGAGTGATTCCGATTCTAGCTCTTTCGTTCACGGTCTTTTGGGCGCTCGGAGCGATTGCGTGGGTTGCGGACAAGAAGGGATCGACCGGACAGTTGGTGAGCGTTGTGCTCATCTTCGCCATGTCCGGCTACGCCATCGTTGAGCCATGGGTTCGAAAGCCCACCGACATCTTGATCGGCACCAAAGACTTCGCCGAGAATCGGATACTGGGCGAGATGATGAAGCTCCTCATTGAAGCGGAATATCCCGAAGCCAATGTCGAACTCGCACCCAACCTGGGCGACGGCTTCCTCCGAAAGTCGATGATCACTGGGCTCCTCGATGGCTATCCGGAATACACCGGTACTTTGCTGACGTCCATTGATGCCCTCCAAACGAAAGTTCCCGTGACGCCAGAAGAACTGGAAAAGTTACGCAAGAGGGGATTTCTGACGGAAGACGACGTCACCGAGCTCCAGAACATCGCAGACCAAGAAGAAATCATCTTCGAAGTCGTCGAACGTGGAATGAAACGTAAGTTTCGGATCGAGGTGCTGGAGCCGTTTGGACTCAACAACACGTACGCAATCGTGGTGCGCCCGGAAGTCGCCCAGCAGAAAAACCTCGAAAAGATCAGCGACCTCAAAGCTCACCCCGAGCTAAAATTCAACATGAATCGAGCTTTCATCGAGAGACAAGATGGTTGGAAAGGACTGGTCGCCAAGTACGATTTGAAGTTCAACACCCCACCGTCGAAATTCATCCCGAGCCTAATGTATCGGACGATCGCTCCTGACTCGCAGGACCCACCCGATGCCGTCGTTGGCTTCGCGACCGATTGGCAAATTGCAGTCTACCAACTCAAGATCTTGGAAGACGACAAGAAGTACTTCCCGGTTTATGATGCCATCCCGATCTTCCAAGATAAGATTCTCAGCCGGTATCCGAAGATCAAATCCGCCGTGAATAAGTTGGGGGGCCTGATTGATGAACCAACAATGCAAGAGCTGAATAAGCAGGTCGTCGTTCTGAAACGCAATCCGACCGTCGTGGCCCAAGAGTTCTTGGAGACCAACAAATTTCTTGAAAACACACGCTGAGCCACCAGAATGTTGAGTGCGTTGGCCTTGAGTTATGCCTACGACGCAGCAGCTGTTTCAAAAACGGAAAAATCCGGAAGAACCAAAAGAGGTCACCGCCCCTTGACCTCACGACCACGGCTACACTCGTTCGCCACTCCGTGGCTTCCGAACGAAACACACAAAAGCCGAAGACTGCCAATCTTCCGCCTTCGCCCTTCCACCTGGCACTTTTCGCCTCTTGCCCCTCGTCACCGGAACAACCGTTTCTCGCATATCCCACCCAGAGAACAGTTTACGACGAATCCACTTTCAGGCATTGGGACCAGTTTCTACAATGAGATATTGCCGAATATTTGGTTCAGGCAAGTTGGCGAACCAGCTCTTGGTTTACCAACAGAGTAATTGACATTCTTTAGGAAAGGACCACTCCGTGAAGATTCTGCTGCCATCTTCCCGCCGAGCGGCCTGTCTTGCAGGCGTCTGCATGGCTTTCTTGTGGCTGTTGCCCACTTCAGCATCGGCCCAAATGAGGGACTACAACAAGGTCATCGAAGGATACACGAAAGTCGTGTCCACGACCGACGGCAAGAAGCCGATGTGGGAAATTTGGGTCAACAAGAAGACCCAACAAATGCTGGCCGCCATCTCCAAGACGGCTCTCAAGAAAAAATACTTCTGGGCAATGACGACCGCCAGCGGCGAAAAGTACGCCGGCTTACAAGAAGGCGACCTGTATATCTACTTGAAAAAGTACGATGGTCGCCTCGCTCTCATCATCCCTAACGTCGAAACACGCTCGACCGGTGACCTGGAATCGAGAAGTTCGGTCAAACGGTTGTTTACCGACAAAGTGTTGGTCGACGTGCCGATCCTGGCGAAATCTCCCAAGAACGAATACCTGATCGATATGGACGAACTCCTGGTCAAGTACGCCCCCAAATTCTTCGGAGTTTCGACTGGGTCTACGGCTTACAGATTGCGTGAGATTGTGACGGCCAAGGCGTTTCCTCAAAACGTGGAATTGGCCTACAAACTTCCGCTTTCCGGTGGACGCCTCAAGACCCTCCACTACTCGATCAGCATCATCCCAGATTCCACCGGCTACAAACCCCGGAAGGCGGACGACCGAGTCGGCTATTTCACGACCGCATACAACGACCTCGGTAAGTACAAACGTAACGAAACGCGAACCCGCTACATCAACCGATGGAACCTGCAAAAAGCCGACCCCAAACTTCGGTTGAGCCCGCCCAAAAAACCCATCATCTTCTACATCGAACACACAACACCCATCCGATACCGGCGATTTGTCCGCGACGGCATCCTTTACTGGAACAAGGCTTTCGAGAAGATCGGAATCACCAACGCCGTCGAAGTCCGATTCCAAGATAAGGCCACCAACGCTTACATGGATCTCGATCCGGAAGACGTTCGTTACAACTTCGTCCGGTGGTTGAACAACAACATCAGCACCGCCATCGGACCAAGCCGCGTTCATCCGTTGACGGGCGAAATCCTCGACGCCGACATCATCTTGACGGACGGCTGGATTCGCGTCTTCGAAAATCAATTCTCCGACCTCTTGCCCAAGTTGATGATGCAAGGTTATGGCCCCGAAACCCTCGCGTGGCTCGAGCGACATCCACGATGGGACCCTCGCATTCTGCTTGCCCCAGCCCACAAGCGAAACATGATGCTCCAGCATCGCGCGATGCGTGGAGCCCAACCCTTTGGCGGCCATCCCCTTGGGAACGTTCGATCGAAGCTCCTCGGAGACGACGAGTACGATGGTCTCGTCGGACGACACAGCCAAGTCAATGGCATGTGCATGGCCGCCGTCGGGCGGGCGTTCGACATGTCGATGTTACGCATGACGCTCGACATGCTCGCAGCCCAAGAGAACGCTAAAAAGAAGGATGCCAAGGCCGAAAACAAAGAGGAAACAGTCGAGGACGAGAAACTCGATGGCGTCCCCGCCAAGTTCATCGGGCCGTTGCTCGCCGACTTGGTTGCCCACGAAGTCGGACACACGCTCGGCCTTCGCCACAACTTCAAGGCCTCCTCGCTGTACACTCTCAAAGAGATCAACAGCAATAAGATCAAGGGCAAGAAACCGTTGGCCGCGTCCGTCATGGATTACTTGCCGTTGAACATCAACATCAAGGACGGTGAAGTCCAAGGCGACTACGCGATGATCGGCGTTGGGCCCTACGACATATGGGCCATCGAATACGGATACACACTCGACGAGAGCCAGCTGCCCAAAATCTTGGCTCGTTGTACCGAGCGAGCCAACCGATACTTGACTGACCAGGACACAGTCGGCCCCGACCCGCTGGCTCGTCGCTATGATTTCTCCGCCGAACCCATCGACTACGCCAAGAACCAGATCAAGCTTGCCGAATACCATCGCGGCCGATTATTGAAAGACTACCTCAAGAAGGGTGACAGCTGGGCCAAGGCTCGCCGTGGCTACGACATGACTCTGTCACTCCAGATCCGATCGCTGAGCATGATGGCGAACTGGATCGGAGGAGCTTACCTCAGTCGTGAACACAAAGGCGATAAAGGGGACCGCGAGCCGATCACTCCCGTGGAAGCCAAAAAGCAACGTGACGCCTTGAAGTGGGTTATCGATCACGCCTTCGTCGACGACGTATACGGGCTTTCGCCCAAGATCCTGCGCCGACTCCGTTCCGACTTCCTGCAGTCCGACGAGAGTTTCTCCTTTGGCTCCGACCCGACGTTCCCGATCCACGACCGAATCATGGGAGTCCAATCATCGATGTTGACGTCGTTGATGAGCCCAACAACGCTGCGTCGCGTTTACGACAATGAGTTCATGGTCGAGGCCGATAAGGATGCCCTGACATTGCCCGAAATGCTCTCGACGCTCAAGGATTCGATCTTCGAGGAACTCCAGAAGCCGATCAAAGGCAAGTTCACCACGCGCAAGCCCATGATCTCGAGCCTTCGCCGGAACCTCCAACGTGAGTTCGTCGAGCGACTCATCGACTTGACACACCCAAGTTCGAGCTCGGCCTCGACGAAGCCAATCTCGACGCTCTCCCGACTGAGCTTGCGGCAACTCAGCAGCCAACTGGCCAAGACCTTGAAGCAAGGCAAAGGGAACCTCGACGCCTACACTCTCGCTCACCTGGAAGACACCCAAGAACGCGTGACGAAGGCTCTGGACGCACAGTACACTGTATCGCTCAAGGAAGGCAGCTCGAGCGGCATGTTGTTCCTCTTCCGAGAGGCCCCCAACGCGCGGTATGCAAATCCTGAATGTTCTCACTGTCAAAATCGGCCTGCTGCTCCGAAAGAGTGGGACGCTCGACGATAGATGAAAGACAAAAGTTGAGAGTCGAGAACGTTTTACGAATGGGAAGAGCGATGAGCGTCGGTTTTCGTTCGTTTGTAGGGTGTTACGAACGAAGGCGAAGCCGTGCGTTGGCACACCAGAAAAAACCTTGGTGTGCCAACGCCACAAGCTCCTTGACACACTCTACAAACATCAAACGCTTCACCCACTCGCAAACCCCTCAAGGGCAATGCTTGGAAACGGGAATACCGTTCTCCTGTCTCTCGTCTCTCAACTTTCTCCCATCCTTGCCTCAAGGCGCAGAATTCCTATAATTCTATATTCGACTTGGAATTATTCACAAAACCGAATTGGAGTGAAAGGAAATCTGCCGATGGGAACGAAGAGAACCGGAAAAGGCCGTCGTAAAGTGGGTCGCAAGAAGCGACGGATGCGAGCGAAGATTCGCCACCGCAAATAACCAACCTGTCCAAGTGGCTGTGCTTCACCCATAACACACCACATCAACTTTCCGATTTACATCGTTCGTCCACCATCCACCACCAGCACTTGCCCGGTCATCATGTTTGTACCGGACGCAAGAAAAAAAATGACGTCGGCGATGTCTTCGGGAGTCGACGCACGCCCCATTGGGGTGATCTTGATCGACTCGTCGACACGCGTCTGATGGTCGGCCAACCACCGCGTGAGGACTGGACCTGGTGCGACGGCATTGACTCGAACTTCCGGCCCGAACGCTCGTGCGAGCGACTTGGTCATGCAATCGATCGCCGCTTTGCTGGCCGCATACGCAATCGAACTACCCCGTCCAACCACTCCCGCGACCGACGTGACGTTTACGATGTTCCCCCGACGTTCTTTCAAGAACGGCATCGCCGCTTTGCAGCAAAAATAGCTGCCCTTCACGTTGACGCCCAAAATCTCGTCCCAAACTTCGGACGTCAGCGAATCCAAATCAGTGTGGTCGATGAATTTCGTCGTTCCGGCGTTATTCACGACAACATCCAGCCCTCCAAACTCTTGCTGTGACCGTCGGATCATCTCGACGACGGCGTTCTCATCAGCCACGTTCGCGCAACACAAAATCCCCGAAACACCATGATTTTTCACTTCGGCAAGTGTCTGCTCGGCTTCCGCCTGAGACCGGGAATAGTTAACGACGACGCTGTAACCTTCCTTGGCAAACCGGAGGGCACTCGCCTTCCCGATGCCGGTCGCCGAATCGGTGATCAGTGCAACTTTTTGATTCATTGTTCCCCCTCCGGACAATCACTGAGAATTGTTTTTGATCACCATCGTATCAGCCGTTGAACCACCAGACTTCCTTGTATGGACATTCTTCCACCAAAAGGCAGCGTCGTCTTCGGTCCATCCACTGGCACACTTGCACGACGCAAGAGCCTGCTCGAGTTCAGAAACACAGGAAAATCGGTCATCGGGCTTCTTCTCCAAACACCGGAGAATGACTTTCTCCAAATCGGCTGGCACACTTGGATGAAGCTGGGACGGAGCCATCGGTCGCTCTCCAACGTGAGCCATCAGGACCAAGACCGTGCTTTTCCGGACAAACGGAGGCTCTCCCGTCAGGAGTTGATACGCAACACACCCGAGAGAGTAAATGTCCGACCGGACATCGAGTTCCTCCGCCATGGCTTGCTCGGGCGACATGAACAACGGCGTCCCGCTGATCATCCCTTCTTGCGTCAAGTTGGTGACTCCGTCGCCATCATCGCCACCCTTGACGAGACCAAAATCGAGAATCTTGATCACATCGTGAAACCCACCTCGCTTGGCTACGAAAAGATTCGCCGGCTTGAGATCACGGTGGATAAGGCCACTGGCATGAGCCTCCAGAAGACCATTACACGCCTGACAGAGGAAGTGGACGATACGGGCCGGCGGCAGGCGTGGTTCATGTTGGGTAAGCTCTTCCAAACTCATTCCGGGAAGGAGTTCCATCACATAATAGAAGGTCGTGTCCGGAGTCCGACCATAATCGTAAATGTCGACGACGTTCCAGTGGGAAAGCTGGGCAGTGGCTTGAACTTCGCGTTCGAATCGGGCCAAGGCATTGGCGTCGGTGTCTTTGCCGGGCTTGATGAGTTTGATCGCGCACGGGCGTTTGAGCAATTGGTGTTCGGCCTTGTAGACTTCTCCCATTCCCCCTGTTCCAAGTTTTTCCTTTAACCGATACTGCCCCAGTTGGCGAGCCTTGAACGCTTCTCGGCGCATCTGATGGATCGTGTGCGAGACGTACACGGCTGCGAACGCTGCAAGAAAGGGCATCGGAAGCGGTAGGAAGAATGTGTTTTTCTTGTACATGCTCGCGACACCCTCGCTATACCATGCCAAGCCGTACTGGAGAAGGTAAGGATAGCACGCCAAGGGAAAGAGTATGAGGGCAGCTTGTTTCCACGTATGCGGCATGAGCATACCGTAGAGCAACAGAAATATGGAACTGATCCCGTAGACAAACACGACGTGCACGTTGGCAGCGATAGCATCGGGAGGGTCGGCTCTCGCGTCCGCAAGGATTTTGCCCGTGAACATCAGCGTCAGTAAGAGGGCCAACATCACCACAAAGCAAATGTCCATGATCCGCAGTGCCGCTGCCGAGAGGGTAACACGACTCCAGAGCAATCCAATAGCCGCGTAGACTCCCACAAGCACACCGATTCGCACCCCCAAATAGGGTGCCGTCGGACGACCGGGCAAGAAGCTGGTGACCAAAGCCAATGTCAACCCAACAGCCACGACGACATTGGCGGCCAACAACCGTTGTCGTAAGAGGCTTGTACTCTCAGAAGAAAACCGAGGCTTGCTGCCTGCGACCAATTCGACTTGCGCCTTCGATTGGGCCGACGATCGAGGCGTAGCCGAAACGGCTCCCGATTCGAACTCGATCGTCATCTGAGGTTGGTCACTCATGGCAATTTCTCGGTCTCGTTGGAAAACAATCTCTGTCGGAAATTCGTGATGGGTGACATGCTTGGACTCTATCGAGAACTTCTCGGCTCAAGTAGCAGACACACTCGGAACGCAACAGTTCTCGGTGTCCGATTTGGTCGAATGACGATCACCCAAGACCCAAGCCACCGGCCTGGGTCCGACAAACGGTCGAGCATTCGGCCCTCGATCGATGACCTCGACTCACGAGTTCGACTAAACACCTGTCGCGAGCCTCGTAGTCAACGGCTGAGTATGGTTGTCGTCGGAAGACATTCTACCATGAGGTGAAAGGAAATCAGAGTCGTTGGGTTATTGCGTCATGGCTTCGAAAAGATGTTGGTGAGGCAATATCCTTCTTCCTCCTCGAACCCGAAGATGGGCCGAGTCCGGGCTCTCTCTCCGTTAACCTTGGGTGCTCTCGTCTGGGGACGGTCGCATCCCTCCGCGAATGGCTCCGGGCTGAGTCGAGCCAAAGTTCGCGGCGAACTCCGGGGCGAGCGGACGACTGTTCGGCACGGCAAGCCAGATCCGCAGGAGATGTCGGCGAAGAGCAGGATCGTCATAGTCTTCGAAAGCTTCGCGGCGGTGCAACGTGACCCAGTTGTTGAGGAACAACATGTCGCCTGGTTCCTGACGGAACGTCACGTGCAACGCTGGGTCGGACGCCACTTCCTCCAGACAGTCAAGCGCTTCGCGTTGCTCCGGAGTCATGTCGGGTAACTCGGGCAAGTCATAGGCTCGATCGATAAGGACCCGGAGGTAGCTCGCGGCGAAGTGCCCTTCGAAGTACGAGAAGATGGGTTGTTGGATCCAGGGTTTCTGGTTCCCCTCGTCCACGTTGTGACGCTTGTAATAGAAAGGCTGCATGAGTACTCGAAGCAAGTCGGGCCGTCGGGTTCTCATTTCGTTGAACACCGTAACCGAACTGACGAGTTGGTTTTCGCCTCCTGTCCGAGCTTGCTTGACGCACAAAAAGGCGATGACGTCACACCTGTCTGTGTGGAAGCTCAGCCGTTTTTTCGTGTTCGGGCCACGGGCTTGGGGCTGGCCGACGACATAACCTTCGTCACGGACATTGAAAATACGTTCGCCTTTCGCACTCTGGGAAATGGGCGTACCCACGTGCGAAGCAATGCCCCAAAAGAGGCAACGCGTTTGCTCTTCGGTGTACTGGGCCACCGGAAGACCACGCACCATGCAACCGCCCGAACCATTCTCCAAATCGTGCTGAAGCTGGGCCAAACGTTCTCCGAACTGTCCGAGCGGAAAGTGAGCTTTGGTCGTTTCTTCGACAGGGATTGCCTTGGATTCGAAGACAGAATGGGCTTGTTCCAGCTCTTCGATGTCGTCAGCTTTTAACTCGTAAAGCCAATCGTTTCGGGCAAAAAGCTCTTCACCTCGCCACGCTGCAGGACTCGAGAAGGGTCCCGGAAGATTTTTGGAGTTGGTATCGCTCATGATGATTTTAAGATATTGGATTGCAGCGGTGCGACGCCGCTTCGGTCTGTTTGCTTTGCTCTTCTGTTCTTATGATACCAACCTCGCCTCCGCGAGTTCTTCGAGTTTTACTTCACACAGTCCATTCTTCTGGTTGGTAACGTCAATGACTTTGAGTCGTGTCCCCGGCAATAAAATGTATTCTTCCTCACCAGTGAACGCCGAATAGTTACGGATGCTGAAGGCGTTCGTCGGCACGACCTCGAAGAGCATTCGTCGACCTCGCGAGCCAAGAAAGCCCTTCGCAACGCCGACCTTCGACGTACACGACGAGACTCCCCACCATGTCACTGTCGCGTCCTTGGGGTACTGAGGCCGAAGATCTTTCGCGACCCCGCGCCAGAGGCTCTTGGGGTACGGCTTGAGCTTCGTCAACGCCGAAAAGAGCAAACGTAAATAGGGAAAATAAGGCTTGATGTTTTCCCGCACCGGACTTCGGAGTGTGGCGTTGAGTTGGCGATAGAAGTTCGAACCCGTTGTGTAGAGATACACGGCGGCAATCTCGTCGGCCGTCAGTTCTCCAGCCTTTTTCGAACCCACCACGCGGAGGCCATAGTCTTGCGAATGCTTGACGGTAGACTGAATCGTGGACATGATCTCGACGACGGGCAACAGAGCTTCGTCGAAACTCATGAGCGGAGTCTCCAAGACCCCAACGACAGCCGGAAGTTCCTCTTGGATTTCCGCAGCAACCTCTTGGAGTCGCTCGAGATAAAACTTGTGCAACTCCATGGTCTTGGTGATGAACTCACCCATCTGTTCGGACGTCTCGTCGTGGGCTGACCCGCCCTCGTCCCATCCCACAGCAGGCAACCAATCGACCTCGTCCATTCCCAACAATTTGAGCTGGCCGTTGATATCTCCGAAGTGGTCGCCCTTGCAAAAGATGTCACCCTGGGCCGCTGGGTTGCAATGGTTCACATGACGAACGGGTACGTCCGGGAACTTGTTGCTGAGGCGATCGACCACCGATTTCAAATTCCGTGCGTGGGCTCCCCACCAACCAAAAACGACACCCTTGTGCTTATCGTCGGCATCATGTTTGGCTTTGAGAATTTCTTCGATGAGTGTTTCGACGACAGGTCGCCAGAACGAGGTATGTTCCTCCGTGACGATCGAACCGTCTTCACTGGCCGTCAACGCGGCGTTGAGCAACAGCACGCCCTGGGTCAACATGGCCTGGAACCACTCCGGCGGCATAACGACATCTGTGTCGGCGAGCAACTTGCGAATGTCAGCGATAGGCGTCTTGCGGTCGATCCCGTGTTTCCAGATGCAGGCTGCCTTGATGATGCAACGGATCGACGTCACGCGCCCGAACTTGCTGTCCTTCCACTCGTTGAACGTGTTGTCGAACATGGCGATCCCGGTCGCCGACTCGATCCGAGGATACGGATTTTGACCAAAGACAACGACTCGCCACTTATCGGGCGGATTGGGTTTGAGAGCTTGGAACGTGAGTTCGCGAACGGGAACAACGCTCGAGGGTCGTTTGGGACCGATGAACGTTTCCGCAGATGGGCTTTTTTCGATGACCGGCTTGAGCAACGGCAACCAAGGTTCTCCGCCACCGGCGAAGAGTTCGTCCAACGCAAGCGGGTCGTTCAGGGTTGGCTTTCCGGACTGGGGAACGTCGGCGTTTTCGTGTTTCTTTTCACTCATGGCATGTGTTGGTGGATTTGTGTGAGTCAGTGATTACACAGCCACGAGTATTCGAAATGTCAGGAACGTTGTCAAGCTACGCAGGTGTTGCGGGGTGCTCCTCTGGTTTTTGGACTTTGGATTTGCCGAGAAATCGTAGGTCCACGCGGGCCGCGCGGACCTACGACGAACATAGAATTCCAAAATCCAGAGGCACCCCCTCCACTTCAACTGACGGAGACACGAAGACAGGGTGCATCGCCTTGTTTGCGATTTTGCCCGGCTAGGCCGCCATCGTCGTTTGC
>CAYRFQ010000016.1:0-120386 GCA_964423615.1 uncultured Alcaligenaceae bacterium | reverse complement strand
AAAAAGAAGAAAAACCGATCTCAAAATCGATCACCGTAGCGCTGTAGTATTAGAGCGAGGCTCAAGATGAGTGCAGTTCCCAAAATTGGATTCCGCGAAAACATGTTCACTCCCTTACGAGATCGTCGTGTGGAAGATTGGGTAAGACTTGCTCAGATCGGGTCGTAGTTGATCGTAACAACTTCGCGGAAGATCGCAACAGAGGCCATCAACGCGATTTCCAGATCCATCGGCATTCAAGACGGACTTTGGATTGAAAACCAGCCCGTAGACTCAACAGGTTAGTTCTTGCGTACAATCACCGGAATCCCGTGTTCTGGCTTCAGTGTCACGACGGGCCTGAGTGTCAATTCAAAACCCTCCTTCAATTCCAAGCCTTGGACATGTTTCACAATCGTCACCAGTATCATAATGCTTTCGAGCATGGCGAAGTGATTGCCGATGCATAGCCTCGCTCCACCGCCGAACGGAAAGTAAGCGAAGTTGTGCAGGGCGTCAGTCGACCCGTCGAGCCAGCGTTCAGGCCGGAAAGTATCGGGTTCGTCCCAGTATTCCGGCTTCCGGTGCATCACCCACTGCGACATCAAAGCTGTCGTACCAACGGGAAACCGGTATCCGCCAATCTCGCATTCGGTCTTCGTCACTCGACCAACTACATACGCGGGTGGATACAGTCGCATGGCTTCCTTGATCACGCTCTCGGTGTACGTCAGGTGCTGTTTGTCTTCGGCGTTGACGGGCCGGTCTCCGACAACTCGGTCGACTTCCTGTTGCACCTTGACCATTGCTTCCGGGTGTGTTGCGAGGAGGTACAGGGCGAATGTAAGAGTGTTGGCCGTCGTTTCGTGGCCTGCAAGGAACAAAGTGATGGCTTCGTCACGGAGTTGTTTGTCGGTCATCTGCGAACCATCTTCGTCACGAGCCCTGAGCAGCACCGAGAGCAAATCATTTCTCTGTTCGTGGCTAGCTCGTCGGTCATCGATGAACCGGTAGATCAACTTGTCGACACGTTTGATGGCCCGCGCGAATCGGATGTTTGCCGGCGTTGGAATATATAAAGGTAGTGGAGGCGTCACACTTCCCCATCGCGCAATGAAACTATGCATCATCACCGTAAGGGCGTCCCCAATATCATTGGCGTCGTCGGTGATCTCGGCGTCGAAGAGGGCTTTGGAGATGATTTCGAGGGTCACCCGTGTCATCTCTTGGAATAGGTCTATCCCGTTACCATTGTTCCAACCAGTTACCATCCGCTGGGTGTATTCGACGAATGAGTCGACATAGTTCAGAATTTGTTGCCTGGAGAACATCGGTTGCATGAGCCGACGTTGTTTGAGCCAGAAGTCGCCGTCGCTGCTCAACAGGCCATTCCCCAGGATTGGCCAAAGTAAATGGAGCACATGGGTTTTCTTGGCAAAATGTTTCGCCTTGTGAACGAACACTTCCTCAATGAGGTCCGGATGACTCAAGAGGATCATACGGCGGTTGACGAGACGGAAGGTCACAACGTCGCCATATTCGTTTGCCATTTTGTCGTAGAACCCAACAACGTCTTTATGGAACTCACCGAGATTTCCAGTGAGAAAATGTCCTTTGGGACCCGGTGGAAGTGTGGGAGCAGCAGCCGTAGCCATGACACTTATCTCCTTCTATCCGAAAAAATCAGTGGAAGCGAAAGACACCCACAACGAAACGGTCCCAAACCGAAAAGTTCGCGTTCTTAGCATGGTGAGCCATGCCACCGAAATGTGCAAGAGGAATGGTCGAAGTGCTGCCACTTCAGAATTCACAAACCCGAAGGCGAGAACGGCTAGCAGCAACACCAATGTGAAGCAGCAAGGCCCTCGAAGAAAGTAGTTCGACCAAAGAGAATAATCGGATAGTTTCCGAATTCCAAGTTTCGACTATGCTTCCCCTTCGAAAAACTTTTCCAGTCTTATCAATTGGGCCTGCAAGCTTGTTGACGATCTGGCCAGGATGGAGGAACTCCTGGTCGTTCGCTTCCCACAAATAATTCAGTCGAGGACTGCACTTTGGAATGCACAGAACCCACGTATCTCCATGGTTACAGCCGATAGAAATCGCACGACAGGAACAACCAATGAGTGAGTCCCTTCTTCTTCAAGAAAAAGGGTTGGAGCCGATTCGTCTTATTTCATAAAAGGAGTAAAAATTTCGTTGTGGGTGATAAACGGCAAGACGGGTGAGGAAAGGTGTTTTGTACATGAAACCGATTAGTGGTTTTTTGGACGAGTGCTGTCTGCTAGCACGCAACGCTCGCTTCCCGGCTGTTGAACTATATCTGACATATGTTCATTGGTGTCTGGAAAGCGGTATTCCGGTTCAGGACCAGTTTGCATTCCTCGACATGCTCGAATGTCGGGGTTTGAAATACCGGGAGAAAAAGAATCAATCTTGGTTCAAAGGGATTTCTGTCCTGCCTGCTTACCGGATGATTCAAGAATAGCCGGAAAGTTCCAGCGACAACCCAGCTTTTCGATCTCGCCTTGTTCAGGGAATTCTGTTGCCCGAGGCGAGTGTGAGGACTGCTACAATTTGCCTGAACGCCATCCTGCCGGAATATCCTTTTCAGATTGCTTCATTCGGCTAACCTCTTTTTACAACTCCATTCGAGCCAACCCTGCTGTCATTGTAATCCGATTCGTCCGGAGTCCGAGGGATTCCAGGAATTGGGAATCGAGAGAAGTATCTTTCGGTCGGGGTTCCGGCGACGGAATCGAAAGCCGCGAAACAGATTGGACAAGTTTGTGGTCGGCTTCCAGGTGCATTGCCAGTCGTTGCCCCATGCCAAGGCGGCTCAACCTTTCCAACCCGCCCATGTGTATCAATCCGCAGAAATCCAGCTCAGTCAACTCAACCATCATTTTGGCCGCCGTCGGCAAGTCGAGAGGAGTTCGCCATTCGTCGTGAAAGCATTGGATTGGTCGGTTTTCCCGAAGTGAATTCACGAGTTGGTCAAAAAAACGTGGCGAGTCTGTATCGAGAGAGGGGCCGAACATGAGCGGTGGACGGACGACGATGGCATCCGAAGCAAGTGCGACTTGTTCGGCCTGGGCTTTCGTTCGTCCGTAAACCGAGGTGGCATCCGGGGGATCGGTTTCCTGATAGTTCCCCTTTTCGCCATCGAAAACCAGGTCGGTCGAAGTGAACAAGAGCTTACTCTTTTGACGTCTAGCCAGTTCCACTAAACGCTCGGTCGCCACGACGTTGACCGTGTGGGCGAGTTCCGGCTTGGCATGGCACGCCCCAACCTGTGCCAAGGCTGCAGCGTGGATGACCACATCGGGGGAAGCCTCTTCGAATGCTCGTAGACACTCCGTGTCGTTGGCGATGTCGACGACGACCGTCTGCTGACCAGCAACTGCACGTTTGCCTTTGTGGCTCCAGAGAATCAAGTCGTACCCGGCGGCCTTGGCTTCCTCGGCGATGTATCGCCCGAGATAGCCGCTGGCTCCGGTAATCAGCATTCGTTTGGCCCGCATCATGGGGAGGTCTCCGGCTCTGGTTTCTCTGTTGACCTGAGTGGATGATTGTTGACAGGATGAAAGTCGAGTTGTTGGGCCAAAATTTCGAGAGGATGCCACACACGCCGTGTCGTGAGGTCCCGAATCTGTTGACGGCACGCTGTCCCAGGAGCGACCACCACACCTTCTGGACGTTCTTTCAATTTGGGAATCAAATCGTCCTTGGCAATCGCAACACTCAGGTCGTAGTGTTCCTTCTCGTAGCCGAACGAACCAGCCATCCCGCAACACCCCGTGTCGAGTAATGTCACTTCGAATTGGGGGATTAATCGGAGCGCATCCGCGGTTCCCTCGGCTCCAAGCAAAGCTTTTTGATGACAGTGTCCGTGGACCAGGCAAGACCCAGGTTTTTCCCGAAAAGACAGATGAACACGATTTTCGAGAACCTGCTCGACAAGCCAATGGTCGAGCAGGTGAGTTTTGGCTGCTATCGTTTTCGCTTGCGGAGTCGGAATGAGGTCGGGCCATTCATCCACCAGTGTCAGCAAGCAACTGGGCTCAAGGCCGAGGATGGCCTTGGCGTCAGAGGCCCTTCGGGCCAGGCGGGAAATGGGTCCGGCAATCAACTTTCGAGCACTGGGGAGGAACCCTTTGTTGATCATTGGCCGACCGCAACACGGGATGGAGACTAACTCAACAGCGTGTCCTGTGGCTTCCAGAATGGTCACCGCGGCCTTACCGATTTCGGGTTCGGTGTATGTCATCATGCAATCGTCGAGGAGAAGTACCTTTCCAGCCGTGCCTGCTTTGGGGTGAGGGTTGTGCCTGGCCATCCAACTTCGAAACGACAGCGAATGGAGTAGTGGAAGGCTCCGTCGACGATCGATTCCACCGAGTTGTTCTAACCACCATCGTATGACGGAATTACGGTTTCCCCAATTGACTGTCTTGGGCAAGAACGACCCCAAGCGGTACCATCGAAACATCCACCCCGTCAACAAATCCCGAGGAGGACGTAAGTGTTTTCGGTGGTAGATGTTCAAAAACTCCGCTTTGAGCTTGGTCATGTCAATGCCCATTGGACATTCCGACTTGCACGCTTTGCACATCAGGCATAAGTCCAAAACGTCGTGTGTCGCCTCTTTTTGCAATTCAGCCATCGGGTCGTCGGAGACCAGCGCCATGCGTAACACGTTGGCCCGCCCTCGTGTGCTGTCCTTTTCGTCGAGGGTCACTCGATAGGAAGGGCACATCGTCCCCCCTTGCCTCTTCCGACACTCACCCGAACCGTTGCACTTTTCGACCGAGTGCGCCAATCGCGTTTCCGAGTCCTTGCTGGAGTAATCGAAGACGGTTTCGAGTGGCTTCGGGCGGCACTCCGGACCATATCGCAAAGTTCGGTCCCTCGGAGCCGACTGCACGATCTTCCCTGGGTTGAACAAGTTTTTGGGATCGAAGGTGCCTTTGACGTTGCCGAACGCTGCATAGATTTGGCGACTAAACGTTCTTGAGTTCCATTCAATTCCGGCAGGATCTCCCGACAGTTCGCCCTCTTGTAATCCATTGCCTTGCCGGACGAGAGTGGTGAGGTCTCGAACGACCTGACGCATGCGCTGGGCATCCTGGGTGTTTGTGAAGCTGACCACAGGACATAGGTGCAGGATTCCGCGAGTTCCCTGGATGTGGTCCACGTAGCCATAGTAGGCACCGTCGAGTTCGTGAGACTTGAGTAGCTTCCGAAACCGAGTCGTGAATTCAGAAAAGGCCTCAAGTGGGATCGCCATCTCTTCCACAATGGTCCCAGGCAGGAAGGAATAGAGGTTAGGGAATTGGGAACAAGGATTGTTGAAACAACCCTGACTCTTCTGCTTTTCCCTCTCGCCTGTTCCCTGTTTCCTGTTTTCCATCACGTGAATGGTATTTGCGGAGGAGTGTAAACTCTGCAATTGACTTTTGAGCCGTGAGAGTTCGTTTCGAAGCTCAGTCTCACTGTCGCCACTCATCTCGATCACCACTACATGGTAGTCAGGAGGCAAGAGACGAGCGTCCAGAGACAAGAGTCGGCGTAAATCTGGACGGTGAACTATCGAATCTTGACAGTGGAGTAAGTTGAGCAGAGTTCCATCGAGCAACTCCACGGCTCGCGGTCTCACTTCGAGACAGAGCGCCAACGCATCCGAAACTGCGTGAAGCGATTGGAAGTGGGCCACCAGAAAACCAACGAAGCGAGGCATCGGTACGAGGTTCAAGTCGGCTTTGGTAACGAATCCCAGAGTCCCCTGGCTCCCGACGATAAGGTGGTGAAGGCCTGCCGGTCGTGGATTGGCTTGGTGAGGCGTAAATTTCTCCGCAAATATGTCGAGATGGTAGCCTTGGATGCCAGGAGGTCGATTCGAAAGACGCAGTCTCTTGATTTCGTCGAGGTTGCGTTCGGTAATCCGACGCACTGTGTGGTACAGTCGTGCCTGGAAGTCCTGGCCTGTTTCCTTGAGAGCCCATTCGTCCTGGGTAAGCGAATCAAAGGTCGCGGAAGCCCCATCGCTGAGAAGGACCTGTAATCGGTGAACCTGGTCAACCGGCTTTCCAAAAGCAATCGAACGCGCCCCGGCCGAGTTGTTCCCTATCGTGCCGCCGAGAGTACCTCGATTCCACGATGCCCCGAACTGGAGGCCGTGCTTTCCGGTTTCTCTGTTTAACTGGTCTAATGTGACGCCGGGTTCGACCACAACTCGTCGATTGTCGGGGTCAAGAGCTATCACCCGGTTGAGGTACTTGCTACAGTCAATAACGATGCCATTTCCGAGCGATTGACCCGAAACACTCGTCCCTGCACCGCGAGGAATGATCGGAAGTTCGAGTTCCAGACAAAGTTGAACGCCCATCGCCAGGTCCGTCTGAGTCTTCGGCAACAAGATACCGAGAGGGCGTACTTCGTAAATACTTGCGTCAGTACTATAAAGTTTCCGGGAGGTCTCGTCGAACCTCACCTCTCCTTCGAAATGCCTGGCAAGGTGCTTGGCTAGCTGGTGTCGTTTGTATTCGGTAAAATCGAGCGGCCGTTGAAGCATTTCGTTTCCGTCACCGATCCATGGGAAATTGATCACCAAAAGTCAAGAGTCAAGAGTCAAAGGCTTATTTGTCATTCGACCGTTGTGTCTCTCATCTGTTGGCACTTTTGGATTTGAATTTTCGAATTGGATTGCGCAGATGGTCTGGATATTGCCGTTTATTGCAATAAAAACACTAAGGAACAAGAGCATCTTGTACAAGCTTCCCTGTTTCCAGTGGTTAACGCAACTGTAAAGTTTCTCTTCGACTGTTAACGTCCTGCGTGTTCGGACCGGCGATCTTGTGAATCTTCTAGTCGATTTGGCTCCGACAGGTCGTCGTCAAAATTTCCTTCACTTGGCGAAGACGGAATTTTCTCTGGGAATATGGACCAAAAGTAGATATTCTCAAAGAATAAGCAAAACTTGTTCGATTGGCGCACTCTTTGCTGCACATAACAGAAACTCCCCGTGACAATCATCCGGATCGAGACACCAGCAGGAACGGGAAGATGACTCAAACAACCAAGCTCTACATCCTCAGGACACCGAGCGCGTTGATCGCCTTCACGCTCCTGATCGGTCTGACGATTTCTACAAATGCCCAGGAACCAGAAAAGGAACCAATCTTCCAGCCCCTTAACTCGATCGTTCGTAAAGGCTTTACCCGCCCAGGTAGTCCGAGCGACGGTGTTAAGCAGGATGGAGAAATCCAAAGGGTCGCATTTTCAGGGTCTTACAAGGGCCTTGGCGGGACGGTCTTCTTCGTTGTGTTGGAGCGACTCGGTGAGGAGGGAGACACGTGGGGAATTGGTCGTCGTGGGCTCGACCAATCCTTCGAACCCGGGCTCGACTTCGACGGCAAATACTCGCCTCGGTTAGATCGAGAAGCGAAGTATCTGTATCTCTATCAAGTCGTCAACGACCGGGGGTTGGAGCCCATCCCCATTAAGCCGATTCGCTGGAACGAAGGGGAACCTATCGCATCGGTCATGGTCCGTTTGCGAGTCGATCCGAGGTTTATTACGTCGTGGGGGCAGTTCAGGAACCAGGCAATTCTCATTGGCGATGTTGCCCAACGCAAGTTTGACGGTACAGTCGCCATAGCAGACGATGAAAAACAGAAAACGGCGATCCTACCCGTCTCGGCGTTTCCCGGCGTCCAACACGAGCTCATCCCGCAACCCTACGAGGTTCTTTCTCCAGCTTACAGCATTTCAAACCCGTATGCTCTCGGCCAAGCCAATTTCAAGGGTGCAGCGGCCGTGATCAAGGATGTCGAAGTCCTGCCGGTTGCGTTCCAAGGTAACATCAAGAACGCCGCTGCGCGAGCTAACCATCCGAAGTTCGTGCAACTCGCTTACACGAACATAGACGGGCCGATCCGCTTGGCTCAGGAGTACAATCAGTTCCTGAGCGGCAAGAACATCGACAACATCGACGCGAAAAATTTCCGTCCCGCGAACTTCGCTGGCCAGGGCGGAGAGCAACTCGTCTTTCGGGCCGATTGGCCCAACAAAGACGTTATCAAAGTTGGGCAAAACAGTGTCGTCTTCGGGTTCACGAGCGACCTTCCTCCGATCGATGAACCCGTCGTGTTGCAGGATCCAGAAGCTGTCAAGACAGACATCCAAACTGTGGCCTTCGACGACGGAGCGGCGTTGGCCGAACTCGCGTCAGGCATCGCACCCGGAACCGTACCTTCTCCTCAACCACCCGCTCCTGCTCCACCAGCCGCTGTCCCTGTGGCTGGTGGAGTGGGTTTTGGTAGTCTCGGTGGTCAGGTCGGTGGAGGGAGTGCTGGTGGCGTCGCCGGAGTCGGGATTCCAGCCGGCTTCGGAACTTCTCCTGGCGGTGGAGCTGGAATCACCGGTGGCGGTGGCTCCAACGGTGGGGGAGAAGGCGGCGGCGAAGGTGGTGGGGGAAATGGAAACAACGGGGAAAATGGAGACAGTGGCAGTAAGGCCGACGTCATCGTCAACCAAACACAAAACGTGAACCAGTTTCAGGCACAACGGCAAAGGCAGCGACAACGACAGCGTGGCGGCGATAACCCACCTCCAGGCGGTGTGATTCCCGAACCTGGAGCCCTCCTCCTCGGATTGATGGGATTGCCCGCCCTCTACTACGTAGCTCGACGTCGTAAGAAGCCTGTGCTCTCGAAGGAAGAAATCGTCGCATAACACTTCCACGCGTCCGGTTTACTGACTCGCTTGATGAGCTATAGTAGTTAGAGAACAGGGAACAGAAAACAGAGAACCGAAAGGAAGAGCTCGGTTCGTTTTCTGTTCCCTGTTTCCTGTTCCCTAACTTTGGCGACCTCCATCATGCGCCGCAGAATCAATTTGCCTTTATTGGGCGGGACCCTTCTTTGTCTAGTTCTCGTCTGTGTGGGCGTTTACTTCGTCCACCGATGGCAAATCGACCGCAACGCCTCCTCCTTGTTGGTCCAGGCCCGTCACGCGGCCAAGGCCAAGGCCTCCGACCAATCTCTGCTTTACTACCGACGATATCTACAACAAAGGCCCGACGACACAGAGGCCATGATCGAATACGCTCTAGCCCTGGACAAAGTGGCCACTTCCGACGAGGATCTCATTCGAGCCCTCGGACTCGTGGAACAGGCCCTGTTGCGCGACACGAAGAACACTAAACTTCGTCGGGAAGCGATCCGAATGTCGCTTGATCTTGGATTCCTCAAAGAGGCCGCCAACCACATCCAAGCCGTCCTTGAGGAAACCCCCAACGACGCCAAATTGTGGCAAAGTTTGGGGCAGTGCTACCGTTACCTGGAAAAGTACGATGACGCCGAACAAGCCTACAGGAACGCGATAGCCCATGACCCAAAGTCCATAACGAGCCACATCGAACTTGCTCGACTATTGCATCATGACTTGGGCCGACCGAATGGTGTTCTAAAAGTGTTGGATCGTCTCGTCGCGGCCAATCCCAAAATGGATCGAGTTTACGTATCCCGAGCCAATTATCTCAAGTCGCGTGGTGAGGTGGCCGCAGCGAGGAAAGATCTGGCCAAGGCTCTGGAGTTGTCTCCAAAAAAAGCCAGCACCATCTTGAACTTGGCCAAACTCGACCAAGGCGACGGCCAACTCGAGGAAGCCTCGCGAACGCTCGAAAAAGGTCTTGAGTACAACCCCAAAAGCATAGCCATGTACGGTCAGCTTTCGAAGATCTATCTGGCCCAACGACGGCCCAATGACGCCATTGATGTATTACGCGAGGGACTGAAGAAAGTTCCCAATGCACGACTGTTGCAGGTGACGTTGGCTGAGTTGTTGGTCACCACAGGTCGGTTGGACGAAGCCGACGTGGTGCTGGATTCTTTACGCACGAAGCACTCGGTGCCGGGCGCCACGACTTGTCTCCGAGCTCGGCGGTGGATGCAAAAGGGAAACTGGAAAAAAGCGAGGGAGCTTCTCGAAAGCCACCGTTCGGACCTCGTCGATTCACCTTGGAAGGCTCAGTACCATTATCTCCTGGGAGAGTGTTATCGACATCTGGGCGATTCGCCTCGAGCCACAGGTGCTTACCAGCGGGCCGTCCAGGCCGCTCCTCTGTGGACTCTCGCGAAATACGGATTGGCGGCAGCGTATATCGCTGACAACCGGGCCAGGGAAGCTCTGGAAATGTTGCGTCTTATCGAACACCTCCCAGACGCTCCGTCGGACACGAAGTTGCTCATCGTCGAAGCACTCTCGACACAGAACAGGCAACTTCCGGCGAACGAACAAAACTGGACGCAGGCGGGGCAAGTCCTCGAAGAGTTGCCAAAAAGCCAGGCCAATTCTATCCGAGGAATCATGGCCCGAGTCGAATGCCAGGTCGCACAAAACCGTTATGCTGAGGCACGAAGGGTCCTTGAGGATTTCTTGACGAGCAATTCCATTCACAAAGAAGACAAAACGCATGTGCGCATTGCTCTCGCGGACCTCGCTCGCAAACAAGGCAAGGTCCAGAAAGCTCAACAGATGCTGACCCAAATCGAGAACGACGTGGGGCTGTCCCCCGTGAATATCTTGGCTTGGATTCGATTTTGGAACGGGCAAGACTCCCGTACGGCTTTGAAGGGATTGGCCATCCTCCAAGCCAAGCTCAATAAACTCCCGGTTGACGATTCCACGCGACTGCGACGGGCTCTCGCCCTCGCATTCGCGCAACAAGGAGATTACGAGACGGCAGAAAAAATGATGAAGGCCATCGCCAGAGAGCATCCCAAAGACATCCAAAGTCGATTCTTCCTCCTGAATCGTGCTTTCCAGAAGTACCGAAAGGAGTCCGCTGCGAAACTCATCGCGAAACTGAAGCAACTCGAAGGAGGGCAGCGAATTTTGTGGAGGGTCAGTCGGGCTACGTGGATCGTGGAGTTCCACAACCCTCGCGAAGCCGCTCTGTGGAACGAAGCCAAACAACACCTGACGCGTCTGCAAAAAGTCCGCCCGAACTGGAGGCGAGCGTTGATCTTGGCTGGCACGATGGCCGAGAAGGAGGGAAAAGAAACAGTCGCAGCAGATTTTTACCTTCGTGCCGTCAATCTCGGCGAGACCCAGAAAACGACAATTCTTAAACTTGGCGACCTGCTCCTACGTCACAAGCGTCACGGTGATGCGAGAGAACTATTGCAAACTCTGCAAGCACGTGGTCCACTTTCCAAAGACGAAGCCAAGTTTGCTGCCGAAGTGGCGGTGCGTCGAGGCGATAACGCCGAGGCCATCCAATTCGCCCGAAGTTCGGTCCCTCTAGGTGCCCGAGATTATCGCGAGCGCTTGTGGTTGGTTGACTTGCTTGAACGCGCTGGTGAGCCAACACTCGCCGAGGAAGTGTTACGGGAACTCACGAAGCACTCGGGCTACGTTCCTGATGTGTGGATCGCCTGGGTTGAGCATCTCCAGAAGAACAACCTCACCAAGAAACTTCCGCAGGCGTTCTCCGAGATTGCCAAGAACATGCCTGCCGACCGAGCCCAGCTGACGATAGCGCGTTGTTACGATCGCATCGGACAGACGGCCAAGGCAGAAGCAGTGTTTCGAGAGGTGGCCAAGTCCGACGATTACTTCGCCTCGAGGCACCTTGCCGACTTCTATCTGCGTCACGAAAAGTACGCGAAGGCAGAAGCTGTCCTCCAAAAGATGACTCATCCACGACACCAGTTGCCCCGTGAGTTATTGACGGACGCCAGGAACAAACTCGCGTTGTCGTTGGCTCGCCAGAACCATCCGGCTAAGTTTCGTGAGGCCCTCGCTTTACTTCGAGACGACAAGGCCTCCTCCCCAAACGTCGCTCTCGAAACGGTGCGAACTCGGGGATTGGTTCTTGCGACGAACCCCAGTCGGGCAAAAGAAGCCATCCAAACCTTCCAAGCCTGTCTAACATCTCGTCCCACCGATACCGAAGTAATGTGGCACTTGGCAGAACTCTACCGGCAGGAAAAAGAGTACCGCAAAGCTGCGGACGTCTTGGCCCAATTCATTCGGTTGAAAGGCAACGACGCAAAATATTTGACGGTTTGTGTGGAGACACTGCTCGAAATTCCCAACGTGTCCAAAGCCGAAACCTATCAGGTGGAACTGGAAAAGATCGCACCTCAGAGTCAACACACCAAGTTGCTGCGTAATCGAATCAACGAGTTGCGGCAGAAAAGAGAAAAAGGCACAAGGTAAGTGAAAAGAACAGGAGCCAAGGAGCCTCCTACTCACATTTTCGTCTTGCCCAAACTCGTATCGTTGACGATAGTCGAATTGTATTTCGAGTTTTCTGACGTGAGTTCCAAGGATGGAGTTTTTCGTGTCGTCGCTCTCTATCGTCATTCCGACTTACAACGGATTGCATCACCTCAAAAGATGTCTGCCCAGCGTTCTCCAATACGCTCCGTCGCCCACACAAGTGATTGTGGTCGATGACGCATCGACAGACGGAACGACCGATTGGGTCCGATCTCATTTTCCCGAAGCGGAGTTGATTCCTTTTTCCACGAATGTCGGCTTTTGTCGAGCAGTCAACGCGGGAATCGACATTGCTCGCGGCGACATCGTTGAACTCTTGAACAACGACACCGAAGTCTGTGCAGGGTGGGCCGAAGCTGCTCTTGAGCATTTCCAAGAGCCGAGTGTGGGAAGCGTCGCTCCGTTAGTCCTGGTAATGGATGCCGACAAGATCGATAGCGCCGGACAGAACTACCACGTCTGCGGATGGGCTCAACCCCGCGGCTATGGCAGGCCAGTAACACCGAAGTATTTGACTCCACAGGAGGTGTTCGGGGCTTCCGGTTCGAGTGGGTTCTATCGTCGTGCCGCGTTGAACCAAGTCGGTGGAATGCTGCCGGAATACGATGCCTATTTGGAAGACACCGACCTCGCTTTTCGATTGCGATGGGCCGGATACCGTTGTGTGTACGAACCCACGAGCCGTGTCTATCATCGCGGATCAGCGTCCTACGGAAAGCAATCCCAACGGGTTCTTCGTTGGTTGTCTCGTAACGAGGAACTCAATTTTTGGACCAACCTACCCTGGAAGCAACTTCTGCTTGGGTTGCCCTTGCATGCCGCGTTCGTTGGGATTCGGTGTTTCCGACAAGCTCTTCGTGGACAGTTGTCTGCGTACCTGCGAGGAAAGTGGGAGGCAATGAAGATGTGGCGGTGGATGGCCAACAGACGGTGGAAAGTTCAGGACCTATCCGAACCTGAAGCGAAACCAACGGACATTCGATTGTCGCTCGGTTTCGACGTTGTCGAAACCGGGTGGACGTGGTTACGCCGTCGCCAGTGTAGATAAGGGCTGGATTCGTGGCCCGCAGTTGGTACGGTGGTGGATGTACACTTTGTCCCACCCAATTTTGGAATGAAACAGGCGTCCCCCATGCAGATAAACAGCCAACGATTGACGGAACGATTTTGTCGATACGTGAAGGTGGATACACAGGCCGATGAGACGGCGACGACGTATCCGAGTTCGCCAGGGCAGATCGAGCTTGGAAAACTTCTTGTCGGCGAACTCAAAGAAATGGGAATCGACGATGTGGAAATCGACGAGAACGGCATCGTCATGGCCACCGTCCCACCCACCGGCAACGAGTCCGCGCCAGTCATAGCCTACATCGCTCATGTTGATACTTCTCCCGAAACGTCGGGACGCGACGTCAAGCCGACCGTCCACGAAAACTACGACGGAGAAGACATCGTACTGCCCGCCGATCCGACCAAGGTCATTCGCGTCTCCGAGAATCCGGAACTCACGGATCTAAAAGGCAAGACCATCATCACAACCGACGGCACGACTCTTCTCGGGGCCGACGACAAGGCTGGGGTGGCTGTCATTATGGAAGCCGCCGAGACGTTGTTGGCCAATCCGGACATTGCCCACGGGCCACTCCGTATTTGCTTCACTTGCGATGAAGAAATCGGCAAAGGCGTCGACCATGTCGATTTGCAGAAACTCGGCGCGGCCGTCGGTTACACGCTCGACGGTGGGGGCCAGGACACCATCGCAGCCGAAACGTTCTCGGCGGATTTGGCTGTCGTGACGATCCATGGCGTAAACATCCACCCTTCGATCGGGAAAGGGGCGATGGTCAACGCGATACGAATCGCCGGAGCATTCCTGGATCGATTGCCCTGGCAAACTCTCTCGCCCGAAACGACCGAAAATCGTCAAGGGTTCTTACATCCCTACAAGATCGACGGCGGTGTAGACAAAGTAACGATAAGGATTCTGCTGCGTGATTTCGACACGCCCAAGCTCGCCGAATACGCTCAACTTCTAGAGGACGCGGCCAACGTGCTTAGGGCCGAACACCCACGAGCTCAGATCGACATCGCTGTGACCAAACAGTATCGTAACATGGGGGAGTGGATTTCCAAGGACCCACGTTCGGTGGAGTTCGCCAAGAAAGCCATCCAACGAATCGGCCTGGAGCCCAAGGAAGAGGTCATCCGCGGTGGGACAGACGGCTCCCGTTTGACCGAGATGGGTCTCCCGACACCCAACCTTCCGACCGGAGAACACAATCCGCATTCGCCACTGGAATGGACATGTCTTGAGGAAATGGAAAACGCCACACGCATTTTGATCGAACTCGCTCAGGTTTGGAACGATGAGTGATGGGGATACATGGCTGGTTCGAGCGCGTAACTGTGGTTTTCGGTTCCCCAATTGGCAACGGAAACCGACGCTCATCCTAATTTCTCCCACCTTCAAGGTGAGAAGAACAAACCGAGCGATATGGGAAGTACGGTGGGTTCGGGAAACAAAGAGGCGCTTGGGAGTGAATTTTGAAATAAGGTGGGGTAAAGGCCTCTCCTGGGCGCCGAGGAGAGGCAGAAAGATCGAATCTGCTTGCTGTTGTTAGGCCATTACACAACTCAACCAATCCTTGGGAACAACGGTTTGACCTTTCCGTCTTCAAGCTCAGCCAACACGCGTCGTTCCTCGTGGATGCCAGCTTTGTTCCAGACACTTTCGAACCTCACCTCTTCCCAAGGTTGGGAAAAACTGAAACTTTTGTAAAGTTTCTCCGCGGTGCGGGGAAGGAACGGCTTGAGCAAAATGGCGATCGCTCGGATTTGGTCCATCGCGTCGTAGAGAACTCGTTTGGCCATGTCGAGAGCGTGGGGTAACTCGGTCTGTTTGACCAACTTCCAGGGAGCCGTTCGGTCGAGGTACGCGTTAACTGGGTCCAAGACGTGTCGCCAAATTTTTTCCAGAGCCTGGTTGTATCGGCACGCTTCGATATCCGCTTGAACTTTCTGGGTCGTCGATTCGATATCCTCGTTAAAATACACCACACTTGGGTCTTCGCTCGTGATTTCGTTCAAGACGCCGTCGAAGTTTTTCGTAACGAGTTTCACGATGCGACTGTAGAGGTTTCCGATGTTGTTGGCCAAGTCAGCGTTGAATACTTCGCGAAATCGCTCCCAGCTAAACTCGCCGTCTCCAGGAAACGGACACTGGCTCAGGAAATAATACCGAAACGCATCGACACTGAACTCGGTGACGATGTCCATGGGCTCGACGACGTTGCCCAAAGATTTACTAATCTTCTGGATTTCTCCGGAGTCTTCGTCTTTCCGATAAACGAACCCGTGTCCAAACACCCGCCGAGGGATTTCCAATCCGGCTGCCATCAGCATGGCCGGCCACAACGCACAGTGAAACCGTGTGATGTCCTTCCCGATGAAATGTATGTCTGCCGGCCACCATTGGCGGAAGAGTTCCACGTCCTTGGCATAGCCGATGCCGGTCAAGTAGTTAATCAGGGCGTCGAACCACACATAAATTCGGTACTCTTCGTCGAACGGAACTTTGATTCCCCAATCTTGGCCCACGCGTGACACGTTGACGTCTTCGAGGCCACTTTCGACCAAGGCACGAACTTCGTTTCTTCGGGATTCGGGTTGGATAAAATCGGGATTGTCGTCGTAAAACTCCAGAAGCCTGGTCTGGAACTTCGACAACGCGAAGTAATAGCAATCTTCGCTCCTGTGGATCGGCGCGATCTTATGGATCGGGCAAACGCCACCGGCTTCCTTGATTTCTTTCTCGGTCTTGAACCCTTCGCATTCCTCGCAGTAGAGACCCTCGTACTTGCCCTTGTAGATGTAGCCGTTGTCGTAGACTTTCTGAATGAACTGTCGCGAGGCTTCGTGGTGTCGTGGTTCACTCGTCTGAATGAAGTCGTCGTAGCTAATGTCCAGGGTTCGCCAGACTTCCTGGAACTGGTTGGCCATGTCGTTGCAGTAGTCCTGGACGTCACGGCCGAGTTCCTCGGCTCGCTTGGACACCTTCACGGTGTTCTCGTCATTGCCCATCAAGAAAAACACTTCGTAGCCTTCCATTCGTCGATAACGCGCCTGCACGTCCGCGCCGAGCTTTTCGAATGCGGTGCCAATGTGCGGTCGACTATTGGGGTAGTCGATGGCTGTCGTTAGATAGAATGTGCCACGTTGGGACATGTGTTCTTCCTCTGGATAAAAGGTTACCGACGAGAACAACTTCTCTAGTCTTTCCTACAAGGACGCTCGGGATTGGCCAAGGGTTCGCTTCCACAACGAGTCCGGTGTGTCCTTTCATTGGCGAGCGAACTTACGGGTGTTCACCGGAAGATTTGAACCATCCTACCCATTCTGAACGTAATAACAAACGGTCACAACAGGGAAGAATGCCTTCGTTGACAACTCTCAGACCAGAAGGTAGGCTAAAGCCCCCAAAGGAACCCCAACGTTCCCTTGGACCGGCCCGTGTACTCAGCTGGTCGTTTTCTCATACGGAATCCGCGATGAACGAGGTGAAATGTCCTTCTTGTCAAGTTCGGTTACGGTTCCGAGACGAACTGGGTGGAAAGACGATCCGATGCCCCAAGTGTTCTCACCGCTTCGAATTGCACTTTGAAACCTCCAAGAAGGCCACCACGGCCACTGTAGCAAACGAAGTGAGGGTACAACCAGAACCGCAAGGGATAGCTCACGAGGATGGACCGCCGACACTGAAGCATTTGCCAAGGGCTGAGCAATCTCCTACCTCCCCTCCACCGGCAGAGCGTTCTGAGGAACCCACTGCGAAAGATCACGAACGCCCCACCACTCCCGCCATCGAGCCATCGACGGCTCCATCGAAGCGATCAGAAAACAAGAAGTCTGCACCTGGCCGGGTCCTGTTGTTCCTGGGAGGGGCTGGAATCGTGCTGATTGTGGCCGTGGGGTGCGTCTGGTACTCTCTAGGCTTTCCCGCACCTTTCCAGTGGTGGAGTCATAAATCCGCCCACGACCCCACTGAGCACAAATTCAGTGACAATGCGACAAACAACACCGAAATCGATATGGAACTGTTGAATCTCGAATTTCGTGACCGGAACGGGAAACTCTTGGAGATTAAAACGTTCAGAGAAAAGAAAAATGTCGTGTTAATCTTTATGCGTGGGCTGACGGAAAACCCCGGAGGCGTCTGTCCGTATTGCAGCACACAGACCTCCCGGTTGATTGCCCAGTATAATAAATTTAAGGATCGCTCGTCCGAACTCCTGGTAGTCTTTCCCGGGTCCCGGGAGGCCGTCCAGACGTACCTGGCCAAGGCCAAGCAAGATCTCGATAGTATGGGTGGACTCGAGTCTCAGAAATTGATCCCGTTTCCGATCTTGCTCGATCCGGACTTCTCAGCGGTGAAAGCTCTGAAGATTCAAGGAGACAGGGCGAAGCCAGCGACCTACATCCTTGACAAAAAAGGGCGAGTTCGGTTCGCTTACGTTGGTCGAACCACCGTAGACCGGCCATCCCTCAAGGCCATCTTTGGAGAACTCGATACGATCAATGCCGAGCAGGATAAAACGAGCCAGAAAGTCCAAAAGCCAACACCCAACTCCGAACAGGAGTCCTAAACCATCTCTGCATGGATAATCTCAATATGATCGCTTTCCCATGCCCGCACTGTGGCCACTCCATCCGAGTCGGCGAACAACATGCGGGGAAGTGCGGCCAATGCCCGAAGTGCAGCCACCAAATCCGCATCCCCGTCACCGAACCGCCCGCCGTTACAACAGAATTCCAACCGACGGCAGATCTCGACCGAGAGAAGGACCCAGCCCTGACCGAAGACAGTTCCAAACAATTCACCGTCCCGGCGTTTTCTTCAATGGAAGACTCCCTTCCAGAGATACCTGGGTACACCATCCAATCCGAACTTGGCCGCGGAGGAATGGGTGTTGTCTACCTGGCCCACCAACAAGCCCTTGATCGACCCGTTGCGATCAAGACCGTGAACGTCTCCCAGACGCCAGACGAAAACCTCATTGCTCGTTTCGAAAAAGAAGCAATCAGTCTGGCCCAACTCCGGCACCCCAATGTTGTCGTTGCGTACGACTTCGGACGCCGAGGCACGACACTCTACTTGGTCATGGAACTGCTTGATGGGATGGACTTGGAGCATTACATTTCTGAGCAAGGGCCCCTCGATGAGTTCACAACCTGGCACATCGTGCGGCAAGCGGCCTCAGGCCTGGCCCATGCGGCCCAGGCCGGTTTGATCCATCGTGACATCAAGCCGGGAAACCTGTTCATGACCGACCCCCCCGAGGGGTCTGCCCTTCCCGATAACGTGCCGCATGTTAAAGTCACGGACTTCGGACTTGTCCAACTCCAAGGGGACATCGACCAGGCGAAACGATTGACCCAAGCTGGCAGCGTCGTGGGAACACCTCTTTTCATGGCCCCAGAACAGATACGTGGCACCGACCTCGATTGGCGATGCGATATCTACGCGCTCGGAATGACCGCCATCAACATGTTGCTCGGAGAGGCTCCATACCGAGATCGTACTGTCTGGGAAGTGGTAACGGATAAGGCCCAGAATACCGTGTACCCCCTTCCCGAGCACTTCGCACGCGAGACTGGCAAGTTGTTACGCAAGATGATCGCTCCAGTCCCCTCAGACCGCATCGACAACTATCGGGACCTGCTTCAGGAGATCGATGCCATTCTCAAGAACGAAGGAGGACCTCGCACGAAGTCAGTCCCACGACTCCATCGAGTGCCCCCTCCTGTTGATCAACGACGATCGTTTTCCAACCGAAACTTGCCACCAAAAAGAGCACGCAGTGTTCTTGTAAGACTCCTGGCCATCGTCCCAGGACTGGTGGTCCTATTTGGGTGCATCGCCGCGTTTTACTATTTCTCACAGCCACCACCGGAAGTGCCCATGGACACCGTGGGCCAACCGCGTGTGTTGTTTACCGGTAAATCGATTGCGGAGTGGACCCTCCGGGAAGGAAGTTGGAAATCGTCGACAGGTTTTGAGGAAGAAGCCGTCCTCGCTGGCATGGGAATCATCCAGCGGAAGATGACCGATTGGCCCCATTATCGATTGACTTTTGGGTTAGATATGAAGGATGCGGAGAGAGTCGAAGTCCACTTCGGAATTCTCAACGAGACGGGGCAAGATGACCCTCTGCGCTACGTCTTGCGGATCGCCAAGGAAGAGTCAGCCGTGGTAGGTCAACAACGCGGAGACCACGGCGAGTTCACGGCGTTGGCACCACAAAAATCTCTCACTCCGCTCCCTTCGATTGCACGTCCTTTCCGGGAGGTGCGAATCGAACGCCGGGGTCCGTACTGGTACGCCATGGTCCAGGGGGCGTTCGTCGGAAAGTTACAGCGACGGAAGGCGGAACGTCCCGAATTCCGTCTCGCTGTTTTGGGTGGAAAAGCCCATTTCGAGGAGTTTCAACTCGTCGAACTTGCGTCCATTTCTGGAAGGAATTAACTGGCTGTTCGCTCAGCCGTCAGGATAGCACGGCCAGCGAGTGGAGCAAAGACACTTGCTATTGTGTGCTGGGCACTACAAACCGACCAGAAAACACAGCGACTCTTTGAAGCACCGAAGACTCATCTTCCACGTCGGCTGAGGAGTCGCGTTTGTTGAGTTCCCGAAGGGACGGCAGATCAACTTTTGAAACGACTACGCCAAGAACAAGTGGATCCAATCCTACCGTAGCAACATCAACGCGAACAAATTATCGTCGTCTTTGAACGTCTCAACATGGTCGAAGCCGTGTTGTTTGAAAAGGGCTTCGATCATCTCTTCCGACCGTTTGTAAGAGTTTTCGGTGTGGATGAACTCACCTTTTTGGAATTCCAACTCTAACTCAAGTCCTGGAACAGTGACTTGTTGATCCGTCTCACTGACGAGGTGCATCTCAATCCGCCCGAGGTCGGAATTGAACACGGCTTGATGACGGAAGGTATCGAGATCGAACTCCCCATCAAATTCTCGGTTGAGTCTGGCAAGACAATTCAGGTTGAATTCTGCGGTCACGCCTTGAGAGTCGTTATAGGCCGGAAGCAGAATCGAGTCGGATTTCAAGAGGTCGACGCCAACGAGGAAGTTGTCCTGGTCGCTCACGTGGCTACGGATCATTCGCAGGAACGAGTGGAGTTCGTTGTCCTCAAAGTTCCCGAGCGTAGAGCCCAGGAAGGCATAGAGTTTCGAGAATTCGGTGTGTCCGTCGAGATAATCGAGAGCGGCTTCATAGTCTCCAGCGAGGCCCACAACGGCGACCGAATCGTATTCATCGACAATCCAATCGGCAGCCATGTCAAGAGCTGCCGGAGATATGTCGATGGCGTGGTAGGTCAAACTCGTCTGATGGTCCAGGCAAGCATCAATCAAGTGTCGCGTTTTTTTCGAACTGCCGCTGCCCAGTTCCACCAAAGACAACGGCTTGCCGCAGAGATCGATGATCGAGTCCGAGTCAGCTTGGAGAATTCTTCGCTCGGTTCGAGTCGGATAATACTCGGGAAGTTCACAAATTTTCTCAAACAGGTGAGACCCATCGTTGTCGTAGAGCCATTTCGGCGGCAACGTTTTCTGAGGACTAGTCAAACCGGCGCGGAGTTCTTCGGCGATAGCGGCTTCGGTTGTGTGGAGTGGGATTTGGCGATACTGTTGGTCAATCATTCCATGCCTCGGGACCAAATTGGTTGCTTCAATACAATCTCGTACCATACTTGGCCTTGCGTTTTATGGAGAAAACAAATCGCCAAGCACACTGGCAACCAAGGACGGCAGAAAAACAAATAGACGATCGTGTTTTGTCAAAGTATAAGAAGGCGAGTCAATCAAGATTTGGGAGGTCTCATTTATGACAGCCACTTTGAGATGTTACTATAGGTCGTAAGACATTTCTGGCCACCCGAGTAATCAATTGAGTAAAGTTATACTCCCAATTTCGGGAAGGGACTTGGCCTGTTCGCTCCAAGGTTCAGGACAGTCCGATAAGCAACCGTTGAGTTTTGGTAGCTAGTTTCCATGGCAGCTTGAACTACGGAGTGAGGGAGATGTCGAAACAATAGCTACCACAAATACCACGCCTGTTTACCCAATTGACCGAAAGCTGTACTACTCGAGTTAGCCCGAAATCAAGAACACAATCGGCATTCGATTATGGCACAAGAAATATTTGGGAACCGAAGACCAGGCGAGTCTCTCCAACAAATACACACCGACGTTCAGTCGTTCTCCCCCGAATTGTTAGTGTCATACTCGCAAGAAGCGTGCTCGGCTAAAACTTTTTGCTAAAGCAGATTCACTACTCCTTTGGATTTCTCTAAAGGGTATACTGAATGTGACGAGCACGCCGCGTCTTCGCGGGGAAAAGAAGGGCACCCGGCAACATGGGTGGGGACGCGATCTCCGACTCCACCAACTCAAGTTTGATCATTCGTAGAAGGCGATTTCATGGAGTTCTCGGTCGAAAATCTCAGTGGATTGCTCATGCGGAGCAGGCTCCTAAACCCGGATCAAGTCCAGGAAGTGTACCAACGTTGGGTCAAGGAAGGCAAGGACCGCGTGAACAGTTCCCCACACTACCTCCGATGGTTGGTCCAGAACCAGTATCTCACGGAATACCAGGCCTCGTTACTCTCGCGTGGACACGCCGATGATTTCTTTTTGAATCAGTACAAGATTCTCGAACGGATCGGAAAGGGTCGGAATTCTGGCGTCTACAAGGCCACTCACAAGATGGGTCAGGTCGTTGCGATGAAAGTGCTGCCGCCATCGAAGGCCAAAGACGACAAGCTCCTTAGCCGATTCCTACGCGAGGCCAGGTTGGCCCTTCGGTTGAAACACCCGAACGTCGTCCGATCGTTCGAAATGGGGCAGTCCAATTCTCTGCACTACCTGGTGATGGAATTGTTGGAAGGGGAAACCCTTGAGGAAGTGCTCGCTCGGCGTGGAAAATTGCCTTACCGGGAAGCCGTGCGTTTGATCTACCAAGCGCTGCAAGGATTGCAGCACATTCATGAGCAAGGGCTCATCCACCGAGATCTCAAGCCGTCGAATTTGATGTTGCTCTCCGACGGTAAAGCTCCCGACCCGAACAGCACGACCGAGTGTAATCTCAAGATTTTGGACATCGGATTGGGGCGTGAGCTATACGACGAAAACGCCAAACCCCGCGAAATGCTCACAGACTTGACGGGAGAAGGGGTGATCCTTGGAACTCCCGATTACCTCTCTCCCGAGCAAGCCCGAGACGCCCGCCATATTGACGTCCGGTCCGATATCTACAGTCTTGGTTGCGTCCTGTATCATTGCTTGGTTGGACATCCACCCTTTCCAGATTCGAATATGCTGCACCAACTGGTGCGGCATGCCACGGAGACTCCACGACCGGTCCGGGAGTTGGCCCCCGACGTACCCGAGGCTCTCCAACAAGTCCTGAACTGGATGTTGGCGAAAGAGCCCACGGACCGATATCCCACACCTGACCGAGCAGCCCGATCCCTGCAGCTATTTATGATCTCTGGTGCAGAAGCGAAACCGATCGAGCAACAGTCAGCCCAAATGCGACGCTACATTACCTACCTCGAAACCGGGGAAGTTTCAAAGCCAGAGCCTACACCCAACGTTCCGGTGGCAGCCCAGTCTACACCACCTGCTCCGGGCACTGGTGCCAAGAAATCCGGTCCCCAAGCTCCCGTCGCCAGTGGGAATGGCGCACCGGCCGCTGTGCCCAAACCTGTTCCCTTTCGTGGAGACCCGAAAAACGTCCCTGAAGCCGTCGCGAAGGCACAAAGAGCGGCACGGACACCGGCCGATGCTCAGGTCGCAAAACGAAGTCCTCAGACCAAAGGAAAATCGGAAAAACGGAAGGTCAAGAAAAAGGACCTGTCCGGGTCCAAAAAACATGAAGTCCTGGTAGGCGATCCCGTTGCCTCGAAGCCACCTCCGACGACCCCCGAACCGGCTCGATCAGCCGAGTTCGACGTTGAACTTGTGCCCCTGCCACAACTTTCGGAATCCACACCAGTGGCATCCGGTTGGTTGCCGAGATGCGGTCGGGACTGGTGGCTTTTCGCCTTTGGAGCAGGTGCCTTTCTATTAGCCATAGTGATCGGGTGGGCGTTGGCGCAACTCACTCGGTGACGAGAAAACTGAAAATGGAAGTCTTCTGGGTGTGCCCGGAAACCGTCTGGTCCTTCGACGGTCCCTTGCTGGCTCGCCACAATTCAAAATTCCTGCTCTTGTTAGTTACTGGTTACCCTGCTGGGCACCTTGTTGCAAGCCCCCTTGAATACCACCCTGTTGGAAGCCTCGTTCAAATGGTGGGGGAGGTGGGAACGGTGGTCGCAAGCCTTGTTGTTGTCCACCCCGTTGGAATCCCTGGACGCCCTGTTGGAGACCGTTGACTTGGACTCTGCCCTGTTGAAAGCCCCCTTGTTGGAAAACTCGTTGTTGTTGCCCCTGGAACGGTGGTGGTGGTGGCAACAATCCTTGTTGTCCGTTCTGTAAACCTTGCTGAAATCCATCTTGCTGAAATCCATCTTGCTGAAATCCACCCAGAAATGGCGGACGGCCTCGCATTCCCTGCAACCCATTTGGAATCCCTCCTTGCTGGAATCCACCATTCTGGAATCCGCCTTGCTGAAATCCACCCCGTCGCTGAACCCCGCCTCCTCTTTGGAATCCGCCTTGGAAACCGCCATGACGACCACGGAACCCTCCACGAAAACCACCGGGCGTGCCTCGAAATTGCGCGAACGAACCAGCAGCGTCCAAACACAAAACTGCAACGGAAACGAACAGAATGCTCAGATGGGACCAACGTTTGTGATAGAGTGACATGACTTTTCCTCCAGAAGTGTTGTCGTGTATCTTGCTATAAAGAACGAATTGTGTGAGGTCGGTTCCACGCGTTCTGTATAGATTTTTCGGGGAAGTCCAGTCGCCTTGTTTTTGCCCACGGGACACGGAGAACGCGAACTGTAGTCTGGTCCAGTTTTTGTGTTCGTGGTTTTGTGAGGGTGCGACAAGGAGCTTGCTCGTCGCTTTTGGCGACGCCCTGTCCCTTTTCGCCGCATAGCACGCCCAGCGAGTGAAGGAACGACACTTGCTATAGTGTGCCGGACACAGAATCCGACCAGGAAACACTGAAGGCACACCACGTCTCTTTGTTGTGTGCCTTGGCTTTCGCTCACGCTCGGGTTCGTCACCCCCTACGAAAAAGGGACAAGCATACATTTTCCAGGAGTGGGCCTCCCCTGTTGATTCACCGGCTGCGCACATAGAAATAACTCGTCACCGGTAAATAGATTGAGCACCTCGTGAATATGTCAAACCCATCAAAACAAGGATCGTAATGACCCAAGACCAATTCCTCCAGAACATCATCGTGAATCCGGACAACGACGCCCCTCGTTTGATCTACGCCGACTGGCTGGAGGAGCAAGGCAGTGTTGATCGAGCCGAGCACATCCGCGTGCAATGTGAGTTGGCCCGTTTGCCTCGTTATGATCTTCGCAAGAGTGAACTTCAAGCGCGAGAACGTCGACTCCTCGTTGAACACATTCCAGAGTGGTGGCACGACTATGAGATAAGCGGTCCCTTTCGACGGGGATTCGTGGAGAGCTTGGTATTTCATTCGCCGGAAGAGTTCCTCGAACGAGCCGACGAAGCCTTCGCAAGCGGCCCGATCGAGCACTTGACTTTCATAGCCCAGAACGACGAGTGGACTTCCGATGCCATCGAAGAAGTGAAGGCATGCCAGTTGTTAGAGCGGATTCGTTCGATTTACATCGAGACGGACTTTCCTGGCAACGCCGTCTTATCGGTTTTGTCGTCACCGCACCTCACGAATCTTGAAACGCTCGAGATGGAAGGGGGCGAATTTCTGCAGGAGGACGAGTTTGCCGAGGTGGTTACCGAAGCTCGTGATACTGCGGGTTGGCCCGAGCGTCTGAAAAAACTGGCTCTGAGTTACGATGAACTTTCCCCGTCGACCATTCAGTTTCTCGTCGACTCACAGCTGCTTTCTAATTGCCGATCCCTGAGATTGCAAAATGGAGACAACTTGTCCTTCCAACAACTGGACACGTTGTTGTCAGTGTGCGAGATGAGTGAACTGCGTGAGCTTGAATTTCAAGCGAATCTGACGGACGAGAATGCTGCCAAACGAGTTGTGCAGAAACTCTTTGTTGGGAATATCAAAAGGTTGGCCATCAACTTACCGTTTTCCCTGTTAGGTCCACTGCCGCATCTGGGTAAAGTCGAAGAACTCTGTCTGTATCGTTGGCAGTATTCCACGATCGATGATCTCCCACGTTGTTCGAACTTCCAGCAGCTACAGCGTCTTGATTTGCCCTACTGTGATCTTGAACCAGAGGGCATTCAGGTGCTTGCTGAATGTCCGCAGGTTGAAAATCTACAAGCTTTGAGTTTGGTCGGGAACTCTCGAATTGGAAACGATGGTGCTCGGGTCCTCGCTCAGTCTCGCTATCTCCAGAATTTGCGAGTTTTGGATATCTCGTCGTCTGGTATCCAAGAGATAGGTTTACAGGATATCATTCAAGAGCCTTTCGTCCAGCACTTGAGGTTGTTGAGAGTCTCTGGGACGTCAGACTACTCGGGTTCTATCTATCAGGAGCTTGCCCGTTCGCCGTGGCTCAAGAATCTAACCAGTTTGGAACTTCCCTGGGGAACGCGAGCCAATCCGGACCTGGAAGTTTTCCTTGCTTCCGACAATCTGCCTCTACTAACCCATCTACCGTGGGGGCTACTCAGCGTAACTCTCAGGGATCTCGAACGCCTGGTTCAGTCCACACTGGCGTGGGCTGGGGTCTCGAAAGCGACATGGCGAAGGCACACTGAACTCTACCGCTCTTACTATCTGCCCCGATTCGGAGAACACTTCGACGGATACCGTCACATGGAATGGAGAGAACTATTCTTTCCTGATAACGGTTATTTGGAATGATCTTTAGCAAGGTGCTGAGTGAGTTGGCTTTGCCGTGGCATCATGAGAAAATCACACTCGCGTAGAAATGGTAAGTCGGAGAGACTATCACCCACTCCGAGGGTAAGTACTTGTTGTTCGGTGAAGTATTCCTCAAGAACATATCGGACAGCGGAGGCTTTGCCGATACACTTTGGCACGATCGAAATATTGACGTGATTCCTGTACACCCGGAATTGATAAAGGTCGAGTTGAGAGAGACACTCGGCTTCGACTTGGTCCAAATAGTCAGCTCGGCCTGGAGGAGGTTTCAGGACGACATAACACGGAATGTGTTGATCCGATATAGTTCGGATGCGAACAGGGGATTTTGACTTCGCCAAATAATCTCCGAGGGCGTCATAGATTCGGTAGACGTCCCGCCCAGTTTCTTCTAACTGGGGTCGAACTCGGTTTAGCCATTTGGTATCCGGTTGGCCATCTGGCCCGAGGATAACGGCTCCGAACGTAACGATGGCAACATGACTGAAAGATAGTTCGACGCGCCGGAACGCATCCGTATTACGTGCGGTAGTGGGAATCAGTGTTGTTGTCGTGTCGAGCCATTCGAAGAAACATCTCTGTTTCTCAGTCATATACGAGACAACAGCATTTCCTCGGTCTCTGGCTCCCGGGTGGAGGTGGGTATTCGGCGGGCAGTTGGGGCGAGTCTGGAAGATCGTATCGTCGAGATCCAAAAAAACTACAGTCTCCATCTTTGCCCCGTCATCGTTGAAATCGTTTTGCGATGGTCGTGCCGTTCTGCAATTCGAAATGATATCCGTCGGTGAAGGCGTCGGCAAATTCTTCCTGGTGCGAGACCAATAAGATACAACGCATTTGGCTCCGCAGGTTTTGTAACTCCTGGATCATGACTTGTCGGGCGTTGCGGTCCAGACAACCAAAGCCCTCGTCGATGATCACCGATTCGATCGGGCGGTGTTGCTTACTGGCGTATTGGCCGATCCCAAGAGCTAACGCCACAGCCACTCGGAATTTTTGCGACCCACTAAGGAACGAAACGTTGATCGGTCGTTCCCCGGTCACGCGGTTATGGGCTTCGAGTTCGAGAGCCTTCGCGGCATTCCCTTCGCCTCCCGCCTCGCCGACAAGTCGCAAATACAATTCGCCTCCCGAGAGCCGATCCAAAACGGCGTTCGCGTGATCGACAACTTGGCGTTCGGCCTGCCGGACGAGGTGCAACTGTAACCGATCACGTCCAAGCAATTCCGAAAGCAACTTCGAATGCGTGAGCTGTTTGTCGGCTTCCAGGAACTCTTGGTCGAGTTGCTCTCGCTGTTTGTGTAAGGCTTCCAAAGATGCCAGGTGCTGCTTCGCCTTGTTGAGTTCGTCGTTGGCGGCTTCGTACTTATTCCGAGCTTCGCTGACAAAAGTCTGGACCTTGACCACGCCTTGGCGGGATTCTTCGGGAAACGCTTCGAGTTCCTTTTCGACTGCGTCGGCGTCTCGCTTGACGCCCTCGACGGCCAACTTGGATTCTTGCAGTTTTCGAGATCGCTCTTCGGTTCCCTTGGCCACGAGGTCGTCACGTTCGCGTTTCCAGTCTCCCCACTCTGAGAACAACGCCCGCTCGGCTGGCTTTTTCCAGTGCTCGGGCAAATCCTTGAGTGACTTGGCGAGTGTTTGTTGACACAATTCCAGAGTCGCCGTTTGTGTCTGGATGTCGCTCTGGCATTTGGCAAGCTGTTGTTGAGTTTGCTCGCGTTGTTTGCCGAGTTTGTCGAGCGTCTTGTGGTTTTCGTTGAGAGCTCGACGTTGCGAAGCAACGCTCTCGTGCAGCGATTTTTCTTCGGTCTCGAGTTTTGTATGCTGGTCGCGGACGGACTTGGGATCCTTGGGCAATTGAGATCGAACGCGTGTCAAATCTTGTTCGACGCTCGACTCTTGTCCTTTCAATTGGTTCCATTTGTTGAGTTGCGTTTCGGCCTCGCGTAACACGCGTCGGGCGTGATTAAGTCCGTCGGCCCGCTGACGCAGGGCCGAGAGTTCTTCGACCGTTGGATACGAAGTGGCCAGCCAATCGTCCGGCAAGTCCTCACTGATCTTGAGCCGAAATTCTCGCGGCAGGTCCCCGTAAACCCGGCTGCATTCTTTCCGGAGTCGGTCGAGGTCTTTTGTCGCCTGCCCCGCTTGAGCATTAAACTCGACGTATTCGTCCCGTGCCGCCTGGCACGCTTTGTCGGCTTCTTTTTGTTGTTTGCGGAGAGCCTTTTCGTTCTTCACGGCCGTCTTTTGGGAGGAGACAGCTTCGTTGTGTTCTTGCTCGACTGCTTCGAGTTCTTGTTTTCGGCGTGCTTTCTCTTCTTCGATATGAGATGGGGTCAAAGCCTGTCCACAAGTTCGACAGATTTTGGCTCCGTCGATCATCGAGACTTCTTTGAGGTGGGTGCGGGCTTGTTCCAGAAGTGTCCGCATTCGAGTGGCGTTGGAGTCAGCTTCCTCCTTGGTCTTGGCGGCCTCGGCCACCTGCTTCTCGAGTGCATCGAGTTCGCCTCGCAATTTCTTTCCCTTGACCTCGATCTGTTTCCTGGTTACGAGGGCAGACTTTTCTGACGCCAATGTCTCGCGGAGCTCGTCGCGAGCTTCGGAGATTCTCGCAAGTGACGGAACGACTTGTGAAAGTGTCGTTAATTCGTCACAACGCAGTTGGGCCTTTTCGACTTCCTTCTGGGGTCTCTCGGGCATCGGCTTTAACTCGTTGCGTACTCGTCCAAGTTGCTGTTCGAGTCGTTCAAACTCCTGCAGTTTCTCGAGTTGCCCGGAGACGATCCGAAGTTCGCCATTGACCTCCCGCAGTCGTTTTTCGTCGCGTTCGACAGCGGCTTCAAGCTCCCCCCGGATGCTTCGGGCCTTTTGCAATTCCTTGTCTTGGTCATTGAGCGTTTGCTCGATCCGTTTGCTGTGTTTGTCGAGTTCGCTGAGTTTGCGCTGCGTATCGGTAATTCGACTCCGTTCTGCCATGACATTCTCGACAATGGGCAAAACAGACTGCAACTCTTTGAGCCGTTTTTCGTCACGCTCGATTTCGTCGGATTCGCCGAGGAGCGTTTCGGTCTCTTTTAGTTGCTTGCGTAGAAGATTTAGGCGTTCTTGTTTTTCTTCGAATTGTTTGGCTTGGCCTTCGAGAGCTTGCCATCGCTCGAGCGCCCCCCAGGCTTTTTTTCGATTCGCTTCAACCGTTTCGACTCGCATCTCGGCTTCATTGAGATCGATCGCGCTGACTTCGGGAAGGGTGGCGAGTCGGTCTCGAAGGCTTTTCACGGTCGCGTCCTGGACTCGTTTGGCTTCGTCGGACCGCTCGGCAAGTTGGCGAAAGCGGTCGAGGTCAACGATACCGGCGAGGACTTCGAAGCGGCCCTTGGCTGCTGAGTCCAGGAGCTTTTCGGCTTTACCTTGGAGTAACAAGACCGATGAGGTAAATGTGTCGTAGCTCAGACCGATGTTTTCACGAACCCACCGGTCAAAATCAACTCGCTTGGTCGTGTCGGGGATGGCTTCCCAACCGTGTTTTCCGTTTCCGTCGCTGGAGAATCGCCGATAGACCTGCTGGGTCGAAGAGGTGCCGCCCTTGGCCTTCCTCCGAAGAGTCCGATGAACTCGGTAGCCCTGACCTTCCTGGAGAAAGTCGAACTCGACCTCCAGGTTATCCGACTTTTTGTTGATGAGTTCGGCCGCACCAGTACTCCCGCCTCGATGGTGGCCGAAAAGGGCATACGTGACGGCGTCAAAGATGGACGATTTTCCGCTCCCGTTCAGACCCGAGAGCATCCACAAGGAGGAGCCATCGAAGGACACCTCTTGCTCATCCTTGTAACACAGAAACCCTTTGAGCTTGACCCGAAGTGGAATCATGATTCCTTCAAATGTGGGTGGAAAATTATTCTTCTTTCATCAACTCTTCGGCCAGGGTGAGCACAGCCAGTCGTTCGTCATCAGTATGGTTCATTAATTCTTGTTCGAGATAATCTCTCACCGTCTCTTCGAAACTTTTCGAGTGGGCGTGTTCACCGACGGTCAAGGTAGGACCGAGGGCACTGGTTTCGTGCCACTCTCGGAAATACCATCGCGGGAATATCTTATCGAGGTCATTGAGTATTTGTTCGAGGTTGTCTTTTCCCGCCGTGTATCGGATATCGAGGTTCACCAAATCATTTTCGGCGTCGGGGTATTCCTCCTGAAGCCGTGGCAAGTCTTCGCTCGGATTCGTGACTTCGATCGAATATATCGGGGTGGCGGGGAGTGGAAGGAAAGTTGGGTCTCCTTCTCGTCCTTTCGGCCCAATGTCAAAAAGCACAACCCCCTTTTGGTCTTTGCGTTCGCCAAGATCTAGCCGTTCGATACTACTGGAATATCGGACGTGGGGCATATTCATAATCATCTGCGGTTGATGGATGTGCCCCAACGCGATGTAGTCCAAATGTAAAGGTAAGTCTGTCTCGTGAAAGACAATGCTCTCCTGCTCACTGATCCGAAATAAGTTCGGCAAAAAAGTCCCTTGCACATGAATGTGGGCTGACAAGATTGTGGGCAATTCAGGATTGAACGCCTTGTCTTGCTGCAAGGCGTTGAGTTTCTTCAACAGGGCTTCGCGTAGGATCTTGTTCTTTTCTTCCAGATTGCCAAACTTCTGTGTTTCCTCGTCGAGGAGGTATCCTTTGGGAAAGGGCCAGGGCATTTGGAGGAACTGGATTTCGGTCCCGTCTTTTCCAACCAAACGAAACAAATCCGGATCGGTCGAAAGGTGCAACCGACCCAGCGGCCTGACATCCCCGATCTTGCTCGTTTCGGGAGACGCCAACGTCATCACCAGGTGAAGCGTATCGCAAAAGGTCTCGTTGTCGTGGTTTCCGGTCACCGCCACGATAGTCCCACCACGCAGCAGGAACGGCTCGAATGTGTTTTGAATGTGTTCGATCGACCCTCGCAAGTTATCGGGGCGAGCCAATTCGCTGAAAATGTCCCCAGCGATCAGCATGACATCGACATCGTGTTCCTCACACAACCCGGCCACTCGCTCCACGCTCCGCCGGAGATCCTCTGTGCGGTCAATGCGTCCCAGTCGGTCGCCTAAATGCCAATCGGCTGTGTGTAAAAATCTCATGACTACTATTATCTTGTACAGGCCCGTTTCTGTCGAGGTCAGTAGACAGTAAGTCGACACCATCGTGGCGTAGTGTTCGATTCTTAATGTGGGTATATTATCTCTATCGGGTTTGTAATTCCTTTCGCCCGATTTTTTTCGTTCCGTGAATCAGGTTCTCAACATGACTCAATACCATTCTGGTTATAACGCCGTTCACTTCCCATCTGACGGCAGATACATGACCGAAGGAACCCCTTTCCATTATCAAGGGGATAACAATCCCTCGGTCGTTGTGTGTTTCCATGGTTTGACGGCAACGCCATACGAGACGCAACTGATCGGGCGAGCGTGTTTGGACAACGGGATCGACGCCGTTGCTCCGCTGCTGCCTTGTCACGGGATCGCTGATCCCGAAGAGGCCTTTCGGGCAATGCGGCAGGTCAGCTACCGTGATTGGTTGGAGGCTGCGAGGGGTGAGATCGAAGCTAGCCTCCAGCGCTATGAGGAGGTTTTCGTTTACGGTCAGTCGATGGGCGGGGCCCTGGCTCTTGTGATGGCGAGTGAATTCCCTGTCCGAGCGTGCGCCGTTACGGCTCCCGCTTTGGTGTTGCCGTTGAGTGTAAGGGCTCTGACGAATCTGGTTGGGTGGATGCACTTCAAGATCAAGAAGTCATCGGATCTGCAGAAATTCTTTAATCCGCAGTACCCGTTCCAACATTTTCGTGCAGTCCGACAAACGGCCCTCTTGGCCAAACTGGCACGGCGTCGATTGGCGAAAATCGACAAACCTGTGTTCGTGGCTCATTCCCGCAACGATCCGTTGATTCGACCAAAAGCGGTGGCCTTGATCGCTCAATCGGGACTGGGACCAACACAGATTCGATGGTTCGATCGATCCGGTCACGTTCTGCCTCTCGACGTTGACAAGGACGAAGTGGCTCGATCGATCGCGGACTTCTTTGCCCGCGATCTTCAATGTGCAAGTATGTTGACTCAGGCTACTACATGATCGCCTGGATCGGTGTTCCTTCACACAGAATCAACGGTCGATTGAGGCGATCGCGAAGAGTCATCTCGTGGTTAATTCCAAGACGATTGTAGATCGTGGCGGCGACGTCGGCCGGTCGCGTCGGTTCCGTCGCCGGCTGAGCTGCATAACGATCGCTCGAACCGTGGACGACTCCTCCGCGAATGCCGCCGCCCGCCAACACCGTCGTGAATACGCCTGCCCAGTGGTCTCGCCCGTCACGTCCGGCTCCCGCACCGCCAACGACGCTTTGCCCCACTCGCGGTGTCCGGCCAAATTCTCCCGTCCACACCACAAGCGTTTCCTCGAGCATTCCGCGTTGGTCGAGATCTTCGAGCAAAGCCGAGAACGCCTGATCACTCATGGGACAAAGACGCGTTTTCAAATCGATGAAATTCCGTTGGTGCGTGTCCCAATAAACGCTGACGTTTTTGATTCCGTCATTTTGCCAAAAGACGGTCACGAGTGGCACGCCCGCTTCGACGAGTCGGCGAGCTTGCAAGACAGCTTGGCCGTGGATGTTGCGGCCGTAGCGATCGCGAAGTCGGTCGGGTTCCCGGGACAAGTCGAACGCTCGGGTCACTTGCGGGTTATTCAAGATCGAAAACGCTCGAGTGTAATTGGAATCCATGCCAGCGACCAATGGATGGCCTTCCAGTCCGCGTCTTTGGTTTTCGATTTGACGAAGGAGGGTTTGCCGTCGATTCAATCGGTCTTGTGGGACGTCGGCCTGAAGACTGAAATCGGCGACACGATAATTCGGCAAATTCGCGTTGGCATCGATCCGCATCGGTGCGTATCGTGGTCCGAGCCAACCCGCGGCACGCCCGTGCGATTGTTCGACGAAACGCGGAGCGCTTGTGTTCGTAACCGGCATTTCTGGCATCATCGATACAAATGGCGGCAACGGGTTTTGTCCACGACCGAGGTAGGACAGAATGGCTCCGTAACTCGGCCAGTCTTGGGACTCGGGGCCTCCGCGATTGGGAACGGCTCGACCGGTCAACAGATAGTGGGTCGCGGTGAGGTGGTCCACATCATTGTGCGTCATCGAACGAATGACCGCCAGTTTGTCGGTGTGTTGGGCGATCCTTGGCATGTGCTCACAGATTTGAAGACCAGGGACTTTGGTCGAGATGGGACGAAATTCGCCGCGATATTCGCTTGGGGCATCGGGCTTCATGTCCCACGTATCTTGTTGAGCCGGACCACCCCACATGAACAAAATGATGCACGCTTTCGCACGCCGGGGCGGACCCTCGGCACTCGCCTGAGCTTGTCCTTGAAGCAACTGCGGCAATGTCAATCCGTAAAGTCCCAGAGTACCCGCTCGGAGAAATTCCCTGCGGCCCATCGAGGTCGTTTGGAGATAATTGTCACAAGGTGCTGGTTTCATTGGGTTATTTATCTCGATTGAAATATTCGGTTTTGGATCGGTGAACGGTGGGGGGATTTTTCTCCACGTCACCAAGCTGGACCCTCTATCTCGTCCAACTCCGGGACGTCTTCCACTGCAATGTTGACATGAATCGAGCGAGCCTTGCCCGGTTCTTTTGTAATCAATCCCAACTCGGCGAGTTTATTAACCATGCTGTGAACGGAAGGCGGCGTAACTCCGAAAAAGTATTGCATGTCGCGTTCCGCCGGTGCTCGCCGATGCAGTTTTGTGTAGAGGTGGATGAATGCCAGAAACTGCCCCTGTCGATAGGTGAAAGAGTTTTTCGGAGTAGTAGTTTCCGCAGGAGGCTCCTGTGCCGGAGGTGTGGGGTTTGCAAACGTTGAACGTTTGGTGGACGATTGTTTTTTGTGAGACGAAGGGAATAGATCTGCGTCGTTGAGATCGTAGATCCCACGCCAGAACTCGACGATGTCCTCCACTAACGGAATCGATTCCGGGATCAGTCCGGTGCCATAACTTGGATTGTAACGCTCAGCATAATGCCGAGCGGTCTGGTACGCCCAGTAGCCGGACTCATCTGGACGCACAAAACAACGCAAGGCATACTCGACCACCAACAAGTCCGAATCTGTGATCATTCGTACGACGTTCGATTTAACACGCCTGTGTTCGTTCTGTTCGTTCACTAACTGAAACAACAAATCTCTGAGAGGTTTGCGATACTCCTCCTTGGCCATCTCAATCCACTCAGCCATTTTCGACAGAGCCTGTCTCATCATATCGAGATGGTCAGATTCCTTCTGAGAGCGTTCCTGTTTCTGCTCCACACGCTGCACAGTTCTTTCGGTCAGATAGAGTGCGAAACGGTTCGCCATTTCAGGGGTTTCACACAAGGTCTTCATGCTGGTGAGACGAGTAATTTCACAATGCTTGAAGGGAGCCTCGCGAATCTCCACAGGAATTCGTGCCAGTTTACGGATTTTTTCGAGTGTCTTACGAGTGATCCGTTCCGTCATGGCTGATGCCTCCTCGATTCGGTTCCTTCATCTCGTTCTCGTGACTGGTGGCAATCCGAGCTTCACGAAACAAGGCCGCAAAGCGCAGCATGCCAAGGAGAAAACGATCAAAACTACAATGCGTTCACCGTTTCGTTCTAACCGCTTCGGCGTACATAAGCTCGCCGTTGAATCCATTATAATATTGGAACACGACTTGGGGATGCGGAAACGCCACCCATCGATCCTTGCCTTTGATAATGGGGTTGTTCAACACATTATTCACTTGAACCACGCAGTATATCGGTTGGTGGCGGAGTTGATACGGCGTATCGTTTCGAAAATACGTCGACCATCGCACATCACATTTTCGTCCACGCGAGTTAAACTTTCCCGTTGCGGGTCGATTCCCTTCGGCACTCGCTGGATGATTCCGCGAATTATGAGGACCACTCGCGAACTCCCATACGTTATCCGTGATCCTGATCGCAAAACTGTTGTGGAGGTCCCCGGTGAGGACAAAAACTGGGGTCTTCATCTTGTCCCAAAAGTTGAGCAGCGTTTCTCGTTCATCCAGAAAGACCGTCCACGCGTCGTCCTTGTCGGCTGCGGCAAACGCCATTCCACCAGCTCCGACATGCGGAATCACGAAATTCACCGACGACACCACGAAGAAGAAGTCGGCATCACTCTTCGCCATGTTGTCCATCAACCACTCACGTTGTTGCTTGCCCAGGAGCGTGAGTCCCTTCTTGCGAGGGTTCTTGATGTCGTGCTTCTGACGATGTGTTCGTGTATCCAGGAAATAGAAATCACAATTACTCACGCGAACACGGTAATAGTTTCGTCGACCAATCGAATAGACGGCTTCACCGTTCTTCCGAAGGGGCGGTTTGATTTGCAAACGGTTTTTGTCGATGACTTTGACGATCGCATACACGCCTGAGTTTGGGTTGCCATCGTTTTTCTTGTCGAGTTCGGCGTCGTTGACTCCCGCGTCGGGCGTCCCCCAGTGAATATGGAGATTGGCCATCTCTCGCAAATTCAGTTTCGTGAAGTCGCTATTTGTATCGACCAACACATCGCTGCCAGCTTTCAATTTTGCCTTTCCGAAGTGCGCTGTCTGCTTAAACCGTGTGGGATTGCTCCAGGCGATATAGTCATGCCACGCCTGCAACCCGATATCACGAAAGACCGTTCGCCGAGCACGAAAACCTGTTTGACCGCAGCCTTCGACGTCGTTGAGGATTTCGTGATCGTCGAGCGTGTAGTAGGACGGAACGTGACGATGCCAAAGCGAGAGAGGTTTGCCGCGTTCGAGATAGGTCTTGTAGTTTTGCCATACGCCGGTGATTGTTGGAGCCAACTTGACGAGTTCGGGCGTCTGCTTTGGGGTGATGCCGACTTGTTTATGCCACTGTTTCACCGAAAATTCGCGAGAGTCTTCGTAGAGCCAATCCCCATTGAGAATGGCAAAGTGCACTTTGTCTTTGATCTTCTTGAGCATCGTTTTGAACGCTGGCAACTTCGGTCCGAGCGAATGGGTTCCCTGGTTGTTTCCGCAAGCGAATTCGAATCGGAAGTTGAAGAGCCCTTTCGGGTTGAGCTCCTTGTCTCGGAATTTCTTCGCGTCGGGCCAGGTGCGGAACGTTCCGCGAATGCCCTTCGGCTGACCGGCGGGAACGACTTCGTAATGGTATTTCGTGTCCGACTTCAAGTCCTTGAGTACGACGTAACCGGTATTGTCGTGGACGAGTGTTGTGGCGACCGAGGGAGAAATTTGGTTGAGGTTTTTGGCTTTTACGCCATACCGAACGCGGAATCCACCGGGACGAGAAGTACGCGCCCAAATGCCCATTTGGTGAACCCCTGGACGGCCAAGCATAGGTCCGTGTGTAATCTTCAGGGGTGAAGATTTTGGAGGTTGACCAAGACAGGTAGAGGTGGTGATTGCGCAGATAAGCGTCGCAATCGGGAGAGACGAAAGGCGACAACGAAGCATGAAGCTATCCTCGGTGGGAGAGAGTCGTAATTATCGTTCCGGGACAAATTACGAATATAACTCCCATAGGTCTGAGATGATAGCCTCACTCGGTTGCGGCTCTCGATTTTGAAGTTCAGTTTTGTTTGGAAAAAATAGCAAACATGCTCCGTCGTGCCTGCTACTTTGTTGAAATCCAGAGTAGCAACGTATCAGGCGACGCTTTCTGGGACGAATTTCCACAACTCGTCGAGGAACTGCTGTCCGCGTTCTTGGTCTGTCATGTAGACGAAGGCCGCATAGCCGATGAGGCTTTCGAGTGTCTCGTCTTCCTTGAGTTCTTTGCCGTTCTTCAGGTTGTGGATCGCAGCCCGGAGTTGCCTTCTGACTTCGCGTGGAACTCGCGGTTTCTTGTCGCCGTTGACAATCAAGCCGGTGATCTTCTGGCGTCGACCTTTTCTGGCGATGCGCGTTTTGTTCGGATGGATTTCGAAGCCCTCGTCGGAAACAATCATTTTGACGCCGCCCATGAGCGTTCCGACCTTCATGTCGTTCTGGTGATCTTCGGGGAGACTAAACGTCAGGTCGTCGGCGTAGCGAGTGTACCGCCATCCTAGTTTTTTGGCGAGTCCGTGGATGCGTTGGTCCATGCGCAGACAGAGTGTGTTCGTCAGTCCGGGACTCGTCGGGGCTCCCTGGGGCAAGCAACGCGGCCCGAGCGAGACGAAATATTTGGTTCCGTCCCGTTCGACGATTTCGCGAGGGGGTTCGGTACACAACAACGCCAGTAAGATGGCCACCGGTTCGCGATATCCAGCGTGGCGGAAGATACCCTTCACGCGAGGAAACGTCACGGTCGGGAAGAAGTTCTTGATGTCCATCTTCACGACGAGCTTCGAATTGGTGTGGACGGCGGCGTTTGTCGCGATCGAACGACCCGCCAAGAACCCATGAGCCGAGCCATGCACCAAGAGTTTTTCGACGATGTTACGGTGAATCCATCGTTGAGTCGCTTTGAGTTTGGGCATTGGTGCCCAGATCGCTCGTAGTGACCCATCGCTCTTGGGAATCGTGAAGCGAACATAATGGATCTGCGTTGCAGCTTCGCGGTGGTACGTGAGCCACCGGAGTTCGGGAATCGTCAAGCCGAGTGCCGTGGCCAGGTGATCAATACTGTCGAGTTGAGGCAATTCGTTCTCGGCGGAACGTTCCTCGGCACCGGGCAAATCCCACTTGTCTTCTTTGAGGTTGTCGTTCCAGAAGACATTTTCCCCCAGGTGCACCAGGTGGGTCGCGCGGTACGCTTCCCAGCACTCTTGCTTGAGCTTTTTGCGTTCCTCGGCTTCGAGGCGCAACGCTCGCTTGTATTCGGCTTTTTCGCGATCGTTCATCGTATCGCCCGAGCGGCGTTCGACGAAGAAGCCTCTTTCGCGAAGTTTGTTGGTGATGTATGCGTCGATCCCGCCCGCCTGACGGATCGTCCGCCAGAGGTCTGTGAGTTCTTCAAGTGTTGCCATGGTTACCCTGCCGTCGCGTCCAAGTAGCCGGTGGAATTGAGTTCTTCGATTCGGGCGAAATAGGCTTCACGGGCCTCGCCTTCAGAGTTATAACGCAGCGCTTGCAGTCGCATCGGTTGGCCGGCTCTTCCCCAGCGAACTTTGAGCCGTTGTCTCTCGAGCGAGAGCTGCACCACATCTTCGCCGTCGTCATCGCGTCGACTATAACTGCGTGTCTCGACCGTGATGGCCTCGCGAGCCTCCGCACTCTTGGCTCGCTTCTGTTCCAGATGGGCGAAGGCCAACCGTAGGGCGATCAAGTGGATGCACGGACCGTCCTTGAGTCCTTGCTTGCGAAAGAGGCTGCACGTGCATTCGGCCTTGTACACTTGACCCTCGTCGGAGAGGAGCAACTGCGGTCGGTAGTCTCGTCGATCTTCCTCCACAGTCACCTGCCCCGTCAGTTCGAGGCCGGTTCCTGCGATCCGATTTTCTGACGTGATTTGAACGGCATCACGTCGGACGATCAAGTCATAAGCGGACTTCTCTCGGGAGTTTCGATACTCGAGTTTTTCGAGATCGAGTGGCTGGTCGGTGAGTGGGCGATAGCGATATGTGTCGTTGGCTAGGTCGTAAATCAAGTGACCTTGTTGGCACCCGTTTTGGAGTGCCTCGACCAGTTTCGCGCCTTTCAAACCAGTGGCGTCTGACAGTTCTTTCTTGTCGGCGAGCCATACTTTCTGCAAGTGCTTGATGATCTTTTCTGTTGGTGCGCTCGTTTGTGTTTTTCTGGGCAGTAACAAATCGAAGTTGATCGCCTGAGACCAGTTCGAGGACGTGAACCCAGTGATGCCAAACGTCAGCGTGAACTCGCCAGATTTGAAGGTCCAAAAACTCGGTAATCCCGAGCCGAGTACATGGACGTCGACGTTTTCAACGTAGGGGAGCAACCGTCGCAACAACATCAACCGACGACGCCCCCAAATGCGAACGATGCGAGCCATCCGTCCTTTGTATTTTTCCGCCGACGAAGAGATAACGACTTCCCACGGTTCGAGAACGAGGCGTGGGTGCTCGTTCGGGACGAGTTCGACTCGGAGTCCACGGCGTTTGCCTTTGATGTCCGCGTTGAGTCGGAGATGTCGGAGAAGATTGTAGATGTCGACCGGTTTGAGCGAGAACCGTTCAGTCGGCAGCGTCGCCGCGGACTGGACCTGCAAAAACCCACGCAGCCACGAATCGGGAACGTTGATTTGTTTTTCGAGGACTTCGTCTTTGCCGGTCGTCTTCATCCGCACGGCTTCGCGACCGATGAGGAATTTCGTCTCGCGATAGCTCCGCATCTGTTGGATGCTTTCGTAGAGCGTCTGACTGTAATCGATGTTCGTCGTACCGTGCTGTGGTTCACCCTTGATCTCGAAAGCGTTGCAGTCGATGGCGAGTTTGGCGTATGTTCCCTCGTCCTTGCTAAAGACCTCGAAGAAGACTTGATCCGGATGGACAGTGATTATCGGGTCGAGGATCAAGAACGCCAGCGGATCGTTCTGCAACAACCAAGTGAAATACTGCTGCTGTGCTTGCCACGCCTGCAATCCCGCCGACTCTTTTTTCATCCGTAAGTAGGCGGTGTACGCGGTGCGATCCTTCGGGGTGTAACGGAAGTCGCTACCGACGATCTGATACAACGCCGACATCGCTTCACGAAACCGTAACGGATGTTTCAACTTTGCTTCGAACTGGACGTCGGGACGTTTCAAGTTACCGAGCAAGGTCACCTGAGCTTTGTCAACCTCGGTCTCGACCGTGCTCGGACCAGCGTAGGCCAACTCGATGGGAGTGCGCTCGGTTCCCTCGGATTGCTGCTCGAGCTGTGGCGGTGTTTGTTCTGTGGTCATTCGAAGATATCTCTGAGCGGTGGTTTATCTCTGATGAGGCAAAATTTTCTCTCAAGCGTATGGCATCTGACCATGGTGCTTTCGCTCTCCGTCAGGTGGGTACTATCTGTGCTTCCAACTTCTTCCGTTTCCGCTTCGACCGTCGTAACCCACGCCACGCAGCCTTTCGGAGTTCTTCTTTCTCGCTCTGCGAAGTTCCGATCTCGACGAGTTTAGCTTCCGCGTCGGTCTCCGCCATCGCGGCCAGACCTTCGATCGCTCCCAGACGCACGGTTTCCGCCAACGAGCTTTGCCCGACAACTGCCATTAATGCATCGATATCTTTGCGTTCTACGAGTTCGGGAACGGCAACGCCTTGATACTCGATCTTCGAGACCGCCTTGTGTAATGTCTCGGTGACTTCGACTCCTTCTTGCTCGGCGAGTCGATTGAAACTGATCCGGTCCGAGAGAAGTTCCTCAGCGAGTTTCGAAGCCTGGTTGGGATCGTGTTTCGCGAGGAGTTCGGCAGCGACCGTCCGGACGTGGGCGTCGTCTCCGATGGCGGCTGTTTTTAGAGCTTCGGCGGCCTTTTTGGGAATCGTCTCGAATTCGCCGAACGCAACAATCGCGTCGAGCCTAATCGGGCGGTAGGCGCGGTCTTCAGGATTGGCGACCGCGGCCTTGGTGATTCCGTCGGCGGCTACCCCGATGCGGCTTGCGGACCAAAGCAGACTCCGGAGACATCCTGTGATCTGGTCGAGACGGTCGTCCGATTGACGATTTCTCCGGATGAGCTGGCGTCGATGGTCTTCCCAATCGGTGGTCCATCGATCGAGGGCCTTTTCCAAAGCAGGACCACAATCGGCGGCCTCTTTTCCGGCCCGACCGAGTAAGTGCGAAGCGACTTCGACGGTCCGGGCGTGGTTACCAGTGAGTGCCTCGCGAGCCTCGGCGAGTGGTGCGGGGACGCGATTGAGAAGACTGCTCCCCAGTCGCTCCTGGACTTCCGATTGACAGTTCGGCAAAATCAACAGCAGTTGCTTCGGATCTCCCTTTTCGCAAACGCGATTGAGCGAGCCATCCAACGGGTCGTCGTAGGAGTCCGTTTCTTTGTTTTGGATGACGGCGTAGTCTGGCTCCAACCCTTCCGAACCCCACAGTTTGCGAGCGCTGTCCATCAACTGTTCCAAGAACCACTCGTCGTCCTCTTCCCGAAGCAACTTCAACACCAAGTCTCTTGTCGCCGGTTCGTCGTTGTGCCCGAGTAGTTCGCACAACTCATCGCGCTGGTAGAAATTCGGATCAACCGCGCGTTCGCGGATGATCTTCCATCCTTCTTTGGAATCAAACCATCGCAGACCTTTCAGAGCAGCAATCGAAAGGTGAGTGTATCCGCGTGCCATCCGTGCGAGGAGTTGGAAGATTTCTTCGGCCTTCGGCGACTTGCCCATGTGCCCGAGAGCTTCGGCAGCGGATTCTTGGAGTTCGTGTCCTTCGTCGCCTGCAAGTTTCAACAGCACATCGAGGGCACGCTGGTCCGCGAGTTCGCCCAACGCCAGGACGGCGCGTTTTCGGAGCGTGTTATCCGTCTGAAACTCGATACTGGCCATTAGCACGTTCAATCCATCGTCATATCCGCCTTTGGCGAGTCCTTCCGCTGCCAGGAATTGTGTAATGGGCTCGCGATTGGCGAGGGCCTTACGCAGTGGTTCGGGGCTACCATTGCGTTTGCGGAGTCGCCAAGCAAACGCCGAGACGGTCTGATGCCGGAGGTAGTCGTCGGGGTGATTGAGCAACAACGCGAGTGCTGGATCGACTTCTTTTCCTTTGGCCCATTGGGCGGAGAAGAGCACCTGATGCAGCATGGGAGTGTTGCCCAGGATGAAACATCGTTCGATGAGTTGCGCCAACACGTCGTCGTGTCGTGGATGCTGTTTTTCGAACCACTTCTGGTCTATCCCTTCTTCCTCGTAGTCCTCGATGTACTGGTCGTGGCCGCTAATCGTGAAGACCGCCGAAAGGGCTTCGGCCCGGTTGTTCGGTCGCTGCTCGGCCAAATCCAGAAGTCGCTCTGTTACATTAGGATTGCGAAAATTTCCCGCCCCCTGGATCAATTGCCCCGCGAGTGCCGTCCCGGCCGGGTCGTTTTCGAGGCGATCCAAGAAGGCTCCTGGGCTTCGTGGATCTTCAAGAGTTTGTAACGCTTCGATTGCGTTTTGCTGTTGCTTCGTGTTCTCGGCATTCTGGAGCAAATCGACCAACACGTCGAAGGCCGCCTTGTCTTTCTTGCGTGCCAACTCAACGGCAGTCCGATTTCGGACTCCAGGAAACCGAGAGTTTAAGGCCTGACGTAGATGCTCTTTGGCCGCGTCGTCCTCGTCGTATTCCTCGACAAGCCATGCGATTGCACGTCGTCGCATGTCCTTGAACTGAGCGTCGAGGGCTTGCGACGCGACGGGAACTTTTCCGACCTGTGGTACCAACAGCTTGGCGGCTTCTTGGGCGAGATTGTCGGTGCGGTTGAGCATGACGCCCTGGAGAGCCGCTTGTCCTTCCTTCGACGAAGCTCCTGCCGAGAGTAATTCCAATCCTTTGACACCGAGGTCGAGATGTCCCGCTTCCAACGCTTCGGCACCGAGGGCGGTGCTGTCCATCTTGAGGGCTTGGAGCTGTTCGAACGCCTGCATTCTCACTTCTTTGCTAGGGTCGGCCATCGCCTGGATGAAGACGGGACGAACGGCCACAGAAAACGCCTCGCTTTGGTTGGCCAGGGCGAGCAGGCGTTTGAGTGCGGATTGGCGAATGCGAACGGCCTGCGCCGAGCTGTCCGCCCCGCCTTGTTCCCGAATGAGTCCGACGTAGGCTCCGAAGGCGAGTTCTTGCAATTGTTCCGGGGTGTAAACCGAAGCCACAGGTTTCCGAGATTGCCCTTCTTCTTGGAGAGTTTCGATCTCTTTGCTGAATCGAGAAGTGTGGACTTCCCAGGCTTCGGTCCAGGCATCCTGCTCTTGCATCGAAAAATATTTGAGCAACAAGGCTATCCTTGCCCGCACGTGCGGAGTCGCAAAAGCGATGATGTCGGCCAACAACTCGACTTGGTCTTGAGGGACCGTCCAGGGTTTGCCTTCCGGACGAACGTTGACCAAGTTGACGACGAATTTGAGCATATTCTCGGGACTCAAGAACGTTTCCAACACCTGCGCCGCTGTCAAACGCACACGCGGAAGCCGCGAAGACAACGCGGCCAAACATCGTGTCGGACTTCCGTTGTTGTCCTTCAACTCGAGGAGCATCAATAACAGCAAGGCTTGTTGTTGGAGCGTCTGATCGTTGTCATCGAGGAAGACAACGAGTTGATCCTCACCCATTTGGCCGAGTGTGAGCGAGGCGACGAGTCTTTCTTCTGAGGTCAAGAACCGCGACGCTTCTTCCGAGAAGACGAGCGAGGCACCAAGCGGATCACCACCGAAGGCCAAACCGAGGGCGGCAAGATACTTCACCTGGTTGTCGTTGTGTTGGAGTGTCGGGCGGAGTGGATCGAGATTTTCTGCGCGCGAACACCACACCAGGGCTCGGGCGGCCCAGTGTCGGTGTCGCGGGTTTTCTCCTTCCAGCAATGGCAACAAATCCGTCACGACCTTCGGACTGCCCAACTCGGCCAAACCTTTCAACGACTCTTCGACCAAGTTCGACCAGTCGTTGACACGTTCTTTTTTCTCGGGTTTGGGTGCGGTAGCGAGGGCAAGTAATGGCGCCAACGCAGCTTCGTTTCCCTTCTTGGCGAGAGCGGTTGCTGCGCGAACGCGAACATCGTCATGAGAACTCGCGAGAGCTGCTTCGAGTCCGTCTTGGACGTTGTCGGCTATGAGTGATTCCAAGGCCGTGTTGCGAATGGGCACTTCCTTGTCGTCCAGAGCCTCGACAAGAACTGCTTGGGCTTTCTTCGAGTGTTTCTTGGCCAGTGCTTCGACGGCCATTTGTCGAACGTTCGTGTATCGCGAGAACAAGGCTTCGCGTAACGTCTCGACATCCTTGCGTTTCGAGGTCGCAAAGTCGAAGGCCTCCCGTCGCAAGTTCGCATCGGGGTCGTTGAAGAATTCGAAGAGAAAGGACCATCCCCAAGATTCTTCGAGCTTACCCATCACTTCGGTGAGCACTTCGAGCCGAACGTCGGCATGAACACTTTGCAAAACGAATCGGAGCGTCGCGATGCCAACTTTGCCGTTCTGGTCCGTCGTTTTCTCCCCGACAGGTCGTCGCGAATCTTCCTGAAAAACCTCACCGATTTTCAGATTCAAACAGGCCTTACACGTCTCGCTGCGGACCTTGGGAAAACTATCGTTGAGTGCCCGGACGACCATTTGCCATTCCGGTGCGTCCATGTCCTTCGGTGGATTCTTGCGAACTTGCTGTAGCAGAACTTGCAAACCACGCATCCGCACATCTTCGTAGGACGAATTCAAACCAGCCGAGGCCGCCTTGAGCGGCTCGTCATTATAGAGATGGGCCAGGGAGGTAAAGGCGGCATCTCGGACAGGGGCTTGGGCATCGTAAAGCATCGAACGAAGACGATTGATGCTCCGTTCGTCGTCGAGCGCACCCATCGCGAGGCAAACTTGCACGCGGGCGTTGGTGTCGTTTTCGCGGCTGAGTTGCAATAGAAGGCCAAACGTCCGCACGTCCCCCAAAACGGCCATTCCGCGAGCCCCGCGAAGACACGTATCGAGTGCCCGGCTTGCCGTGGCTTGCAACAGCGGCTCGTAATCGTCACGATCGAGCTTGGCAGCGTCTTTCCGTCGCTTCGCGCTGTCGCCCAGAATCATGGTGGGTTGGGTTTCCCTCTCTTGTTTTTTTTCCTCGGAAGGCTTGTCCGATTTCTTTTTTCCGGAGGCGGCCTTGTCGAGTTCTTGCAGTTGTCGCTCGAGTTCGGGGTCGCGCTTGCGGAGAAAATCGACAAGTTTCGTTCGCGTGTGGAGGGCCAACAGGAACGCGAGCCGCCGAACTTCCTGGTCGGGATCTTCGCCACGCCACCTGAGGGCCGTTCGGACGCGTTCGTTGTTGAGGAGTTTGCGAGAGTATATCCGCAACAAGGCCAACCGTCTGAGATCTTCATAGGTGGACCCCAGCGCCATCAAGTCGGCTTCCGGTGAATCGGGATAAATGGCTTCCAAACTCATCAGCACCGACTGGCGGACCTCGAAAGTCTGGGCGTTGAGAGCGACACGTAAACGGGCCAACGCCTGGTCGTTTTTCTTCACGAGTGTTTCGAGGGCTTTGACGGCAATGATCGCGATGTCGGGTTTTTCGGTTCGCAAGGCCAGGTCGAGCGGACGCAACGTTTCCTCACCGAGTTGTTGGCGGAGACCTGCCAAAGACGCTTTGCGAACGGCTTCGTCGGTGTGATTCAACGAGACTTCGAGCAATTTGGGAGCACGAGGATGCGGTGAGGAACTGATGAGTTCACAAGCGTACTTTCGAATGCCGTGGTCCTGATCGTTGAACATCTGCGAGCTGACCATTTCGATGGACTCGGCGTCTTGGTAGTCGGCCAGTCGTTTGAGTGCGGCCTGGCGGCGTGTCACGTCTTTCTTGAGTTCCTTTTTGGCCGCCGCGTAGGCGTCATAAAGCCGGAAGGCGACGTCACCCAATTTGGCTTCGGCATCGATCGGAATGAACCGAAACGTGTTATCCCTGGCGCCCACAACGAGGAACGTTTTCTTGCCGACGCCGACTTGCCCCAGTGAAATCACACCTCCGACGTTTTGAACGGTCGCCGGTTTGACGAAGCCTTCCCGAGGCCAGTTCTTGATTGTTCGGTCAAAACTACCGGTGTAGAGCCTATCGCCAGGGCCGAGCAGCATTGCCGTGATCGGCTCGTTGTGGTTATTCGTGCGGCCTTTGTCCTCCGGTTCGAGTTTGCCGCGAGCGTAAGTCGTGAGCAATTTTCGGTCGGCACCCGCCGAGAAGAATCGGAGTTCGTCTTTCTCGAACAACAACGCCGTGACGGCTCCTTCGTGCAGGCTACCCGAATCACTCAACTTGAACTCGGGTTTGTCCTCGCACTCATACACCGCCACGGTTCCGCGATTAGTCCCGACGGTGAACCAGTTGCCTGAGGGGTCAACGGCGATGCGCGTTCCGTTTTCTTCGAGTGTGATCGATTGAAGGATCTTGCCGTCTTTGCGAGCCAAAATGACAACGTCCCGACCGACCAATGCCGCGAGTCGCTCTTGCGAGAGGAAGACCATCGTTGTGGCGGGGGTGAGAAGTTCCTTACCGAATACTTTTGGTTTGGTCGCTTTACGTGTTGTGTGATAGAGCCGAGCGTCTGTCCCGCAGACGTAGATGTCTTTTTCGTCTCCGACGATTGCGACGGCACCACAGGGGAGGTTTTGCTTTTTGAGCTCTCCCTTGTCGACGTCGAACTCATGAACGGCGGTTGGTTGTCCTTCCGGGTGGACGGTAATGAAGATGAGATGACCACTGACCGTAATCGCGCCCCTGACGTCGCCGCGATAATCGAGATATTTCTTGTCGCTCATGGGGATGTTTCCCAATGTTCGAATCGTTCTTGATTTTGCTTTGATTGATACAACATTATCACTCAATTGGTCACTCGACCAGGGCAGCAGGTTTGCTTCCGGACTCTACGAAAGATCGGCCCAGTGTGTTGGGCGCAACAGTTGGTAACCCATCACCGCGGTTCCGATATCCTGCGAAGGAGGAATTCGCGCCGAGAATCTTCGAAATGTTTTGTGGACGTGATTCCAGTCACCTGTCATAGGATTCCCAACACACAGTTCAAGTGTGTCTACGCCTTCGATCAACGACTCGCGAAGGATCAAATCGGGCTCGTAGAGTGCCGACGCCTTCGACAACTACCAGCGCTGATGGCAACCCACAACAAATAACCAAATTTTTCGAAGGATTTACTGCATCACCGAATGGTCGATGAACTCTCTCACCGTCCATTCTGGATCCGGTGACTCCAACCACAATGATAGGTTTGGAAGAGCCAGGCAAAGGCTCAACAAAAGCCACAGAAACCGGCTTACAACATACTCAAGGGATCGACATCCACAGTCGATTCGACTCCGGTGGGAACACGGGTGGATGGCAGGATTTTTCGCAAAAGCTGGTGCAGGAGTCCCGAGCTGACGGATTGTAACTGCATGTGATAACGGTAGTAGCCCTTCAACCGGAAGACGGGTGTCTCGGCAGGACCGAGGACGCGGATGTCATTGGGCTGGTTGTTGTGAGGCTTGAGTTCCTTGATGACCTTTTCGAGAGTCTTCGCGAGTTCGTCCGCGAACTGACACGCGAGTTCCTGCTTGTGGCTACGGATGATGATCCGGACCAACCTTTGGTAAGGCGGATACAAGTGCTCGCGGCGATGGTTCAATTCCAACTCGGCAAACTTCAGGTAGTCGTGGTGAGCGGCCAAGGTAATCGCAGGGTGTTCGGGGTTGTAAGTCTGGATGAGAACTCGACCAGGACGAGTCCCCCGACCGGCGCGGCCTGCTACTTGCGATAAGATTTGGAATGTCCGTTCCGCTGCCCGAAAATCGGGCATGTGCAAACCAATGTCGGCGTTGATGACGCCCACGAGCGTGACGTTGGGGAAGTCGAGTCCCTTGGCGATCATCTGAGTTCCGAGCAAAATTTGGACTTCTCCAGCGCGGAACGCTTTGAGCATTTGGGCGTGGCTGCCGGGTTTTCGCATCGTGTCGCTGTCCATGCGGCGAACGGCGTACCCGGAGAATTTCTTTTGGATTTCGGACTCGAGTTTTTCCGTCCCGAGACCTTGGTATCGCAAGTGAACGCGCGAGCAAGCCGGACACATCTGTGGTGGCTCCTGGAAATACCCGCAATAATGACAAAGGTTGACGTCTCGTTGTTGGTGGTGTGTCATGGCAAGGTCACAAAACCGACACGTATCGACGTAGCCACATGCCAGGCAATGAACGTGCGTCGAGAAGCCCCGTCGGTTCAACAACAAGATGACTTGTCCGCCTTCCCTGAGGGTGTCGTTCATGGCGTTTTCGAGCCCCGGACTCAGCGATTGATAGGGGCCGCCACGGGGCATCTCGTGGCGCATGTCGATGATCGAGACGGTCGGCAACGGTCGATCCATCACGCGGCTTGGGAGGGTCACCAACTCGTATTGGCCACGATGAGCGTTCGCCCAACTTTCGAGCGATGGCGTGGCCGACCCGAGGACGATCGGGATGTTCTCCAACCGGGCTCGCATGACGGCTACGTCACGGGCATGATAGCGAGGCGTCGATTCTTGCTTGAAGCTGTTCTCGTGTTCTTCATCGATCACGATCAGTCCGAGCTTCGTTGTTGGGGCAAACACCGCACTCCGGGCTCCGACGATGACTTGCACCTGGCCCTGGTGAATTCGTCGCCATTGTGTCCCCCGTTCGGCGTCGCGGAGGTGACTGTGCAAGACGGCGATGTCACCACATCGCCCCTGAAACCGTTGAATCGTCTGAGGCGTGAGACTGATTTCTGGGACAAGCACGATCGCCTGTTTTCCTTGGGCAACGATGTCTTCGATAGCCCGGAGATAAATCTCCGTTTTTCCACTTCCGGTGACTCCGTAGAGCAAGAAAGGCTGGAAGCCAGAAGTATTGACGGCTGTGTGAAGTTTGTTCGTGACCGACTGTTGGGCGTCGTTGAGCTGGAGCTTGCGGCCGTTCGAAGGGGACTTCGGATCGATTACGTCGTTCAAGGTTGTAGCGTGATCGGTCGTCACCATTTCTTGCGATTTGCTCACGAGTCCCTTGTTGACGAGCATGTCGATGACCGAGGCGCCGCACCCCGAGAGTCTTGCGAGTCGTCGCAATTCGATTGGCGAGTTGAGTTTCTTGAGTACTTCCCACGCCGTTGATTGTTTGGGCGTGAGCTTGGGCATTGGCGAGGGAAGTCGTTCGTCGGAAACGGCCTGGACGACTAGTTGGTTTCGCAAACCGGCATTCGATTTGGCCGCCGCTGGGATGACGCTGTTGAGGACTTGGCCCCACCCACAAAGGTAATAGTCCGCCATCCAACGAGTCAGCCGGAGCATGTTTTCGGTGAAGAGTGAGTCGTCATCGAGAACTCGGGCCAAATCCTTAACAACGCGGTCTGGCACATGCTTGGTCACGCCAACGCAGAAACCGACAGTCGCTCGGTCCCCCTTTCCGAAAGGAACCTCGACACGTTTTCCGATCGCGATGTGTTCCTCAAGTCCCTCTGGAACACGGTACGTGTAGGCCTGGTCTAACGGTCGATCGAACACCACCTCGGCAAACAGCCCTTCCGTCGGCACAGTCGGTTCGGTGGAGCTTCCGAACAATTCGAGTTGTGTGTTCTGTGTGGTTGTCATAGTCTTCCAGGAATCTGAATTGTCTCCAGATGGTCATAACCGAGGAGATAGAATTGGTGGCATACTATATAATTATACACTATCATTAATGCCATCCGAACACGATGTTGGTTGCTCCAAAGAGGTGCTTGACCGATGCTTGAGACAGATGTTCCGAATCATGGTTTTGTGCGAGTTGCCGCGGCCACGCCGGTCGTCCGAGTCGCCGATTGTGAGCACAACGCAGCCAACATTCTCGACTCGATGGGTCAGGCCCAAAACGCCGGGGTTTCGGTCCTCGTTTTTCCCGAACTGGCGATTACCGGGTACACGTGCGGCGATCTCTTTTTTCAACGGACCCTCCAGCGGGGAGCCGTTCGGGCCCTGACGAATATCGTTGGCAAGAGTAGCTCGGTGTTTGATGGTGTTGCGATCGTCGGAGTTCCGCTCGTCATCGATGACGTGCTCTTTAACTGTGCAGTCGTCTTCAAGCAAGGGGAAATTCTTGGCGTCATCCCGAAATCCTACCTTCCCACGTACAAAGAGTTTTACGAATGGCGTTGGTTTGCACCGGCATCGTCGGCCCAGAGCGTTAGTGTCGATTTGGTCGGACAAGAGTCACCATTTGGTACCCATCTGCTGTTTGAAGCTGACGATTTTCCGGGACTTGTGATTGGCGTGGAGATTTGCGAAGACTTGTGGGTGCCAGTCCCTCCAAGTTGTTATCAGGCCCTGCACGGTGCGACGATTTTGACGAATCCGACGGCAAGCAACGAGATGATTGGCAAAGTCGGCTATCGCCGAGCGCTGGTGCGGAACCAATCGGGGCGATGTGTTGCGGCGTACGTGTACGCGTCCAATGGAGTTCATGAGTCGACAACGGATGTGGTCTTCGGCGGGCATTCGATGATCGCCGAGAACGCCAGTTTGTTGGCCGAATCGAAAAGGTTTGGACGAGAAGGCACTTTGATCACAGCCGACGTCGATGTCGCCAAACTCCAAACCGAACGGATGATCCTCAACTCGTTCGGGGACAGCCGTTTCTACCATCATCCCGAGCTGGAATTCGTCAAAGTCCCGTTCTCGCTCGAGGTGCCGACGATCGAGCGACTCCATCGGCCAATTCTCGCCCACCCGTTCGTGCCGTCGGGCGAACCGCACTTGGCCGAACGATGCGAGGAAATCTTCCATACCCAATGCGCGGGGCTTGCCCGCAGACTCGAACAGATTGGCAAACCCGACGTGACGATCGGAGTTTCGGGTGGGCTCGACTCGACGTTGGCGCTGGTTGTCGCGTGCAAAACGTTTGATTTGATCGGGAGTCTTCGCACCAAGATCAGGGCGTTCACGATGCCAGGATTTGGCACAAGCGACGAGACATACAACAACGCCTTGGACTTGATGCGTGGTCTGGAAGTTTCGATTTCCGAAGTGGACATCCGATCGCTCTGCTTGGAACAGATGCGAGCGTTGCGACACAAACCGTTTGGCATCGACATTGAGGGGGTGACGGTAGAGCAGTTCATGAAATTGCTCCAAGATGTTCCCAATGAAAAACGCCACGACTTGGTGTTCGAGAACGTCCAAGCCCGGATGCGAACGAGCCTGTTGATGAATGCCGGATTCGTCGTTGGGACAGGCGACATGTCAGAATTAGCTCTCGGATGGGCAACCTACAACGCCGATCACATGAGCATGTATAATCCCAACGTCAGCATTCCAAAAACGCTCGTCAAGTTTCTCGTCAAGTGGGTTGCCGAGAACGAATTTGATGGCGAGACACGAGAAGTTTTGCTAAACATTGTAAAAACGAAGATATCACCCGAACTGTTGCCGACATCGGGCGACGGGGGAATCGGTCAGTCCACCGAGGAGACGATTGGACCTTACGAACTGCACGATTTTTTCCTCTTTCACTTCCTTCGCTATGGTGCCCCGCCGGAGAAGATTCTGTTCCTGGCAACGCAAACGACGTTCGATCGTGAGTACACAAGAGGGGAAATCGTTGGTTGGCTCAAAGTGTTTTTGAGACGGTTTTTCGACCAACAGTTCAAGCGATCGTGTTTGCCCGACGGGCCGAAGGTGGGCTCGATCAGCCTATCCCCACGTGGGGATTGGAGAATGCCGTCGGATGCACAAGCTTCGTTGTGGCTCGAGTGGGCCGAAGCCGAGTAACACCGCGATGTCACTAAACTACAGAACATTTTCTTCTTGTGAGAAGCATCATGACCAAGACCATTTTGGTATCACTTGCCTTGTTCGTTTGTTGGAGTGGAGTTTGTCTCGCCGAAGGCGAAATGAAACTGCAAGGCAAGTACACTGGCAAGTCCCCCGATGGGAATCCTTTTTCGGTGACGTTTGACGGAAAGAAGGCAATCACGGTCCGCCTCAGCAAAGAACAATATTGGACCGGAACTTATGACGTGAAGCTACGACAGAAGTCGCCCCATCACATCAACTTCCAGTGGAAAAAAGGTACCATCAAGTTTACCAAAGGTCGGTTCCAGGGAATCTTCACGATTGAATCATCGGGTCAAGTTCGGTTGGCGATCGGATCCGAGGGAGACGACCGACCGACGACGTTTGGAAAAAAAGCGTTTGTGTTGAAGCGAGAATAAGGTTTGAGACCGTAGAAAGTCATACGCCATCCGGACCGGAATTCCGGATGGCGTGACAAGTTCAGACAACCTCCGAAACCAAACATCCAGATCGAAATGAACTAAAGGCAACTTTTTCTTTTCCAAAACCAACGCACGCCTTCTTTGATTCGTCTTAATCACAGTCCACCTGGAAGTTTCCCTTTACGAAGCAACCATTGAAGGAGGTTGTTGATGAATCTTCGTGCGTACATTCTTGTCCCTGTCTTCTTGGCCGTGATGGGCGTGAGTTGTGCCCAGTCCGCTTTCGCTCAAGAGAAGAAAAAACCGGCCAAACAAGCCGATATCGATTTGGTCATTTGTCTCGATACCTCGAACAGTATGGATGGGCTCATTAACTCGGCCAAGGTACGGCTGTGGGACATCGTGAACGAGTTGGCGAAAGCAAAACCAACGCCCAATCTGCGAATTGCCCTGTATGCCTACGGCACTCCGACCTACGGGGCCCGTAGCGGATGGGTTAAGCAAATCCTGAGCTTTACTGGGGACCTGGACTCTGTCTACGAAAAACTGTTCGCTCTCCGAACCAACGGAGGAACGGAGTATGTGGCTCGTGTCTCGCAAGCAGCTTTGGATGATCTCCACTGGTCGAAGAGCAAGAACGCCTTGCGACTGATCTTCGTGTGCGGCAACGAGCCTGCCAACCAAGACCCAAAGATAAGCCTTGCGACGGTCTCCCAAAACGCCATCAAAAAAGGCGTCATCATCAACACGATTCACTGCAAGTGGGCAAGTGTTAGTCAACAAGAGATCAAGACTTGGGAAGATCTGGCGAATTCCGCCGAAGGCGAGTACACCAGCATTGACCAATCTCGCGGGACAGTCGCAATCACAACGCCACACGACAAGAAACTCGCCGAGTTAGGCAAAAAACTCAATGGTACGTATCTTTGGTACGGTTCCCTGGGGCGACAGCGCCGGATGAACCAACTGGCCCAAGACGCCAACGCAGCCAAACTTGGAGCCGGCGTCGTGGCCACACGCGCAAACAGCAAAGCAAGCGTGTTTTACGAGCAAGCTGATGCATGCCTCGTCGACAAGGCAATCGCCAACCCCAAGTTCGACATCACCAAAATCAAGGAAAAAGACCTTCCGGAAAATCTCCGAAAGATGAAACCCGACCAACGGGTCAAGTACATCAACGAAATGAAAGCCAAAAGGCTTGCGGTCCAGAAAGAAATTACCGAAGTGAACCAACTTCGGAACGCGTACATCCGTAAGCAACGGGAAGCGCAGGCTGGTAAGAAAGGTCCGGCTTTGGACGAAGCCATCCGTGGTGTGATTCGCAAACAAGCGAAAGCCCGCTCGATTACGATTCCGGGAAAGTAACTTCCCGATAAACGACTCCATTGTTCACAATGAAGAAACGCCCACAGGATGAGTCGTGTGGGCGTTTTTCGTTTCTGGAAATATTTGCTTGTTTCGAGGTGGCTCGTGCTAGCTGAGCAACAAACTCGGGTCCCAGCCAACTCGCTCGGCGGAAGCACGTAATTTTTCCAAAGCCCGATTTTGGATTTGGCGAACACGTTCTTTGCTGATGCGAAGAAGATGACCAATTTGTCGGAGGCTGTGAGTTCCGTTACCGGTGAGACCGAATCGCAAATCCAGAACTTTTCTTTCGCGAGGTCGGAGATTTTCCATCAAGAAACTGAGGGCTTCTTGACGTTCCGAATTCGTTCGCTGGATTTGGCTGTCATTGTCGGGCATGGCCTCGGTGAGCTTGAAATCGCTGTCGTCATCGAGGACGGCATTGAGAGAAACGGGGGCTCGGGTGGCGGTTTGGAGGTGTGTCAGATGTTCGAGGCTGCTGCCGGTGCGGGAGGCAAGTTCTTGGGGGCTAGGGAGATGTTTTCCGCCGTGAGCGAGGGCTTCGGATTCTTGTTGGAGGAGGCCAAGCTCTTGCAAGTGGTGGGGAGACAAGCTGACAAGATGACTTTGGCGAGCGACGGCAATTTGGAGTGTTTGTCGAATCCACCAGGTGGCGTAGGTTGCAAGTCGAGTGCCGTGGCTGACGTCGAAGCGATCAATGGCCTGCATCAACCCACAAACGGCCTCCTGGAGTAGGTCGGAATAGCCTAGAGCATGATGACGGAAGCGTTTGGCGACATGGGCTGCGAGACGGATGTTGGCGGAGGCGAGGCGGTGTTTGCAGTGGATGTATCGGTCGTGGATTCGTCGAATGTTCGTGATTTTTCGGGCGTCACCGTCGCAAAAGTCACGGATGAATTGAGCCATAGGCCAAGGTTCCATTGGCGGCCGTTGACTTCGCAATTTTGGGAAGTGTCGGATCAACGCCTTGACCAAGTCAGTTTTGCACTCCCAGAAAGTTGCCAAGAGTTTCTTTTCTTCTTCTGGCGTGAGGAGATCGGAAGAAAAGATTGTCGTAGGTGCAAACTCAGACGCTTCCTCCGTTGTTGGTTGGCGTTTCCGTCTTGCAGTGGCTGTTTTCATGACCGTCCTTCCCCGTTGATAATTTCGTTGCTCAATTGACACGTTGTTGAGATCACATTGCTCCGACGCCAGAGAGAAGCGTTGGGGCTAATTTCTCAACGCAACCGACAAGTTTTGATAGGGGAAGACGACATTGACTCGATTAACTTCCGACGGAAGGGTGGGATTTTACCACCGCGCTCTTCCGTAATGTAGAGCAGCTTTAAGGTTTGTCGAAGCCTGTTAATTAAGTCTGTGTCGTTGAAAAGTTCCGTGGGTTGAACCAAAATTAGTGAGACGGCACACCAACAAATCTATCTCTAACTAGAACTTCCTCGGTGGAATAGCGCCCGAGTCAGGACTGTAATCGAAGTCTCAACAAATGGTTTTTGATGCCCATTCTTTTCGAACGTTAAGTAACCTTGTAATGTTGAAGGCGAGTACGGACCAATTGAACTGTGAGTTCGATTTTGTAATCTTTTGTGTAGACAATACGAATCGAATCTCAGGCCTTTTCGGTACATACCCAACGACTCGTGGCTCGGGAATGAAATCGGGAGGCACGAGAATACAAAGTCGTGGTCGGATTGCGAATGAACGTACAAGTTCACAATAGAAAAACGCTCTCGAATTACCGTCATATTTCGGAATCACATTCCTGAGGAGCTTGGAATTTGCCGAACTCACGCGTCTTGTGTAGCACATCGTCAATCGCCCACACCTCCAGCATTTGCAAGTGGGCAATTTTCATTTCTTCGGTCCAGCAATCATGGATTGAGTCTAAAAGCCTCAGTCCAATTCTTCCTAGATGCGCTAAACTAGCTGTGCCTGGCAAATAAACGTCGCTACCCTCGATCGGGTTCGTGAGATACAAGTATCTCGGCGTGGTATTTGGCCATAAATGGCTTCGCAACATTATCGACCTATCGCAAGAGATGGTGACCATAAATTATGTGCTATACAAGCAGGCAGTGCTTGCTTTGCTTTGCGGGCACCATCTCATTCCCCCTATCGCTCGTCACAATTGTAAAGTTCCTTACCATCCATATCAAGACTTCTTCAGAAATTCCGACACGAGATCGGAAGAATTTCTGTCAATTTCTTTCGGATGAGGAATTTAATGTGTCTGCTAAGCTGCACGGGAGTTTAAGGAGACTTGATTATCGGAGAAGGAAGGTACCGAGACTGGCTTAGAATCGAGAAAAAGTTCAAGAAATTCCAAATTTTGAGCCCTAAGTTCCTCAAAAAGAGCATTTTCCGAAAGCTGATTGAGCATCCAGGGGAAATCGGCCGCATCGATTTGTCGTTGTTGGGACGGGGCTTCTCGCGACACGAGAAGTTTATCGGAATTGCGGACCTGAGATTCTACACGCAATCTGTGTGATTCAGAATTGCCGTTTGAACTACTTCGTCGGTAAACGCGAAGGTAGTTTGTCTCAAGAAAAAAAACAACTTCCACTACTCTCGTGTTCCAATCGGCGGCGAGTAATTCAAATAACACGCTCGCCACGAGGGCTTGTTCATTCCGGTCAAACCCAAGAAGACGTGTGATTTGCCGGGCTCGTATTCGAACGAGGAGTAGCTCCGTCGGTGAAGCGACGTCACATTTCCACAGAAGCTGCGCAGATTCAGAAGCGGTATATTTCATCGTGTCTTCCTTGACACAGGTGTAGATTGAGTGTTTATCCATTTATACATGGAATCCGATTTCAAGCCAAGGGCAAAGTTTAGGGCGATTCTCTTGATTGTGAAAGGATGGAGGATTGGGTAGCGAATAGGGTGTTCGAGACGGTTGCCAATGCGTGTTGCATCGGTGGAATTACGTCGAGTGGATTTGCCGGTGTTCTCGTGGGCGACGCTGGCACGCTATAGAAGACTGTATGCCTACGCTCTCGCACCCTGAAGAATACTTGGGGCGTTGCGTGAGTTTCTGTGTTACTCCACTTCCGGGACAGAAGTGGAATGAATCAATTATCAACTTGCTCTACTTCAACAGGTTTGTCAAGTGAGGGAGAGCGAAAAATCCGATGAGTCCTGTCAACATCGTGAGGATAAAGAAGAGAAAGATACGCCCCCATTCCGTTGCTCCTTCTTCTGTGTCTACTGGAATTCCCGGGATGCCCGTACCCAGGTTCAAGTGAGGAGTCTGTTCGTTACTTTTCGGCGGAACGGTCCCGACAGAGTGGGGGTCCGAAGGAGGAGTTTGGAGGGTGCGAGTTCGTGCTTGTTTGTCTGAGGGAAACGATGACTTGGTGGAATGAGAGTGCCCTTGTTGGGAATTGCGTGAATTTGGTGATGGAATTTTTTGGGTTTGAGTAGCTGGAATCACCAAGTCTCGAAACTCCGGGTGTCGCCGGAGTGGTTCATAGGGGCCGGCTTTGGTTCGAGAAGCTCGCATGTTCGAGATGTCCCCGAGCCTCCCTTCCTTCAATGTGCTTCGGAGGCGACCGATGGTTCCCTTGACGGTGTGGATGACTCCTTCCTCGTCTTTGTACCGGAGGAACCAGGCGTCTTGAGGATCGACGTTGATGGTCGGTATCGGCTGGGTGCCTTGTCCGGTCAGGTCCTCGATGAATTCTTGACAGGAGCTAGGACGCTTTTCCGGATCGGGATGCATGGAACGCCGAATCGCCCAGTCGACCCGTTCACTCAAATTGGGATTTAATTCTTTCGCTGGGGTGAGTTTGTTATCGACTTTCTTCATCCACGCATCGAGTGGACTGAGAGATTTGAAGGGCAATTCCCCGGTCACCATCATGTAAAGCGTTGCCCCGAGCGAATAAACATCGCAGCGGACGTCGGCATTTTTCGCGTTCCGAAATTGTTCGGGTGCCATGAAGTGTGGAGTCCCAAGGCCACGGCCCGTCCTTGTTAGATTCAAATCCGCCTCGAGTTCTTTTACTAACCCAAGATCGGCAAGTTTAGCCGCTCCTTGAGAGTTGATCAGGATGTTGTCGGGTTTGACGTCTCGGTGGACGAGTCCCTGCTTGTGGGCCTTGTGCAACCCTTGGGCCACCTGAACGATGATCTGGATGGCGTTAGGTTCGGAGAGTTCCCCTCCCTCTTCGATCAACTTCCCGAGTGAATCTCCGTCGACGAACTCCATGACGAGGTAGGGCGAGACGCCGGTGTAGCCAAAGCCCAAAGCGCGGATGATGTTTGGATGGGTAAGTGTGCTGGCAACGTGATACTCCTGCTCAAAGCGCTTGAGCAAGACTTTGTTCTTGGCCAGATGCGGAGAAACGACTTTGATCGCCACGATCTCCCCAGTTTCGGGATGTCGTGCTTTGAAGACGGACCCCATTCCCCCTTCAGCGATCTTCTCCAGTACCTCGTAATCGCCGATAAGTTGCAACGTTGACCTCACGGTACTCGCCTAACTGTATTGAGTGATGTCGACCTGGCCAGGCCGAATCTCGGCCTCTCCGTCCTTCTCATCACCTCGTGAATGGGTTTCGAGTAGGGTTACGCTTGGAGTCTGTTTTTCTGGATTGGATGCGGCTGCTCCCGATACCAAACGGGAGCGTTTTTCCCAGAGTTTCCACCGAAACGACAGCATTTCCGAGGAGTTTCGAAGTGGTCAATCACCTGGAATCTTGCTTGGGATCGTCCGCAGGAACTGAGTTGTCCTAAGAACTTCGAACGACCAACGGCGGACTCGTTCCTGTCGAACTTCGGATATCGTTTCGGGCTTCGTTATCGGCGTTCTGCCCCTTTTGTCCACGAGTCAGGCCGAAAAATAGTAGACAAGGGGAGAAACGGCCCGTATGGCTCATTCGTTACGTTCGTTCTTCGTTCACTAGATGTAACATGTCATCGGGTTGTGGTCTTGTCAAACGTCGACCGAGTTTCTGGACACTCTGGAGCAGACGATTCGGGGGAGGTTGAGGCGAAGAGGGAAATCTATCACGATAGTGAAATTCGTAAGGAAGGTCGAGAACGGGATTTGCTCTTGGTGTTTCCACTCGGTCGATCAAGGACGATGTGGGGAAGGTGGAGTCAGACTCCCAGAAAGTTGCCAGTTTCGGAGGATTCGGATCATTCACGTTGGGAAGAATGGGCCAAACTCGGCAAGCGTAAATTCCTTCGTCTGCCATAATTCCGTCGAGAACCTGTTGCATTCCCGGCGGTATTTCAGCAACAATATCGTTATTGTTTGTGTGGACCTTCTGCGTCCACACGCTCGCAGTGCCGCCCGTAAAGGTCCGGTGATCCGTCTCGATCCCTGTTGTCGTGGAAACATCTCGGTGATTTGAGCCAAGGAAATCAATACGAGTCGATCACTTCTGCCGGTCTGCCACGTTGGAATACCCATGTGTGCCATTGGACACAAACCTGAAGCATCCAAGAGAGGTTTGTGGGAAAATCGGCACGACGACAAACCAAGGGCCAAAGACCACAAGCGTTGTGGAGTCAGAATAGTCAATTGGGTGCCCTGTGCAAGGGCCATCTCAAGCTAAGCACATCCAGAAAGCCACCAAGGGGAATCCCGAATGTCTATGGATGCCGATTTCGAAGACGATGTACAGGAAAAGACTAAAACGCAACCCATGAGTTCGATCAACTATTTGTTGTTCGGTTTGAACATCGTGATGGCTGTTGTGTTCACTTTCCTGATCCTGCTCAATTACCAAAGACGCCACCAGTTTACGAAATTGATTTTCGACCTCGACATCCGCCTTGCCGGGCTTCCGTTGGACGAAGAAAAAGACCAGCCCAGTGCATCCCAGCTGACCGATCCGCAAGTATCCCTTACCAGCGAAGAATTGAAAAACGCCTTTACTCAGCGTCGTACGGGTAAGAGTCCCAAAAGCGCGTTTCAAAGTTTTGAGGGGACTTTGAATCCAACTGTGCGTCCGGAGGCTTTTCCGGAGGATTATTTGAAGAAGTTGTTTGCAAACGCCCAATTCACCGATGGACCAGTGAAGACTTTGGAAGAAGAGGTTCGCCGACTCCAAGGTATCTTTTTTGAGTCCGTCAGTACAGGCGTTCAGAATGAAATCCAACAAACGAAGAAAGCCGCCAACCCACAAGCGGCCAAGCTGAAACTGCTCGAGGAGTGCCTCTTCCCTCTGGCGACTATCCGACCTTTGATCCACACTTACCCCAGTACGCCCCTCAAGCCTGGGGCAACCAAAGTCGAAGACTTCTACACAGTGTGGGAACAGCGGGAAAAGGCCAAAGCCGCCGAAGCAACGCTGGACACCATGCTCGAAGAAGCCCTCAAACGTCGGGTCTACGTGCGGTTTCTTCGACGTCAACAAGCCTTCCGTCCGTGGACGATCGTATTACCAGATGGCGGCAAAGCACCAGGAGGCCCAGCCGCTGGCAAGGAAGCGGACTTCCTTTCGTTATCGGACGAACAAAAGAAGCTCTCGCGGAAGATGAGTGATGCCCTGTTCTTCAGCGCCGATCCGAAAAAAGTCCCACTCCAAAACCTCGAAGAGCTTGTCACTTTGCGTTTCGGTGAAGCCCTTGGCCAACAGGGGAAGGTCCTACCCGTCAAACGAGACTCTTTCGAAAAGCGATACAGCATAGCGTTCTTGCTCGTCTGCCTCAGCGACCTGACGATCAGTCCGGGAGGGCCTCCGGTTTTCGGCCAGGATGCCATCAAGCGTACCGAATTGATTCTTGGCCTGCGATTGTTTACCGGCGGTCTGAATGCCCTGGCTGAGGTCATTAACCAGGAAGCCGAAGACCAGGAATATTTCGTTCGCAAAGACGCCGACCATTTTGTAGAGACCCACAAAAATCGCATTGAGGAGATGATCCTCATGCTCCCGAAGATTTACAGTCGGGAACTGGATGCCAAACGAGCTGATGCAGCCCGTGCGAGAGCCAAAAACCTGTTCATCCAAACGCATGTCCCACAGTTTACGAAAGAAATCGAGCAACTCGTCAAAGAACGTCGGGCAACCCAGCAGCTTGTAACGACGTTGAGCAAAACTCACAACGAATTGTTTGCGGCTCAGAAAAGGCGTGCCGAAGCGGCGGAAAAAAACCAGGAACTCCTTCGAACAATTACCATCTTCGAGAAGCAACTTCTTGGAAAGTAAGAAATCATGTTCAATTTCTTGGGAAAAATACTGATCCTGCTCAACGTGGCTTTCAGCATGCTGTTCGTTGGGGTGACCGTTGCTCTTTTCCTCATCAGTCCGGACCTCGGGGGGACTTTACCCAAAGAGGAAGTGAGCGGGGCAGTCGCCTCAGAAGTAGATAAACGTATCGCTGCAGTCAACAAGGCCATCGAATGGAAGTACCAAGCCTTCGACAAACTGCAGAAAGCAAAATCCGGGCTGCAGCAAAGAGAAATGGATAGGGCGGCCAACTACATTTGGTATGTCCAAAAGATAACCGAGATGGATTCCTCACCGGCCAATACGATCAAAATCAATCGAGTCAAAACACTTGCTAGCTTGAATTCGGCAGGCCGCTACTACCAAACAGACGTTGCGGGCCGACCCGTTCTCGAAAATCAACCTGTAACTTATACAGTGGCTGCGAAGACTGGTTTGGCAAAGACAATGACACTGGACAAGTCGTACAAGCAGTACCTCAAGCGGTTTGCCGACCTCCGAGAAGAACACGAACGCTACGTGAAGGAACACAACGAGTGGTTGGATCGTCAAAACTTCATCATCGACCAACGCAAGCGAGTTCCCGACCCCAAAGGCGGTCCTCCGTTGTCTCCTGGGATCCTGGACTTGATTCAAGCCGAGATCGAAAACCAAGAACGCTTGCGGGCGGAAAAACGGTCAATCGACAAGTTGTGGGTCAAAGAAAGTTATGGTGCTCTCCAACTCGAGGAGAGGCAATTTTCGCTGATGGATCGATTGCAAGAACTCAAGCAAGCGTTGGCGAAAAGGAGAACTCTGAAAAAGTAAGAAGAGATCTTCTGCATTTTCTCAGATAAACTGGAGTTGACATTCTGTGACGAGGTCGGGTATATCCCACCCCTCAAATCATTCGAGGAAATCGCGCTACGACTTCGGTGTGCAACCGGGGTAAATCACACAGCGGACACCGATGCCGCTTGTGCGAACGGGGGACGTATCCGAGCTGGCTGGATCTCACGCCAATGGATGCTAGACGAGGGCATGTGCCATGAATACGATGGGCCGAATCTTAGTCATTCTCAACTTGCTGTTCGCCCTTTTCGTCGGGGGATTTCTAGTCGTGGATTTTGCCACGCGTAAAAACTGGAAGGATGCCTACGAAACGCTCAAACAGTCTGTCGAGATCGCAAAGCAAAACCACGCAGTCGCGATCAAAGAACGGAATAAACATGTCCGTGATCTCCAAATCCAACAGGCCACCATCAAGGATCTTGAACAGAAACTGAGCAAAGTTCAGGCAGACGGCCTGGACAAACGTAACAGCCTTGAGGCCGAAAATAAGAAAACCCAGGCAACCATCCGGAACGCCGCTCTTGGGAAGACTTCGGCGGAACAGCAAGCCGCTGGTTCTCTCACCCTTGTTCAGGATCACCAAACGGAGCTTGCCAAGAAAAATAATCAGATCAAGGATTTGGGGGGCCTTCTGGACAAAGAACGGAGCAAAGTTCAGGAGGCCGAAGCCGCAATGAACGCTGCCCTTGACCGTCAACGCGAGTTGCTACGACGCGTCGGAGAATTAACGGCGAAACTCGCTGACTACGAGACGGAAATCGCGAAAGCGAAGCTTCCCGGAGCGAGACCGGGGACGCCACAATCTCCTGCGATCGAGATCGTCCGAGGTGGACGGTCGAACCCGCCGAAAGCGTTTCTTGAGGGCAAAGTCACGCAAGTCGGACCAGGCAGTTATAGTACGTATGCCCTGGTCGATCTGGGCAGTGACGATAACCTGGCCAAAGGGAACACGCTCTATGTTTACCGAACCGACAAAGTCGGTAGTCAAGTACGGTATATTGGGGAGCTCGAAATAACAGCTCTGAAGGCCCACGTGGCCGCAGGAAAAATGCTTCCACGGAGCAACGGACGGTCACCTTCGGTGAAAGTGGGCGACTTCGTCACGTCGAACCTAAACCCATGAGGTAAATTTGTGACCTTTTGTGTGCTCCCAGGAAAAGTAGCGCGAACCAGCCTGTGGGCCGCCGGGCAAACACAAATAACATGTTGGGAGAAATGACTCATGGCACGAAAAAAGAAATCGTCTTCCAAGAGCAATAAACCACAGTCAAAAACCGATGCCTACACTGGAATGTTGGGCATCTCTCTGCTCGCCTTGATTGGGGGGGGCGTGCTGATCTTTTTGGACTACCAAAAATACGACTACGGTCAGGCCAAACCACCCAAAGTCACGATAGACCCTTATGGGCCCCGTGATCCCAAAAAAACGGCCCCGGTTGGTGGGGCTCCTGGAGGTGTTCCTGGCGCGGGAGCAGTTGGGGCCAAAGGAGGCGGTCCTCCTGGTGCAGCAGTTGGGGGCGGTGCTGTCGGTGGCCCTTGAGGTGTGTCAGTTGTGCTGGCGTCAAACGAACTCACGACTCTGTGCTGGTTGGTGTTTATGAGCGAAGCGATAAGGGATACGAAGTCTTGAGGCTTTCCTCTCCTTCATGAGCAAATCAACGAACATAAAAAAGGCGAAAACGAGTTCGAAGAAACGAACGAAACGGCTCGCTTCTCAGCCATTGACAACGAACTCCTCGCAACAACTTCAACCAGAGGTAGCGCCGCGAAGGATATCGCGCCGACGTTGGCTTGGGTGGTCTCTCGCAGCCCTCGGTATAGCGGGCTTAGCGGGCGTGGCAGTGAGTTCCAGCTGGTGGAATGAAAAGGCAACTTCCGACATACCGGAAGGGTTTCCGAGTTTGGAAGGAGACCACGAGTTGCTCTCCTATAGAGTCGTCGAACGGTATCCGCACGACGAGGAAGCTTTCACCCAAGGATTGGTTTTCCACGAAGGGCATCTCTACGAAGGGACTGGGCTCTATGGAGAGTCCAAGCTCCGGAAAGTTAACCTTGAGACGGGACAAGCCGTTCGTGAACATGACTTGCCAAGCCACTGCTTTGGCGAAGGCATGACCATCTGGCAAGACAAGATAATTCAACTCACCTGGGTTGCTCACCCAACGCAAGTTTACACTCCACGTCATCAGGGCTATCTCCCGGAGTACGAAACCTATCCTCGGGCACCTTTCGCTTTCGTCTATGACAAGAATACATTCCGGCTCCTGCGAACGATCGAATCGTATCCGCGAGGAGTCCGCGAAGCTTGGGGCCTGACCCACGACGGGCAAAACTTGATCCTGAGCGATGGCTCAATGATCTTGCGATATCTCGACCCCGAGACGTTCCAAATCGTCGGAAACATTCAGCTCCGAAATCTCCCCACACAGTACTGGCATGCTTGGGAATTGAACGAACTGGAGTTCATAGACGGGCAGATCTACGCGAATGTGTTCCAGGAAGATTTCATTCTCCGAATCGATCCAAGAACACAATCGATCACGGGTATTTTGAACTTACGCGGTCTCCGTCCTTCTCGGATTACGGACTTCAACAAGGTTCTCAACGGCATTGCTCACGACGGGACCAACGACAGACTTTTTGTCACCGGAAAACAATGGCCGACGCTGTTCGAGATCGAGCTTGTGACGCTTTGACGTGGGCCGAATGGTAGAGAGTTGTCCCTCACCGCACCCCAATAACTGAGATCAATTTCACTTGGTGAACAAAACGAGGCGTGGTCTCATTGAGACCACGCCTCGTTCTGGTTTATGACCTCCATCTCGTAATCTTTGGCATTTCGTGACCGAATGAATCTCTCCGATCGATCAGTGACGAGAAACCCACACGAGAAATCCACCGATTCCTTCTGTGACGTTTCCCGTCTGGAGCCGTTGCTTCGAGGCAGTTTAGCTGATCGTAACGGTGAACTCCTGATCGACGCTGGTCAATCCGTCATCGATGGTCACCGTCACAGTGGCCGTGCCTGTGGCATCGAGGACAGGAGTGAATGTCAAAGTTCCGACCGGTTCCGGACTGGTATAAGTGACGGTCGGGTCGGGGATCAAGTTCGTATCACTCGAAACGGCTGTGATGACCAGGGTATCGTCCTCGTTGGCAGCTCCCGAGGATATCCCCGTGAGGTCTAGCATTTGGAGTCCTGGATTGACGGTCAATATCAGGTCAGCCAATGCGTCGAGCGTCGGAGGATCGTTGATGGCATTGACGGTGACAACAAAGTCTTCAGTCGTGGTGGTACCGCCGTCGTCGACAGTAACTGTGATGGTCGCCACTCCGTTGGCATCGGCGAGGGGAGCGAACGACAATGTCCCGGTCGTATCAGGACTGGTGTAAGTGACTGTCGGGTCGGGGATCAAATTGGGGTCACTCGAGGTGGCCGTGACCATGAGCGTGTCAGACTCGTTGGCAGCTCCCGAGGTGATTCCTGTCAGGTTGATCGTTTGTTGAGCGACATCCTCATTCACCGTCCGATCATTCAGGGAGGTGATCGTTGGGGCGTCATTGATGGCATTGACGGTGACAACGAAGTCATCCGTCGTCGTCCGGAACCCGTCGTCGACCGTGACGGTAATCGTGGCAGCTCCGTTGGCATTGGCGAGGGGAGTAAACGACAACGTTCCAGTCGTGTCGGGAGTGGTGTAGGCCACAGTTGGGTCGGGGATCAGGTTCGGGTCGCTGGATGTAGCTGTGATGACCAGGGTGTCAGCTTCGTCATTGGCCCCGGAGGTAACGCCTGTCAGGTCCACCGTTTGTTCACCTGCGTCCTCGTCGATCGTCAAGTCGGACAATCCATCGATCGTTGGAGCTTCGTTGATGGTGACGACAAAATCTTCCGTCGTCGTCAGCATTCCATCGTCAACCGTCACGGTGATAGTCGCCGCTCCTTTACTGTCGGCGGCGGGAGTAAACGTCAGCGTTCCGGTTGTGTCAGGGCTACTATACGTGACGGTCGGGTCGGGGAGCAAGTCTGGATCACTCGAGACCGCAGTGACGACGAGGGTGTCTACTTCGTCGGCAGCGCCGGAGGTGATGCCCATCAAATCGATCGATTGGAGGCCCGCGTTCTCGTCGATCACCGAATCAGGTATTGCAGTAATTGTGGGTGCGTCGTTGATGGCATTGACGGTAACAACGAAGTCTTCGGTCGTTGTGAGCAATCCATCGTCGACTGTTACTGTGATGGTTGCCGCTCCATTGGCATCAGCGACAGGTGTAAACGTGAGTGTCCCTGTGGTGTTGGGGCTGGTGTAGGTGACGGTTGGATCGGGGATCAAGGCCGTGTCACTCGAGACCGCTGTCACGACGAGCGTGGCCGACTCGTCGGGAGGACCAGCTGTAATGCCTGTAAGGTTGACTGTTTGTTGACCTGGGTCCTCATCGATCGTTAGGTCGGGGATCGGGTCGATCATCGGGTCATCGTTGATGGCGTTGACGGTAACAACAAAGTCTTCGGAGGTAGTCCGGACTCCATCATCGACAGTGACAGTGATGGTCGCTGTTCCGTTGGCATCGGCGACAGGAGTGTAGGCAAGCGTTCCGGTTGTGTTGGGACTGGTATAGGTGACGGTCGGGTCGGGGATCAAGTCCGGGTCACTTGAGGTGGCCGTGACGATGAGCGTGTCAAGCTCGTCGGGTGCCCCCGAAGTGATGCCTGTCAAGTCCACCATTTGTTCTCCAGTATCCTCATTGATCGTCTGGTTGGGTACTGGATCGATCGTTGGGGCCTCGTTGACGTTGACGACAAAATCTTCCGTCGTCATCAGGTCCCCATCGTCAACTGTCACAGTGATGGTGACTGACCCTTTGGTATTGGCAGCTGGAGTGAACGTCAGCGTTCCTGTGGTATTGGGACTTGTGTAAGTGATGGTTGGGTCAGGGATGAAGTTTGTGTCGCTCGATACGGCAGTGACAGTAAGAGTGTCCGATTCGTCGTCTCCACCCGGGGTGATCCCCGTCAAGTTGATAGTTTGTTGGCCCGCGTTCTCGTTGAGTCCCAGATCCGGTATTGCGGCTATCGTTGGGGCGTCGTTGATGGCATTGACAGTGACAACGAAGTCTTCCGTTGTGATCGCACTACCATCGTTCACGGCTACAGTGATGGTGGCCGCACCGTTGGCGTTTTCAACGGGAGTGAAGGATAACGTTCCTGTGGTATTGGGACTTGTGTAAGTGACAGTTGGGTCGGGGATCAAATTCGGGTCACTCGAAGTGGCTGAGACACTCAGTGTCTCCGACTCATCGGCTCCCCCTGCAGTGAGGCCCGTCAGGTCCAACGTCTGTTCGCCTGCGTCCTCGTCGATCGTTATGTCCGCGATGGTGTCAACAGTGGGAGCATCGTTCACTGCCGTTACAGAAACTTCGAAGGTTTGATCGAAGGTCTGGAGACCGTTGTCAACTGTCACAGTGATGGTTGCTGCACCATTGGCATTGGTGACAGGAGTGAACGACAGTGTTCCGGTCGTCTCGGGGCTGATGTAAGTGATGGTGGGATCAGGTATCAAGTTCAGATCGCTTGATGTCGCCGTCAGGGTAATATCGCCGGCAGTGGCGGCGCCTGCATCGATTCCAGTCAAGGTGATCACCAGTTCCCCAGAATCCTCGGCAATCACACGATTACTGATAGGATCCAACTGTGGTGTAAAGGCGTCGTTCACCGAGAAGTCGTCGATGGTTGCCCCTGCGCGTCCCGAGAAGCCAACTGTTCCGGTTGTCAGTAAGGAATCGGTGGCCACTAAGAGTTCGACATCGTCGAGGGTCAATGCGAGGTTGTCTCCTGCTACTTCAAACTCAAGCATTCCTGTTGGCTCGGCAATGTTTTCTTGGCCCAGCTGAAGGAAGTTTCCGTTGACGTTTCGCCAAATCTCAGCAGTGAATACTCCCTCGTTGTTGACAATCCCGCCCCAATAGTAATTGAAGAGGTCCGCATATCTAGCAATCAATCCCACTGACCCGGTTGCATTTTGAGTGGTGTCGGCAACGACACGCGTGTCTGCCTCGTTAAAATCTCGCAAGACCGCCAGGTTATTGACTGAATTTTGGGCCAACGCAGCTTCATTGAAAATGACGAACTGTCCCGCGTCGACCTCGTAGTTCTGGTTCGAGAGTTGGGAGCCGCCGATCTGAGCAAACGAGTCGGAGAAGGTCAGGTCAGGGATAACGCGAACCGGGTCCTCTGTCAGGAAATCGTCAATAGTGCCAGAGTTGGACGCACTCAAAGCAACACTTCCCGGTGCGGTGAGTAAGTCATTTGTGGTCCCCAGGACAAAGGCATCATCACGCAAAAGCGATAAGGTAGTTCCGATGGCTTCAAACCGCCACAGGCCGGACTGGTCGTTGATCGGGATGGTTGCGAGTTGAGAATCGACTCCATTGACTCGTGCCCAAATCTCGGCGGTGGTTGTACCCGCATCAGTGTCATTGATAATGCCTGCCCAATACCAGTTCTGACCCGAAGAATAGCGTAGCAACATTCCGACGGACCCAGTGTTCTGCTGGTCGAGTCTGGCTTCCACGGCAGCGTCCGAAGCAGATACGCCAACGACGTCCACGATGTTGCTCCCAGCTCCGCGAGCGAGGAGTTGACCGTCTTCGATGACGAAGTTCCCGCTCTCGGGCAGATAAAACGGTTGCGGCTTGGCTCCGTTGCCGACGTTGAAGTCATCCACGACTCCTTGTGTGACGTTGGTGGTGACGTCGGTTGACACCAGGAAGTCATCGAGAGTCGAGTCGTTGCCGAGCCAAAAACCAGAATTCCCTTGGGCCAGACTGCTGTCGCGCACGAAGGTAATGAAATTGCCATCGACCAAGAGTTCAAGTCGGTCGCCGATAATGGTCAGCCGTACGGTGCTCGATTCGTTGGCGATGTCCGCACCATCGAGCAAACTCCACGCGCCGTTCACGCGTTTCCACAACTCGGCTCTCGTGGTGGCTCCATCACGGACGATCCCAGCCCAGTAGGTGTTCAGACCACCAGCGCTGTAACGGGCCACAATCCCAGCAGAGCCGTCGACGGCGGGAGAGAGCTGAGCCTGGACAATCACATCGGTCACCACGTCATCCGATAGGATGGCAATATTTTGGGAGTCGACGGTTCCTGCGACTTGTTCGTCTTCGAAGGCAAAGCTGCCCAGCTCACCGTTATAGATTTCTGCGAATTTCGACTCGTTGGTGAATCCATCCTGGAACGGGAGTGAGGGATTTGTCAAGAACGGAATAAAATCGATGCTGCCAGCATTTGCCTCAAGGATGAAGTCTCCCTGGCCACCGTTCAAGCTGATCATGGGTCCAGAACTCGAACCCCAAAAGTTATTCTCAGCATCGACGTTCTCGGGAGTGGTCTGTTCGAGACCTGTAACGTTTCCGAAGAAGTTGTTCTGGTTGATCTGGATGCCCGTGGTGTTACTTCCCAGGAAGATGCCTGGCCCCGTGTGGTATTCGATGAGGTTACCCGAGACGGTAGCGGTCGTCACGTCCTGGGTCTCGATCCCGACGACATTGTCGTGGAGGTAGTTTTCGAAGAGATTCACGCCGGAGGCATTCTGGAGGTCGATTCCGGTCATCCAGCCACTGACGTCGTTGTTCTGCACAGTAATGTCTTGATTCTCGGTGATCGATGTGGAATAGATTGCTGCAGAATCTTGCTCACCGGTGAAAATGTTATTCAAGACCGAGAGGCCGTTGGTGTTGGCACCGAAGTAAAGGCCTGCCTCACCTTCCTCTCGAACGACCAAGTTGTCGATGGTCACACCGTCATCGGCTTCCAGTCCAACGGCCCCTGATGCAATTGTGTCGTCGAAGGCAGTGGCGAGGCGGGTTTCATTGAGGAACAATCGTAATCGGTCCCCGGAGAGTTCAAAGCGGAGTTTCCCGGAACTCGGAACGATCGCTCGACGAACCAGGTCTGTCAGGACCCCGTTATTGTTCGCGGCGATATAAGCCCTGACTGTGGTTCCGTCGTTTTCTATGCCCGCAACGTAATAGTTATCGCTGTCGACAACCCTCCCCAACAACGCAGCACTGCCGGTACCATTCAACGCCACATCGGCTTCCACGCTGAAATCGCTGAAGGTGGTACTGGAGACGGTCGCTTGGCTGTCGTCGGCCATGCTGACCAAAGCACCGTCCTGAATTCCGAACGTGCCGGAATTGACCGTAAGCGAGTCGGGAATGTCAGAACCGTCGGGGACTTCGAAAGTCTCCTGGAAGGAAGTGACCTTCGATCCGTTCAACAGAGTCAAGCCATTGATCGTGACGTTGCTCTCCAAGACGCTGATGTTCCCGGTGAGGATCGTTTCGACACCACGGACCCACTGCGGGTCAATCCCTTCGTTGGCCCCGGACAGGGTGAGTTGCTTGTCAACAACGACATCTTCCAGATAGTCACCACTGGCGAGGTGGATGGTGTTGCCGTCGACAGCGGCATCGATGGCCTCCTGAATCGTGTTGAAGGGATTGTCCATTGAACCATCTTCGATCCCTGTCATGTTCGTGGGGTCCACGAAGAGGGATGACGGGGTGACTCGGTCTTCGAGTTGCTCAAGGTTAAGTGCGTTGACCTTTGAGCGAAAGACTGGAAGGGGACGGTAGAACAGGGAGCGCCAACGGAACATCAGAATCTCCGGATAAATACAAGGAGTAAGACATTAGTTTTGGAGAGTAATTGGATCGAGACAAGGAGGAAATTATGGGAGTGCTCGTGTGGTTTACCCAGAAAGGAAGGTATCAGGACGTCCGTCCAGGCCCATCGGGTTTTCGCAGGAGTGCTTGTGCTGGCTTGACAGTATAGCCGTTTCCGCCAACTCCCATCGTTATGCTGCTGTCTTCCTCCTCCGTCGCCCCACGACACCTGTTGGGTGCGGCGGAAAATCCAATGAAAGCAAGACAATTATCGCATACAACAAGACACAACCAATTGCTTTTTCGTTAGACTCGCTGGTATTATCACTTCGGTAGAATGAGAGTATGCTCTGAGTTTGGAATCGTGTTTGGTCTACTTGTCCAAGGTCAATAATGACATCCAACAAGGAAGGCGAAAAGATCGAATCTCGGTTCTTCGAAACAGCTCGACGACGTCTTTGGATCAAAAGTCTGTCTGGTTACTCAGATATCAGTATCGGGAACCGGGACTGACTAAATGCAAGTCCAAAATCCCAGCGAGTAGCGGTGCCTCTCGACTGGGCTAGCATTTTCATCCCTTTGGGAACAATTCTCAGAACCGGCCAAAGCAACTTTTTCGACGAGAACCTTTTACAGGGCTTGTTACTCGTCACGTCACTTTGGTGTTCGTCACTAATTCGGAGTTTGGAATGCTCTCGGGGGGATCGAAGTTCTCGCCATGTATCAACCGATCGAACGGAACGGTTCCTGGGTAGCGTTACGAGCATTGCGTAATCGAAGGAGTACGCCTATTCCTAAATGCTTTCCAGGACGAGCGATTAGCGACAAAACATTCGTATATAGGTTCAAACGGAACCCAGATCAATAATTGAACTCACCTCGGAAGAATAGGCCCTGAAAATAGACATCACCGGAAGACAATCCAGCGTTTCCTGTTCCAAACCATTGTTCGTACACATACCCAAACGTGAAGCGAAACCAATCGGACCCGCGTTTTGGGATAAAGCTTAATCCGGCTTCGACTCCGAACACCGGGACGGCTCCTGTCTCACTGATGTCCCGCGCACCACCAACGAATTGATTCGGACCAACGGAGCGAATTTCTTCAAATGACTGCTCAATCCCACCGATGAGCACTCCCCCTTCGATCTGACCGTAGAGAGCGAGTTGGGGAAGGAAGCCGAGTCGATGGGTGGCGTTAATCGCCGCAACGGGACCGACACCGACGAATTGGTTTCTGGCCTTTTGCTGGAACGAGGAGTTTCGCAAAAAATGATCGTAATAGATCGCGCCGATCCGGAGGTTGAGATCAGCACGGACGTCCAAAAGCGGCTGGGGTGCCAAGTCGGGAGTATTGTAACCCAGGTCGATCGATTGCCAATCGAGTCGGGTGGTTTGGAAAGCGGCTCCGAAATTTCCGAACGTAGCGAAATCTTTCGTGCCTTCGCTGGCGAACAAACGGTAATCCGCGACGGCACTACCAGCGTTGCTGGCGAAGTGATAGCCAAGTGTAAACCTCGGGGCTCCTGTCCAGTCCAGATTAGCGGGAGCAAGGATGACCGGGACGTTCACTCCCGAAACCGGGGCGGTCCCGACCAGTTCACCATTAATCGTCGGATGGATCAATCCAATTTCGAATGCGCTGAAGAAACCGGGGGGACGTTCCAATCCGTTTATTCCGACGGGGACCAGCGGATCGACGAAATTTGGTGGCCCAACCCCAGGAAACGGATACGGAGCGGCGGAGGTTTTGGTTTGATAAATGCCATCTGGCATCACACCTGCTCCGACAAATCGCGTTGGCGCGGGTATCTCGGTATTTGCCGAAGTCTCTGGGTTGGCCGGCTGCCAAGTCACCGACTTGGGAAGGTTGGGTAGTTTCTTGGTCGTTTGGGGCAGCGCGGGGGAAGTTGCCAAGAAGAGTAACTTTGCTGACACTAAGAGAGAAATGAAGCCACGGCACATTTTGGTCGCCCTCGACAGGAGTCTGGGTCGAATCGCCCCGCTTTCATACGTAGGGTAAGGAATCGGAACAAGAGCGGTTTTGTGTGCTGAGCATCCTCCTCCACAAATCCGATGGCAAAAAGGTGAAAAAGATGGTAAATCAAAGCAACCCTCTTGGGAAGGATGAGGTCTAATCTCCCCAGAGCAAAACACCAAGTCCAGTTTCTTTTGGAAAACCAGTCAAACAACTTGTCATTTTTTGACGATATGTCAATAATGAGAATGATATGAATACATTGTCACGGAAACAGAATGAAATGCGTGAGCGTGAAGCTCGCATCTTGGAACTCGCTCGGCGATATCTCCAGCAAGGTTACCACAACCTGAGCATGCACCAAATCGCCCGCGACCTCCAGTATTCCACCGGGACGATTTATAACCACTTCAAGAACAAGGAAGAAATTGTCATCGCGTTGGTTATCCAAACGATGAAAGTTCGGGTCGACTTGTTCCGACGGGCTCGCGACTGGAAAGCCCTTCCTCGTGAGCGATTGCAAGCCATCGGAATTGCGTCGGAGTTGTTCGTACAATTGTATCCGGATTATTTCAATGTCGAACAACTCGTTCGGTCTGATGCTCTTTGGGAGAAAACATCCGAAGAAAGACGGCACGCAATGCATTCATGTGAATCTGGTTGCATTGGTGTCGTCGCAGGAGTTGTCTCCGAAGGTGTACAACAGGGGCAGTTGACTCTTCCCAACGGTTTCACATGCGAAGATTTAGTTTTTGGGTTGTGGTCGTTGCATTACGGTGCTTTTACGATCATGGCAACGAGTTCGTCCTTGGACCAGCTGGGGATCAAAGATCCGCGCAACGCCCTGCACGTTGCCACCAATAGTTTGCTTGATGGTTACGGTTTCAAACCGCTCTCTTCCGAATATGATTACCACGCCGTCCGCGAGCGGATACGGCTGGAGGTATTTCCCCATGAGTTCGAACAAGTCGAAGGGTGCTAACGCCCCTTTTTTTGGAAACGAATTGACATTTCGTCATTTTTTGACATCACGTCGAACGATCCTCGGGATCGTCGTCGTGGTATTGGCTGGTCTTGGAATCGGAACCGTGTTGGCAGTGGGTGGAAAAGCTCAGGGACCGTCTAACGAAAACAAGCCTGGTGCTAGACTCATGCCGGTTCAGGTACAGTCCATGAGGGAGGTGTTTTCGTTTTCGCAAAAACGAACCTACACTGGGATCGTCACGGCAAGCCGCACAACCGAGTTAGCGTTCAATCGTCCCAGCGGACGAATCGAAAAAATGTTAGTCAAACAAGGAAGCCAAGTCAAAAAGGGTGACGAATTAGCAATTCTGGACACAGAAGAACTGCTTGCCTCACGCGACCAACTTGTCGCCCAAAAAGCCGAAGCCGAAGCTCGCCTCGCTCAATTCCGTAGGGGTTATCGCAGAGAAAAGATCGCCGCGGCAGAAGCCCTGATGCACGATCTGGAAGCCCAAATGCAACTTGCGACGATGAACTTCAAACGCCAGATACGATTATCAACGCGAGACGCTGGGTCACAACAAGATTACGATACGGCTCAGTACACGCTCCAGTCGGCGAAGGCCAAACTGGCCAACGCCAAGGAAAACTGGGCCGACTTGAAGAAAGGTTACCGCGAAGAAGAAACAGCAGCCCAAAAAGCGGTGGTCGATCGACTTGCGGCGTCGATCCGTTCGATCGATGTCCAACTTCGCGACAGTACACTTTTGGCCCCCTTCGCAGGAACGATTTCCACTCGGCATGTGGATGAGGGAGCGATCGTCGCCCCTAACATGCCCATCTTGCGGCTCGTCGAATCGGGAAAACTCGAAGTCAGAGTAGGCCTTCCCGCAGCCACAGTCCTTCGGCTGGACAAGAGGGAATCGCACCCCGTGCTCATCGGCGACCAATCTTCCCCGGCCAAATCGCTCTCGGCCACGCTTTCCCGAATACTCCCCGAACTCGATGCCCAAACACGGACACGTGAGGTCATTTTTCAACTGGATGAAGGTGCCCCCTACCTCGGCGTCCCGGGGCAAATAGCCCGTTTGGCCCTCGAAGAAGAACGACCGACGAATGGCTATTGGGTACCGTCCACTGCGCTTGTCCGGAGTAGCCGAGGTCTTTGGGCCGTCTACGTTGTGAAAAAAGAGACCGACGACACGGGCATCGTCCAACGACGGGAAGTCGAAGTGTTTTACACCGAAGGCGATCGCGTACTCACTCGAGGGACGCTGCGACCCAATGACCTCGTGATTACTACGGGAGTTCATCGAGTCGTGCCGAAACAACGAGTCCGGATCGTCGAAAGCTGAGAGCCAAGAGCCAGAGCCAAGAGCCAGAGCCAGAGCCAAGAGTTGGGTGCGGTCAATCTTTATGTCATTGATCTGAGCGATTTCTGGATTGTCCCCTCTCCCTCGATCCCTCTGTCTGCAAGCGGGGCGAGGGAGATTAAAGTCCTTCGGGACTTGCTAACTATCCAAACACGACAGTCCTCTATCTGACCACGCTAAGACAACAAGCTTGACTCTTGGATCGTGATGCTCACCTCATTTTCATTCCCTTTCCATCCCTTAGGGTCCCAATAGCTCATGTATAATTTCTTCTACCGCAATTCTCGATTGACGGCCTTGGCGATTAGTTTGATCCTCGTGGCAGGACTCTCGTCCTTCTACGTATTGCCGCGCATGGAGGACCCACAGCTTACTCCAAGGGTCGCCATCGTCAACACGGTTTATCCTGGAGCAGAAGCTACGCGGGTGGAATCCCTGGTGACTGAGAAGATCGAAGAAGAACTGCGAGAAGTCGAAGAGATCCAAGAACTCCGATCGTTTTCGCGGACGGGAATCTCGACCATAACGATCGAACTGCGTGACGACGTTTACGAGGTGGGGCCAGTTTGGGCTCGCATCCGCGATAAAATCGATGACGCCGTCCCGAAGCTACCCGAAGAAGCTCTCGATCCGGACTTCGAGGAACAGGACATGAAGGCGTACGCCTTGATTGTTTCGCTCGAATGGATTCAGGACGATAAGCCAAACTACGCCATTGTGCGGCGGCTCGCGGAAGTGCTGGAAGACGAAATTCGTTCTGTGCCGGGGACGGAGAAGGTCGAGACTTATGGTGACCCGACAGAAGAAATAGTGGTCGAAATCGATCAGTCCAAGCTTGCGGGCATGAACATCACCGCAGCTCAGGTTTCCGACCAGGTTAAATGGAGTGACGCCAAAGTCAATGCTGGGACTGTTCGGGGGACGAGGTACAACTTGCTCCTGGAAGTGAAGGGACGACTGGACTCCCTCGACAGGATTGAACGGATTCCTATCCGGTACGGAGGCAAGAATCAGTTTGTGTTGCTTGGGGACATCGCCACCGTCCGCAAGGAGATCAAGGATCCCCCTGACAGTCTGGCCATTACCAACGGAAAGACTGCCGTGGCCCTCGGAGTCCTCGTCCGCGGTAAGGAAAGAATTGATCACTGGAACGCGCGGACGCGAGAGGTGCTCAACACGTTTCGGGATAGACTTCCCGAGGGCGTTCGATTGTCTGTCGTGTTCGAACAAAACAGTTATGTCCAGAATCGGCTGCAAGACTTGCTTTGGAACTTGTTGGTAGGTGCCTTGGCGGTGATCGGAGTGATTTTCGTGCTCATGGGGTGGCGAAGCGCGTTGATCGTTGGCACAGCGTTGCCCTTATCGGCCTTGATGGTGTTGTCGGGTTTGCGATTCCTGGAGATTCCGATCCACCAGATGTCGGTGACAGGATTGATCATCGCGCTGGGGCTCTTGATCGACAACGCGATCGTTGTGGTCGACGAAATCACGGTCAAATTGCGGCAGGGAATCAAGCCCGGCGATGCGGTCGCCAACAGTGTCCAACACCTGGCGGTTCCGCTCTTTGGATCGACCTTGACGACGGCCTTGGCGTTCGCTCCGATTGCTCTCATGCCGGGACCAGCGGGCGAATTCGTAGGATCGATTGCCACGAGCGTGATCCTGGCGATCTTCAGTTCGTTGCTCGTGGCCATGACAATCGTGGCGGCGTTGACGGCCTGGATGGGTCGTGTGTACCAAGAGGGCGAACGCACTCGGTGGTGGACTGATGGGATCAGTGATCCAACTGTGACGAATGGGTATCGGTCGTCGCTGCGGTTTCTGTTTCGAACGCCAATCCTGGGTGTGTTGCTAGGAATCACGCTTCCGGTTGTTGGATTCATTCAGGCTCGTCACCTCCAGGAGCAATTCTTCCCGCCAGCGGACCGTGACCAGTTCCACATCGAACTGAACATGCCCACACAGTCGTCGATGGAAGAGACGCGGCAAGTCGCCGAAGCCATTCGCCAAAAGGCTCTCGCTCGGGACGCGGTTACGAATGTCCACTGGTTCATCGGCGAGAGTGCACCGTCGTTCTACTACAACGTGATTCCGAAGCAAAAGGGTGTTCCCTTTTACGCCCAAGCTCTCGTCCAGCTCAAGTCGGCGGAGGGAGCCCGTGAGGTCATTCATGAGCTGCAAGAAGAGCTCGATCGAGATTTTCCTGGAGCGAGAATACTGGTGCGTCAACTCGAACAAGGCCCTCCGTTCGACGCACCGGTGGAGGTTCGGTTATTCGGTCCCGACACCGAGAAACTCAAGGAACTCAGCCAACAAATCCGAGAAATCATGACCAGTCTGCCGAACGTGGTCCACTCCAAGGCAGAATTGTCCGAGACACTTCCGAAAGTCATGCTTGAGGTCGATGAGGCCGAGACTCGGATTGTGAACTTGACCCTTACGTCGATCGCCCGGCAGTTGAACACTACTCTGGAAGGTTCAGTTGGCGGATCGATCCTCGAAGAGACCGAAGAGTTGCGAGTCCGCGTACGCGTTGGCAACAACAAACGCGATACGATGGCCGATGTCGTCTCGACGAATCTCATTCCTGGCCAACCCAAGGCCAATGCGAACAAGCACTCGGGCATACCTGTTACCGTCATCGGAAAGCCGAAGTTGGTTCCAGAAATCGCTGCGATCGTCCACTTAGACGGACGACGAATGAACGAAGTCCAGACCTACATCAAGGCGGGAGTGCTGCCAGCTACCGTGTTGGAAGCCTTCAAGGTGAAGCTAGAAGAGGCGAAACCAGATGGCGTGAAACTGGACGATGACGCCTTCGTCTTGCCTCCGGGCTACACACTCGAATACGGAGGAGAAGCGGCGGAACGAGACGACGCGGTCGGGAACTTGATGGCGAACGTGGGCGTGCTGATGGTTTTGATGGTTGCGACCCTGGTGCTCTCGTTTGGTTCGTTCCGAATGGCGGGTCTGATAGGTGCGGTGGCCATGCTGTCCGTTGGACTCGGGTTGGGGGCGTTATGGGTGTTCGGTTACCCGTTTGGGTTTATGGCGATTATCGGGACGATGGGACTCGTGGGAGTGGCGATCAACGATGCGATTGTGGTCCTTGCCGCTATTCGCGAAGAGCCAAACGCCAAGGTCGGCGACGCCAACGCGATTACGGAAGTAGTCATCAAGTCGACGCGGCATGTCGTCGCAACGTCGCTCACCACGATGGCCGGTTTTGCACCGCTCGTGATCGCAGGAGGTGGATTCTGGCCGCCACTGGCAGTTGCGATTGCCGGTGGTGTTGCAGGGGCGACTATTCTGGCGCTTTTCTTCATACCTTCCGCGTATATTTTGGTGATGTGTCGAGGTCGTTCCACAATCGACACGGAAGAAGTCCATCAACCAAAGGAGCAGTCCATTTCGCAAACCGTACCCCAACCGGAAGTCGCTCATCCCAAATTGAGTGGAGTGGAGGTTGTGAGTTTTTAGACGAGGTCCGATTTGGAGGGACTATTTGGTCACTCCCATTGTGATTTCACCGGGCTGTTGACACATCTCCATGCACGTTTTGTCTGTTCCTTGCCGCGATTGATGAATCTCGGGACGAGGTTAGTCACAAAGCCAAGTTTCACGGAGTCAGGTTCCCCGGCAGAGCCAGGGAACTTGTCTCGATTACTGTAGTGCCGAAGCTCGGAATCCAACATTCTTAGGTGTCCGAGTTTTCGAGAAGCGTGACTCGCTTGAGCGAAAGCACAAGCAAAGCACGCTATCAATTCCAACACTATCATCCAACATCGTGTGCCTGGGTCGCTTGTGAGAACGCCCCGAGGGTAACTTACAAGACCAGACAGTCATTTCTTTTACGGTCCCTGTCGCGACACATGCATCCGCCTTGGTAGATCAGAAGCGAGAAAAAGTACGCAAGCCGCGTGTACCTACGCTCAGTCGTGCACGTAGCTTACGCTTACGACTAGTCATGTACATAACATCAATGCGAACCACTCTGATGAGTTGGTAATTCATTTTCAAAGCCCAACGAGCGATTTCTTTAGATTCCTCGATCGGTGAGCCTTGAATACATTCATCGAAGTGTGCGTTCTACACTTTCGTTGGTGGCCTCTGTGCGATACCATTTTGTTCGACAACGATGTACACGCTTGCCACTACGGAGTCATCCAATGCACTTTCTCATTCAGCGCACAGTGCTCCTCCAAGTTCTGATGCTCACCAACGTCTGTCAAGGCACCGAAGCCGGTCAATCAAAGTCGGGCATCCCGGTGAGGGATGCGACCAGTGCTACAGCGCGGCAACAATCCTGGTCGCGCCACGTCAAACTTCAACAAGAGTCGGTTTTTAAAGACCTCAAATGGCGATCGATTGGGCCGCGTATGCAAGGCGGACGTATTGAGTGCATTGCCTGCCCACCCGGAAACACTTCTGTTATGTACGTTGGTGTCGGTTCGGGCAGTCTTTGGAAGACTGAGAACAAAGGAATTACGTGGAAGCCAATCTTTGAGAAGGAATCGACCTTTGCGATGGGTGATGTGGCAGTATCACAATCGAACCCGAAAGTCGTTTGGGTGGGGACGGGTGAAGTTCTCATGGCTCGGTCGTCCTTTCCGGGCATGGGGGTTTTCAAATCCACCGATGCGGGAAAGACTTGGAAGAACATGGGACTGGTGGACACGCATCACATCGGCAAAGTGATCATCCACCCGAAACGTTCCGATGTTGTTTACGTCGCAGCAATTGGACATATGTCAACGCCCAACAAACAACGCGGTGTCTTGAAGACCACCGATGGCGGCAGGACGTGGAAAAAGAGCCTGTATGTGGACGAGGAAAGTGGTGCCATTGACCTGGTCATGGATCAAACTAACCCCGAAATCCTCTATGCCACAACCTGGCACCGCGACCGCAAGGCTGGATTGCGGGGAAAAGGAAGCGGCGTTTACAAAACGACTAACGGAGGAAAGACTTGGCAACAATTGACGAACGGGCTCCCGGTTGGAAAGTCAGTCGGTCGTATCGCAATTGCATTGGCCCCGTCGAACCCGAAAATCCTGTACGCGTTGGTTGATACCCAGAAAGGCGACGGTCTGTACAGGTCGGAAGATCAAGGGGAAACCTGGAAGAAGGTGAACAAGGACGCCGTGCGAGCCCAATGGGATTGGTGCGAGATTCATGTTTCACCAGATGACCCTGATGAAATCTACAACATCGGTCAGCGTTCCTATGTTTCGAAGGATGGCGGAAGGACCTTTCGACAAATCGGGGGAACCATCGTCCATTTACTTCGTCACAATGCGCGCACGCTGCATCTGGATACTCATGCGATGTGGATCGATCCGTTGAATCCGAATCGGATCGTGTTTGGAAACGACGGAGGATTGTTCTTTTCTTATGATCGTGGCAAGAACTGGCTGCACGTCAACAATCTGCCCATCGCGGAGTGTTATGCCGTGACCTACGACATGGCTAAACCGTATAACGTATATATTGGAACCCAGGACAACGCTGCCCTGTTTGGCCCAAGCACACACACACCAAAAGATGGTTATCCCGACGAATGGAAACACGTATATCTTGATCCTTGGGGTGGTGGAGACTCCTACTTTACATACCGAGATCCGAGTGATCCAAACGTCATCTACTATGAGCACCAATTTGGCGAACTCAGAAGGAAGAATATGAAGTCTGGGAAAACGAAGCGAATCAAGCCGAATTCTCCAAAGGGCCAACCACGTGTTCGCTGTGCCTGGATGACACCCTACTTTATTTCTCGCTACGATTCGTCAACGCTCTATTATGGGGCCAATCGTGTGTACAAAAGCAAAAACCGCGGTGACCGTTGGAGAGTTATTAGTCCTGATCTGACCGAAGGTTCTAATGTTCGTAATGTCCGTTATCGAGCAATAACGACGATGGCCGAATCACCGTTGAAGCGTGGACTACTCTATGCAGGGACAGATAACGCGAACTTGTACATTACCGAGGATGATGGAAAAACATGGAAAAAGATCACGAAAGGGCTTCCACCACACACCTTTACCCGTGTGCATCCGTCTCCCCATGAGGCCAGTACGGTCTTTGTTACCCTGACTGGAATGAGAAACGATGATTTCTCTGCGTATATCTTTCGCTCGAACGACAAAGGAGCGACTTGGAAGGCCATTACGAGCAACCTCCCCCTTGAGTCGGTCAATGTCATCTATGAAGACCCCAAGCACGAGAACATTCTGTATGTTGGAACGGATCTGGGAGTTTATGTGAGCGTCAATGGTGGCGCAAGCTGGCAGTCGCTCTGCAACAGTTTACCGACCACTCCGGTCCATGACCTTTTTGTCCATCCGCGTGATGACGAACTGGTCATTGGAACGCACGGTCGGAGCGTGTTTGTTCTCGATGTTACTCCGATCAGAGACTTCGGGAAGAAGAACCATTCGAAATAGAAATGCAAACGGGAGAAGGAGTGATGAATCATGACTAAGTCGCAATCAGGAACGGACATGACTCGTAAGAAAGGGACATTCCGATTGTTGCTCGGCGTTGTGGTCTGCATTGGGATCGTGACCCTGTCTTCAGCTTTGGAACGGGAACCCCAGAAAAAACAGCCCGATCGTGGACCAAGGGATACTGGATCGGTACTGGTGTTTTCCAAGACGGGTTGGTATCGCCATCCGGAGAATGCGGCCATCAACGGTTGGTTGGCGCGTTTGTCTGATGACCTTGGGATGCAAGTCGATGTGACGGAGACCGCTGGCGATCTCACGAAAATACTCGATCGTTACAAAGTGCTCGTCCTCAATAACACGACTGAACTAACAAAGGCGTTGACCGAAGAGCAGCGGGCTAAAGTGGAAAAATGGTATAAGGCAGGAGGAGGTATAGTTGCTTTGCACGCAGCCCTTGTCCATCAAACGAAGTGGAAGTGGTTCAGCGAACTTGGTGGCTGTGATTTTAACAGCGATTCGGAATACCTCGAGGCTCGCGTCATTGTCGATCCCAAGGCCAAGAATCATCCCGCCGTGCGTGGATTCGGTCCTACTTTCACGTATAAAGCCGATTGGACGAATCACGACCGAAGCGTGACAGGGCGGCCAGGAGTCCAGGTGCTGCTACGGGTCGATGAGTCCACTTACCAACCCGTCCGAGAAGGTTTCAAGAACCGGGGTGGAAAGCCAATGGGAAAAGATCATCCCATAGCGTGGATCAACACGCGAAACAATGGACGGTTTTTCTATACGGAACTCGGACATGATGTGAGGTCGTTGGATACACCTTTTGGTCGACAGCACATCATCGCCGCGATTCGTTGGGCGGCGCGGGTCAAGGAAAAGCCAGCTAAAACGAGAGGTAGGTAGTTCCGTTGCGTCCGAAGTCCAAGCTCGGTCTCTCGTGTGTGTGACACCGGTGAGTCGGTCTTCTTCTGATCAAGCGAGATGGACAGGAGCCAACCCAAGACAGCTGGTGCCATGCGATTTACGAAGTGTGACGAGTCCTCGGGAGCAAGAGCTGTCTCGCGAGGACTCGTACGAATGCTGAATGGAGAACCGTACTGCCAGACATTAACATCGTTGTGAGTGAGCTCTCATGACGCGGTTTAGTCCGCTTTGAGCAGTTTCACCATGGCCTTGCCCATGGCCTCGCCGACGTTCATGTAGGTTTCCGCATTTCCATTGTAGTGACCACCGGAACTGCCTCCTTTGGACAGCGGGTGAGTGTAAACGGCGGCCACGTTACCCTTGAACTCTGGATACTTGCCGGATTCGCCGTCAACCGCCAACATGGCCTCAAGAATCTTCCCACCGTTGTCCTTGGCATCCTTTTTGGTTTGGCCAAGCGAGGCACAGACGAATTTCGCCTTGGGTGCATTGAACTCTTTTCGAAGCTGCTTGATGAGTTGGACAAGATTCTTTTCGTACCGGCTGGAAAGGGCGGGGCTACGACTGTCGCGATCCCCTTGCCACCAGAAGAAGCCCGCGACCTCGTATTTCTTCGCGCCGGGATAATATTTGGGTAGGTCAGCCAACACCTTCTTTGCCCTGGCAATGTCGCCGTCGTACTGTTTGCCGGCATACCAGCCGATCTTCTTCGGGGTTGTCCCTTTCACCCAGCGGTCTGGCGTCCCCTTGTAACCAGCATGAACCCAAGTGACGCCCTTGGCGTCTGTAAACTCAAAACTCTCGCTGCCTGGGGGTAACAAGTCCCAGCCGAGCGCACGATTGCCAATACAACTCTTGAGGATCATCACCGGCGCGTCAACGGCTTGTCCTACGTGATGTCCGATGCCGATCTCGGGGCCGATCTTTCCGCTTTTGATGGTCATCCACTCGTTATTAAAGAGTCTCATGCCGCCAGTCCCGCTACCCATGACGCGCACGTTGCGAACATCTTGGCGAACGGTCCATTTGCCGGCCTCATCAACCAGGTAGGGGTATAGGTTTTTCTTCTTGGTGGCGTGCTCGAGCGTGCCGGGCTTATCGAGTCCCTTGATCCTGCCGAACCCCAACATGTTGGACTGACCTAACAGGATGTAGACCTGAACGGGCTTGCTCATGTCCGCGGGCTTCCCGTCGGGATCGGGGAGCGAATCACCCGCGATGCCCGACATGGCGAGCGACATCATCACCACGGAGGCAATTGTCACGAGAAATGTGTTTCGTTTTCCCATCGTTCGTTCTTCCCTTTTTCCTCAAGTGTTTGCTTTTCTCACACCGTTCACCGCTGGCGTAACGGTGTTCATCGAAAGTCAGTAAATCCACTCTCTGATGAATTGAATGGAGGACTCTCTGATGCGTCAAGGGTCGACAGTCAGCGGGTCTTACTATCTTTCCTTTTGGGTGAGTGCTTTTTCGGTTGATTGTCTCTTACTTTCCGTTCGCCGCCCATACTTTCTCACTGACCAACTGAGTGAGCCAAGCATTCTGAACAATTCATTCATTAGTCAAGGAATTTACAGCAGGTTTTGGTGGCAAGAGGTTGCAGGTTGGAGTTCTCTTGGACATAATAAGACTTGTTTCAGTTATTAGTGAATTGTCCCCGAGAACAGTTCAAGTCACCGTGTCGTCGGTATAATATGCATTTGTAAATAGTGCACTTTTGCGAGTATTATTCCGATCTCGTCCCCAAAACCCCCGCGAGTGTCCTCAAGTGACTTTCCATCCTGAAGTCGAGGTCCTTGAAGACCGTACGGTACCGACGAGTTTCACACTCACGTCACCCACAACCTTTGGGCTTCTTCCTGAAGGGATATCTCCGGTCGGTGGGGTTGTCCTCGATCTGGTTGGCCAATCGGGCGTACGCGTAGTTAGCCAGTTAAATGCCAGTTCTCTTTACCGCGGCGTTTTCAATACCGGAACTCCTATTGAGTCTCGCGGCAACCCAGGGACGATTGGAACTCAGACGGGCTTTTCTGACGAGCTGTTGTCGGCGCTCGGAGATGGATTATCTGAGCTTGCCGTACGCGTAACGGTTTTCGACGGCGACACCGGTGTTGGTAATTTTGACCGGAACGAGAATCGCTTTCTTCTTAATGACGTTGACCTCGGTGACTTCAGCTCAGTGATCACGGAAGAGACATCTTCGGATGGTGAAACGACTCTTTCGGTGAACACCGAAGGCGGTTTTCGGGACGAGAAGCTCGATACTGGTTTTTTCTACACTGACGATCCAGCGGTCCTTGCCGAGGTGTTTCAAAGTCTGGAATCGGAGAATTCGGCCGTCTTCCAGTTAGAGGATGACGACCCATTCGATAACTTCTTCGATTTTACGCAAGGGATTGATGGCGCATTCGCCGACATCGAACGACCACCCAAACCTGTCAACCAGCCGCCTCGTATCGACGAGGTCACGAGCACGCTTGAACCGGACGGACGTACTGTGTTGATCACAGTCAAGGCTGTCGATCCGGATATGTCTGACGGTGGGCTGACTTTTGATTTCGACTTCGACAACGATGGCTCATTCGAACTGAGCAACCAAACCGGCGTTGTTAGTTTCACGTTTTCCGAGGATGGAACTTTTCCCGTCAACATTCGCGTACGTGACTCCGAAGGCGGCGAGGCGAGCGAATCGATTAGCGTCGAGGCACTAGCTCCGAACGTACCGCCTCTCATTGAGGAAGTGACGAGCACGTTGGGGACTGACGGACGTACTGTGTTGATTACAGTCAATGCTGTCGATCCGGATATGTCTGACGGTGGGCTGACTTTTGATTTCGACTTCGACAACGATGGCTCATTCGAACTGAGCAACCAAACCGGCGTTGTTAGTTTCACGTTTTCCGAGGATGGAACTTTTCCTGTCAACATTCGCGTGCGTGATTCCGAAGGAGGTGAGGCGAGCGAATCGATTAGCGTCGAGGCCCTTGCACCGAATGTACCGCCTCGTATCGACGAGGTTACTAGCACGCTTGAGCCGGACGGACGTACTGTGTTGATCACAGTCAATGCTGTCGATCCGGATATGTCTGACGGTGGGCTGACTTTTGATTTCGACTTCGACAACGATGGCTCATTCGAACTGAGCAACCAAACCGGCGTTGTTAGTTTCACGTTTCCCGAGGATGGAACTTTTCCTGTCAACATTCGCGTACGTGACTCCGAAGGAGGTGAGGCGAGCGAATCGATTAGCGTCGAGGCACTTGCACCGAATGTACCGCCTCGTATCGACGAGGTTACTAGCACGCTTGAGCCGGACGGACGTACTGTGTTGATCACAGTCAAGGCTGTCGATCCGGATATGTCTGACGGTGGGCTGACTTTTGATTTCGACTTCGACAACGATGGCTCATTCGAACTGAGCAACCAAACCGGCGTTGTTAGTTTCACGTTTCCCGAGGATGGAACTTTTCCTGTCAACATTCGCGTACGTGACTCCGAAGGAGGTGAGGCGAGCGAATCGATTAGCGTCGAGGCACTTGCTCCCCAGGTCGAGATCTCTCTGCCGGAAACAGCTCTTTCTGCTCTGTACCTCTCGACTGAGGAATTAGCAACAGAAGAGCTTCCAGCACTGACGACCGTGTCGGACAGTGCCATCGTGCCAGGTAGAGAAATAGCGTTTGGAGCGTCGTCGTCAACATCGGTATCGTTGCTCGAACTCACTCCGGCCTTGCCTTCTAATGGGGGCTTGGTTGCCGGTTCGGCGGATGGACAACCGCAGGAGTCTGGGAATCCCAATGAGACCACGGAGGGAACGGAAGAGGTACCGATGCCTAACGGTGCTGAGACACCTCCGCCGAAACCTCCAATAATGCAACAACCCCGAGGCCCGCCCGAAATCCTTCCCGTAGTGGGACAAGCGAGGCAGGCGGCTCCTGCTCGCTCGCAACCGAGCAGCACTACTCCTCCGGCAAGTGCCGTGCCTGCCCAGGACATTCGTCCATCCAATGGACGTGTCACAAGAATGACGCTTGCACTTTTGGTCCTTCTGCTCCTGAGAAGGAGATACAAACGGTCCAGAAGGTCGTTGGTACAAAGGTTGGAGAAATGAAACACCATCAGCTTTTAGAAGATAGCCAAGCGAAAAAGCCGACTGCTGCTTCCGCAGTAACGAACGGTGATGCCACAGCAACGCAAGAGGCAATGGTTCATGAACTTCGGTTGTACGGCGGCGAATTGATTCTTCGTTCGTCGGACAACTGTACACTGGTCGCGTTTGCTGGCATCGCCCTGCAGGAAATTCGAGGCCGCACAGAACTGGCTCATAATATTGGATCGGGCCTGTTCCTACTTGCGGTTCTGTTGTGCGCGGTGGTCCATTTTTGCATCGGCAATTCCTACTTGAGTCGCGCCCGAAGGCTTTTGAAATCTGAGACAACAAAACGTCCCGTTGTAGGCAGTCTATTCTTGACCATAGCCTGGATAGCGGGATTTACTCAGTTCCTGTGCATCGCCTTGGGTCTGTTGCTCGTCCTTCCAGCTGATCCGCTCCCCTTCCTTGATCCACTCGTCGATTTATTCCGATGATTGCGACAGACGGACCGTGAACCTGCCAGCAGCAAGCTGGCAGGTTCGGTACGCGTGGCGATCAAACACTTCTTGTTCCTGTCGAACGTCACCTCAACTGACCGAGTTGCTGATCATTGAAGTTGTCCAGTAAAACACAACAAGGTTGAAGCCTGCCCACCCTTGCTTTTCGAAATGTCCGAAGTCGGTTCGTCAGAGAGACGCCGTGACGATGTGGAGAACGTGCTGGGGATTGCCGAAAAATGACACGCTGAGAACCGAGGTTCCAAAACTCATCGACTGTCGAAACTGCAAGGGAGACCAAGGCAAAATAAATCGAGTTTCTCTTGCTTTCTGGTCAGAAAACGAAGACAATTTGACATTTGTAAATTTGCATGTTGTTTTGTGAACCTGCATTCTGAATCTTTATTAACCAGAAACTGCTTTCGAATTTGAAAACGTAAGTTCTTGGGCCAATCGAGCCCCTCACCCAAAATCGTTTTCCACTCTCCGCAACCGGTTACCTTTGCCCACCACCCCACCAGGGAAGAACCTCTAATTTTCCCAAGGATAATTCGTTCATGAGATTCTCCGTTGCGCTATTAATACTGCCGTTTCTGTCTGCGCCTGCCGTGACGTTCGCTGCCGAGAATGATCGGGCCGGCATGGAATTCTTCGAGAGTAAAATTCGCCCGGTTTTGGTGCAACATTGCTACCGATGCCATTCGCAAAAAGCTCTCAAGAGAAAACGCCTCAAGGCTGGGTTGCTCGTTGATAGTAAAGCTGGGCTTCTCAAGGGTGGAGACAACGGTCCTGCGATTGTCCCCGGCAAACTCAAGGAAAGTTTACTCATCAAAGCCTTGCATTTTCAGGATGATCTGGAGATGCCGCCCAGCGGTAAATTGCCAGCGAAAGTGATTGCCGACTTTGAAGCCTGGGTAAAAATGGGGGCCCCTGATCCCCGAATTGGGAAGTCGGTGAAGGTGAAAACTGGAATTGATCTAGAAAAGGGCCGTCAATTTTGGGCGTTTCAGTGTCCCGAAGCTGGTCCGGTACCGAAAAATACCGAGCATCACTGGTCTAAAACTTCGATCGATCGGTTTCTGTATGCGAAGCTGAAGGAGAAGAATCTGCGGCCGGTTCGTTTGGCCTCGAAACAACAACTGGCTCGCCGTGCTTACTTCCAATTGATCGGCCTCCCTCCGACTCCGAAGGAAATGGATCAGTTCGTCAACGATGCTTCACCCAATGCGTACCGGAACTTGATCAATCGGTTGCTGGATTCTCCGCATTATGGAGAAAAGTGGGCTCGCCACTGGCTCGATGTGGCCCGCTACGCCGAAGACCAGGCTCACACCTTCGCCGTTCGCAAGAAATCGAGTGCGTACCAATATCGTGATTGGGTCATCAAGGCCTTCAACGACGATATGCCGTTTGATCGCTTCGCCAAATTGCAAATTGCGGGGGATCTCATCCAAGAAAAGGATACGGATAAATTCATCCAGTTCGCCGGTTTGGGTTTTCTGGGTTTGGGAGCGGAATATTACAAGAACACAAACGCGGCGCAGGCCATCGCGGATGAATTGGATGACCGAGTGGATACTCTGACGCGTGGCTTTCTCGGTTTGACGGTCTCGTGTGCCCGATGCCATGACCACAAGTATGATCCGATTGCTACCAAGGATTACTATTCATTGGCTGGCATCTTCAATGGCTCCAGACTGGTCGATGCTCCCTTGAGCAGCGATGAAGAGGTGCGTGCTTACAACGAAGGCCAAAATCGTATCCGGAAAAAGAACGATGCCATCAACAAATGGTTGCAGGAAAAGGTGGTAGCTCTTGCTCAACCGGAGTTCGCCAAAATCAGTAAGTACTTGCAGACCGCCTGGCGAATTCAGACCCTTCGTAAAGGTAAGGTGAGACATTCTCTTGGTAAGATCGCCCAAGAAGAAGACATATCCGAGTATTACCTCAATCGTTGGGTTAGTTACCTGGGCAGTAACAATGCAAAACGCAACGCTTTGTTCAAAGAATGGTTGAGGAAATCGCCAACGGCAACCAAGGCCAAACAGTATTCGGATGTAACTATCCCAGTCGATGTTCAAAAGGGCGCCGACAAGGTGGCTGCCGACATTCTGGCAATTTGGAAAGAAAAAAGTACCAAAGGAAAAAGGTCCAGACCCAAACAACAGCTCTTGGATAATCTGGTGCGAAGGAATCCGGGGCCATTCTATATCGACAACAGGAGAGTTGAACGAGAGCACCTGTCCAAGTCGGACCTTGGTCATCTCAAAACCATGCGAGCGGAGCTAAACGAGCTCAAGAAAACGGCTCCCGAAAAATATGAGGTTGCTCATATCATTCGTGGTGGCGGAAACACCATGCAGGTCTACATTCGTGGTAATCCCAAGAAGAAAGGCGACTGGGCCGCCAAGGGTTTGCCGCCTGTTGTAACTGGTGTCCGCTTACCGACCGACGAAAAAGCCGCCAAAGCCCGTCCTTATTCTCGTCTGGATCTGGCCAACGAAATCGCTTCGCGTGACAATCCGCTGACAGCGAGGGTCATCGTAAATCGGGTTTGGCAATGGCATTTTGGCCGGGGACTTGTGGGTACCTCGAGTAACTTTGGCAAACTTGGAGACCGTCCCACGCATCCAGAGTTGCTGGACTGGCTTACCGTTCGTTTCATCGAATCCGGTTGGTCCCTGAGATGGTTACATCGAGAAATTATGCTCTCCACGGCTTACCAGCTGAGTAGTGTCGGTAATGCGAATAACGAAAAAATCGACCCCGAAAATCTCTATCGCTGGCAGTGGAGTCGACGTCGTCTTGACGTCGAAATTTGGCGTGATTCTCTCCTTGCGGTTTCTGGTCAACTGGATCGCGCTCTGGGTGGGCCGACGATCGATCTGGGCGATAAAAACAATCGTCGTCGTACCGTCTATGCCAAAATCAGCCGCCATAAACTGGATGGATTGCTGCGGCTGTTTGATTTTCCAGACGCCAATGTCACGAGTGCCAAACGTACCGATACGACCGTGCCCCAACAGCAGCTCTTCGTGTTGAATAGTGATTTCATGGTTAACATGGCCAAGGCGTTTGCTCACAGGGTGCAAAAGGAGGCCTCCTCCGACCCAGAACGAATCCGCCTCGCGTATCGGTTGGCCTTTGGTCGTTCGCCGACGGATCAAGAGCAATCCCTCGGCGAGCGGTTCCTGAGACTGCCAGCCGCGACACAGGGACAGGACCAACTGTCACGTTGGGAACAGTATTCCCAGGCTTTGCTAGCTACTAACGAATTCATTTACCTGGATTAATTCATAAAGGAACACTCATGAATCGCTATATCGATTCCTTGCCGTTGTCTCGGCGTGAAGCATTGCAACGCATGGGAACAGGCCTCGGTGTTTTGGGATTGGCCGGTGTGTTACAACAGGATGGATTGCTTGGGTCAGAGACACTGCCTCAGGCCGAAGCCAATAATCCGCTCTCGCCCAAGCCAACGCACTTCCCCGCCAAAGTCAAACGCGTCATTCATCTTTTCATGAATGGTGGGCCTTCGCAGGTCGATACCTTCGATCCCAAACCGGCACTGAAACGATACCATGGTCAAAGACCGCCAGCCGCCGACCTGCGGACCGAACGACGGACAGGGGGGCTGTTCCAATCGCCATTTCGTTTCCACCGTTGTGGTCAGTCCGGGATCGAGGTCAGTGAAATATTCCCTGACGTCGGTCGTTGTATCGACGACATCTGTGTCATTCGTTCGATGCATACTGATGTGCCCAACCACGAACCATCCCTGTTGATGATGACCTGTGGCAACACCCAACCCATCCGCCCCAGTATGGGATCGTGGTTGTGTTATGGTTTGGGTACCGAAAACCAAAATCTGCCAGGGTTCATGGTTCTGTGTCCGGGTAATCCGGTGGTAGGGCCACAATTATGGGGCAATAGTTTTTTACCGGGGATTTATCAGGGCTCTCACATTCGCAACATGGACCCGCGGCGGGCGGTCGAGCACATCCATAATCGTTATCTGACGCAACGCTCTCAGCGACAACAGTTGGATCTCATCAACCAACTGAACCGTATGCATCAACAGCAACGACAGGGTGACGACCAACTTGACTCCCGGATTCAATCGCTGGAAATGGCGTTTCGTATGCAGACGGAAGCTCAACAAGCCTTCGATCTAACTCGCGAAACTCGAACTACTCGCGAGCAATACGGTCGCGGTTACTTCAGTGACGCCTGTTTGGTGGCGCGTCGCTTGGTGGAACGTGGTGTGCGTATGGTTCAGGTCTTTTACGGAAGTGGCCAGCCCTGGGACGACCATGGCAACATTGAGAACGGCCATCGTTCCAAGGCCAGGAGCAGCGACAAACCGGTGGCAGCCTTGCTGCGTGATCTGAAACAACGCGGACTCCTGGAGGATACTTTGGTGCTTTGGGGCGGTGAGTTTGGACGTACCCCGACATCCGAAGGACAGAACGGAAGGGACCACAATCACCATGGTTTCACCGTGTGGATGGCAGGGGCCGGGGTTCGCGGCGGGATGGTCTATGGAGCGACCGACGAATTTGGCTTCGCGGCCACCGAAAACAAGGTTCATGTTCACGACCTCCATGCGACCATTCTCCATCTGATGGGTATCAACCACGAACGGCTAACCTACCGGTACAGCGGACGCGATTTCCGCCTCACGGATGTGCATGGGCGTGTCGTTCGGGAGATTTTGACTTAGTAAGTCGTCAATCGAGAGAAGCGAAATTTATTGCTGTTTGGACTTGCAAGGGTGTACTTGGGTCGTTTTCACGAACGACGCAGGCACACCCTTTTTTTTTGGTGTGCTTGTGTTTTCGCTGACGCTCAAGCTGGTCGCACCCCAAGAAAAATGAGGCCCGCACTCACGGCCAAGATCTATCGCCCCTCAGAGGGCAAAAACACAGAACACGAACAGAAATGCGTGAACCTGTGTTTGTGTTGTGGTACAACCGCATGGTGCCATTGCCCAAGATTGGGACGAAAAGAACACAGACGAGTTGCTTGTGCTGCGAGCTTGTCAACGTAAAAGGGACCGACCACAACGATGGCGTGACGATCTTCCAAGAGGGGAATCCAGCATGAAGTTTCAACGGTTTGGGATTGGAGTGTTATTGGTGTTGGCGTTCTGGGGGACCGAGGTGGAAGCCGGTGAGAAGGCCAAACAAAGGCCGAACATCCTTTGGATTGTCGCGGAAGATTTGAACCCAGCCTTTGGATGTTATGGTGACCCGGTCAATAAGGGACACACACCCATTCTCGACAAGATGGCCCAAGAAGGGGTATTGTTCTCTCGATGTTACGTCACGGCTCCAGTTTGTTCGCCTTGTCGTTCCGCAATCATTACGGGGGCCTACCAAACGACTCTCGGAATCCACAATCACCGAAGTTCCCGGTCGAAGGTTGCACCGATCCAATTGCCGGAGGGCGTCAAGACACTCCCGGAACTGTTCCGCATGCTTGGGTACTTTACGTTCAACATTGGCAAGGACGACTACAACTTTGTCTACGACCGCTCCGAACTTTATGCCGCGCCGAACCGAAACTATCCGTGGCGAGGGCGGGAGAAAGGCCAGCCGTTTTTTGGGCAAATTCAACTTCGCGGGGGCAAGTGGTTTTTTGCTCTTCTCAGCGGCAGGAAGAAACTAGCTGTGCGGGCAGCTCCCGAGAAAACGCCGGTGCCGCCGTATTTTCCCGACAACCCGTTGATGCACAAACACTTTGCCGTTCATAAGGACACGGCGAGGGTCACGGACATGGAGATCGGGCAGATCCTGGCGAGGCTTGCGGAAGACGGTCTCCTCGAGAACACTATTGTGATTTTCTTTTCCGACCACGGCATGCCCAACTCGGTCCGCCACAAGCAGTTTTGCTACGAGGGCGGCGTTCACGTTCCTCTTGTCATGATCGGGCCGGGGATTCCCAAGGGCCAACGACGCAACGAGATGATCAGCTCGCTCGACATTTCGGCCACGACGGTCCGGTTCGCAGGCATGAAAAAGCCAAAGTGGTTCGAGGGTCAAGACCTCTTTGGAAAAGACTATCGGGCTCGAAAGTATGTCATCTCGGCTCGTGATCGTTGCGACTACACGATCGACCGTATCCGGACCGTGCGAACGGAAAAGTATCGTTACATCCGCAATTTCATGACGGATCGTCCCTGGCTTCAGCCGCAGTACCGCGATGGCCGCGACTTCCTCGAAGGCGTCCGCACGATGTACAAGGCCGGGAAGCTCAATGAGGTCCAGGCTCGATTTTTCGGCCCCACGCGACCCAAGGAGGAACTCTACGATTTGACCAAGGATCCACATCAAATTCGGAACTTGGCCGACAACAAGGACTATGCGGATGTCTTGCTCCAACACCGCAAGATTCTCAGCGCCTGGATGAAGAAGACCGATGACAAGGGGCAGTATCCGGAATCGGACAACGGATTGTTGGAAGTCATGTTGCAGTGGCGTGAGAAGTGCGTCAATCCCGAGTACAAACGCGTACGGAAACGTTACGAAGAGCTGAAAAATACGCCCGGCCAGAAGAAGAACCGCAAGGGACGAAATAAACGAAAGAACAAGAAAGGGGTTCTTGGCCTGAGGACCTCAATGGACTGTCAACCGTGCTTAACACAACGGTGAACTGTTCCAGGAATGCTCGCTCGGCCCTCTCTATTCCATCCTTGTCGGCATTCTCATCGCTCGATATCCTCACAGTGTCAAAGCAATCGATAACATTATTGAAAACTTGGAGCTTGAGGAGAGCGTGTAGTGAAAGTTCGATATGCAACGGTAGCCATTGTGCTGCTCGGTAGCTTATCTTTTTTGTATTTGGGAGGGAACGCCGCGCAAAACACAATTGCGTTGCCGAGGGCTCCCGAAGGTTTTGAGGTTTCGATCTTTGCCGAACCCCCGAAGGTCAACTATCCCGTCTGTCTCACCGCAGCACCGACAGGTGAAGTGTTCGTCGGAGTCGATCCCGAAGGTTCCCTCGGACGAGCTAAAGGCAAAGGGAGCGTCGTTCGTTGCATCGATACCAACAACGACGGAAAAGCCGACAAGATCAATACGTTTGCCAAAGTCGATCATCCGCGAGGTCTCATTTATCACGACGGTAAATTGTGGGTCTTACACCCACCATTCTTAAGCCTTTACACGGACACGGATGGTGATGGCAAAGCGGACAAAAGCGAGACTCTCATCACTGGAATTACAACGGACTTCCTCAACAAGCGAGGAGCCGACCACACGACGAACGGAATCCGCATGGGTATCGACGGCTGGATTTATATCGCCGTGGGTGATTTCGGATTTCTCAAAGCCAAGGGGAAGGACGGCCGTGTTCTCACGCTCAAAGGTGGGGGAGTTGTTCGAGTTCGACCCGACGGTGGCGAGATGGAACTTTATGCTCGTGGGCTCCGAAACATTCTGGATGTCTCGATCGATCCCCAGCTCAATATGTTCACTCGCGACAACACCAATGATGGAGGCGGTTGGAACGTCCGTCTTTCTCATATCGTCCAATCCGCGAGATATGGCTATCCTTCGTTATTCAAAAACTTTAGTGATGAGATCATGCCGCCACTGGCGGATTATGGCGGAGGTTCCGGCTGTGGAGCCATGTTCGTCAGCGAACCGACTCTCCCGAAGCCTTATGACCATGCCTTACTGACGTGTGATTGGGGCCGGAGCGTTGTCTATTATCATCCACTAAAACGAGTCGGGCCAACCTATACGGCAGAACAACAAACGTTCGTGAACATACCACGACCAACAGACATCGATGTCGATGGTTCTGGGCGGCTTTATATTAGTAGCTGGCTCGGTGGTCAGTTTCGCTACAAAGGCCCGAACGTGGGATACGTTGCGCAGCTCAAACCCAAAGGACACAAGCCAACTCCATTCCCAAACCTACGTGAACTCAGTGGGACAGAGTTAGTCGCACAACTCCAGTCGAACAGCCACGTTCGCCGATTCCACACCCAACTCGAGATACTCCGTCGAGGACCCACGGACACGATTCTTGCCGGTGTTCTCGAAGCCACGAAAGCCGGTCCATTGAATTCGCGAGTCGCGGCGATCTTCACTTACAAGCAACTCCTCGGAGCCAAGGCCAGTCCGGCCTTGGTGACATTAACGAAAGACGAGACGGTCCGCGAATACGCATTGCGAGCGTTGACGGACCGAATGACCCAACTCCAAGGTGTGCCGACGCAAGTCTTTGTCGATGCCTTGAAAGACAAGAACCCTCGCGTCCAGCTCGCTGCGATGATCGGCCTCGGTCGTCTGGGAAATTCCGAAGTAGCCGCAGCACTGCTGCCATTAGCGACCACGAAGAAGGCCGCGAAAAAACGACAAGGGTTCCGCGTCGCCGTCAAAAAACGCCAAGTCGCCGACATTCAACACGACATCACTGGAGCCAAGAAACTCTATCTCGTCGTCGGAGATTCGGGGGACGGTAACGGAAACGACCATGCCGACTGGGTCGAACCTCGGCTCGTCGGTCCCGAAGGAGAGATGAAACTGACAGACCTGAAATGGGTCTCGGCCAAGGCTGGATGGGGTGGCGTTTATGTGAATCGTAATTGCCGCAACCAACCCATGCGAATTCGCAAGAAACAGAAAGTCAAGTACGGGATCGGCACCCACTCGGTGTCGATCATTGAGTACAACCTGCCCAAGGGTTATACGACATTCAAAGCACAGGGCTCCCTCGACGAATCATGCAAAGGCCAGGGCACGGTTACGTTCATGGTTTTTGCCGACGAAGTGCCTGAGCTGTTCGGATCGACTTCGGATCCCGCTAGTGTTCTGCCGCACATCGCCGTCCGAACTCTGGCCGAACTCAATGCGACCGACGCTTGTTTGCAAGCCCTCGATGGACCACATCGCGACGCTGCTTTGTGGGCACTGAGGTACATGCACAACAAGAAGGCGGTTGCGGGACTCATTCCTCGCTTACGCACCTCGGATGTCGAGCGACGACGGGGCATTCTCAAAACCCTCATCCGCCTGTACTTCAAGGAAGGGGACTATCAAGGGACTTGGTGGGGAACTCGTCCAGACACAACAGGGCCGTACTATCACAGAGAACCATGGGGGGAAACACCTCGCATCGAGAAAGTCCTGCGTCGCGAACTCACCAAGGTCGCTGACTCCGACACCGTCAAGATGATGGTTTCCGAACTTGACCGCCACCGTGTTGTGTTGAAGAACTTGCCGCCTAACCTTGTGGCCAAGGCAAAAGTGCGAGATATCACTCCGACGATCGAAGTGAAGGTACCGAAGTTCGATCCGTCGAACCCCAACCAAATCGGGAACTTGGGCTTCGAGAAAACTCTCCAGTTCGCTCTCAAGCAGAAAGGAAAGGTCTCGCTGGGAGCAAAACTCTTCAAGACCCAAAGTTGTGTCGCTTGCCACTCGGTGTCGTCCGACCAACGACCGCTCGGTCCATCGTTGATCGACATTGGGAAACGTTACAACCGGACTCAACTGATCGAATCGATTCTCAAGCCAAGCGATAAGATAGCCCAGGGTTTCGACACCAACTTGATCCAAACCAAGGCGGGCAAATTCTATTCCGGATTCATCGTTCGTGAGGCCGCCGACGAAGTCGAACTCCGCACGACCGGAGGAAAATCCGTTCTCTTGCCGACGAACACGATTGCCCGTCGCAAAATGATCAAGATGTCGACGATGCCGGAAGGACTCGTGAACAACTTGACGTCGCAAGAACTGGCTTCGCTCGTGAGTTACCTCGAGTCACTCCGGTCGAAGTAGCTTGGCGGGTGGGCGAAAGCCCTCCATCTCGATCGTTGCTGCAATTCCAGGTGGGCCAAGGCCCACCTGACGTCTTTTACGCTTCTCGGCCCTCAGCTCCCGTTCATGAAGCTCTCATGAAACCCCAAAAAAAACGAAATCTTCTTCGCAAAGCGAACATATCCTGATTGGGACGGCTCTGATCTAGTTAGTGGCCAGCGTCGTTTCTGAGACCATGGGATCAACAGGGGACTTTATGAGTACCAAGACAGGGATGGGGTGGTTCGGTCGCCAAGACATCAAGGAAGTGTTTCGGGTCGCACTCCCGTTGATCGTGAGTAACAGTTTTTGGACGATCCAAATCACGATCGACCGAGTCCTCTTGAGCCGTTACGACAGCGACGCCGTCGGGGCGGCCATGGCCGGTGTGCTATTGTTCTGGACGGCGTTTTCGCTTTTACAAAACACGGCTGGATACGCCGCCACCTTTGTGGCCCAATACATTGGCGCTGGTCGCAAAGACCGCGTCGGACCGGTCGTCTGGCAAGCGTTGTATTTTGCCTTGGCCGGTGGGGTCGCGTTCATGTTATTCGCGCTCCCGGCGGATTGGATCATGAGCCAGTTCGGACACGAACCCCAACTCCAAGTTCTCGAAGCGACCTACTTCCGCTGTCTCTGCTTCGCCGCGTTGCCCATGGCGTTGACCGCAGCGGCGACCGCGTTTTACCTTGGGCGCGGCGAAAGTAACATCGTCATGCTCATCAACTTCATGGGAATGTTCGTCAACGCGGTCCTCGATTTCCTTTGGATTTTTGGTTGGTGGGGATTTCCGGAGTGGGGTATTGCTGGTGCCGGTTGGGCAACAGTCATTGGCTCGTGGGTGTCAGCCTTGCTAGCCATCGGGCTTTTTTTACAGCCGAAGTTTTCCGAGACTTTCGCGACTTGGCGGGGCTGGAAATTCGACGATGCGTTATTCGGGCGGTTGATGCGATTCGGCCTACCCAGTGGTCTTCAGTGGGCCATGGACGGGGTCGTCTTCACGATCTTTACAGTGATCATCGGCCAGATGGGACCGGCGCAGATAGCGGCTACGAGCATCGCGTTCACGATGAACATGATTGCCTTCATGCCGACCGTGGGATTTGGCCAGGCGGTCTCGATCCTTGTCGGGCAACGTCTCGGCGAAAACAAGCCGGAGTCCGCCGAACGCGTGACCTATGCCGGTTTCACGATGGCGTGGCTAGTCATGACGACCATCGGCATCACCTTCATCTTCTTCCCTCAGATGTACGTCGCCCTCTTCGAAACACAACGTGATCCGAAGGACTGGGTCGCCGTCGCCGCTCTAGTACCGACCCTGTTACGGTTCGTAGCGTTTTATTGCCTGTTCGACAGCTTCAACTTGATCTTCTCGTTTGCCCTGAAGGGCGCTGGGGACACAAAGTTCGTGACGCTCACGACGGTTACTTTGGCTTGGCCGTTGATGGTCTTGCCGACCTACTTGGTGAAGGTCTTCGGACTCGGGGTCTACGGAGCTTGGACGGCTGCGACGCTCTACATTTGCACGCTCGGTGTGGTGTTCCTGTTTCGTTTCCGCGGAGGCAAATGGAAATCCATGCGAGTGATTGAGACGTCCACCTCGGAAACCGAAAACTCAGCCGGAGAGCTGAGTCCTGTGGCGGGCCTTGTTCCGAGCGAGATGCATCCCGAAGGCGTCCAAGAAAAGCAATCGGTGTAAGCAGGCAGTGAGGTTCATACCAACACAGTCTCGGTCTCATGGGGCCTTCGCTGGCTTACGCTTTGCTTGCCCCCCTACAAAATTCTTCGCTGGGGCTACACATCAACGCGATGCGCCATACCCATACAAAAAACGCACCAGTCGCCCCAACATGAGAGAATTCGATGAGTCTTTTCACCCGCGAAGAATGCCTCCACCGTCTCAAAGCCCAACTCGAGGCCGGGAAGCCCATCATCGGCGGCGGTGCTGGGACAGGCATCAGCGCGAAGTGCGCCGAAGCAGGCGGCATCGACCTGATCATTATCTACAATTCGGGCCGCTTTCGGATGGCTGGCCGCGGTAGCCTGAGCGGCATGATGCCCTACGGCGACGCCAACCAAATCGTCATCGACATGGCTCGCGAGGTCCTTCCCGTCGCCAGAAACACTCCGGTTCTGGCGGGCGTGTGCGGGACCGACCCATTTCGGATCATGAAGCTCTTCTTGCGAGAAGTCCAAGCGGTCGGGTTCAGCGGCGTGCAAAATTTTCCGACGGTCGGTCTCATCGACGGAACGTACCGGATCGGCCTGGAAGAGACCGGAATGGGTTACGGTCTGGAAGTCGACATGATTCGCGAAGCCCATGAGCTAGGGCTACTGACTTGCCCCTACATCTTTAATCCGGACGAAGCGACTGCGATGACCAAGGCCGGGGCAGATGTTTTGATTCCCCATATGGGCCTGACGACCAAGGGGACCATCGGAGCCCAGACGACTGCTCCGACACTCGAAGAATCCGCCAAGCGAATCCAGGCGATGCACGACGCGGCCAAAAAAGTCCGCTCTGATGTTCTCGTGCTTTGCCACGGCGGTCCCATCTCCGAACCCGAAGATGCCCAATACATCTTGGAGAACACCGAAGGAGTCGTTGGCTTTTTTGGCGCTTCCAGTATCGAACGGTTGCCCACAGAAGTGGCCATTACCGAATGTGTCAAGAAATTCAAGTCTCTACGATAACGGCTGACACTCACGCATTTTGAACTAACAATTTATTCCGTTTGTAGCATACAAAATGCGGAATGTCTTCCCGAAAATACAGGACTTGTCTCAGTAATGGCCGATTTGAAAACTCCAGTTGGAAACCTGATTGGAGTTTGTCGATATGGTAGTTTGTTCCTTCGGTCTGCGCGAATCTATTCCTCACGATTTCGCCTTTACACGCCTTTCTCTACGTCTAAAAACCCGAACTTCTCGATCAATTGCTCTTTTCAGAAGTTTCCTGATTCCTCTTCTTCGTGGAATCCAAGGCGATGTTTCATGATACCCAAAAGAGGAAGCTAGGAGTATTTCAAGTTGACAATCTACCAACATTTGTTAATACAGAAAGACGTATGAATTATTGAAATGAATTGTGTCGTGAAACAGACGTGGCGAATATGTTGCACAAATCGGAAGAACCTAAATACCTTCAAGTCGCGCAAGACCTCGAAAATCGCATTCGGTCTGGCGTTTGGGACGATCGAAAAGTTCCGAGCCTTCGTGTTCTGGCCAGCGAGCACGATGTTTCGATCGTCACAGCGGCTCGCGCCATTCAGGTGTGCTGTTCGAAGGGCCTTATCCGTCGCAAGGAACACTCCCGAGGGTATCAAACGGTTCCCGAAGGCCGAGCAAGCCAGGAAAAATGGGGGCTCTGTCTGCGAGTCACTTCGGGAGAGTGGCAGCAGCTCAACTCGGCCGTTTCTCGCTTGGGATTCGAAACCATCGCCGGCGAAGAGGGCGTCGCGTTCCAGGAATCCTTCGACCTCGGTCAGGGCGTCAGTCGCCGGGAGATGCAAGAGCAAATTCGCCGAGCCAAAAACGACGGAGTTGGCGGAATGTTTTTTCTACCGTCGCGAAGCAGTGACGCGACGGCCGCACAAGACGAAAAATTCCTTGAGTTGTGCGGTAGTGAAAATATGCCGATCGTCCTGCTGGAACGCAACCTCAGAGGGCACTCTCGCGAACTCGAGCACGACTTGGTTGCTGTGGACGACCTCGATGGCGGAGTTCGGACGACCGAACACCTCCTCCAAATAGGACGAAAACGCATCGCCATTGTTGTGGCGTCACCAACCAGTTCGCACGACGAACGTGTCGCCGGCTACCTCCATCAGTTACGCGTAGCGCACTTGTCGGGAAGAAGTTCAGCCGACTATGAACCGATTATCCTCCAACAACCTGAGGGGGTAACTGGAAAACGTTGCGAACGGTGGCTCGCGGACGAACTTCTGGCTCGACAGATCGATGGCGTCATCTGCTATCAAGATGCCTTTGCGATCGGTCTCATTGTGGAACTGTTCACTCGGGGTGTTCGCATTCCCGATGACATAGCTGTCGTCGGGTTTGACAACCTTCCCATCGGAGACTTGTTCACCGTGGGCGTCACGACCTATGCTTATCCCGGCGAAGGAATCGTTCGCAATGCCTTGCGACTCATGCGACAACGGATCAACCACCCAGCCGGTCGCACAGTCAAGGTCTCAGTCCCCGGCGAACTCATCGTTCGAGAGAGCAGCGTGCCAGATAAGTCCCAGGAATCGAAGTAATCGAAGCGTCTTTGGGTGCAGACTTGCAAGAGTGGTGTGCGCCTGTATTTTGGAATTGTCATTGGGCGTAGGACAGGTTCTGAACTGTCTCACAGACGATTCCAACGGGAGACCACCTTCATGAGTTCGGAGAACAAAATCGCTATCGTCACGGGAGCTGGTTCCGGAATAGGAAGGGCCGTCGCGTTGGCCTTCTGGAAGGAAGGCTATTCGGTGGTAGTCGCGGGGCGTCGCGAGGAAACTTTGCAAGAGACCGTCGCGATGGCTGGAGCAATCACCGACCGCGCGCTGGTGGTTCCTACCGACGTCACAAACCCCACATCTGTGGGAGACTTGTTTGCCAAGACGAAGAGCCAGTTTGGTCGTCTTGATGTCTTGTTCAACAACGCTGGAACGGGCGCTCCGCCGATTTTGCTCGAAGACGTCACACTCGAACAATGGCGAAAAGTCGTCGACGTCAATTTGACCGGAGTGTTCCTGTGCACCCAGGAAGCATTTCGCCTGATGAAGAGCCAAAACCCGCAAGGCGGACGCATCATCAACAACGGTTCCATCTCGGCCCAATCACCCAGACCGAACTCTGCTCCGTATACGGCCACCAAACATGCTGTGAGCGGCCTCACGAAATCGACCGCTCTCGATGGTCGTAAGTACAACATCGCCTGCGGTCAGATCGACATCGGCAACGCACTGACGGACATGGCCGCGAAGATGAAGGACGGCGTGCTCCAACCCAATGGAGAAGTGGCCGTCGAGCCAACCATGGATGTGGAAAACGTCGCTCGAGGTGTGGCATACATGGCGAGCCTACCGCTCGATGCCAACGTCCTGTTCATGAACGTCATGGCAAGCAAGATGCCTTTCGTCGGACGAGGGTGAGGGAAGAGTTGAGAGAAAGAAATAGTCCTGCGCGTTCCTGGCCAGGCTTTGATGAACTCGGCCTTGTCAAAAAGCAATGGCTCTAATTTGGTCTCTCAACTCTCAATTCCTAACTCTCAATTCTCAACGTTTCCTACGATGGCCAGACGATCTTCCGTCTTACTAATCGAGGAACAGGCCAACCAGAAATCGGTTGACGGGTTACGCCGGGCCGTTGGGATTGCGGTTGCCCCTTCGGCGCAACTGGAGGCTCCACTTTCTTGGCAGGCGGTGGCAAGATCAGACCTTGGGGCTGTTGTTTCTGAGCATTGCCTCGGATTTTTTTGCGCAAGTAAGTCAATGCCTTCTCCATCACTCGGTCTTTGAAAGGCTTGGTCACTTTCTCGTCCTTGGTGTCCTTGTCGTCCTTGCTGTCTTTGTTGTCCTTGTCGTCCTTGGTCGCTTCTTTCTTCTCGGCTTCGGCTTCGCCGTTTTTCCTCACGACATCTCTCTTGCGTCTATATTTGTAGTACTCCACGCGTTCTTCCAGTGACAGCTCGATGTCGTAACCCTTGTTCGGTTTGACGCCCCATTCGTCTTCTTCTTTGGAACCGCGGAACCTGTGGATGTTCTTTCCATTCGGACGCCAGTAACTCGCGGTCGTAAGTTTGAGCGCGCTGGTCCGGTTTTCCATCATAATGACGTTCTGGACGCTACCTTTACCGAAGCTCCGTTCGCCCATCAGGATCGCCCGCAAGTGATCACGCAAGGCAGCCGCCACGATTTCACTGGCACTCGCACTATACCGATTGAGCATGATAACGATCGGGACGTTATGGATCGGTCGGAATCCATCAGGCGGGCTTGCCCGATAGACTTTTTCGTTCTTTCCTCGGTCACGCGTGCTCACGACGGCCTGTCCAGGTTCGAGAAACATGCTCGCAACATCGATGGCCGCGTTGAGTAAGCCTCCTGGATTGTCTCGCATGTCGACGATCAGGCCGTTCATGCCCTCTTCCTGGAGTTTTTCGACAACTTCCGTCAATTCTTTTACGGTCGTTTCGGTAAACGCGATGATGCGGATGTAAGCAATGCCATTTTTCTTGTCGACCATGTATTCCCATTTTTGGGCCGTATTGGGCATTGGGAGGTCACCAAGAACGCTGTCGATGGCAATGATGTCTCGAACGATCTCGATGTCTTCAGTGCCCTTCTCGCCCAGGTGACGGACCGTCAACGTCACCTTGCTTCCCGGTTTTCCGGTGATCAGCTGGACGGCGTCTTTTGTCGTCATGTTCAACGTCGACTTGCCATCGACTTTCAGAATGAGGTCTCCAGCGCGAACTCCGGCCTTATAAGCGGGAGTCCCGACCATTGGGGTTTCGACGAAGATGGCTCCGCTCGCTCGATCGTCGGTGATTCGAATTCCCACGCCGCCGAATCGACCACGGCTATGTTTTTCGAACTGCTTAAATTCCTCCGGGCCGATGAAGCTCGAGTGTTGATCGAGTCCACTCAAACCACCGTTGATCATGTCTTCGACGACCTTGCGCATTTGTTTGTCGTCGAGCGGACGAACGTAGTTTTCCTCGACTTCGCCCAACACCTGGACGAGCAATTTGATGTTCTTGTACTTGTTATTTTCGGGACTATCACCTGTGAGAACGGGAGCAGTCAAAGCGATCGGAAATCCGATCACGACGAAGGCCAAAGCACCAAGTAACCAAATGAGATTCCAGCGTGACATGAACGGCAGTCCCTCCTGTGGGTTCAAGAGTTTTCGTGTTTGGTCATGATGGCGAACCAACCATCCTGGCGCTAAATGAGGTGTCAGGCATCGGGTGGAAGGCAAGGTGATTGTGTTTCTGTCCAACACAACTCGAATTATACCTTTGTGGGCAAGACGAAGCGACCCGAGACTTTTTCGGGGGTGTTCCGCATTCCTGGCCATGGAATGACGAACGCATGGGTATTCTGTTTCGTGGTTGGTTTGGGAACTTATGGAAAGTGGAGAAGAAACAAGGTCGTTTAGGCTTGGCGAGACCAAAACCGGTTTTTGCAGAGGTTGACGGACGAACAAGCGTCGCCATCGGCATGTCCTTTTTTGAGCCACGCAACGGCGACAGAGTAGAACCTCTGGATTGAGGCTTGGATCGGGTTTTACTCGAATCGAGCGCACAAAAAAAGCCCGGCACGAGACACGATCTCATGCCGGGCATCCGTGTTGCGATCGGAAGGAGCAATCGTCGTTATTCCTTCTTCTTTTTGAATAGGGCGTCGATTTCCGCGTCGCTCATTTCCTCCTCACCGTGGCCGAGGTCGATGACCAAGGCCTTCCCGCTTGGCGTCACCCAAACGACGTGGTTCCCAAGACGATAAACGTCTCGGACGACCGGATGTCGTTCGAGGATACGGAAGTAAGCCTTGCTCATCGCTTTGACGGTGACGGCCTTGAGTTTGGCGTTGAAGGCCTCGTCGATCCAAACGCCGCCGATTTCCAGGCAATTGCGGTCCTGAACCCGGCGAGTCGCCGTTTGGGTCAGCTGACACTGGTTTCGCAAGTTGTTCGTATCGATCGAAAGGTTGACGCCGACGCGGCCATTTTGGAGGACACTCCAGGCACGCTTGCGTAGGGCGTCCTCGGCCTCGCGATACGTCTCGAGTTGCGTCTGGGCCCTTTGAAGGGCCTTGAAGTGCGGGGTGTAATATCCGTGCGTCTGATCGCTGGATTTGCGTTTACCGCTCTTATTGTTGCTTTTAGCGGTGCCGAGTTTGCCTTCCTTCTTCGCTTTGGCCAATTCGTTAATCGACTTATTGATGGACGCCTCGGCGAGCTTCCTTCGAGAGTCAAAAGCCGCTTTGGTGTCTTTCTGGACTTGGCGAGCGAATTCGTAAACTTTCTGCGGATTCTTCGCGCCACCAGGAGCCCCGCTTCCACTGCCACCAGTCAGTCCTGGCGGAACGGGAGCCGATGCCGATGCCGCTGGTCCCAGATTAAAGTGAACGTCGGGCCTCTTCGGATCGACGGGGCGACGGACAACTGGAACAGGAGCGTCTGGAACGACCAACCAACTCGTATACGGGGTCGTGATGCCGTGCCGTTTGGCCAGAGCGACGACCTCTTCGACGAGTTCTTTTTGCTCGCCGTTGAGACGAATTTGGTCGAGCAGGTATCCGACTTTTCGGCGAGCCCAGAGGTCTTCAACGAAGGGCTTCGGCTCTGGGGTCTTCTCTGGAAAAGCAATCGTGTAGTGGAAATCTCGTTCTTCCTTGCCGACCTGGCCGACCAGCTTGATCTTTGCTTTGCCGTGGCCTTCGTATCGCCCAAGGACGACGAGTTGGGTTCCGTGGAACAAGTCAGGGAGACGTTGAGGATAAATGTCGGCAAGTTTCACGTTCGGGCTGACGGTGAGCTTCAAGTTGGCCAGAACGGGCTTGTTGATTTTGTTGTAGAGGCTTGCGACTTTCGCATTGATCTGTTCCCCTTCCTGGACATAGGTCGTCAAGGCTCGGGATTTCTCGGCCAACTGGTCCAACAACGACGCATTCACATTGTTGCCTACGCCGAACGTGAAGAGGCGAGTGTTGTCGGTGTTTCGCTTCAAGAAGTTCTTGAGGATGACGTCGGGGTTGCGTTCGCCGATGGTCGGCAAGCCGTCAGTGAAAAACACCATTGTGAAGTTCCGCGTCGCATCCTTGGAACGCATCGACAAGGCGGTTTCGAGGGCTCGGTCGATGGCTGTGCCACCCGCGGCCTTGAGATTGTTGATCCATCGCGTCGCTCGTGTGATGTTCCCGTCAGTGATTTCGAGGAACTCATGGGAATACTTGTTCACTCCCGTGGCAAACTGAACGATCGAAAATCGATCGTTCGGACCCAGATGTTCAATACAGTAAGTAAGGGCCTTTTGGGCTTGTTCGATCCGCTTGCCTCGCATGCTGCTGGATGTGTCGAGGACGAACACGATGTCGCGAGGAACTTGTTGGGCTTTGGACAAGTCCGCACGCGGCGAGACGAGCAGCATGAAATGGCCCTTAATGTCCGACTCGGGACGGTGGGTGATCGTTGTCAGCCCGACGTCGCCTGGGTTTGCGGAATAATACAGAAAGAAGTTGCGGTCCAGCAGGCCTTGTGCCTTCTCGAAGACGACCTGGGCTTGGTTGTCGTTCTTTCGGGTGATCGTAACGGCGTGTGTTGGACTGTAAATGTTCTGCAACGGGTGCTGGGACTTGAGGTTGACTTGGACCGAGAACTTCTCAAGCGTTCGAATGGCTTTGCCATCGGTCTTGAGCGGATAAACGAACCTGACCAAATCGTTTTCGCTCGTACAGATCGAACTGTAGCTCAGGCGAATTTTCTGTTCGCCGTTGGCTGGCACCGGAAACACGCGAACCTGGAAGAGGTTATTTCCGATGTGCTCAAGGAGTCCAGGGTCTTGGGTGCGACGCACGATGTCGGTGTAGATTTTTCGTGCTTTTTTCGCTGGCAGGAGTTCACCCGCGACTTCTTTGTCGCCGACCCACATCGTGAACTTCTTGACACTCGCTCCCTTGGGAACGGGAAAAATGTAGGTAGCTTCGAGGGCCCGATCGGTGTGATTGCGAAACGTTTGCTGGACTTGCGTGGTGGCCACTTGGTCTTCGATATCGACCGTCACCAAGTGGTTGACCATGGCCAGCGGAGGAACCTTCTTCTCCTTCGGAATGAGGATCCCGGCGGCGGGAACGAATGTCGTGAGGGTTGTTCCGACGAACAACGCCACAACGAACGTCAGCAGACTTTTTCGCATGGATGGAACCTTCCCTTGATTCGGCGGAAAGTAATTGGAAGACGAATGGTGTTCTAACCGCGACGCGAAGAATTCAGGCGGGAGCGGGCTGACAACGGCTCAACCAAGGCCATGGTGCTTGGTGGGTATGAACCCGCGGAAGGATCGCCCCTTTGCGTTTTGCTGAGGACTTTGATGTCTTTTTCCATTCCGCGGGCTCAAACCCACGTCGTTGATTTACCGAGCCGTTGCAAGACTCCCTTTCGAACTATTCGCTCATTGAATTAGACGAACCCTGATCGAAATTGGATTGCAATCGGAAAAAGAAGTTGTAAGGCTGTATCAAACATCCTCTCCGCCCAAACCAGTGAGGTGTGCTTTGGAAAGAAAAACACGAATCGTAGCGACACTCGGCCCAGCGACGGACCGCCCTGGCGTCCTGGAGACCATTCTGGAGACCGGATTGGATGTGGCCCGTGTGAATTTCTCACACGGGAGCCCAGAGGAGCACAAGGAACGCGTCGACCGGCTACGACGCCTCGCGGCCCACCGCTCTCGTCCGCTGGCCATCCTGGGCGACCTGCCTGGACCCAAACTCCGGGCGTTGCTCTCGGAGCCCATCGAACTTACTCCCGGCCAAGACATTTCGCTCGGGAGGACGAACGACGCGGGGGACATCAAACTCACCGAACCCGAGTTACTCGAAAAAGCCGCCATCGACCAACGAATCTTGCTCGACGACGGAAGGCTCCAACTCCGCGTGACGAAAGTCACCAAGGAAGTCGTCGTCGCGACGGTCGTAACCGGCGGAAAGCTCTTACCCAACAAGGGCGTAAATCTACCGGATACTCCACTCACGATCGAGGTCGTCACGCCGCGAGACCGCGCTGCCTTGGCCATTGCGGCCGAAGTCGGCGTGGACTGGTTGGCGCTTTCGTTCGTTCGTGCACCGTACGCCGCCGACGAACTTCGAGCGACAGCTCGCTCGCACGGTTTGTCCGTTCCGATCATGGCCAAGATCGAAAGACCCGAGGCCGTCCGGTGTGCCACCGAGCTGGTCGAGACGTTTGACGGAATCATGGTCGCCCGTGGGGACTTGGGGGTCGAGATTCCACTCCAGCAGGTTCCGCAAGTTCAGAAAAAATTGATCAACCACGCTCGCGAAGCTGGCAAGCCCGTCGTGACGGCAACGGACATGTTGGACTCGATGCGGTCGAATCCACGACCGACCCGGGCCGAAGCCAGCGACGTCGCCAATGCCGTTTATGACGGGACCGACGCCATCATGCTCTCCGGGGAAACGGCCATCGGCGACTATCCGGTCGAAGCCGTGAAGTTCATGGATTTGCTCGCTCGCGAGGCCGAATCACATATCGACGACGAACACTGGCGGGAGCTATACGTCCCACGGGGAGAGATCCGCGACCACATCACTCACATGACGTGCGAGTTGGCCCACGAAATTCACGCCCAGGCCATCATCACACCGACCGACTCGGGCCGAACTCCCAGAATGGTCGCACGACATCGCCCCAACGTTCGAATGATCGCTCCGGCACCGGATGAAAACGTGATGCGGCAGTTGGCCATGTCCTGGGGCGTGACGCCCGTTTTCTTGGATCGAAACTTGGTCCCCGAGGGAGCCGACCGATTGGAGGCGGATGTCGAAGCTGCCTTTCGCTCTGGTGCCGTCAAAGAAGGCGAAAGGGTCATTGTGGTGGCCGGGCATCCTCTGGAAGGCAGCCAACAAGGACTGCCAACAGTTCGAGTCGTTCGAATTGGTCCCGGAGGGAAATCCATAGCACCGTGATGAGTGATGAGTGTCCAACACCGGCTCTTTCTTGACAAAGAGTTGTTCTGTTCTGTGTAGTGACTTCGGGCGACTGAGCGGCTCCAGGTCACCACACACCAGAAGATTCAACGAGTCTTTCAGCCTTTGCTTGCCAAAAAAATTCGAGAATTGTGTCCATTTCTCGTACATTTCTACGCTTTCTAAAGTAGACGCTTCCTACAAGCAAAAACACTTGTCGCAGTCCGTTTCTGGAAGGGAAACTACGATGAAAGTGCGCTGGAATGTGCTGGCGTTGGCGCTCCTCTTGTTCCTGCCTTTGGTGAGCCAAGCTCAGGATGGGAACAAAATCCGTGTTGCTACCTACAACATTCGATTTCTGAACGCTGACAATCTCACCCAAAATCGCAAAAACGCCATTCAAGCCGTCATAAAACGTTTGGATGCGGACGTGATCGGCTTACAGGAAATCAAAGACCGCGACGCCCTCGAAGCCGTTTTTGATAAGAACGAATGGGACCTGATCATAGACGACTCGTCCAGGGATGCACTCGACTTGGCAGTCGCGGTGCGTAAATCCAACCGATGGAAGGTCCTCACGCCGCTCAAGGCTGGGCCGAAGGATTTCCTTTTTCCCAACGACGGGGCAATGGATACTTTTTTCCCCGGAAACCGAGACGTCCTGAACGTCAAAATCGAAGTCAACGGGGTCGATTTCCCGGTCCATATCTTTGTGGTTCATGCCAAGTCACGTATTGGCGGGCAAAAGCAGACCGACAACCGACGGGTAGGAGCCGCCGAATTGCTTGTCAAAAAAATCGATGACGACTTCGAGGACGTGCCTTTTGTGCTCTTGGGAGACTTCAACGACAATCCGGACAACCGAGCCTTGAACATCTTGGAAACCGGAGACTCCGCAGCGGGAGCCAAAAGCGAGAATTTGCCGGGATCGTTTCTCTTAAATTTGACGGAAGAGTTGCTGATTTCGGAACACGTGAGTTGGAGTTCCCAGCGTTTGGCCATCTCGGGTAACAAGTTCGTGACGAGTATACCCGGGTCCCGCCGAACGAACATGACCAGGCCAGGACGAAGAACCAAAATTCTGTTCGACCAGATTTTGATTCCTACTTGGATGAAAGGGCATTATGTCAAGGGATCGGTGAGGGTGTTTAATGAACTGCCGGACCAGGCACAGACCGCCTCGGACCATTTGCCGGTGTATGCCGATTTTCGCATTACGAAAAGCATCATCGACCCAGAAGTTTCCGTCGGCATTTTTTCCCTGCTTCCGAATCCGAACGGCCGCGATGCGGGGAATGAGGTTGTGGTCCTGAAAAATTTCGGCGGAAAAGCACAGTCTCTCGAGAATTGGACTCTGACCGACCGAGCTGGTCATGTCGTTTCCTTGAAAGGCTCGATCGCTGCTGGAGCCATCCGGACGATTAAGCTCAAGCATGGCCAGATGCCGTTGACCAACTCTGGCGATGAGATACGCCTGCTCAATGACCAAGACGAAGTCGTTCACCAGGTCCGGTACGTCGCTGCAGACGCCCGCCCAGGGAACGTCATTCGGTTTGATTCCAAGGACAACGAGAACTGATAAGTCAGGACAAGCCAATCAAGAAACTCGTAGTTACACGTGGCTCGCGTGTAACTAGGTCTTGGCCGAGCTTGCCAAGTACACGCGAGCCGCGTGTAACTACGACGAACACAAAAACCGGACAACTAGAAATTACTCGTTCCAAGTGTGCCTGCTACATTATCCACGCAGTTCTCAATAAGTGTTTCTCGCTTCGCTCGCTATGATTCCCGCTTCGCTCGGGTTGGGGGCCTTCTCCCCTCGGGCGGTCGGATGAATAAGAGTCGTGTTTGTGTTGGTTCTTTGGGTTCCGTGGGTTCCTACCCACGGCTAGGATCTTTCGCCCCTTCGGGGCTGAGAATCGAAAACACGACACTCGTTTAGCCGACTGCCCAAGAGTTCCGTGGGTTTCCACTCATGGCCAGGATCTCTCGCTCCTTCGGGGCTGAGAATCGAAAACACGATATGCTACGTTCCGACGAACTGCCGATCTCGTTCGACTCTTGACTGGCCTATGGAGCAAGGACTTTGGACATTCCAACGCCCCGTTACGTCGCGATTGCCAACGCCGACGGCAAACGTTGGCAACTTTATTACCAAGAACTCAAAGAGTATTGGGCCGAACAAGGACGCGTGCCGGAATTGGAAGTTGTTTCGTGGGCCGAAGTCGTGGTGAGCGAAGGCAATCTCGATGCCCTGCCGGCGTTCGATGCTCCAGCGATTGTCCGAATCGAATCTCCCGGCAAAGATTTCGATGTCACGCGTAGATTCCTTCGAGCCGGGACAACCGAACTGGCCGAGCAAGGCCGACTTTCGGAATATCTCGCGAATCGCGAATGGGAAACGGTGCCCTACCGAAAAGGTGAGTTGATCCATCCTGGTCTACAGTACCTCGGTTTTGTTCGCGTGCTCCGTGGACTGCGGAAGTCGTTCGACTTGCGTCCGCACCTTCATGTCTCGTGCTGCCCGCTCGTCGTTGGTGAAATGTTCGACAAGAACAGGACGCTTGAACGTTTGACGGAGGCAGGGATTGCATGCCCCGACAGACTCCCTGTGCCGGGGACTGTCGACGAGGTGTTGGAGCAACTCTTCGTTGAAGGATTTTCGCCAGGTTACGTCAAGCTGGCGACGGGCTCCTCGGCTTCGGGAATCGCCGTCGTCCACACGCAAGTACCCCGGTCTTACGCCATCACGTCGTTGGTGGAAATCGATGGAGATTTTTATAACACGCGTCTGCTGCAACGGGTCACCGCAGGCGCTTTGCGTCGCAGTCTTGCCTTTATTCTGGAAGAAGGAGCGACTATTCAACGCGGGATTCCGATGGCCCAAATCGATGGTCTGAACTTCGATGTCCGGGTCGTCATGGTTTATGGGGAACCGAGATTCACGATCTTCCGACTGAGTCCGCATCCGATGACGAATCTTCACCTGGGAGGACAACGCGGCGATCTGAAACGGTGTCACGAAGTCATCCCGAAACGGGCGTGGTTGGATGCTTTGGATTCGTGTGTCGAAGTGGCCCGACTCTATCCGAGCAATACAATTGCGGGTATCGATCTCGTTTTCGAGCGGAGTTTTCGAGCCCACTACGTCCTCGAGGTCAACGCTTTCGGAGACTTCTTCCCGAATTTGCTCGACGAACAGGGCAAGTCGGTCCATCGTGTGGAAATCGAGGAGACGGCACGACGATGGGGCGCCGGGGAGTTCGTGAATTACACACCCAAGTCGTAGGAAATCACCATGAAGGCCAAACAAGTTGTCATAGCCGAAGCGAACAGAGTTGAAGTCCGCGAGGTCGAGTTGCCCGACCCAGCTCCGAACCAAATTCTCGTCAAGACCGAAGCCACCGCTATCAGCCCCGGAACCGAGCTTGCCGTCTACACCGGAAAACACCAGTGGCTTTACGATCCCAACATGCCCGATTGGAAATTTCCTTTTCCTTCGGGATACAGTGCCGCCGGGACGATTGCTGCCGTCGGTTCGGACATCCAAGGTTGGAACGTTGGCGATCGAGTGAGCTACCCAGGCAATCACTCCTCTGCCGAACTGTTGACGTTGGGACACGAGCGAGGCCGGTGGTGGAAGTTACCCGAGACGATCACCTTTGAAAAGGCCACACTCGCGTGTATTGCTCGTTACGGCATGGGGGCATCGATTCGCGCGGGCGTCACCCTCGGTCGTTCGGCTGCGGTAATGGGTCTGGGGATGATTGGACAATGGAGCTTACGGTGTCTTTTGGCTGCGGGAGCCCATCCCGTCATCGGGATCGACACAGTGAAGATGCGGCGTGATGCAGCCCTTGCTGCTGGTGCGGATCACGTCATCAATCCAACCGATGGTGATGTCAAACGACAGCTCGATGATTTCCTGGGAACCAAGGGTGTCGAGATCGTTGCGGACGCGACCGGCGTTCCGGCGGCCATCCCTTCGGCGATGTCTCTTGTTTGCGACGCGGGGCAAGTCGTTGTCGTGGGAAGTCCCCGGGGAAAAGCAGCGGAAGTGAATTTCTATGACGACCTCCACCGGCGTTACATCGAAGTGACTGGCGCCCACGGCAACATGCTCTTCGAAGCGGCTCACACTCGCATTCCTGGAGCGTGGGACATTAATAAAGCCCAGAAGTGGTTGTTGGCGTCGTTGGCGTCAGATCGATTGAGTTTGGATGGCCTCATTACACACACGATCACTCCCGAGGATGTGGGGACGGCGTACGAAGGTCTTTTGAACAAGAAGGAAGAGTATTTGGGTGTGATTGTAAAGTGGAGTTAAATCGGATTCCATTCGAAACGGAAACTTTTGGAAATTTGGTCATTTTTGTGAAAATGAGACGGCGTTCGATCCTATTGTATTATGAGGAGATGCGCCCAAGAACGGTCCAAAAACTCGAAAAAGCGTCGAAATGGCGATTTTTCGAGGGTCGTTTTCCATAAGTATTTGGAGAATATGGACATGTGGAAATTGAGAGGTGTCAAAAAGGTGCAAGAAAGGCGCAGGTTTACTACAAGTTTAGCGCAGGTTTGGTGCAGTTTTAGCGCAGGTTTCTGTCATTTTTCGACCGGTTTTTGTTGCCAAGTTGAGGGTTTTTGGGTTGGAGGAAGTCGGACAGGTAAAGATTTCTCGAGTATTTTCGAACAAAATTGGAAAGTCATTGAATTTTCCGTTCTCCTTGATTCTGTCCCGAGAAGGGCTTCATCGCTCCCACAAAGTTTGTCTGGATCCCTTGGCATTGGTCGTCGTTGGTCGAGAAAAAGAAATTGCATTGACTCCAGTATTGCCTATTATTATACATAAGAGATTAGATTGTTTGTTTTTTGAACCTTGGACACTCTTGGAGTGTCTAATTGCATAACCCAAATCGTAAGGATACTGTCTTTGCCTCCCTTCTCCCTCATTTGTTTTGAAGAATGGGACCGAACAGTGGAAGTTCCAAGACAATCCTTAAAACTCATTGCAGGAGACGAATTTCTTGGCAAGGCTTCGGGGATTTGATCGAAACGCCGACAATCAGCAGCAACAACGGGTCAACGAACAGATTCGAATTAGCCCGATCCGTTTGATCGGAGCCAACGGCGAACAACTTGGAGTTGTTCCAACGAATCAGGCATTGGACTTGGCCCGCGACGCAGACCTTGACCTTGTGGAAGTTGCTCCACAAGAACGCCCACCCGTCTGCAAAATCATGGATTACGGGAAATATAAGTACCAGCAGTCCGTGAAGAAGAAACCACAAAAGGCCCAAAAGGTGAAAGAGATTCGACTCCGCCCCAAAACGGGTGAGCACGACATCGACACCAAGGTCAACCAAGCTCGCAAATTTCTCGAACACAAGGACAAAGTTCAAGTCTATGTCCTGTTTCGGGGGCGCGAACTCCAGCACATTGACGAAGGCAAACGCATCATGGCCGATGTCCTTGAAAAGTTGGAGGATCTAGCAAAAGTAGAACGGCCGCCATCCATGGAAGGTAAACGTATGTCTGCTGTGTTGGCACCGAAATAAGTTTTCCAAGCTACCAAAGCAGTCGCATTGCTTTGGTAAATCCCAAGAGAAACGTGTCTACTTCGCTGTGAGGTGGTTGGGTTGATATCGTGCAATTCTGTTTGCCGGGTGTGGCCAATTTTTGTGGCAGCTCAATAAATGATGGCCCGATTTTCACCTCACATTCTCCCTCAATATCTTTCGCATCGCCTGCTTCTCAGGTTGGTGTCTAATCAACCGAACTACATTCAGTCATACCAAGAGCCGTCGCCCTTCGAGGCTCATTGACTTTCTGCTCGACGCTTGCCTATTTATGGTGTGTTCATCACAATACTAAAAAGAGAATTTGAGGGTTTGCTAGATGTGGGCTCGGTACTTGCGTTGGAACAAAATGCAAGTCCCAAGACCAAACGCTAACACCCCTCCCCCTCGTACACCCTCCAGTCGAAATTCCTCCTCTCCACTATTGACAACTGGGTGTCACTAACCACCTAATCATTGTTTAGACCCAGTAACGTTGTCCTTATTCCTAACCAAGCATCCAGGATTTCTCCGATGAACCATCTTGTCCGCACGGGAGGGGTGACCACCCTTGCCGTCCTCGGATTGTTCCTTGTGACACTGGAACTGTCCGCCCAAACGCCAAAAACCAAGACAACGAAGAAAGAAAAGCCCAAAGAAGTGCTCGCGAAGTTGCCAGCTTCTTGGGTGAAGTCGATGAACTGGCGGTCGATCGGACCAGCCAACATGAGCGGTCGAATCACTGCCCTTTCGGTGTACGAAGCCGACCCTACCATCTTCTATGCCGCCAGCGCGGGAGGCGGTTTGCTAAAAACGACGAACAACGGAACCAGTTTTGTTCACCAATTCGATCACGAAGAAACTGTTTCGCTCGGAGACGTTTGCGTCGCCCCTTCCGATCCGAACGTCGTGTGGGTCGGAACTGGGGAAAACAATCCGCGTAACTCTGTCTCGTATGGTAATGGAGTTTACAAGTCTACCGATGGTGGCAAAACGTGGAAGCACATGGGTTTGGAAAAGACCTTCCAAATCGGGAAAATTCTTGTTCACCCGACGAACCCCGACATCGTTTACGTCGGGGCACTGGGTCGGCTTTACGGACCCAATCCGGAACGAGGTTTGTACAAGACGACCGACGGCGGCAAGACGTGGAAAAAAGTGTTGTACAAGGACGAGAACACAGGCGTCATTGACATGCGGATGCATCCGCGTGATCCGGACACACTCATTGTGGCCTTGTGGGAACGGAAACGAGATGGTTTCGATTCGTTCCTGTTGAAGAAACTCCCCGACGGCATTGATACCTACGACCCGGTCGTCCGCTGGGGCAAGAATGCCGGTCTCTACAAAACCTCGAACGGGGGCACTACGTTCCGGAAGTTGACGAAGGGGTTGCCGACTTCCCAATTGGGCCGGATCGGTTTGGACTGGTATCGAATGAATCCCAACGTCCTTTATGCCGTGGTCAGTTGCGAAAAACTTGGCAAAGGAACGCCTCCTCCGCCTCGACCCTATTTGGGAGTTCGTGGACGTACCGACGAGAAGGGTGCCCAGATTTTCGTTATGATTAAATCCCCGGCCGACAAAGTTGGCTTGGAAACCCGAGACATCGTCCAAAAATACAACGACAAAACAATCAAAACGTACGACGACTTGCGGGCCGAAATCAAGAACAGCAAAATTGGGGACACCGTCACGCTTGAAGTCCTTCGTGACTCCGAAGTCAAGAAGTTCGAGGTCAAATTGACGAAAGCTCCAGGACCCGGAGAACGAAAAGGCGTCGGAGGCCCAGGTGGCGCGACGAAGAACCGCCCCTATGCCGCGTATTACGGTGGACAGAAGGAGAATGTCCAACACCAACAAGGACCGGATGCTCACGAGTATGGTGGCATCTTTCGTTCCGACGACGCTGGGGAAAGTTGGAAGCGTGTAAATAGCTTCAACCCACGCCCCATGTACTTCAGCCAAATCCGCGTCGACCCGAGCGACGACCAGAAAGTTTACATCCTGGGCATTCGACTTTGGCGATCAGTCGACGGAGGGAATACGTTCAAGTCGGACCGAAGTCGCGGGATTCATGCCGACGGACACGCCCTCTGGATCGACCCACGCGACGGACGTCACGCCATTATTGGAAATGACGGTGGAATCTATTCGACCTATGACGCCATGAAAAATTGGAAACACCACAACTACATGGCGATGGGACAGTTCTATCATGTGACGGTCGACAACAAACAACCCTACAACGTTTACGGCGGTCTCCAAGATAACGGAAGTTGGGGAGGCCCCAGCCAGAGTTTGCGTGGTGGTCTGATCAATGCCGACTGGCTTTCGATCGGTGGTGGCGATGGATTCGTTTGCCGCGTCGACCCCACCAATCCGGATGTCGTTTACTACGAGAGCCAAAACGGACGAATCCGTCGTCGCAATTTGAAAACTGGTGAGTCGGGCACTGTGTCGCCCTCTTCCCCAAAGAAAAAAGGGGCACCCCGATATCGGTTTAATTGGAAGACGCCGTTCATCCTTTCGCACCACAACGGCAAGATTGTTTACTGTGCCGGAAACTACGTCTTTCGGTCCGTCAACCGAGGCAAGAATCAACTCAAGATTTCTCCAGAGATCACCCTCACGAAACGAGGGAGTGCGACGGCGTTAGCCGAGTCAGCTCTCGACCGACTCGTCTTGTGGGTTGGGACGGACGACGGAGCCCTCTGGGTGACCAAGGATGGCGGAGCAAAATGGACTAACGTTACGAAAAAAGTTGGTTTGAAAGATCCCCGATGGGTGTCCACGATCGAGGCTTCTCGATTCGAGGCTGGACGGGCTTATGTGGCCTTCGACGCGCACCGCTCCGATGACGATAATCCGTATCTCTATGTCACCGAGGACTACGGCCAGACGTGGAAGCCGATCACGTCCAACCTGCCGCGAGGTTCGACACGCTGCCTCCGCGAAGACGTCAAGAATCCGAACTTGCTGTACACTGGGACCGAGTTCGGGCTGTATGCTTCGACTGACCGTGGAGAAACATGGACGAAACTCAACAACAACCTCCCCACCGTGGCCATTCATGAGATTGCCGTTCACCCCACAGCCGGAGAAATCGTCGCGGCCACTCACGGACGTAGTCTGTGGATATTGGATGTGACTGCCTTACGGCAAATGACCGGCGAGGTGATCAAAAAGAAGGCCCACTTGTACACGCCACAGAAAGTCACTCGTTGGATTCGCAAACCCACACGAGGACGTCATCAGCCACGCTTCGTGGGAAGCAACCCGCCTTCCTCAGCGCAAATTTTCTATTCCCTCAATGATGAAGCGAAAAAAGTCGAAGCGACAATTTACAACATCGAGGGAAAAGAACTTGCCACTTTGAAAGGTTCCGGAAAGGCAGGGTTGAACAAAATCGCATGGAACATGCTCACCACCCCCAAGAAAAAGAAAACGGGTAAGGGGGAAAGCAGTTCCTCTTCCGGCGGATTCCGATTCACCCGACGGACACGTGTGCCCAACGGTGTGTACCGCATCGTGCTGAACGTTGATGGACAGGAACTCACCACCGTTCTTCGGATTGAACCCGATCCGAATTTCCCACGAACGACTGTCGTGGCGGAGGAGGAGTTGGACGAGGAACTATTGGAGCAAATTCGCGAGTGATCTTTCCGGCTTGGTTAATCCGATTTCCCGGGTTCTGGACCGTCTCTGGCCAGAGCCTGGGCCACATATTCATCCTTCTCTCATCTCCTTTTGTCTCTCACCTCATTGGAAGTAGATAGAAGTTAGTTTTCAATTTTCCCAATCAGTATGCCTCGACGGCATTCTCTGTATTCATTTCGAACGGCCACTTCTCAAGCCCAATTGGACGAGTTGAAAAACTAGAAAAATCGTTGACCTTGGCGATCCACTGTCTATTAATCGTGTGCATTTTATCTTGTTCTGAGACGTTGGTTGTTTTTTTCACTTCCTCATTTCGATTCGTCCGAAAGGAATCCGAGTAATTATGCGCACTGATCTATCTCAATCGTTTCGTCCGGTGTTGGAATCTCTCGAAGAAAGAAGTGTCCCGGCGGCGATCCAACTCATCCACAATTCGCCTTACGAGGCGGCTGAGGCGGTGGATGTGTTTGTGGAAGATGTCCCAGTAGCGGAAAATTTTATGTTCCGTGAAGCGAGCCCGTTCCTGGATCTTACTCCATTTTTTGGCGAGGGAGACACAACGGATATTGAAGTGGTCATCACTCCTGCAGGCGATCCGACTCCCGTATTCGAAGCTGAACTTCCGATTACGCTTGGCACCAACTACGTAGCTATCGCCATTGGTGATCCGGCATCGGACGGATCAGAAGGGAGTAATCCAACCTTCACCGTGGAGTTGTCGGGGGTTGGCCAAACAGAAGCTGAGGACGGCGACAAAGTCGATTTTTACGTCTTCCACGGTTCGCCAGATGCTCCTCCAGTCGATGTGGTTGCTCGTGACGTTGCCATACTTGTCGACGACATTGCCTACACCGAGTTTGATCCGAACGGATACCTTTCCGTAGACCCTGGGACGTTCACGTTAGATGTTACTTTAGCCGAAGACAACGATGCTGTGGCAGCGACATTCGAAGCTGACTTGAGCGGGTTGGCTGGTGGAGCTGCTGTGATTGTCGCGTCTGGATTTTTGAGTCCTGAACCCGGTGAAGATAACTTCGGTCTTCTCGCCGTCTTGCCCACCGGGACAGCATTCCTACTGCCAGTGGTCGTCGAAGGAACGCGGTTCACGGATGTCTTCACGGTCAGTGTGGAAGAAGGCGAAACCAACACTCTCGCAATCGGCCAGACATTCGGAGACACTGCGGAATTCACCTTTGATCCGAACCAACCGTTCATCATCGAAGCTGGAAGAGGTTTCGACCGGCTTTATTATCGGGCCAGTTCGTCTGACTTATCCGTTCCGGACATCACCTTCCGTGGCGGAAGTTGGCGGGACACCGTGACCGTCTTGGGAACGGAAGACGATGACGTCATTACCATCGCGAATGGCGCCTCTGGCTACGTCTTGGAGGTGAACGACTCAAACCTATTTGTAGAAAGCGTCGAAGCGTTGTTCGCTTATGGTCGTGGTGGCAGCGATGTCATCGATGCGTCGGACGTCGCAGACCTAGGTGTCTTCCTCTCGGGTGACGATGGCAACGACACTCTTATTGGTGGTGGTCGAGGAGACTTTATTGTTGGTGGTGACGGCGCTGACTCGATTCTTGGCGGCGCGGGGGCAGATCAACTGTTTGGCCAAGACGGTGATGACGAGTTGTTTGGAGGGCGTGGAAACGACTTGTTGAGTGGTGGTCGTGGGCGTGATTTCTTGAGTGGTGGTCGCGGCTTTGACTTCTTGCTGGGTGGTCGTGGGCGTGACTTCTTGACGGGTGGTTTCGGTTTCTAGGACGGCATCCTTCGCATATTTATTCTGTTGGTCCCAGTTCATTTCTGTCATCCTTTTATGAAACAAGATGCCAAGGCAACACCTTGGCATCTTGTTTTTGTAGACAAGACGCACTCAGCTTCGTCACATTTGGTAATTGCATGATGTGTGCAATGAGGTGTTTATGTCGGAGATCCTCCAACAACTCGTGATTTTCCTATTTTTGTGGAGTCTCGTTTCGATGGGGGGAGCCATCCTTGCACTATATGTAGTCAAGGGAGAGTGGTCGCGGAGCTTCTGGTTTATGAGCGGTTTATGGGGATGGATCGATGGTGGGATTGCTCTTTACGCATTACTTCGTCCCGTGGAATCCCTCGAAGGCCTCCGCGATGTATTGCTGATCAACATCGGGCTCGATGTTGCCTATATGATCACGGGTGTGGCACTTACCCGATTTTCAAGTTCAAAGCTACGCGGATTCGGCTGGGCCATCCTCGTCCAAGGAATGTTCTTGTTGGTTCTCGATTCCTGTTTCTGGTGGAAGTGTCGACAAGCCCTGATAATGCCGTGAGGCTGTCGATCATTTGTTGGGGACATCCCATCGAAAAACAATTTCGGGTTGTGTTCGCGTGCACGTGACGGACCTGCGTCTCTTGTTGCCTCGATCTCGAAAAGTGATCGTGTTTTCTTGGTCGGGCAGTAATTCGAAGAAAATGCGGTTGCTGATCTTCGTACCAACAGGACCACCTTCGAGCGAAAACTGGAAATAGAGCCAAGCCCCCTTGAGCTTGATTTCCTTGCCGACCCATTCCAATTGTTTCGATTTTCCCTTCGCTGTCTTGACTGAGACCACTTTCTTGAGATAAGCCGTGATGTGTCCGTCGAGATTGGCTGTCTTGTCGAGATCGATTTGCTGTTTCGTGGCACGATTGAGGGCTTTTTCCAGATCTACGGGGTGAACCCAAAGAGCAATCTCGAGTTTCTTGGTTTTCGGGTTCCACTCGGCTTCGGCGATGCTGGCATGAAAAGGATGGGCATGGATGTGTGGTGTTCCACAAACGAGGGCAACAACACAGACCATACCAGTAGTCAACAACCGAAGGGGTATCACGAGCATTACAATGTCCTTTGTTTGATTGTTACTAAAGATCGTTTTCTAAGGAGACCTGCTACTTGGACTCATTGGTCCTGCAGTCCTCAATAAGTTAACATATACATCGAGAGTTAGGCTAGTGAGTAATCCAACCGAGTGCTCCGCTGGAAGTTGGAAAGTGCAAATTGAGTGCTTGGACAACCATGCGACTTACGTGGACTGGAGTAACTCGGGCACACAACAGCATCTAACAGAGCGTATCATTAGTTGAACGCTTCGGACACACACTTAGTTCGAGTTTCGCACAAATCGCATATATTTTCTTCGCCCAGAGATCCGAAAGCA
>CAYRFQ010000015.1:67536-125305 GCA_964423615.1 uncultured Alcaligenaceae bacterium | reverse complement strand
GATTGTAGGAGTTAAGGAGCACCAGAAAGCAAGACCTCGCGCTGTAGTACTAATATTGCTGTTCTTCGGATTCTTCTTTAATACCAAGTTCGCGATTCATCTCTCGGAGGATATTATCGTCGCGGATCAGAGCACGCATGAGTTGGGGAAATGGCATGGCCCCGAGTTCAACCGCTTTTTCAATGAGGTAAGGAATCGGACTGTGCGGTTCGATTTCTTTGAGCCGCCCCGCGGCTTCATTCAGAACGGCGTATATATCATCACGATTTCGGATTTTTCTCCGGGTTGCCTGAGGGGTTTCGCCTAGGTCCTCGCTCTCTTCATCTTGAACTTCGGCCTCTTCCTCGTCAATTGGAGCGTCCTCTCCAGGTCCTTTACGTTCCAAAATTTGTTTCGAAAGGGTCAGACAGTCAGTGACAGCCAACTGAATGGTGTTCAGTGCTGGAGCTTCGTCTCCGAGTTTGTCGGTCAACACGTCGATGAGCGATCGAAGTTCTTCTTCCGAGGTTTCCAACGACTCCACGGTCAGTTCGACCAAGTCCCGAGAAGTGTTCAGGACGGCTTGCTCATACTCTTCAACGGGATGTTGCCCAGCCTGTGTGTGCTTCCAACGAAACCAGCCAAACCCAGTCGTTCCAAGGTAGACTATGGGCACAAGACGAATGGTCGTCGGGAATCGTGCCCCACGGTCTTCATCGTCCAGCCACTTGAATGGAGTGGCTCGAACTTCGAGGTCTCCGTCTTCGATGTCTGGAGTGATTCGATCCCAACATTCGGCCATCAGGCGACGCATGAATTGTAACCCGTCACGAAGGCCGACGAAGCCGTGAATTTTGACTAAAGCTTCGGCCAGTTGAGCCGCAACAAGAACGTTTTTCGAAGTGTCACGTAATGTTTCCTCGGCAAGACGGACGATTCCTGGCCAATTCGCCTTGATGTGTTCGGTGGGTCGGGTTGGGTCGTCGGCTGCATAGTCTTGTGGGTTGATTTCCTTGCGCATCTCTTTCAACTGTTCCCGAACGTCGAAGGGAACGTCGGTCCCCGCTGGATTGTCTCCAGGAATCGGTTCCAACAATTCGTCGATAGCAAGAACGGGTTCGATGCTCATGGATTTCTCGAGTGCCTTCGCGAAGAATTTGGGATTTGCCTCACTTCGTTCTGTTCAGAACAGGGAGACGGCTCGGGATTGCTTGGTTAGGAAGTCATGGATTCTCATCTCGTGTCTAAGGCGGTTGATTTGTCATGTGACCTCACGGAAAGCGAGACAGGCATGAATACCAATCAAGGACAGTTTATTGGCGTGGTCGATGGATGGAAACCTGCGAGGAGAGAACAGGCTGGCAGTGGATCGATGTGGAAATCCGACCGAGAGATGGACCGCATCGGAATTGGGGCTTGGAGGAAGACGAAATTCGATGGTGTCATGTCCCACGACGAGGAAAAGTGTCCGAATCGTAGGTAACGGTAAATGAACTGGAACGATCACTTCGATTTGTCGTTCTGCGGAATTCGCTGGGCAGCCTTCCCACACGATTTGACCTCGACAGCGAACATCAGCCTGGCGTGTTTCCCGTGAGAGTCCCTCGTCATGAAGGGCACAAACTTTCCACAAACGCAACTGAAAGTGATGGCTCGCTTACAACAACAAGGCCGTACCGAGAGACGGATCTTGTCATTGACATTCGGGCCTTCGAGGATTTGGATTTCGACTATTTTCTTTTTGGTGAGAGGGAACTTCTTGGGCTTTTTCAACTCCAGCGACTCGGACCGTACCGCTATCATCCGAAACCCAACGAACCGAGGCTTGCACAGTTGTACGTGGGCTCCAATATCTTTCAATTGTTCATCGGTGTGTTTGTCCTTGGTACTCGCCGCGAACACAACCACCCGAACGGCTATTGTTTTTGGAAGATTGGGCTGAGTAGGTTGAGGTTCCGGACAACAGGCGATGCTCGCCATGACGGCCATCAAGGCAAAGCAATGCAGCTGCGATATCCTGATCACGACTGTTCCCCCTGTCCTCAGACCACGATTCCGGATAATCCTATTCCGGATGAAAAATCGAAGTATAACTATTAGTCAACATCGCCAACCATCATTATCATTGGCGGATCGTTACTCATGTAATATTCCGGATCATCAGCGGGCAAGTTCACTTCCGAAACTTCTCCAGGTGCAACGGGAGGTAACCTGCCTTCGATGGGAGAGGTTCCCACGAGCCAAATGTCCAAGTCCGCGACTTCGGCGCTGTGCATGTGTACCTCGGAACTGGAGGCCACTGCGAAAGGAGTAATAACCGGGATTGGCTTCCGAATGTCCGTGGTGGGAGTTTTCTGGTCGGGTCCCAAGATTTGAACATTCCTGGGCTCTTTTTCCTCGGGAGATGTCTCCCCTAGGTCAAAATGGGCGTGTGTATTGTTCCCTCCAGAGATGGACGGAAGTAACCAACGTTGGGCGGAAAAACATCCCACGATCAGGGCAGCCGCAACAAGGCCCCCGAGCCAGAGTCCCCAGCGCCGGAACCGAGCATGGTTTGGCTTCGAAGGTTGCGACCTGGTGAGATGGGCAGGATTAACGCACCTACTTTGGAGACCTGCCTGAGTTCGCATCCAGGCGTCTTCAGACGGCTCGGGAGGTGTGGTCGCTTGCCACAGTTGTTTCAATCGACGCCATGCACGGACGTCGTCGATGGCTTCGGGGGATTGTTCCAGCCACGCTTCGATCTGCTCTTTTTCGGGAGTGAGAGCGTCGTTTCCTTCGTATTCCCCGTCGACGTACGCGGCTAGCTTTTCCCGATCAAGATGACCTTGTTCACCCATTTGGGGATTCATGTCGTGATCCACTTGGCCAAAAAGGCTCGTAACTTTTGCCGGGCATAGAAAAGCCGGCTCATGACTGTTCCGATGGAAATTCCGAGAGTTTCTGCGACTTCCCGATAGCTCAGTTCGGCCTCCGCATGTAGGACAAACGTCTGGCGTTGAGCTTCAGGGAGAACTTCTAAAGCTTGGTCGATCATCCGACGCAGATCTTCCCGCTCGAGGCCCTTGGCTGGGTTACTCAAGGTTTGGGGAGTCATTTGATCTCTTTCGTCGGAGTGAACCGCGTCGAGACTCAGCGTTTCCTTGCGACCTCTTTGTCGGCCCAAATCCAAAGAAGCATTACTGACGACTCGTAGCAGCCAGGTCTTGAAAGTACTGCGACCTTCAAAACTAGGCAAGTTCATAAGTGCCTTGACGAAGCCATCCTGGACGGCATCCAAGGCATCGGCTTCATTTCCCAGCAGGCGAAAAGCGACACGATAAGCCAGCGAGCGGTAACGCTGGAATAATTCGTCCAGGACTTCGTGATCCCCTCGTGCAAAACGCTCAAGCAATTGCTCGTCGCTTGGGACCGGCGGGGATGTGGGGGTGACGACTGCCATGACGCAACCTGACTCCCATGTTTTAGACGGCAAAGTGAGCAACCCTATTCGGATTGTACGGTGCCAAACACCTGGAAGCGAGCATCAATCAAAAACTTTGGCCGAATCGAGTTGAGTGCAACACGCTCCAACCGAATCTTTTCGGTTGATACTGGGGAGTGGAGGATTGCCAGAAAAAAAGGTGTGAACGAAGAAATGCGAAATTCGGGACAAAAACTATGCGGGACAGTTACCTGCGACTCGCAAGACGGCTGTGCGAATGGTTGTGACGTCTGTCGGATTTGGTGAAGTGCCATAGTCCTATGGCTCTGGAATCAACAAAGATCGTTGTCCCGAATATCCGAGTTGAGCCACACAGGAGTGATAGGCTTTTGCCTTGGCTTTCACACCGGGGAATGAACGGACAATTTTGGTTCAGGACATGATCCGGGGATCATGGGGTCGAGGTGGTTGGTGACGATTTGCCAGGGAACACGAATCTCGAGACTTTGACACCCAATCCGATTGTCAAGTAACGCAGGGCCGTAGTGACCCAGTGTCTTGTCTTGTAAAGATTTCGGATCAGTGGATTTCTCCAACGACGGCGAGTTCGATGGACGGTCGTGTTGGGAACGCGGAGGCCGTCAAGGTGCAACATGTAGGTCGCGTCCAAAAGGTCGTGGTAACCACTTTGTTGGCCGACCGCCAGTTTTATATTGGTTGCGGCTTCTGGCCCGTAGTAATTGACACCGTTTCCACTAGGCACGTGAGAATAATCGTGGTTTTGGTGGACGATTTGGACACTGGGAGTAGCGTCGATTACCGGGACCTGATTTTTCAGAGCGTTGTAAATCATCCAGCAGTCCCACGCAGGTCTCCCAACGGCAAACGGCGGAAGGACTTCCAGTTTTCCGTTGGGTGGAAAGAGGAACAGGTCACTACCGGCGGGGGGATGTAACTTCGCCTTGCGGGCTATAAACTGCTGCAGGTTGGATCGCCAGGTGGGGTCGTCGAAGTTCCATGCGAAATCGAGATCGATGTCCCAACGTTGTCCCACCATCAGGAAGTTTGGCACTTCAACGCGCAGGGCGGCTTCCAAAAGATCATCAAACAAAATGATGTCTGCATTGACGTAACAAACAAGACGATGCTTCGCTTGGGCAACGGCTTTGGAGAAGACGGAACTCAAAAGAGGAGTGCCCAATTCGGTCGTTTCTACATTGTTGATGTGTTCGGTCCCGTACTCTTCAGCGACTTCTTTCACGCCTTCGTCGTCTCCGGCGAGGATCACTTGAACGTCGGGATGAACACGCTTCCAACTTTGAATAGCGTTCCGCTGAATGACATTGATGTGCCCACGGAATGGTTTGGGAATCGAAAAAATCGTCAACATGTTGGAGAATCCGAATGTGAGGTTGTCGGAGATACTTCATCGAAGGCACAGATAGATATCACCTGCCCGAATCGTTCGGTAGAGCCATTTCACATAGTGCAAGCGTTCTTTCAGGTGTTGAAATGGTGTCTTTCCTGCAGTCGATTGTTCTTCCTTGTGCCGAATCCCACGTAGAAAACGTTTCTTTGGTAGCAGAGGCATGACACGTTGCGTTTCTCGCTGGAGTAGTTTCACGTAAGGGGCATAGATGTCGTTTCGAACGCAGGGATAGAGTGGCGTGCCATAAACGGACAAGTTCGAGTTGAAGAACCAACGGCTAGGCTGCTTTAACGCGTGAAAGTGATAAAAAATGAGCCTTTGGTCGTCGACCCACAACCCATCGCGGTCCATGCGGATGACATAATTCGGTAGATTCCACGGAGCCAAGTTGGCACCCTTGTGTTGCAAAACAGCCACATTTTTAAATTTGGTTGGCCAGACATCAAGATATTTCTGGTCGGCGTAGCGATCGTCTTCCAGGCGATCATAACACCACTCTATGCACCGATCTTGCCACCAGTTCAAACAGGCCAGACCATCCTCGTCGTTACGAAACGATAACCACCCGACATTGTAGATGCCACGAGAGGCTGCATGCCGTAAATGAGGAGCGAAACGATGCTCGATGATCCCTACGGATCGATCTCCGAGTTCGTCGAAGACTTCTTCCGGACTGTGGAAAAAATTAATGTCGGCATCGACATACGTTAGAAGATCAATGTGGGGGTACTTGTGCAATAAGTACCAAGGCCAACAAGGCGAACACGTGAAGAAGAACTCAATCCTCGAACGGTTCGTCTGAGCTTCGCGGAGAGGTTCGTTCGCTTCCAAAAGATCGGCGACTCGCATTGGTGTGATTTCCGGAATTGCGAACCGCTGAAGGATGGAGTGACTTTCCTCATCCATACACAGGACGAAGAGATGGAAATCGGAGCCATGTTCCAGCAATGACTTGTGTAAGGCCAAACCGCGTGGCAAGTAGTTTTGATCCAGATAGGTGCAGAAGTAACGCTTCACTGTTCCGGCCCCCCAACGACTAACTATCTGTTTTACGCAGCCCGAGTCGATGACTTCTGCTTTTCGAAGTCTTGAATACATTCGATGACACGACGAACATGGTCGTTGCCTAACTCGGGATACATCGGAAGGCTTACGACTTGCTCGCACACCTGTTCCGTGATGGGCAGAGTGGTGTTTGCCGCAACTTCCGCGAACGCTGGTTGTTTGTGAATCGGCACAGGGTAATGGATACCCGAACCAATTTGGTGTTTTTTGAGAAATTCTCGAAAGTCATCTCTGTGGGGGCCGCGGATAACATAAAGGTGATAGACATGAAATAGATCTTCAGATGGTTTTGGGACTTGCCATTGGAGACCCGACAATTCCTGAGAATAGCTGTTGGCGATGGTTCTGCGCTGCCCGGTGTCATGGCTCAAAAAGCGGAGTTTGACTCGGAGGATGGCTGCCTGGAGTTCGTCCAATCGGGAATTGAGTCCGTGGATGTCGCTTACGTACCGCTGCTTCCATCCGTACTCACGCAAAAGGCGAACTTTTTCACCCAATTCGGGATCATCTGTAGCGACGGCCCCTCCGTCTCCGATGGCTCCCAAGTTCTTAGTTGGATAGAAGCTGAAAGTCCCGAGATCTCCCCACGTTCCGACTGCCTTGTCTCCAATCTTAGCACCATGGGCCTGGGCACAATCCTCGATTACCCGCAAACCAAATTCACGGGCGATCTCTAGTATGGTCGGCATCTCCGCAGGCTGACCATACAGATGGACGGGAATGATCGCCTTGACTCCGGTCGGATCTGTCTCGAGCAAGCTGCGAATTGCTTTAGGATCGATGCAATAAGTGTCGTGATCGATGTCAGCAAAGATCGGGGTTGCTCCAACCGCGATGATGGCTGCTGCAGTCGCAACTGCCGTATGGGCAGTCGTGATGACCTTATCGCCAGGCCCGACGTCACACGCCCGCAACGCGAGGATCAATGCGTCTGTGCCGCTCCCAACTCCGACACAATGTTGATTGCCTAGGTAAGCCGCAAACTCAGTTTCGAATTGTCGAACTTCCTCGCCCAAGATGTACCAACCACCAGCAAGGACTCCTTGGATCGCGTGATCGATCTCGGACTGATGAGCGAGGTAACTGGCTTTCGGGTTCGCGGCAAGGATCGGGTCGGGCATGGGGCTTAGACTCCGGGTCGGTTGAAGGATCGCCAAAACTCATGGCTGTGGGTTGTTAGCTGGTACAAGGTGAGTGTGCCTGCACTCACGACAGTAGTGGATACGAACTCGTCATTGGAAAACATGTTGGTATAGAGATTGTAAACAGACGCGTTGATGAAGACCCATTCACCATAGTTTGTAATGATGTTTGACACACAGAACCTCTAACATTGACAGTTACTGCTCTGTCCCAATAACCAGCTGAGTATCAAAGGTAATGTGGGAGATTCTTGCGATAATAAGATATTGTGGCTGCGAGGGCGTCACGAAGGTCCGTCTTTGGCATCCAGCCGATGGAATCTCGAATCAAACTGAAATCCCCATAATAATCACCAATGTCGATGCGCTTGCGATCTGCCGGAAACGGTTTGACCGTGAATTCACCGTCCCCGTTGACTTCGGTGAGGAGTTCAGCCAGTTCCTTGAGGCTGATGATGGGGCTTCCACCGAGGTTGAAAATGCGCCCCACGGCTCGGTCGTCGCAAGCGGCCATCAGCAAGGCATCGACGGCATCATCGACGTAAGTGAAGTCACGGAGCTGGTCACCGCCCCAGACTTCAAAAGGAGTGTTCGTCAGCAGTAGCTTCACCCAGATACCCAGAAACGTCTGACGAGCATCTTTGATTCGCATTCGTGGACCGATTGTGTTTGTCAGACGTAGAACGCATGTCGAGAGTTGATAGACGTTACTGTAGAGTATGTGATACCATTCGCCGGCCATCTTGTTGATTCCGTTCACGTCGACTGGCCGGAGGGGGTGTTTTTCATCGACCGGAAGATAGTCCGGTTTACCATATATTTGACGTGTGCTGGCAAACACGACGCGAACTTCCGGATTCTGTTTTCGGCATGATTCGAGTATGGACAATTGGGCCACGCAGTTGATGTTCAAATCCGTGTATGGATTCGTCATCGAGTCCATATGACTCGTTTGGCCAGCGAGATTGAATAAATAGTCTTGGCCTTGGACCAAGTAATGCATGCTGTGCTCATCTCGTACGTCCGAGATGTTTACTTGGACTTTATCTCGGAACTCCGCAATGTTTTGGAGATTTCCACCATACTCGGGGATCATGCTATCGACGATCGTCACGTCAGAGCCGAGATCGACAAGGCGTTTAGCGAGATTCGAACCAATGAAGCCGAGCCCACCAGTGATTAATGCCCTGCGTCCTGCATATTGGGCTCCAAAATCGACCATGTCCTTGGTCTCCTGTTACTTTGAGTTTTTGACAAATAAGGTCGATTGGACTCGCCTGAGGAATCGGCGAGCAAGACTTGCCTTTTTTGGCATATGGGCCTGACAGGCCTGTTCGAGATACGGAACGAGTTCGTTCTCCATGACCGTGCTCAATTCGTTGTCCCCAAATAGGCTCCGGATCTCCAGAGCCACATCCAGTGCGAAGCCAATTTGGTTGTGCAGTACCGCGAAAAGCCAGAGCATTGCATAAGCTGGGCGTAGAGCCTCGTTGCTGGCTAACGATTCGAGGGTTCGAAGGTACGTAGCATTACACCAACCAGGTGCTGTTGGAAGCCCGCGTTCGAGGCCGAAGTAATTGACCTCTGGGTAAGTGGCAAGGATGTGTTTCAACGTCGATTGCCTCATGCGGACGGTCCCGCAGACTTCGAGGTTAGCGAGCCAGTATCCTTGATTCACCAGCGCTGAGTGAGCCGTAACGAAATGGTCTTCCCCCTCGTACGCATCGATCAACCCTGGTTCAACGTCCAGGGCCAAGATGGATCGTCCAACAATATCGGGGATGGCCTCAACGATTCGTAGGTCGGTACCTTGAGAATCTATCTTGAGCCAATCCACTCGATCTAAGTTCAGACGGGCAAGAACAGCTTCTAACGTTGTGGCCGATACTTCGGCTTCCGATTTGATTTCGAACAACTCCGCGAACAGCTGATTTTGGAGTGGTTCGTGTGATGGTCTGAGTGTACTCGAACAGTAAGGCGATTTTGTGAAATAGAAACGTGTCTTACCACCTTCTGCGGATGCCGTAACGGCTTCGTTGACGATGATGGATCGCGCGAAATGCCCGCCAGTGGTCTCTCGGATCTCACGTAAGTCCGGATCAAAGCCCACATACGTTGAGCGACTTGCGATACTATCCCAAATCTTTGGAGGGGCACCGGAGGCGCCCACATCAATCAAAATGGGGTTAAGATCAAATAATTGACATAGTTGGTGTATAGCCTGCATGAGGAAACTCAGTTCGTAGTTGGTGTTTGTGATTTCGTCTTGAACAGAAATCCTCTGTAAGCGTTCTGCTCTGGAGCACGAACGATGTACGGAGCGTGTCCGACGACGAATTCCCGTACCAACGATGCTCCACAGGCTCGAGCGGCTTCGATGAACTCGGTCTTGTTCAAACACCAACCGATGTATTCGGTCATGTATCCAAAAGCATATGGGCGTTGAATGTACACAAAGCTCTTGGCCTTCAGGACGGTTGGGAGGCAGGTCACGAACACGTAACCGTTTGTGCTCTCGAAGATTTTTCGGAGAACGGACTGCCAGTCTTCCGAATAATGTAGGCTTCCGCTAGCGAATGTAAAATCATACTGCTTTTCAAAGCAGGAGTCGTCGGTATAGAATCGCCCATCAGGGATGTAGCTTGGGCCAATGTCTGCGAGGAGAGGCATATCTTTGCATGAATACGTGATGTTCAAATCGGGGTAGAGGACCTTGGCCAGGTGAACAAAATGACCGATTCCTCCACCCCAATCCAACATGGCCAAAGTTGTTTTCCCGCGACTTGCTACGCCCAAGCAATAAGCGAAAGACATGTTGATGTTATGGAACGTTAAGTCGTCACGGATTTGTTCCGGGCATTCGGGAGAGATACCAAGCGGGCCTGGCCCCTCAGTCGATTGTTGAAAGCGACGCCATTTCGTGCGATAAGCTTCGCGAATAGAAGGGTGATTCCATCCCTCGATGTTCTCTCCTGTGGTTGCATAATCCCAGCCTTCGGGGATGTATTCCCACTCTGGCAAGTCGCCGGTCATGGACGTCTTGAAGGAACTCAAGGACTTCCACGAAAATGGCTGCCTGGCTCCTTTAACCAATCGCTTGGCGGTGTTGAAAAGCAGCGGAGGCGTCAACTGTTTGATGATTGCTTTAATTCTCATGGGCGGGTTTATAGTCTTCCCAGAGAACCGAATCAATGCCAGTTCCTCTGCTGGGTGCAGCGAGCGAATTTGGAACTTGTTTTGTTCGGAAATAGTACCAGGGACGGAGGACCCTACTACTGGGTCGCCGTGCCTACCACTTGTGATCGAAGATGCGCGGACGGCCCTACGGGAGCGTGCCAGCTACTCTCTCCAAATCTGAGAGAGGGGTTTTGGACCTCCAGGAGTGCATCACTTTCCAATATGTTGATTGTGTGTAAATACGGTTCCCTAATGACGTTCCGGCGAGAGGTTCGTATCCCTACCCTCGTGTCTTTGGGTGTTCATAGGGAACGGATCTACAGGAACGCTGGCCATGTCGACTCCCACGGAACCACGAATTGCCAATCCAAAGGACGATCCTGTACGAAGCACAGGGATCATTGTGTTCTCGATCGCTGTGGCGTTTGGGACGTATTTTTGTATGTACGCGTTCCGCAAACCGTTCTCGGCTGCCGAATATAGTGGGCTCCAATTCTTCGGCACGGAAATCACCCTGAAAACGATATTGGTCATTTCCCAGATTCTCGGATACGCGACTTCGAAATACATCGGAATTAAAGTCTGTTCCGAGATTAGCCGCAAACAGCGGCCTTATGCCCTTGTGGGGTTGATACTGTTGGCCGAGTTCGCTCTTCTTTTGTTTGCGGTATTGCCTCAGGATTGGAAATTCCTTGCTCTCTTCCTGAATGGCCTGCCGTTGGGGATGGTATGGGGGCTCGTGGTTTGGTATCTGGAAGGCCGAAGGACGTCGGAGTTGTTGCTCGCTGGTTTGAGTTGCTCTTACATCATGGCAAGCGGGGTCGTCAAGGACATTGGGCGGTGGTTGATGCGAGATCACGGCGTTCCTGAATTTTGGATGCCTTTCGCCACCGGGCTCGTGTTCTTGATTCCTTATCTCGTTTTTGTATTCCTGCTCACATGGATCCCGCAACCTAATTCCCAGGACATCGATGAACGGACCGAGCGGGCCACGATGAACGGTTCACGTCGTTGGGCTTTCCTCAACGAGTTCTTCTTCGGACTGGCCGTTCTCTTTCTTATCTATTTCTTCCTGACAGCCTTTCGTGATATTCGCGACAACTTCGGCCAGGAGTTGTGGAGTGAGCTGGGTTACGGCAAAACTCCTGGGAAGTTCACGATGTCGGAAACGCTTGTGGCCTTTGGATGCATGTTCGTCTTCTCCCTCCTAGCCATTGTCAAGAACAATAAGGTCGGGCTTTTCCTGGCGTTTCTCATTATTACTGTCGGATTATTGTTGTTGGCGGGGGGCACGCTCTTGTTTGACGCGGGTTATGTCGATGGTTTTGCGTGGATGGTGATGATCGGGTTCGGGGCGTATTTGGCCTACGTCCCCTTTGGTTCGATGTTGTTCGATCGCATCATTGCTTCCACAAGAGTAGTGGCAACGTCTGTTTTTGCCATCTACGCAGCGGATGCTATCGGTTACACCGGGTCGGTCGGGTTGACGATTTACAAAGATCTCGGCATGGGAGGTGACTTCACCTATCTGAATTTCTTTCGGTATTTCAGTTATGGCATGGCCATTTTTGGTTCGTTGTTGACGATCATCAGCGGTATCTATTTCTTACGACTCAGCAAAGATCAGCCACAACTTCTCCCTAAAACCCCGACTTCGGACGCTGCCGTTTTGAGTCCAATTCCATCGATGCCAGCATCCGAGTCTCCTGGAAGTATCCAGGAAAAACAGAGTATCCACCCAACGTGATGAGCGTTGGAGATCGACAATCACCCGAGGCTGGCGTCCCAAACATCATCGAACACCTTTCGAATGTGATGTCAACATGACCATCCGCCTGAAAGCAGCTGAGCTGTCTGAACTTCACTATTGGCTTTCGGTTCGCCAATCTCGACACAGCCTGCCACAACCATTTTACACAAGCGAACTCATTCACCGAGCAGACAACGAACTGGTGTGGGGTCGGTGTTGGTTGTTCGCAGCACTCAGTTGCGAACTCAATACGCCCGGAGATTTCCGAACGTTCAGTCTCGGGGACGACGAATTGATTCTTGTTCGAGGCGATGATGGTGTCGTGCGAGGATTTCATAACTCCTGTCGTCACCGAGGCTCTCGGATTTGCACCACAACGGCAGGGCACACGAAAAAATTTCTTTGTCCATATCATCACTGGAGTTATGACCGCTCCGGTGGTCTTGTGGGCGGTCCTCGTATGCCTGAAAATTTTGATAAATCGCAGTATGGTTTGGTTCCTGTTGCCACTGAGGAAGTCGGCGGGTTTGTCTTTATTCATTTAGGAGGGAAGCCGAGAAATTTTGTAGAAGCCGCCAAGGCCATCGCGGCCCAGTTGGAACTCCACGATCTGAGGCAGGCCAAAATTGCTAATTCCATGGAGTACCGCGTCAACGCGAACTGGAAAATCGTCTTCGAAAATAACCGCGAGTGTTATCACTGTCGTGCGCATCATCCAGAGTACATCCGAGCTACGCTGGATGTGGACCGGGACGAAGGACGAAACGTGGAAGTCGTGGCTTGGGAGAACGAAAAACACAGGGAACGCTGGGAGGAGTTGGGGCTCGATACTTCGGCCGTGAATGCGTCTTCCGACATGACGGGCGGGTGGTTTCGTGCGAATCGTGCGCCGCTGCGTTCGGGGTATGTGACGGAGAGCCTCAACGGCAAACCGGTGTCTCGCCTGATGGGCCGATTGCCGAATTTTGATGTCGGCACGGCGCGAATTACGACGTTTCCTAATTTCTGGTGCCACGCTAACAGTGACCACGCAGTTGCGACGCAACTCCTGCCTGTTGGGCCGCAAGAAACACTCATTCGTGTAATTTGGTTGGTGCATCCCGACGCCGAGGAAGGAGTGGATTATCACCTGGCTCAACTTTTGCCCTTTTGGAAACGAACGAGTGAGCAGGACTGGAAAATCTGCGAAGCCCAACAACAGGGTATCCGGAGTTCGGGCTATCGACCAGGTCCCTATCTCCCCGGAGTTGAGGATAATGTGGATCGGTTTGTCGATTGGTATTTGAGGGAATTGCAGGGTCAACTCGATGGCAATGACGACCGATCGAAGGACTGAAGACCATTTTTACGAGACAATATGACTCGTGTGGGGTTGGAAATTGTATCGGTTTCGGGTGTCAGCAACTGCTACAATCGGTAAAGTCGCTCGCTCGACTCATGCAGCCGATCAAATCTTGCCGATACAAGAAAAAACTCGCTTCAAACAAGGGGGCTCAACGCCATGTCCTTTGCTCTCCAACACTATTTCAGAGGCCAACGATACGCCATTGGTGTTTCGTGGCAAATCCTTGTAAGTGGCGTGCTTGGATTGTTCCTTCTCACCACACCCGTGCAAGCCCAGTTCGGTGGTGCAGGCGGTGGAGGCCTGGGCGGTGGCGGTGGAGGCGGCTTCGGGACGGGAGGTGGTTTTGGCCAAGGCTTGGGGAACCAATCAGGACAGGGCCAGCAAGGTTTCAGTACCCAGCGGACACCCACGTCTTCGAGTTCACCGATATCGGAAACGAATCCTCTTCGACTCTACTACGTGAATCCATATTCGTTGGGATTGCAAGTGAACAGTTCGGGAACTGCTAACCAACAACAGGGTACCTTTGGCGAACCTCGCTACAAAGATGCCCTACCAACGACTGGTGGGGTGGGCATTAGTAATCAGGCGGGAGTTGGTGTCGGCGGGGCCGGTGGGGGAACGGGAACAGGCGGTGCTGGACTCGGCGTTTCCCTGCGTAACACCGGTACTGGCGGTGGTGTTGGAGTCGGTGGTGTTGGTGGGGTCGGCGGCGGTGGACTTGGCGCTGCAGGCGGTTTTCAGGGTGGAAACACGTTTGGCGGTGGTCAAACCGGTGGGGGTTTTACTGGTGGAGCCACGACTTTTTCGACTTTAGGTACCATCCGTGCCCCTGGTTACATCACCCAACCCGGTTATACCCTACGCATTCGTCCGCCGACTCCTACCCGTTTGCGAACCGATGCGTTTCAGGTCATTCGCAGTTCGAGCCGACTCCCCTCGGCTTCAGGAATCAATGTGGGTGTCCGAGGCCGAACGGTTGTTCTTTCCGGAACCGTTGCCAGCGTTCGTGAACGTCGTCGTGCAGAGGCGATCCTCCGCCTAACTCCTGGTGTTCGGATCGTACAGAATGATTTGGTCGTTCGACCTTGACTCATCGGTCGGTCGCGAGGCTGAAGCTGGCTTAGGTTCGTCATTTTCCCAAAAGCGGCATCCGTGACCTCTCGAATTACGAACGCCAACAATCCTTCCTTCTGCCTGGGATTGTTGGCGTTTCGCCTTTTCACCCCTGACATCTCTGCTCTCGTAGGCTTTGAGATTTTTGTTCGCTATCACTCCAACTCTCTCGTAAGCTGGATTTCGACTCAAACCTGTTGTGAATCTGCTTGGGTGACGTGCCGTCATTCCATCAGACGACTCTTGTGTATTTTCCATGATGTACTTCAAAGGAGGCGACTTGTGCGCAAGTTAGCAATTGTATTGGCGTTCGTATGGGGAATGATGATCACCCCCCAAGCCAACGCTGCAGTGAAAGTTCACAGCCTGTTCTCGAATGGAATGGTGTTGCAGCGGAACACGAAGGTTCCGGTATGGGGAACAGCCGACAAAGGCGAAAAAGTGATGGTCACGATCACCAGAAAGGTGACCGAAAAAAAAGATGGCAAAGTCATGACGGAGACGATGACCCAAAGTCGCGACACGAAAACCGATGCGAATGGTCGTTGGATGGTCTACCTGAAGGACTTACCAACAGGTGGACCGTACACGATGACCGTGAAGGGGTCGACAAACGAAATCACGTTTAGCGATGTCCTCGCTGGTGAGGTGTGGATTTGCAGTGGCCAATCAAACATGGAATGGTCACTGAACCGAACACGGGACTGGCAAAAGGCCGCCAAGAAGGCCAAAAACCCAATGATCCGGATGTTCCGGGTTCCCAAGTTTCGCTCAGCAAAACCCCTTGATGAATTCGGGACCGACCCACGAGCGCCGAAAAATCTGCCCGCGAAGTGGGTAACTCCGACGCCCGAGAACGTGCCCAATTTTACGGCCGTGGGTCATTACTTTGGCCGCGACCTGCAAAAAGCCCTCGACGTTCCGGTCGGTTTGATTCAGTGTGCCTGGGGTGGTACGGCTGCCGAAGAGTGGACGAGTCAGGAAGTCTTGACGAAGAATAAGTTCCCCGAGCGTGGCCGACAAACGACTCTGTACAACGGGATGTTGAAACCCATTCAGCCGTACGCCATTCGAGGAGTGATCTGGTATCAGGGCGAATCCAATGCCAGGACCAGTGATTCTGCGAAGCTCTACAAGAACATCTTTTCTGCGATGATCAAGAACTGGCGTGACGATTGGGGCGGGCAGGCGTTGCCTTTTCTATTTGTCCAACTCGCTCCCTGGAATCGCCCAAAGACACCGTCGTGGGCGTACCTGAGGGAGTCGCAACTGAAGACATGGCAAACCCTGAAGAACACCGGCATGGCAGTCATTACTGATTATGGTCATCCGACTAACATTCACCCGTTGGATAAGGAACCTGTGGGAAGCCGTTTGGCTTTGGCAGCCCGAGGAATCGCTTACAAAGAAGCTATCGTTTACTCTGGTCCGGTGTACGAAACGATGAAGACCGAAGGCAACAAAATTCGACTCTTTTTCCGACACGTCGGAAGCGGGTTGAAGGTCAAGGGGCAAAAACTCAAAGGCTTCACTATTGCAGGTGACGACATGAACTTTGTCCCCGCGGAGGCCAAAATCGACGGACGAACTGTGGTGGTTTCGAGCGAGAAGATCAGTAATCCTGTGGCTGTTCGTTTCGGTTGGGCCAATTATCCTGAGGTCAACTTCTACAACGCCGAAGGACTCCCTGCGACTCCGTTCCGGACCGACACCGACACCGAGAACACTAAGAAAAAATAGACCATGATCTCACGAGACTCCGCCGCACTAAGTGGTGGAGTCTCTTCCCCAGAAATAGAGAAGGAGGCTTCTGATGTCGTCCGATCCCCAAATGTTCGGGCCATCACAGTTGATGGGACAACCCGTCTCGGAAGCTCTTGAGGTATTGAACGAGCTGGATCCAGAACGACTCTTGGCCGAGAGTGAGGTCGAGTTGTATTGCTCGATGACGGCAGAACTCTCCGTCTTTGAGCAACCTTCTGCGCAGATGCTCACGACTGTTCATGACACGGAGTTGACTACGGACCATCCCGATGTTGACCTGCCGGGAGTCGTGTTGGAAGATTTTCTCGGCGGTGGTGGGCAAGGATGGGTTTACCTGGGCAAGGTGCGAGAAACTGGAAAAATCGTTGCTGTAAAAATATTTCGCCGAGACAGCAAGGGAGCGCAAGCCGCCGCGGCCCGAGAATTCAACGTTTGCTGTCGAGTCCGACACCCCAACTTGGTGCGAATCTTTCGGTCCCAAGCCGCTGGACGATTCTGGGTCGTCATCATGGAACTGATTCGCGGTGAAGAACTGGGACAAGTAGCATTGGAACCTGAAGAACTATGGTCTTGTTGCCATAGCGTAGCTGACGCGCTGATCGCCATGCACGACCACGACCTGGTCCATTGCGACGTCAAGCCGGCGAACATATTGCTCCGCAGCCGAGACCATTCCCCCGTCCTGGTTGACTTTGGTTTGGTTCAAGATTTGCAGCACCCACAACCTGCCAAAGGGATTTCCGGGACGCCATACTTTATGGCTCCGGAGATGTTCCGCTCGGACTTTGCCCATCCCTCGTGGGATGCGTACTCACTTGGGGTCACGGCTGCGGTCCTGTTGGTGGGCAAGTTGGAGCAGTTTTCGGATTTGAATTCGCTCCATTTGGCAAAAGTCTCGGGATACTTTGACTCGGTCCTTCTTGAGGGGCTACGAACGCTGGAACACGAGCAGCTTCGCGATTGGTGTCAGAGTCTTTTGGACAGGGAACCGAGTCAACGGGTCAAGGCTTTACGCGAGATGTGATCCCAAACGTGATGTCAATTGTTCTGAAACGATCGCTGTGGTTTCTGTGCGTTGGTCCGTAGTCAAGATTGATCCTCGGTTGCGTTTGCTTCACAATCCAGTCTTCATTCGAATTTACCCATCCCAAAAAGCCCTCCTAATGAGTGTTGACATCCAAAACCGGTAATAACAAATCCTGGGATAGCGAATTTGGCCGTCTTCGCGGGCCTCGGATTACCGAAATTGGCTGCCAAAACTCGAGTGGGAGGTGGATTCGGAGCAGGATTGGCGATCAAGGTGGGATAGATTGGTTTTCAGGAGTGATTGTACATTTGGGGCAAGACGAATGAGAAGAGGGACTGAGCACGGTTTTGTTGCAGGAGGTGAGGCTGTGCTTACGGCTTCAGGGAGGTGGCACAGCAGCCGCCTTTTATGATAAGCTGCAAGCAGAGCGGTCAAATCAGTATGAACCTCATGAGGATGCAGCGTTCGGAACGCAAGGAGGTCACGTGTTAGTCGAAACGCCAGCAATTTTGCTCTGGGTCTTTACTATTCCGTTCGCATTAGCATCCCAGGACAAAATGTTGAAGCCGCAAGGTTTTCCACCTTCAACGGGTTTCGCCAAGGCGGATACACAGAACGGTTGCGTCATGCTTGAGGTGACTGCGTTTACGATCATTCCTGTAACGGAAACACGTGAAGTTGTGCGGAACGGGAGGAAGGTTAAGGAGACAAAAAGGTGCTTCAAACCACTCACGATTACTGGATTGTTTCTTGTGGCCCCTCCGGAGCTTAAGAAAAATGAAAAGCGTGATAAAACCGTTGAAAGGAGACTGCCTACTAATCGGCTCAAGGTATTTCGCAAAAACGGCAAGCTCGTAGCTCAACAAGAAGTCCCAAACTTATTCAAAGGTGAGCGAGCGGTCCTTATCTTTGGGTCTAAGAAGCCTGATCCTTATTATCTCCAATTTGGACATGACGAAGTTCTTGTCATCACCAACGGGCAGAACCTCGTTTTCCCAAGAACCGAAGAGTACTGACGTGAACTGCAGGGGGTTCGTCGAATCAAACGCAGTTGCTGGACGAGATCTGTGCTCAATTCTGGTCAGGCCGTCGAAGTCTAGGATAGTCCAGGAAGAGTCCAGTGATACTGAATTTTTCATCCCACTGAACAACCAATCTTCTTCCAATTCCTGCCAGACATTCCTCCATCCAACCCGTACAATGCCCACCTATGAGTGAGACCCGCAGACGAGTCTGGTTGATCGTTCGATGGTCGTTGGCCATTGCCATTTTGGCCTTTGTGGGCTACAGGTTTTGGGCTGACCTCAGCCGACTTGACGTGGTAGACATCAACCTTCGACCAGCTTGGCTCGTAGCGTCGGGCTTGCTCTACATGGCCGGACTCTTACCTTCCTTCTGGTTCTGGCGTCGGTTGATGTGGAAATACGGCCAGCGACCGAGTTTTTTTCGGTCGTTGCGGGCCTACTACATCGGCCATCTGGGCAAGTACGTCCCTGGGAAAGCCGTGGCGCTGGTGATGCGGGCGAGTTGTGTAAGTGGGCCTGAAGCTAAGTTCGGGATAGCGATTGTTACTTCTGCGTACGAAGTGTTGACGATGATGGCTGCTGGTGGGATGACCGCCGCTGTGTTGTTCCTCATCCAACCACCAACGGTCTTTCCGGGTGACTGGAATCCCGTCGTCATTGGTGTAATCATTCTGGCGATCGTGGGGATTCCGTTAACGCCTGGACTTTTTAACCGAGCGCTCAAAGGGTTGGCGGCCCGGTTTGGTGTGTCGCAGTTCTCAGAGCTGTATCGTCTGCGAGTTGCGACGTTGCTCGAAGGATTGTTGTTGATGTCGGTTGGTTGGGCGATAATGGGTTTGAGTCTGTGGACGTGCGTGCAAGCGGTGCTTTCCGAGACACAAATGTTGGATATCTCGCTTTGGAGTCGGTACACTGCGATCGTTAGTCTCGCTTATGTGGCCGCGTTCTTGGTTGTCGTGGTCCCGGGAGGCATGGGCGTTCGCGAATTCTTCCTCGTCGAGTTAATCACTCCCGAACTTCCTTCCGGCGGTACCGTTGAAATCGCAGGAACGGCGGTCGTGATCGGAATCGTTCTCCGCCTCGTTTGGACGGCGGCAGACGTAATATCGGCAGCCGTGGTTTATCTCCCCGGAAAAAGACCTTCCGAGCCCGAGCACAAAACGTGAACGCAGAAAGCGACACACCATTGGATACTTTCAAGCCCAACGATCATCCTCAAGTCAAGTTGCAGGATTTGGTGAAATCCAGTCCTGGGCTGTCTCTCGTAATTCCGGTATATAACGAAGAAGAAAGTCTCGACCAACTCCATAAGGAGATTTCCGAGGTCGCCGAACGCGAACGCCTCGACCTGGAGATCTTGTTCATCGATGACGGGAGCACCGACCAGTCCTGGGCCGTGATTCGGAGCATAGCGGATGTGTACGCAGAAGTGCAAGGCATTCGGTTCCGACGCAATTTCGGAAAGGCTGCGGCCCTCGCGGCTGGATTTCGCAAGGCCCGTGGGGATCTTGTGATGACACTCGATGCCGATTTGCAGGACGACCCCTCGGAAATCCCTAACTTCCTTCAGGTGATCGCCAACGGGAAGGACGTCGTCAGTGGTTGGAAGAAAGTTCGCCACGACCCATGGCACAAAGTCGGTCCGAGCCGTATTTTCAACAAGATGGTAAGCTGGCTCACGGGAGTCCAACTCCACGACCATAATTGCGGCATGAAGTGTTACAGGGCCGAAGCCCTCCGCGAGGTCAAGCTCTACGGAGAACTGCACAGGTTCATCCCTGTTTTGGCAGCGGCGCGTGGTTTCAAAGTCGACGAAGTCGTCATCCAACACCGAGCGAGACAGTTCGGAAGTTCGAAGTATGGCGTCAGACGATTCATCCGTGGTTTTCTTGACTTGCTCACGGTGAAATTTTTGACGGGTTTTGGCCGTCGCCCGCAGCATTTTCTTGGCAGCATTGGGCTCTTCTTTTTCTCCCTTGGCGGTCTGGGCGTTGCCTACTTGACTCTCATTTGGCTGCTTCGGTTCTTCTCGACGGAATTGCATGAGCACCTTGATCCACTCCACCAACGGCCATTGCTGTTGTATAGTATCGGTGCATTGCTGCTGGGTGCGCAGTCGATGTCGGTCGGACTCCTGGCAGAGATGATCACGGCTTATGTCTCGAAGGAAGAAGACAGCTACAGTATCGCAGAAACGATCGAAACGAAGTCGAAGCGAATCCCAGACAATTCCCCAGAGGAATCGATCAAGAGCATCCCACGGGAACCGAATTATCATGTCCGAGACGACTGAGACCAAGCAACTCCTCCAAAATCTCTATACGATCGTCATTGTGGTCGTTGTCGGGATGGCCATCGGCCGAATCTTCGCGGTCGAACGTGTCTACGAGCCGAGTCTCTATGCAGGCGAAAGATGGCCGAAAAAGGCTCCTCCGGCATTGCCCACGTTTAGTTCCAATGACCGTTCACGGTGGGCGACAGTCCGCGCCTTGGTTGATCATAATACGTACTCGATTGGCACGCGGACGATCGTTGTTCTTGGAGAAAACAATCTCAACCGTGATCGATGTACCTGGCAGGAGGGCCGCCGCGAACTCACTCATGCCAATCTGATCGTTCCGGGGGTTGGGAACTACACTCCTGGTTGTGGTCCTGCGGGTCCGATCTCCCAAGTGGCCCTTGCTTCTTTGGTGACGGAGGCGGAACTTTTTGCTCCGAATTGGGAGTCCGGATGGGATACGGTTGATAAAGTGTTGCATCCGGAGACGAAGAAATTCTATTCGACTAAGCCACCGCTTCTTCCCACGATCATGGCTGGATTGTATTGGTTGTTGTGGCAGTTAACTGGCTGGACATTCGCTACGGACGTTTGGAAGGTCGTCAAAACGATCGTGATTCTCGTGAACGTCGTCCCGTTTGTGGTCTATCTCGCTTTCTTGGCGAAGCTCCTTGAGCGTTTTTGTCGGGACGATTGGTCGCGGCTTTTGATTTTCGCGACGGCGGGTTTCGGAACTCTCGTTACTCCGTTCCTCATTTCCATTAACAATCATACGGTTGCAACGTTCAGTGTTCTCTTTGCCCTCTATTCGGCGTTGATGATATTGTGTGGGGAAAAGGATGGTTCGCGGGTCGGTTCGGAAGCCTCGCCTTTGCACTTTCTGAACGCTGGTTCCTTTTCGGCGTTTGCAGTGTGTAACGAACTGCCGGTGGCTGCGTTTTTAGCGGGCATCACCTTTGTGTTGCTCCTCCGAGCGCCTGCAAAAACGCTTCTGTACTTCGTTCCCCCAGTCATCGGTTTGACAATCGCTTTCTTCTTCACGAATTACATCGCCACTGGCGAATGGCTTCCTCTTTACACGAAGTTTGGGTCGGAATGGTACCAGTTTGAGGGAAGTCATTGGTCGAAGCCGGAAGGCAATCGGGAGGGGATTGATTTCGCATCGGATTTCGAACCGAGGTCGGCGTACATCTTTCATGCATTGCTTGGGCATCATGGTTGGTTTTCCTTGACGCCGATATGGCTTTTGGCCCTGGGAGGAATGCTCGCGGGGGCGTTCAAGACCAAACACACTCTTTCCGGAACGAAAACGATGGCGGATCGATTACCCTGGTATTTTTATCCGATGGTGTTGTTGCTGTCGGTCATCATCATCGGATTCTATCTGACTCGCAGCGGTAACCTGAATTACAGTGGCTGGAGTGCTGGATTGCGTTGGTTGATGTGGTTGACGCCGATGTGGTTGTTGTGTTTGATCCCGACTTTGGAGGGCATCGGGAAATCAGTCTTCGGGCGTTGGATCGGATACGTGTTATTGGGGTTTTCGATCCTTTCGGCGAGCTTCCCGGCTTGGAACCCTTGGCGACATCCGTGGATTTATCGAGCAATGGATGCCATCGAGCCGTTGTATGTTCAGTAGGTTGCCAGGAGGGTTTCCAAGGTTCGGCAGCTTCCCAAAATTCTCAAAACTACGTCCTCAAGTCGAATCACCAAAGGGACGATAATTAAACCTGTCAACGAGGCTTTGCAACATCCCGAACCTCCTCTGAGTTGCCCAGACCGTTTGGCCGAGAATGGGAAGACTGGAGTAGTCAGTGCCGGATAAGAGTTACCTCCCGATTTGGCTGCTTCCGTTTTTCCTTTTGTGTTGTGTCCATCCCCCACTCCCCACACACACTCGGCCACTTTGCAAAAGACTCCGGATCCTCCCGATACGACCCCGTGCGACTGCGAACTGAATGATACCTCCCATGCACTCTAGCACCCGCCAGTCCTGTTCTTTGACGATCCGGAGTCTTTTTTCCCTTTCTTGAAATAAGAGCCCATTCAACAGGAATGAGTTCGTCATCTCGCATCTTCCTCCGATCACCACACAGTGGACTTTCGTTCCATCCTGACAAATCGGGTTCAGAAATCCATGGCCATGCCCCTTCGAGTCGGTGTACGGTATCACAACCCTAGCCTGTGCTTCGGGCTCGTGACCGACCTCAAGTGTACCACACAGATTGCTCAGGATTGCTCGGGAAGAAGGTCAGAGCGTGCTCTCCTAGATTTTGGGATTCAATTGTCGTCGTAGGTACACACGATTTGGGTGGACTCAACTTCTGTCCATAAGTACACGCGAGCCATACAATGTCACTTAAAGACTTGAATGCATTCTGTGACGGATATTACGTTTTTCGCAAGCTGATGTTGACGTCGGATCAGGTATCATAAGCTTCGAAAAAGACCTGGTGTGACAGTGATATGTCACTGGCTCTGAGTTCGCCTCATGAGTTTTGCAGACCAAACTCATGAGGGAGCTGTCCCAGCGCAGCCCTTTAATGCGGATAGTATTCACACGCGAAGTTCGTCGATTGCTGCCAGTTCACAAAAGGAGCAGTAGCCTGTCACATCGCTAGTTCCGAAGACGTCTCGCTGCGAAATCCAAAGGCTCGGTAATGGTGCCCGAACCTGCTTAAGAAGGAGGTGGTCGCGACGATCGGTCCTGTCGCCGAACCGTACACGCTTGGGGTTCCGAAGCCCGCCGAGTTCTTCGGATTTTTGGCCACCGGAATATACCCGTTGGTCGAGTGCTAGCCCCAAAACAATGGTGTTGAGCAGTTGGATGACGGTATTGGTTGGAGACCCGCTTTGTAATCCGTTCCAGAAAAATCCGCAACTTAACGAAGACGTCAATCGACCAAGTCCCATCGACGACCACTGCCCCATTCGGTCTTCGAAGAAACAATGAACATCGTTTCCCAGGGAAAAACTACTCCGCGACAATACAAATCACGGTCCCGTTGGGTAGCCGAATCAAGATTCCCTCGCCGACCTCGATGAGATATTCCTCCGCGGGTGCGAGTTCGCGCGACTCGGGAGCCATCAGATAAGTCCCATTGATCGGAGGCCGGATTCCTCCCCCTTTCTTTGGAACCCCGTTGGTCAGAGTGATCCCCTGCGCCGATCCACGCATCATGAAATGGCCGCGGCTAACGCGATTGTTGACGTGCGAAGAGCATCCGTTCAAAATGGAACCACCAGTCTGTGGCAATATGGGTGTAGAAGTGTACGACGGATCAAGGTAAGGCACTCGATTGCCCTGTTGACGACCGATGATAACCGGATTATGAGGAAAAAGCTGGGCTTGAACTTGTAGGGTCTTGTTATCCGTAAGTGGGGCACCCTCAGGTACCCAGAGTTGAATCGTATGGCCCTCAAGAATAGTCAACGACATCGTCGAGCTTTCCGACAGATGGTGGTCCGTCGGAAGCGGCTCCGAGGAAGGCAGAACGATCGGACTATCAGGTTCGAGGGTGTACTTCACAGGTATCCCCAAAGTGTGGTTGCTGTCCATTGAAGTAACGATTACTTTCGTCCTGTGGCCAGGTAGTGGAAACTTAATTGTATGATAAAAAAGTTTTCCCGATTGGCCCGTGGTTTCTCACCGAAGGTTGCTTTTTTGCCTTGCCTGCGTGGCAGCGTACTTGAGCTGCTTGGTCCTTCAGAAGTCAACAAACAAACTGAGTTTCCGCCGATTTCATGCACAACTAGATCCTGTTCGATGGACTACCCACCTTGCAGACCCGGAGCTACAGTCCTACCATCAATACCAAAAGGAAATGACACTCACGAGGCTCATTCTCATGTCTTCCCCGGACGACTCCCTAATTCCGGATCACCACAAACTATTAAGGGAGCGCTTCGGTTTCGAAGAATTTCGACCTGGGCAGGAATCTGCAATCCAGCAACTCCTTCAGGGCAAGTCCGTTCTGGCGATCTTTCCCACCGGAGCAGGCAAGAGCCTTTGTTACCAACTACCAGCCCTCTTGCTCGAAGGCATCACAGTCGTCGTCTCGCCGCTCATCGCGTTGATGAAGGATCAGGTCGATTTCCTCAAAGAGAACGAAATTCCCGCGGCACGACTCGATTCGACGTTAACTGAGGACGAGACCCGCAAGATCATGCAAGCGCTCACGTCCGAGGAAATCAAAATTCTCTATGTGGCCCCGGAACGACTCGTTAGTGAACATTTCTTGCACCTGTTGAAACGCCTCCGGGTGAACCTGCTCGCCATCGACGAAGCCCATTGCATCAGCGAATGGGGGCACAACTTTCGCCCTGACTATCTTAAGCTTGGGCAACTCGTCAAGGCCTTTCAAATTCCTCGTGTCCTGGCCCTGACCGCAACGGCCACCCCGCAAGTCGAAAAGGATATCGCACGCGAGTTCACCATAGATCAACAAGGGATCGTCCACACCGGCTTTTACCGTCCGAATCTGGAACTCCACGTTACTCCGTGTCACGACCAAGAGAAATTTGACCTCTTGCAGCAACGCATCCTTTCGCGAACTCGGGGATCGACCATCGTTTACGTGACCATCCAAAAGATGGCAGAAGAGGTCGCGTCACGACTTTGCGCCCACGGCATTTTTGCAAGACACTACCATGCCGGGATGGAACCCGCAGAACGTCATCAAGTCCAGGAGTGGTTCATGACAGAACCGGAGGCGGTCGTGGTCGCCACGATCGCTTTCGGAATGGGCATCGACAAGGCCAACATCCGCTCAATCTATCATTACAATCTCCCCAAAAGTTTGGAGAACTACTCCCAAGAGATCGGGCGAGCAGGACGGGATGGCGAACATGCCGTTTGCGAGTTATTCGCCACAGCCGGAGACAGACTCATCCTCGAAAACTTCATCTACGGAGATACACCATCCCCGGGAGACATTCGTGCCGTCTTAATAAAGTTGTTCCGACTTCCACAAGAGTTCGACGTTTCGCTTCGGGAAATCTCCAACGAATGCGACATACGAATCCTGGTCCTCACAACCCTCCTGACGTACCTGGAACTCGAAGGCGTTCTTAAGTCCACAGGATCGTTCTACGAGGAGTATGAATTCCAGCCCCGCCGCAGTTCGCGAGACATTTTGAAGGGATTCGACTCGTCGAGGCAAGAGTTCCTACGGAAGCTGTTCCAACAAGCGAGTAAATCGAGTACTTGGCACCGTCTCAAAATCGATTGGGTAGCGGAGAAACTCAAAGAACCGAGACAACGCATCGTTGCGGCCCTGACTTATTTGCACGAGCGAGGAGAGATCGAACTCAAGGCCAAACGACAACGTCATCGATTCCGTCGGGAGAAACTCACCCAGGAAGCCGGTCTGCAGCTCTGTGAACGACTCGCCCAACAGTTTCTATCACGAGAAAAACGTGACATTGCGAGACTCCACGCAGTACTCGACTACGCAGTGACTCCAGGTTGTTTGACTTCCTACGTGTTGCGGTATTTTGGAGACAAGTCGGTGAACGATTGTGGCCATTGTGGTCGGTGTAAGGGTGAACCCGCCAAACCCTTGCCTCCGGAAGATCAGATTCCGTTTACCCCATCCGACGACCGCATGCTGATGGAAATTCGTGACAAAAACTTCGCTGCCTTGCGGACCCCGCGACAACTTACGAGGTTCTTTTGCGGGTTGACCTCCCCGGCCGTGGCGAGAGAGAAACTCAAGCAGGATCGACGGTTCGGAACCCTTGGAGATCGTCCTTTTTTGGAAGTGCTCCAGTGGATCGAAGAACAATTCCATACGGGTTGACGATCCACTCTTCAGAAACCAGTGCTTGCCCCACCAGAACGAGTGGTGTGCCGGGGACTCTGGCGAACGTCCTCTTTCACCTCGATTGAAGTAATCGTCTGAGTATGGAACCAGTTAAACGACGGTCCAGGCATACACCAAAGACGTTTCCCACGACTCCATGGACATACAACTCATCCTCTTCGACACTGACCACCACAAGCAAGCCACCTTCCTCGGTCCACTGAACCATTTGGGCAGGGGTCTGACGAACGATCTCACTAAACGATTCGTTGGATTCTACAATCCAGATCAAGCAGTCAGCCGGTTCCAGTTCGGGTGTCTGAGTAACCTCCTCGAATGTTTTATTAGTGATCTTGAGAACACCTTCCCCTCCAAGCAATTCTTCCAGGCTTGGGGGAATCAACCCATCTTTAGACACGATGGCAACACGCAAGCCAGTTACATCACGATGGAAAGCTTCGACTCCGGGAAAATCGAACGTAACCCCGGCGTAAACCGCTGTGAGGATTTTGCTCGAATTCAACTGTTTCGTGAGAAACGCCAACTTGCTCTTCGCAGTCGATTGGGCGATCATGTCCTGCGGTGAGTCGCACGACATTACGACACCAATGGCCTCGGCGGCGTTGGGTAAGTGTTGGAGTTGATGGACGAGTTCTTCCCCTGTAAGATCGCGAAGTTGCCTGGCTGTGGCGATCACGTCCACTGGATGGGTCCTGACGTGATTGATCGCTTCCCCTCCCGACTGCACACAAGTCACATTGCGACATCCGGCTTTTCGAAAAATATCGGCGATGACTCGACCCCCAAGCGTCGATGGATCGGTGATGAGCACATGCGGTATCTTCACCCGAAACAAATTGGAAACGCGGGTGTTTTCCAAATTCTGCAATGTCGTTGGGAGGCCTTCGAGGTCGGCCAACAGGGCCCTCATCGAAGGGTAACGATCTTCTGGCTTAACGGCCATGGCTTTAGCAATGATTGAACTACACGCAACCGGTAAATCCGGGACCAAACTGCAAGGATCCGGCCTGGGTTTCATCACATGCGAGAAAACAAGTGCCGCTATCGAATCAGTCTCAAAAGGGGGTTGACCGGTGAGCAAATGGTGCAAAGTTGCTCCAAGTCCATAAATATCGGTTCGGGCATCGATAGGCTCGCTTTGGATTTGTTCGGGGCTCATGTAGATTGGGGTCCCGATAACTTCTCCGGTTTGCGTCAAATGCATCTCGGAGCCGTCGGTCACCCTCTTCGAAAGTCCGAAGTCGACAAGTTTCACTCCTCCGTCGCTACAGAGCATGAGATTCGACGGCTTGACGTCGCGATGAATGATTCCCGCTTTGTGGGCAGCCTCCAACCCACGCGCGGCTTCGATTGCAATTCGACGGGCTTCGTCGAAGGAGAGCCGGGTGGTTTTTCCTAACCGCTCGCTAAGGCTTCCGCCTCTCGCGAGTTCCATCACAATGAAGTGCGCTCCATCGTCTATCCCCAGTTCGTAGATAGCGATCGTGTTAGGATGGTTGAGTTGGCCAACAGCTCGGGCTTCCGCTAAAAAACGTTGAAGGATATTGCTGTCTTCCGCCATGTCAGGATGGAGGACCTTGATGGCGACCTCACGTTCGATGTCCGGATCGTAACCCAGGTAGACCACTCCAACGCCACCCTTGCCAAGCAGCCCTCGTAATTCATACTTCCCGATCTTCCTTTCCTTCTCGAACCTTTGTGGGAGTGAACTCGACGGGGTGGTTCCAGATGGTCTAGTTTGTCGCGGAAGGGTCTTATTCGAAGGGACTTTCTCCCGATTGTCGCTTCCATCGAGTGGCTGTGGTCGATCGGGTTGCATGGCACACCGACTCCTATTGACTTGAGAGAGCTCTACCAGAGGGGACTCAAAAACAGATGTCCGAACTCTATCATTTCATTAACCTGGAGTTTCGTCACCAAGTATTCGGTGAATTTCTCACCATGAACCAGATCGTCAATGATAAATGCTTCCTCGGGATGGGTTAGGAGGGTACAGTTTGTTGGAAGTAGGCGTAAAGACTGATATCAACTCGATTCAGATGATGGCTGGGACGCTCCCGCGGATGAGAACGCGAGCACCAAAGAAATTGTTTCCAGTGGCTTTCTGGTTGAGGGCCGAAGGCCTGGCCATGATGTACCAGCCCAGGCCAACGGCTCGGGAACGCTGTTTCACTTCTTCTTGGCTTGTTTAGACTTGTATTCCGCGATATACCGCTCAGGATCCACCTCGAATTCTGCCGCACAACCACTGCAACAAACGTGATACGTCTTGCCTTTGTACGTTACCTCGATTGTTCCAAGCCCACCGCTGACTATACACTCAGGCTGACCGCTCCCCCTTGCAAAGAGCACACCCTCTCGGTTGACTCCCACCCGATAGATGGCCTTGAAGAGCCGACGACCTTTCTCCTGACGAGAATACTGATAGTAGTAACGGGTATTTCGGAGCAGCGTAAAGACTAATTTCTGTTGAGCTTTCGTCGCTGGGTCCTCGCCGACAGCTGTGAATCGCTTGCTCTTTACGGTCCCTTGATACGTGTGTGTCTTCTTATCCACGGTCTTGAGCGTTAGCTGATATTGCTTCTTCTTGGGCAAGTACCGGAGTTCCCCTGAATCGTATATCTTGTTCTTCGAGAAATCGACGACCAGCCAAGCATCTTTCTTGTCGAACTTCCACGACCAAGTTTGCTTCTCACTCCAGAAGTACTTTTGCGAATCCGTGCGTACCAGCGGGGCTGCCGAACCTTTCCACTTTCCGACCAGAATGCCGAAAGGTTGGAGGGCTTTTTGAGCTGCCGCCTTTTGATTGTCTTCACCAACCGCGAATGAAGTCAAACCAAGGAGAAGGAGGACCGAAAACGCACCAACTAGACTTTGCATGCTACACCTCTTCAAGTAAATCCAAACCGAACCTTACTCTCACATTCAACACAAGACGAATGCAATAGTTCCGGACATTCAAGCGCCTAACAAGCGCAACTCGGAGACCGAAGCCGCAGTGGCTCAGTCTTCGTCGTCGAAATCTAGACTTTGCGGAAAGTCGTCGGCTTCGAGTCTATCTTTTAGTTCCGTCGTAAACTTCCACAAGTCTCCAGTATCAAAAGCTGCGAAAGCACCGTATTCCACTTGCAGGACAGTTTCGGTGTCCAAGGGCAATCGAAACGTCAGATCGACCTTGGCAATCTGAACGGAAAAATCGCCCAGAATCGATCCTCGCGTGAACCGAATTTGGTCAATGTCCCGACCCATCTCCACAAAACCAAGTTGGTTCAGCCGATAAAGCAAAGCCATTTCTGGTTCCTGATTTTCTACAACGACAGGAGTCAAAACAACTACGGTCCGGTATTTCGGGAACCAAGAGATGAATGGTTTCGTTGGCGGAAGAGTGGACGGCCAACGAAGTTTATAACCGAGCGCCACAGTGAAGATGACCGCTACGATCACCAAAACAGTTGTTACGATGTAAGGAATAGAGGATGTCATGTTTACTTGGCGTTTTCCTGAGCTTGGTTGAATTGGTGCTGAGATCCTTGTTACCTGTGTGTCCGTCTGGAGTTTGGAATGAGGATTGGCCCGAAGTTCATGGGTATACGCGGCTCGCGTTTACTTTTTCATTCCTGTCGTGAGTACATGCGGCTCGGGCAATGTCCCTGAAAGTCTTAACCCCTTGGTACACCTCGTCTACCGCAACTTGGCTTGAAGGCGTGGTTGTTCCTCGATGAGGTTTTTGAGTTGTTTTCTGTCTTGGTCGGAAGGGCGATTCGGGCCTACTCTGAGGGGAATACCGCAGATCGCTACCGGACATTTTGCTCGATCCTTGTGTTCTTTCAGGAGTTTTCGAAGCGGGTTCCTCAGATTCTCGTAATAGTCAGAGCGATTGATCGATTCCGAAGTGGGAGTCAACTCGATGATCTTTTTGAGAGGGACTTCCCGACGTTGGCAGTAATACTCAGCGAGTTTACGAGACCCGGGTTCGTTCTTGTTGGTGACGATGAAAAGATCGTCTGGCGACAATGCACAAGCAACGGACGGGAGGATCGCGAGGAGGAAGGTCACACCGAGGTAATGAGATAGATTAGGCATTGGAAATTCCGGCAGGAAGGTGAGCGGAGAAAAGACTCATCTTGGAGAGGGGTCTTTATCGTGTGTGCTATTGATTGCTGTTTCGGAACAGTCCACTACCTGGTCAGTTTCCACACGACTCCCGAACTATCCTCGCTTCCTGTTACGAGCCACTCGCTGTTTGACGAAAAAGTCATCGACGTGATCTGTTGCTTGTGTTGCCCATCTAACACAGCTACTCTCTTCCAGGTGCGTGTGTCGAGTAACTCGACGCGGCCTGTTGTGTTGGGAACAACTTGCCAACGAGCAACGACCAACAACTTTCCGTCGGGAGAAAACGCAACACACGACAACGAACTATCATAGGGACCGACGCGGTGAACTTCCTCCCCTTTTGCGAGGTTCCAGATCGGGATTCCCGTGCTGTCGCTCGCCGTGGCGTTGCTCACCAAGAGTTTTCCATCTGGCGAGATCGATAGACATTCCGGAGCCTTCGGAGCTTTGCCAACTTGTCGAATTTCTTTCGCCTTTGCGACGTCCCACAACTTGATCGTGTGTTCGTAATTCTCATAGCGATACGGTTTCTTTTCCCACCAGCTTCCGGAACCAGAAACGAGCTGTTTACCGTCTGGGGTAAAGACGAGAGACGAGATCTGTCCCTTGTGCCCTTGGAGGTGAAAACACTTTTGGGTCTGTAAATCCCACAACTGGATCAATCCCGATGCGAAGCCCACTGCCAATGTTCGATCATTCGACGACAACTTCAAAGAAGTTGGAGCTTCACTCATTGGAGGCAACGGACTCTTGACCAACTTGCGATTTTTGACGTCCCAGCACACGAGGTTCTTGCCCTCGATCGAGTAGAGCTTCTCCCCGTCCTTGGAAAGGGCCAGTAGGGAGCCACCAGTTGTACGTGGTGTGAGGTGAAGTTTTTTTCCTGTTGCTCGGTCCCACCAAGAGAGAAGTCCTCCCTTGTGGCTGGTGATGATCGTCTTACCGTCAGGGAGCATGAGGACTGACCGGATGGGTCTTCTGTCCTCCAAACCATTACGCTGTTTTTTCGTCGCGACATCCCACAAGCGAATTGTCTGGTCGTGGGGTGCCACGGCCAATGTTTTCCCGTCGGGCGAAAAGGCAAGAGCCTCAACCCAGCACTCTTTCCTTTTGTATTGAGAAACCATTCGTCCCAAATGTTCTCCAGTGACGACGTCCCATAGATCTGTACTGCCGTCGGTGCTTGCGGCTGCTAGGAGCCGACTATCTGGGGAGAATACAACGCGGTTGTTCGTACCTCCCAAAGGAATGGGACCCTTTCGAATGAACCGGGAGCGAATTTGACTGGTCGCAACTTCAACGATTCGGATTTCCTTTCCTTTTGAGCAGGCGAGCAGTCGGGCGTTGGGCGAGAATGCGAGATCGCTGGCAGAGTCGAGCTTGCTAGGTACAAGGACAGTTCCGTCTTGTAACTTGAGTATTTGAACGCCTGTATGGCCAGACCACGCAAACAACCGATTATCGGGGGAAAAGACTCCACAAAATCCAGTCCGCAATCCTTTCTTGAAAGGAAGTAGCTGTTTTCCAGTGTGCGTGTCCCAAACACGGACACTGTAATCGGTCCGAACGAGGATTGATTCTTTCCTGACAACATCGTCCCCGGTTGCAGCTACATATCTTCCGTTTGGTGAAATGCGAATATTTTGGGCCCCATTGCGGTGGGACTTGAAAGTCACTAATTTCTTCCTCTTCCTCCAATCCCAAACGTACAGGGCCAAGTTTCCTCCAACGATAGCAATCTTGTCCCCGGCGACCGAGCAGGAATTGATGAAGTAACCATTGGGATTGAAACGACTGTGTTCTTTTCCGGTCTGGGCATCGAGCACGCGGATGAGTTGGCCTTCGGCAACGATTAACTTTTTGCCATCTGCCGAGTAAGCGAGTCCGGCGACATTATGTGAAAAACGCCAGTTCGAGGAGCCCAGCCGAACTGCCGCAACGGCACGAACTCGTTGTTGGGCGGGCTGTTGAGCTGGGGAAGGTTGGGTTTTCAGGCAAGATCGTGTTGGGGCCGTGTCGCTATCGGCCTGGGCTGTCCGGCCATCGAGAATTAGAAGGACCATAGGCAACAACGCGTAATGAGGTCTCATGACATTCCTTCCAGGTATTGTGATGGTCCGGAGCTTGTCTTGAGGAATATACGATGGTTTCTTTTTGGCAAAAGAGCGAAGTCTGTAATGAAGACGATTGCCAAAGTGTTGCGGGTGGTGAAAAAAATGCAGGGCTCACGAACAACGAACTCAAGAACATTAGTGAGTGGCTAACGATGCGGAGGAAGGTGGAAGGTTGACACAGAACCGTGACGGGCGAAATGGAAAAGTTGGGGGGTAAGAAGGGTCAGCGTCTCAGTCAGGAAAAGCGCCTGATGCACCAACCCAGAACCATCATCGCTATTGCGAGAGGATAGGCGATGGAATCGGGAAGGCATTCACTCCGCAGCTTCTTTGGCCAATTTCTTGGCAGCCGTTGCGATTCCTTTGGCGACGGTATCGATCGCATCGGCAGTTTCGAGACCGGCGAGGACTATGAACGCCTCGGAGAGCACTCGCTTGGTGATGGCGACATTGATCTCGGTCTTGTCGGTGTCGGCGCGGCGGGCAACTTCGTCGTAGAACTCGGAAATTTTCATCGAACGGGCCTCCAGATGCAGATGGAAATTACAGTCGTAATGGTGCAAAGTCTCTCAAGTTTATTCTGCACTTTGGAAGCTTCAAGCTGTTTGTGGTTAAGAATGAAGGAAAAAGGACGATCGTTGCGGGACAATCAATACCTTCTGATAAGTCGGTCGATGCACGAAACAAAACCAAGGAGAAGTATGTTGATGACAAGTGTGATCGTCGTTCTTCTCCCTGGTTTTACTTGCTGTGATGGAATCGAAGAAGCGGTACAGGGTCGAGCGTTTCGGCAAGTGGATTATCCGCCGACGGCTCTCCACGCGATTGGTCGGGAGTCTTCGACGTCTTCTTCGTTGTCGTACTCGGCAGCCCAGATCATGACGCGACGGGTGATGTCCGCCGCTTGGCGACTGTGGATAGGTGGTAGCGGCTGCCCCAAACCGAGACCTAGATCGACCCCAAGACGCCTTTGGATGATGGCCGCAGCAGCCAACGAGATTTCGCGATTCGGCAAACGAGCGAGGTCCCGAAGGGCTGCAATGGAAGATTCCGCCAGGTTTCCTTCGGTGTTTTCCGCCAAGACCGTTTCGATCCCAATCATGCGTAGGGGCGTCGGGTTTTGTGGGGCGAGCATGGCCGTCAGGACTTCCTCATCCAGTTCTTGGTGGTTCTGGAGCACTCGAGCGATCTCAATCCGGAGAATTGCCGGAGTGGTCCGAAGAACGAGTTCTCCCTTCAAACGGTTGATGATTTTGCGATCGGACCTTTCGGTGAGTGCTCGGTTGTAATGGGCGCCCAACGTAATGGCCGCGCGGACGGGCAAGATTCCCTTTTCGGCCGCCCAGGCGGTCAAATCGTTGATGGCTTCGGGCGTGAGCATCTGGCCATCTTGCCAAAGTGGCCCGTCGTGCTGGAACAGAGGATCGGCGAGTGCGCGTCGGACGCTAAATCGAATCCACCCCCAACGGTTTTCGGTATCCCAGAGAAGGGCCTCGATGGCAGCTTTGCGGACGTCGATCGCCGGGTCGTGGAGGAATCCCGCCACGCGTTCGATGACTTCACGATCATCGACGCTCGCCAACGCGCTGACTCCCGCCGCACGAATCATCGGTTGTTCGGCCCGCTGTGCCGTCTGGAGAACAAGTTCGGCCTGTCCAGGCTTCCACTCCTTGCGGAATTCGAGCGAGGCCAAAGCGGCCACTCGAACTTCCAACCGGGGGTGCGTTAACAAGGCCAACGCTGGTGAAGCGTCTAGGGTCAATGAAGCACGCAAGGCCTTCACTTCCGGGAGGCCTCGAATCGCGGCCAGATCGGTGGGCCATTCTTTACGAGCGGCTAATCGATCGGATAACACTCGTGAGCGGCGAATTGCGGGAGCACCGGAGTCGTGCAACGTTTGGAACGCAAAGACTATCAACGGGACGATCAGCAAGATGGCCTTGGCCATGGTGGCAAACCAATCTTGGGTGGGCAGCCCCCACCAGAGCCAACAAAGCGCGATCAAGTAGAGCGTAATGACCGAGGGGGCCATGGCTTGCTTGAAACTCCGTGGGTTCATGAAACTTAACAGGCAAACCAGAGCCTGGAACGCTGTCCCCATCCACAACATCAGGTTGTGCGGTTGGGGTGTTCGAAGGCTCGCGTACACGAGCAAGCCTGTCGGCAAGAGCATGACGGCGACCCGCCACAAGACACCGAAGACCGAGAACTGCGTACCGCCAGAATTGTTCCAACGTGAGCGTGGCTGCATGGACCGCCTCTTCTGTATCTAACGTGTGTTCCTTGCTCCGACATGGATTTCGTAGCAGGGAAACGATACCCCAGTTGACATCAGACCATTGTGAGTCTGATCGCACCAAAGCCAGGACTTTGTGTTCCGTTGTTCATCTTCGCAAAAGAACTGGCGTTGGAGATGTCACGCCATCGTCAAAACGACGATTGACCAGTTTCTCAGTCTGAGTGGTTTCCCGATAACTCCCAAGTTTGAGAGCACTCCCACATGATGGGACAAATGGCCCACGGAAGTTGCTATCAGAAATATGGAGTACAAGGTTCCCGAAAGCCAAGAATTTAATCGTTTTTCCGTTTTTTGGAACTTTTTGCTTGGTATGACTTGTATAGGCAATCTTGCAGCGCGATCAGTTTTTGAGGCAGTCATTGGGTTTTCGACTTAGAAACTTTCGGCAAAAGTGAGATTGGTGTCAGGAAGGTATTGTCTTGGAATGGGACGGAGTGATCGAGGAGTCACTGCGAATAACTGGCGCGACAATGAGCAATCACTGTTCTCGATGTGGCCATTGTCGGTCAACGGAGGATTCGAGCACAGCCTTTGAAAGGAGTCTACCAATCCGGTCCAGTCGGAGGGCAATCCATCCAGTTCGATTCAATAGCGAAGTTCGAGTGAGAAATGTGCCCCACGAGTCCAAAAATCAGCTTCTCGGAATGTAGCTTTGGGAAACGCGGGGCCCTGCAGTGCTCCGGCCGTCCCGAGGGTGGCTGCTTGAGATGTGTTGACCATGCGATCCACCTGTTGTCCGGGACGAGCTACGGAATTCCAGAAAATGGCTGTGTATCCAGCGCTCAATTTCAAGTGGGATGTCAGCTGGTAGCCAATCGTGAAGCCGACTTCAGGAACGAAACTGAATTCGCCACGTGAGCGTTGGCCGATGTTCGTCGATTGGGCCAAGAACCCAACCTCAACGGGGTTGAATGTGGTTCCACCGATGTTGCTGGCTTGAGTTCCTCCAGCGATCGTGAGACTTTGTTGTGTCACCCCCAGCGCAAACTTCCCATAGAGTTGTATCCACATGCGGCGAAATGCGTAGTCCAAGCCGACTCCTATCTGGGCTCCAATGAAATCATTGTCAGTCAAGAAATCGTCGAATCGAGCGATAACGTCGGCGCGATTTGTTGGTAGTGGGAGGATGCTGATGTTCTGACTTAACTCGCTGATGCGCAATTCGTCCACGAGTCGTAGGTATCGTAACCCGCCGACTAGGTGAACATAGGTGGTTGGGCCGTATTGATAATACCGCCGAGCGTTCAGTTCGAAGCCCCACAACTCCGACGATGCTGTGGCCGAAATTTCTCCAGCCACGTTATTGGGGCTGGACACGATGAATGCGGATTCGGCGCCCGTCACGGGGTCAAGGAAAGGCCGGGCGATGACTTGGTTGTCGGTCGTAATGGGAACGAACCTAGCAGTCTGCTCGGTGAGGTATAAAAAGTCGGCTTCCAGACTGAGTAACCCCTCTGATTCTCGGGCTAGTCCAGCTACGATACGAACACCGTCTCGGGCATCGTCATCGATGCGATCTAAGAACGCCAAACTGGTTCCGGTTTGTCCGATTGCCCCTGGAACCGGGTCATCGGTGCTTCCGACCGTCACCAAAATCGGGATGATGTCGTCCCGCAGGGCGAAATGGAGATAACTCGCTCGGACCCAAAACAAGCTCGGAGGAAAAACGATTCCGTCACCTGGTTCTGGCTCGGGTTGGGGCATTTCTTCGAACGGTGGCAATTCCTGAAAGGTGTCCATGGGACCGAAGGAAGGAACGGGTGCAGGTGTTGGTGCTGGAAGTTCCTCGGGTTGTTCTGGCTCACCCGGCAAGGGTGGAGGCAGATCTTCACCTGGCTGCACGAACACCGGCAAACCCAACCCTGGTATGGGCTCGGTTACGGGAATCGACTCCGTTACAGTAGGCTCTTGCCCAAACACCAAGATCGGCGAGAGAGATGTTGCCAACAGGATGTACACGATGTGGCAGCGCATGGTTTGTGAAATCTGTTCCTCACGCGCGGAAAGTCCTTGGTTAACCCTTGGGTTTGGGTCGTGAGGGTATACCAGAGTCGACTTGAAAAAAAAGAGGAATCGTCCGCGGATGTTGGAATGGGTAGGCGTCTGGATTTTGGAATTGTGTAGCCGACGTTGAACTCAGTCTCAATTGCCAACTTCGAAATCCTGACGTTCGGTTGTTCGGGAGGCTCAGGGTTCAAAAAGTGTTATCGGAGAGCAGTCTTGTTGAGTACGGAGTGCTCGAACAGTAAACTAAACTGTATTCAAGGGATGAAGAATCCACACGCCGAGTTGGAAAGGACTCACTCCGGAACCATTGGTACAATGGACACTTGATGACACACGACCCACTGCAAGCAAAAACGTCTCCTCAGTTGGCAACAGAAAACCGCAATACATCGCAATTTGTGGGGTTCCAGGTGGCCGACCAAGAGTATGCGTTTCGCATCGAGCAAATCCAGGAAATAGTCATCCTGGACCAGGTAACAAAGACGCCTCAAGTTCCCGAATTTGTCGAAGGAGTGAGCAATCTGAGGGGGTCGATTATCCCCATTATTAACCTTCGAAGGTTCTTCGGCCTCGACCCAAAACCCGCAGATGCGGACACTCGCACCATCGTCGTCAATGTTGGGGATAGAATCATGGGTTGTACGGTCGATATGGTGTCACAAGTTGTCCGTATTCCGGCCGACACCATTCAACCCGCTCCGGAAACAGTTACAGCTGATGGTGCCGACTATATTTCTGGATTCGCTAAACTCGATGACAGGTTGATGATACTGTTGGACATCGACAGGCTACTTGGGCCGGACCAACTCTACAACTTGTAAAACCGAACGCATGTAAGAACGTCGGTGCGAGGTCGATGGAGGTTCGTTGTCTGTAAGAGCGAGTGAACGCCTCCCGAATATCCCACAATCACGAGAACACCCGAGAACACTCCCATGGCAACCACAGGCACAACCGGCAAAGCGAAACTCAACGGACAAAAAGAGAAACAGCGGAAGAGAGAAGAGTACGAGGGGCAGATTGCCGCCATCAATCGATCCCAAGCTGTTATCGAGTTTGAGATGGACGGAACGATACTCCACGCGAATGAGAATTTCCTTGAGCTGATGGGGTACACGCTTGAGGAAGTCCAAGGCCAACATCACAGCTTTTTTATCGAACCTGGTTACAGCCGTAGTTCCGCTTACCAAACCTTTTGGGCCAAACTCAATCGCGGTGAATTCTTTGCGGACGAATTCAAGCGTATTGGAAAAGGTGGTAAGGAAATTTGGATTCAGGCCTACTATAACCCCATCTTCGACGCCGACGGGAAGCCTTTCAAGGTCGTCAAATACGCTACAGACATTACGGAACAGAAACTCAAAACGGCCGATACCGAGAGCCAGATGGCAGCCATCTGTAAATCCCAGGCTGTCATTGAGTTCGACCTGGAAGGGATTATTCTGGACGCCAACGATAATTTTCTGACCGCCATGGGCTACACACTACCTGAAGTCCAAGGACGTCACCACAGCATTTTCGTGGAACCTGAGACCAAGAATAGTCCGGAGTACAAAGAGTTTTGGAATCGGTTGAAGCGGGGTGAGTATCAAGTCGCGGAATACAAGCGGATCGGCAAGAATGGCAAGGAAGTTTGGATTCAAGCGTCTTATAACCCTATTCTCGACCTCAACGGAAAACCAAAGAAAGTTGTCAAGTTCGCTACGGACGTGACGGAAAGAGTCCGGTTGGAACAAGCGGCTTCGGAAAACCAACAGCGAACCGAGGAATTACTGGCACAGGTGGTGGATAGTGCGAATCAGTTCACCGAAAGTTCCAAGGTCATCGCTGAAAGTGCTGCTCATTTGAGTGACGGAGCCCAAACCCAGGCCGCGTCCGTCGAAGAGATGACCGCTGCGGTCGACGAGTTGACGGCTGCCATTCAGGTGATATCCCAGCGTGCGGGAGACTCGAAAACTCAAGCCGACGAGACTGCCGCGATGGCCAAGGATGGTGGCAAGGCCGTTAAGGAAGCAGTCAACGCCATGCGGTTGATCGAAAAATCGAGCGAACAGATCACCGACATCATTCAGGTCATTAGTGAAATCGCCAGCCAAACCAACTTGTTGGCACTCAACGCAGCCATCGAGGCTGCTCGGGCAGGAGAACATGGACTGGGGTTTGCTGTCGTCGCCGACGAGGTTCGTAAGCTGGCCGAGCGTTCCAGTGAAGCCGCGAAGGAGATCACGCTATTGATTAAGGAATCTTCACGGCGGGTTTCCGAAGGTGCGCAGCTGTCGGAAAAAGTAGGTGAATCGTTGACGGGGATCGTCGATGCGGTGGACCGGACGGCCGTTGGAATTGCGCAAATCGCTGACCAAACGGAGGCTCAATCGGCCAGTGCCCAACAGGTACAATCGGCCATTAAATCTGTTTCCGACACTACTGAAGCTGGTGCTGCCAGTGCTGAGGAACTTGCCGCCAGTGCCGAGGAACTTGGGGCACAAGCCCAGAGTTTGCAGGATCTAGTGACGCAGTTTCAGAATTAACAGGTCGTCGTGAAAAACCTACTAGCTAGCTCCTGGTCATACCCTGCAACAAAACAAAACGCTGCACCCACAGCAAACGGAAAACTCGTGCATTGATTGATTACCCAAGTGGCTAACGCAACCGCCACAAACGAAACCATCCAATCGCCGTTACGAGTATGACTGTCACTCTGGAAGACCTCAGGAGCCTATTTCGTGGAACTGCAACAACTCAACCAACGTCAGTTCGAGCAGTTCCGTGATTTCATTTACGCTAAGAGCGGCATTCGCATCGATGAACGGAAAATCACTCTTTTGAGTAACCGGATTCGGCAACGGTTGAAGGCCAACGATATTGCCGATTTCGATTCCTACTACCGCTGTTTGCGGTCTCCATTGGGTACCAGCGAACTCGAACATTTTCTCGATGCGATTACTACGAACGAAACATTCTTCTTTCGGACCCAGGCCCATTTTGATTGGTTGAAATCCGAATTCCTGTCCGAATTACTCTTGGCTGAACGTAGTGGACGAAGGGAAAAAACAATACGGATTTGGTCCGCGGGCTGTGCAACTGGTGCCGAGCCCTACACCATAGCGATTTGTCTGGCCGAGCAAGCTTTTCGGTTGCGTGAGTGGGAGTTGAGTATCCTGGGCACAGACATTAGCGAAAAGGCACTTGGAGATGCTCGTGAGGGAGCCTACCAAGAACGTGCCGTCGAATCAGTCTCCGAACAGCAACGAAGGCGATTTTTCGAAAAGCCAAAAGACGATCAACTTTGGCGAGTGAAACATGACATTACGAAAATGGTCAGCTTCGAGACCCACAATTTGCTGATTCCACTCGGCAAACCACTTTTCGACTGCATTTTCATTCGTAATGTACTGATCTATTTCGATCGGGATTCGAAGCAAAGAGTCATCAAGAACCTGATCCGTCAACTGGCCGAGGGAGGCTACTTGGTCGTTGGTCCGTCGGAAGGCATTTATGACATGTTGGACCCACTGGAGAAACGGAAAACGTTTCTATACCAGAAAAGTCAGTAGGGATGTTGTCAGAGTCGAACCCTCCGAGTGTTTTAACAAGAACCGAACAAGGTTGCTGTCCCTTTGGAGTCGAAACAGTGAGCGACGATTCTCAACAACCCGGTGATCTTCCCGACGAGATGTCTGAGTATCTTCAGATGTTCCTCGATGAGACCGAAGAGCAACTCGAAGATTTAGTCGAAACGATGTTAGTGCTCGAACGCGAATCCGACAGAACGGAAGAGTTGAATGAAGCTTTTCGTCTGATTCATTCGATCAAGGGGTCCGCCGGGATCATGGGGTTCGAAAACATCACGGCCCTCACACATCGACTCGAAAATCGCTTCGAGCGATTCCGGTCAGGTCTGGAGAAACTCAATGAGCCGATGACGAATTTGGTGCTTCGGTGTATCGATTTCTTGCGTGACTGCACTCAGCGACTCCGGGCCGGACAGCGAATGAACGATGCGGGCGACTTGGTCGAAGAACTGCGACAGCTTGAGGAGTTCGAGGCGACCCCGACCGAGAAAAGCCCGACACCAGCTGAGTCTGAGGAACCAAAATCGGTACCGCCGGAAGCTACCGAATCTCTCCCAGAGGGATTGCTTTCGGATGGTGCGCAGACAATTGTTCGGATCGTGTTCGAACCGGGATTACAACTCGTTGATTTGAAAGTTCAACTGATCCTCTCACGATTGTCTGGACTTGGAGAAATTCAATCGACGCTTCCCACAATGGAGGAAATCGAAAAACTCGACGAACTCGCAGAATTCGAAGTCACCCTAGATACCACTCACTCGGAAGACGAAATTCGAGCGGCTGCGGATGTGGCTGGCGTCGAAGCGATTTCCTTCGAAGTAAGTCATTCTTCCGACTCCGTTGGAGAGCCAACCGAGAGCCCTGACGCTCAAGAAACCACGAACGACCGCCCCGCCTTTCACGATGAATCTGTGGCGAGCAAGGATTCCGACAACGTGCTGATGTTACCGCCAACGGGAGCACCTGACGACCTCGATACCTCGCCTCTTGAACCTGAGTTGCCAGAACCCAGCTTGGAAACCACCGATCCAACTCCTCCACTTCTCACGTCTCCTCAACTCGATCCAACTCACGAGGTATTGAAACGACCTGTCCGAGAACAACCGGCAGGGAGAAAACCGCCTCTTGAAGCATCGTCAGTCCCGGCGAGGGCCCTGGGTGACGGTGCAACGTTGGAGGGGGAGCCTTTAATGACCGATGAGAAGGCCAAAAAAAAAGTCGTCGAGACTTTGCGAGTTGACATCGACCGACTGGATACTTTGATGAATTTGGCCGGGGAGCTTGTGGTCAATCGGGCGCGTTTTGTCCAAGTTTCGAGCCAGATTACACCAGCGTTGCGGAAGGCCAATGTCGTCAATCGATTACGAGATTTTCGTGAGAGTGTGCAGCAAACGATCGACCGACTTCACAAGTTGCCGGAAGTCGACAGTGGTTGGACGACCGAACTTCAAGCGTTGGAATCTGGCCTCGAACTGTTACAAGAACAAGCAGAGGTGATGGAAAATGGTCGACGGTGTTTCGGTCAAATCAGTGAAGCCATCGACCAGTTGACCCGCGTTTCCGATAAGCTACAACGGGGCGTTCTAGAAACGCGGATGGTGCCTGTTGGTCCTTTGTTCAATCGATTCAAACGAGTTGTCCGAGATCTTGCTGTCGAACGTGGAAAAAAGGTCAAGTTGGAACTGCGGGGAGAGAAGACCGAACTCGACAAGCGGATGATCGACGAACTCGGTGACCCACTCGTTCATTTGGTCCGTAACTCGATCGACCATGGTTTGGAATCTCCCGAAATACGGGCTCAACGTGGTAAGCCTGAGGTCGGTACCATCGTGTTGGAGGCCAACCACAGTGGGAACAATGTCTATGTGCGGATTCAAGACGACGGCAACGGAATTGATGTCGAAAAGGTGAGGCAAAAGGTTATCGAAAAAGGGCTTCTTTCGTTCGTCGCCGCTGAAGAACTGCCTGACGAAGAAGTTGTCGACTACATCTGGCACCCTGGATTCAGCACCGCACAAAGCATCACCAACGTGTCCGGACGAGGCGTCGGGATGGACGTCGTGAAGACTCGCATCCTGGACCTCAATGGGACTATCCAAGTCGAATCGATTCCCACCGAGGGAACTACTTTTACGATCAGGCTGCCTTTAACCTTGGCCATTATAAATAGCTTACTCGTGCGGACTCGCGACGTTATCTTTTCTATACCAATTAGTGATGTCCGCGAAATTGTCTCCATCCAACGCGAAGAGATCGTCTCGTTCCACGGCCGCGAAACGTTTGACGTAAGAGGCGAATTCATCCCACTAGTTAGTATTGATGACGTGTTCGAATGGCACGATACTACATCGAACACTTTGCCTCTCTCCAATGGACCAAGCAGACCGCGTTTGGATGACTCCAACAGGAGCCATGCTGTTTACGTCGTTATCCTGCAATCGGCCGGGAAACTTATGGGATTGAGAGTCGATGAACTCCTCGGTGGGGAGGAAATCGTGATCAAATCACTCTCGGAAAACTTCGTTACGATACGAGGGCTCTCGGGAGCGAGTATCCTCGGAGACGGCACCGTCTGTCTGATGCTCGACGTCGCGGCTGTGATCGATTTGGCAGTATCGTCCGCTGGCTCAACAAGGTCCAGGACACGACAGATTTCGCGACGGACCAGTCTGGCAGAATCAAACCAATCGTAAGGAGGTGTCTGTTGGACGTGCCCAGTGAGAACGAATTAAACCCGTCCCAGTTACAACTTTTAGAAACCTCGTTTCATCAGGGGGCTGCCGAGGCGTCGGAGGCGTTCTCGAAATGGACCGGCAAACCTTCCACCATTCGGGTCGAGTCCGTCGAGCAACTGCCGCTCGCAGACGCCACTGGGGTGTTGGGCTTGGGAGGCGAGCCGATCTGTTTTGTTGCGATGGAGATGAAAGGACGGTTGACGGGACAATTACTATTCGGCTTCGAAGAAGCCAGTGGCCTTGCCTTGGCCGACCTGTTACTTGGGCAGGCTCTCGGAGAATCCCAAGAATGGGGGGAGCTGGAGACCTCAGCTGCGTTGGAAACGACGAATATTCTGGGGTGCGCGTTCCTGAACTCTTTGGCGAGAGTTCTTCCCTGGGCGCCGGAAGGACCGACTGAATTGATTCCATCGCCACCGATTTTCGCTCGTGATTTTCCCGATAGTCTGATCCAGTTCGCGCTCATGGGTCAAGCCATGGTGAGTGATCATGTGTTACTCGCCCGAACGGAATTTCACATCAATGAAACGCCGGTGGACTGGAACTTATTGTTTGTGCCTGATGCGGAATCGATGTCCGAGTTGCGATCGATGCTCCCGAGGAACAATCCCCATTGAGAAAGTGAAGTGGGTAACGTGATTGGAAAGCGAGAGGTCTTAACACCCTCGATTCGGATGGGGGAAATGGCGACAGGGAGCGAAGAAGGGATCCTCCAAACCCTTCTCGGCTCTTGCATCGGGTTGTCACTCTACGACCGGAAACGTAGGGTCGGTGGTTTGGCGCACATCGTTTTGCCCCAATCTCGAAACTCTGGAGAGAAGACTGGGAAATTTGTCGACACGGCGATTCCGGTTTTGATTGGGGAAATGGAACGGCTCGCCGGTGGAACCGTGAAGTTGGCTGCGAAGATTGCTGGTGGGGCCAGCATGTTTGGGACCAAGGTCACCAAGAACATAGGAGAGGAGAACGTCTTGGCGACCGAACGTTGGCTCAAGGAATTCGGGATTCCGATCGTGGCTCGTGACTGCGGGGGAGAAAAAGGACGACGCATGTCTCTCGACGTGAGCAACGGAAAGGTGACGATCGAGATCGTTGGGTTCGATCCCTTGGAACTATGATGGAAGCTAGATCTCGAAGTGGAATCGAATGTAGGAGGCCCACTCTGTGTGGCGTGACCTTCCGAAGAAAACATTCCGGGGGGTGTTTTGGCGATTCTTGGCGCTCACGCTGGCCACGTTCTACGCCAAAGACGGACACCAATACAAATCACGTTGTGTGTGCCTGCTACTTTGACGACTGGAAATTTCGCGAGAGACGAAATCAATGGCTGCAAACCGACTGCTAATTGTGGACGATGCGTTGATCATGCGGAAGCGAATCAGGGACATTGCGGAAGAAGTGGGTTGGGTGGTCGTTGGGGAAGCGAAGAACGGCGAAGAGGCCGTGTCCCTGTTTCAGCAGGAAACCCCCGATCTCGTGACCCTTGACATCGTCATGCCCAAGATGGATGGGGTGGCGGCCCTCAAAGAAATGGTTGCCAGCGATCCCAACGCTCGTGTCGTGATGGTGTCGGCGGTCGACCAGAAGGCCAAACTAACTGAGTGTATCCAGACCGGAGCACTGGACTTTATCGTCAAGCCGTTCGAAAAAATTCGTCTCCAACAACTGTTCGAGAAGTACCTGCGGTTGAACGACTAGCCCGGTCGGTTCGCTCAAGGAGCTTGTTCAGGAGGGCCAATGTTGGCCGAGCAACCCACACGCATTTTGGTCGTGGATGATTCTGCGTTATATCGGCAGACCCTCAAAAACACTTTGCGAGGACTGGCGGAGACCGAGGTCGTTGGCATAGCCAAGAACGGAAAAGACGCTCTCGAAAAAATCGAACAACTCGATCCTGATGTGTTGACGCTCGACGTCGAGATGCCAGACATGAATGGGATCGATGTCCTTCGTGAAATGAAACGAAGGAACCTCAGGTGCAGGGCCATCATGGTCAGTAGCTTTACTTCCGAGGGGGCGCAGATTACTACCGACGCGCTTCTGGAGGGAGCGTTCGACTTTATCTTGAAGCCATCTGGCGGTGATCCGGAAGCCAACCGTCAACGCTTGCTTGCAGAACTAACAGAAAAGATAGAGGCCTTCCGCCATACCGAACGTCGAACGAAACGAAAACGAACAAGACCTACTACTCTTCCCGGAAGCGACGGTGCAGAATTAGACTTGGAGTCCACACCGAACCCTCAGGCTTCGTGCCAGGCAGTCCTGATTGGGGTCTCCACCGGTGGTCCGGCAGCCTTAAAAATGGTGTTGCCCAGGATACCTGCTGACTTTCCCGTGCCAATTTTGGTCGTCCAACATATGGCAGCCCACTTCACCACGTCGCTTGCGAAACGATTGGATGAGTTGTGTGACGTTCGAGTTATGGAAGCCTCTGACGACATGGACATTCAAGCGGGTACAGTTGTCATCGCGCCTGGCGGGAAGCAAACAAAAATCCTGAGCCAAGGGCAACGTGTTTTCGCCCAGACGACCGACGATCCACCCGAAAACAATTGTCGACCAGCGGTCGATTACATGTTTCGTTCGGCGAGTGCGGTCTGGGAAGGAAACGTCCTGGGGGTCATCTTGACAGGAATGGGTAGAGATGGAACCCAAGGGTGTCAGAACCTCAAGGCCAAGGGGGGCTATGTTTTTGCCCAAGCCGAGGACGGCTGTGTTGTCTACGGAATGCCCAAAGCTGTGATCGAAGAAGGATTGGCGGATCGGGTGTTACCGTTGGGGAAGATAGCTCCAGCGATCGTGCGACATGTAAAACGAAGTCGGAGAGTTTAAAAGGATGACACCACCAACGAAATCCGGCGAGGTCTCGATCTTGATCGCCGAGGACACACGAATTCAAGCGAAGATGCTCGAGAAAAATTTGCTTGAGCACGGGTACCAAGTTCGAGTTGCGGAGAATGGGGCGATTGCTCTGGAGAAAATTCGCGAGCAAAGGCCGACGTTGATTATCTCCGACATCGAGATGCCAACGATGACTGGTTACGAATTGTGTAAAGCGGTCAAGTCGGATCCCGACCTCAAGACGATTCCGGTGATCTTACTTTCCACTTTGTCGGAACCGCAGGATATCATCGAAGGGTTGCATTGTGGAGCCGATAACTATGTCACCAAACCCTATGACGCAAACTATCTCATTGGGCGAGTTGCTGCCCTACTGGAAACGCCATTGAGCGACGCAGATGAAGGTCAACAACTCGAAGTAACTCTCGCCGGAAAACGGTACACCGTCAAATCCGGTCGGCAACAAGTACTCAACTTATTGATCTCGACGTTCGAAAACGCCGTGCAGAAGAATAGAGAGTTGATCGAAACGAACGAAGCGTTGACTCTCGCCAAGGAGAAACTCACGCGTTCGAACCAAGAACTGGAAGCTCTCAACCAACAACTCGACACGGCGAACCAACGTATGTCGCGAGACCTCGATGCGGCGGCCACAGTCCAGCAGTCGCTGCTTCCGACTACTGGCAACCAAATAGGCCAGGCTCAATTTGCCTGGAAGTACATCCCCTGCGACGAATTAGCTGGAGATTTTCTGAACTTCTTCCCGCTCAACGATCGTTACGTTGCCGGTTATGTTGTCGACGTCAGCGGTCACGGCGTCGCTTCATCGCTACTCGCGGTGACGATTGGTCGTTTTCTCACGCCCCAAGTCTCTTCTTCGTCCCTCTTACTACGACAGGGTGATGGTACGGACGAGGCCTCTGTGACGTCACCGGCAGAAGTTGCCTTTGAATTAAACAATCGCTTTCCCATGCACGAACAAAATGGGCTGTATTTCACGATGCTCTACGGAGTGTTGGATCTGGAAACACTGGAGTTTCGTTACGTCATGGCGGGCCACCCTCCGCTGGTCCTTCTGCGAAGTGGTGGGCCGCCAGAACTCCTCAAAGAAGGTGGGAGCATGGGTATTGGTTGGGTCGAGGGAATGGAATTTGATGAGCAGACCGTTCAGCTCAGTGTGGGTGACCGATTGTTGTTGTACTCCGACGGTGTTCCCGAAGCAATGGACGAAAATCTGAATCAGTTCGGCGATCAACGAATGCTCGAGATTATCGAACTTGGGAAAGATCAAGGGTTGGAAGATAGTATTTCGTTGTTGCTTAAATCGGTCGAACGATGGTGCCGGAAAAACGGACCGAAAGATGATGTCTCGATCCTTGGGTTGGAGGTCTTCAAAGGCTGAGTTCTCGAGGTGAATCCCGCCATTCGTTTCGGCTCCTTTCGAGCCCGAGGACGGGCCAAACTTAAATAGCGTTCCTCTATTGAAACCGCAAATTTGCGCCTCATCCGATGTGTTTCCCGCTTCGCTCAAGTTTGTCTTTCTCTCGCTCGAGGGGGAGAAGGACTTTGAGTATCTCACCGGACGTTGTTATGTGTTTACCACTCCGCCAAGATCTGGCTCTGTGCAACTTTGCCCGGCACCCAGCCGTTGAAGATGAAGGGCGACTTGCAGCGAAGATGGTCGCGGGAATCGATCGTTCCTTGATGCGAGCAATCGAGCAATCGGTCAAGCAGCGGAGACAATTTTGGAAACCAGGCTTCAGGTCGGCTATTGCGTGCGTCAAATCCGTCGGGGCAAACCTTGAACGGTTCAAGAAATTGATCGGCGTGGTCGACAAACGACTCCCGCCGAAAATGGAATTCTTGGAGGCCGTTGATCAAAGGCAATCACTCAGATCGCAGCCACTTCGCATCTCAACAGGAGAATCGTAGATGCCGCAATGTCGCGAGTGTTCCGTGCCGATTACCGAAAGGGAGGCTGCGAAAGGCAAATGCCCGGTCTGTAAATGTGCCATTCCTGTGTCGCAAAAGCGACCTTCGGACGGCCCTGTCCACCGACGATCGTACTATTCGGACCGGAGCTACCGCGGACACAACGAAGGCGTGGGACTCGACGAATGGGTAGCTCACGAATACGCACGAGTGCGACGATTGTATGCCGAATTGAAAATGTCAGAACGAACTGAAATCGAATTCTTCCAGGGCGGACACGAAATTCACGGAAAAGGCACTTTCCGATTCTTAGAGAAACACCTCAATTGGCCACGATAAGGAGCGAATATTCATGAGTCTCTGCCGAGCCCCTCTTGTGCATGTCATCGTCATGGCAGGTCTATTGATTTGCAACGCGACATTGGCCAGAGCGAATGAGCGTCTTAATGTTCTATTTATCTCTGTGGACGACATGAACTATGACTCCCTGGGAGTCACCGGTTGTAAGGTCCAGGGAATCAGTCCAAACCTCGATAAATTCGCTTCGGAGGTAATCCTCTTCACCAAAGCCCACGTCACGATTGCCGTATGCCAGCCGACACGAGCAACGTGGATGACGGCTTTATACCCGCATAAAAATGGAGCCCGTGGATTCGAAAAGATCAAAAAAGGCATCCCCACATTGCCCGAAATTCTCCGCGCGAATGGCTATTATCTTGGAATTCTGGGAAAGGTGCCACACGTCGTTCCGTCGCGTGGAGCAGCTTGGCACATGGCCTTGCGTGCAAAAGAGTTGGGGCTCGGACGAGTACCCGAGTTGTACTACAAACACGCAAAACAGTTTTTTGAGAAAGCCAAGAAACAGAAGCAACCTTTTTTCCTGATGGCGAATTCGCACGACCCGCACCGCCCCTTTGCGGGCAGCGACCAGGAGAAAGGCCGCAAGAGAAAGAACCAAAACAAGAAAAAGACGAAAAAACAAAAACCATATCCACGGGTGACGGATCCGTACAAGCCAGCAGAAGTAACGGTGCCGGGGTTCCTTCCAGATATTCCGGAGGTCCGACTCGAAATGTCGGAGTATTACACTTCCGTGTGTCGAGCCGATGCCATCGTGGGAGCCGTGTTGCGTGCTCTGGAGGAGAGCGGAATGGCCGAGAATACGATCGTCATCTTCCTATCGGATCACGGCATGCCACTTCCATTCGCCAAGACCAATTGTTATTACCACAGTACGAGAACACCGTTAATGGTCCGATGGCCCGGCGTGGTGACTCCGAAAACGATCGACCGCACTCATTTTGTAAGTGGCATCGATTTGACACCAACGATCCTGGACGCCATCCAATTACCGGCCATCAAGAAGGCGGATGGTCGGTCGTTCGTGCCGTTGCTGCGCGGGCAAAGACAGAAAAGGCGAGATACTCTCTTCACCGTCTTTCATAAAACTTCGGGCCGTCGTGCATACGAAATGCGAGCCACACACGATTCCCAGTACATCTATATCTACAACGCGTGGGCAGACGGAAAGACGATTTTCCGAAACGAATCGCAGAACGGTCGAACCATGCGGGCCATGAGAAAGGCAGCAGACTCCAATCCAAAAATCGCCGCAAGAGTGAAGTTGTTCTTGTATCGTGTTCCGGAAGAACTTTACGACTACAAGAACGATCCAGACGGTCGTCACAATTTGATTAACGATCCCAAACACCAACGAGCCCTCACTCGATTGCGGCTCCAAGCTCAACAGCAAATGCGAGAACTCAACGACCCTGTTTTGAAGACCTACACGAATTACTTGCAATCAAAGTAGTAACTCAAGCACCCTCTCCGTGTTCTCGAAAGGAATTATATCGATGCTCCGGTTCTCATTGTGGATCATCCTACCGCTGAGTTTGTTTTGTATCCTGAGCAACTCGGCGGAGGCTGGCAGGAAAAAGTCCAAACGTCCGAACATCCTCTTCATCTACACGGACGATCATTCCCACCGGACAGTTAGTTGTTATTCGGAAGCGTATCCTTGGGCCAAAACTCCTCACATTGATGCACTCGCGAAGACTGGCATCCGCTTCCGATACGCCTACATCGGAACATGGTGCATGCCTTCTCGGGCGACCATTTTAACGGGGCACCACCCGTATGGCGTAAAGACCATGCGTATGGAGGGTGAGTATCCCGGGAGCACTTATGATCCGAAACAATGTCCCTTCTGGCCAAGCGTGTTCCGTCGATTTGGGTACTTCATGGGGATGATTGGCAAGTGGCACACAGGCGTAGACGCCGGATGGGGACGTGATTGGGATTTTCAAAAAGTTTGGAACCGTCCCAAGTTTCCCAAGAACGCGGGAGCCTATTATCGCAATCAACTCATCGAAACCAATGGCGGAAAAGCCAAACTCACCAAAGGTTATGCGACCGACAACTACACGAAATGGGCTGTGGACTTCATCAAAGGAAAATATCGAGACAAGGACAAACCATGGTTCTTGTGGGTTTGTTACGGGGCGGTCCACGGACCGTTTACACCGGCCAAACGACACATGGAGGCGTATCCGAACATCAACGTCCCAACTCCGAGAGATATCTATCCGCCTCGTCGAGGTAAGCCTGAGTACATGCAACGCATGAACAAATGGCGCAAGAATAAAGACGGTCAACCAGAGATGAGAGCCGGAGGGTTCACGGCCCTCACAGTGAACACGAAAGGCATCCACGGAAACACTCTCACCGACTGGGTACGGCAATATCACCAAGGTGTTCTTGCGATAGACGAGGGTGTCGGCCAACTCATTGCCGCCTTGAAGGAATCGGGGCAATACGAAAACACGTTAATCATCTTCACGGCTGACCAAGGGTTCGCCTGGGGGCAACACGGTTTCCATACAAAACTCGCTCCCTATGACTCCAATATGCGGACGCCAATGATCATCAGCATGCCTAGTAAACTCCCACAAGGTAAGGTTTGTGAGACCCCCGTGGGAGGGGTCGACATCGCACCCACGATTTTCCGATTTGCAAAGATCAAGTTGCCCTGGAAGATGCACGGCCACGACTTGACTCCCCTCCTGAAAAATCCAAAGGCGAGCTGGAGGCATCCGGTCTTATTAACTTTAGTGGGGCGGAAGTACGGAGCAGACACGAATAAAGTCCCGACGGATGCGAAGGTTCGCGACATCGCAGGCGTTCCTTGGTGGGTCTTCCTCGTCAAAGGAAAAATCAAATATATCCGCACACTCGTGAGCGGCGAGATCGAAGAACTTTATGACCTCGAAAATGATCCCGAAGAGTTGAACAATTTGGCTCTCCAACCGAAATATGCCAAGTTGTTGAAAAAGTTTCGGAGTGCGACCATAGCCGAACTACGTCGTACGGGAGCCGGCATGGTGAATAATCTTCCCCCCGTAAAAGACTTGCACGCAAAGCCTCAGAGAGACGCTCGGCGCCAAAGCGATACCTCACCACTGTTTGGGCGCCTACAGTTGCTCGATAATCCCTCGCAAGTAACGACCTTCTCGCGCAGCTGCTTCCTCCGGTTCCGGGAGTGTGTCCCAGTATTCCAACGGCATTCCCTTGAACGGGTTGACATACTCGTACACTAAAGGGCCGTTGAATCCACCGTCCTTGGCTTTCTTCAAAAGTGTGGGCCAGTGGAGGTCCCCTTCGTCCAACGGTTTCCATTCATAACTGTAATCGCCGCGTGGCATGTAGTCCCATCTGGGCTCTTTCTCGCGGCGAACATTTTTGAGATGCAATATGTCTATCTGTCCAGCTAAAAGGTCGAAGCCTTGTTCCACATCGAGGCCCTGGAAATAGGCGTTCACAGGGTCATAAGCGATTCCGACGTCGCATACATTCCCGATATCTTGCTTCAAACTAAGGAGAGATTTGGCATCCGGAGTAGCAGTGTTCTCGTTATTTTCTAGCAATAATTGGATCCCAAGGTCGCCTGCAAGTGTTCCGACGTCTTTCGAACCTTCTACGGTTCGATCATAGGCCTCTTGCGGCGACATATGACCACCCACACCATCTGCGGTGGTGTTATTAATCGAACGAATCCAAGTAGCTCCGACGTCGGCACCCAACTGTAAATACTCGCGAAACAGGCTTCGGCCTTGTTTACCGAGTTCACCCGGTAAATTAACAGGACTCGAACAATATATTCCGAGGAGCGGGATCGAGTGTTCTTCGCAAGTCTGCCGAAGTTGCTTTCTTGCAGAAGCCCGAATTTGTTTTGGCCCGAGCATATCGTAGCCAAAAGCCGTCAGCCGTTGCTTAATGTCGGCGATGATGTCGAGACTCAACCCTCGTGCATCGACCATGTCCCAGTCCTGCTCCTTGGCCCATTCGATCACTTGTCGAATGCCAAATGGGTGTCGCCAACCAATGGAGCCGTACAAAGCAAGTTTCATAGAATTGGTCTCCGTGTTAATTTCGTTTCGCAGCTCCACGTTGGATCGTTACACTATTACTTTCACTAAGTCTGACCGATTTCCATTCGATTTTCACTATGGTCGACTCATTTGACGCCTTCGGATATCTTATTCAACCGTGGCCAATGTTCCTCCTGATACTCGGAACATCCCTCGGTGTGATTGTGGGAGGGATTCCTGGTCTCACCGGTGCAATGGTCATTGCCCTGACTTTACCACTTACCTACGCCATGGCAAGTCAAGACGCATTGATACTTTTAGTATCGATGTATGTGGGCTCGATCAGTGGAGGATTGACAACCGCCACACTGCTGCGAATGCCGGGAACGCCAGCATCCATCATGACAACTTTGGATGGTTACCCACTTGCACAGAAAGGAAAAGCTGGACGGGCGTTGGGCCTTGGGGTGACGGCATCGTTGGTCGGTGGGTTAGTTTCTTGGGTGTTTCTGCTTTTCCTGGCCAAACCACTAGCGGATATATCGATTTATCTTGGTCCGTTCGAATTTTTCTCGCTGGTGTTGATGGCGTTGGTATTGATCGCCTCGGTTTCGAATAAATCACTCATCGCTGGGTTACTTTCCGGAACATTGGGAATTCTCGTAACGATACCTGGCGTCACTCCTGCGACGGGACAGCTCCGGTGGACGTTCGGTGTTACGGAATTAAATAATGGCTTCGGTCTCTTACCGGTTCTCATTGGATTGTTTGCTATCAATCAAATCATCGCCGACATACTTGATATCGGAGCAGAACAGAAGGAAGGTCACGGTCCAGTAAGTGGAATGTTACTCAAACTCCAAGATTGGACTCGCCACGGTTGGAATCTAGTGCGATCGTCGCTCATCGGAACGTGGATTGGGATTCTTCCAGGGATCGGAGCCAACATAGCTTCTGTAATGGCCTACACAACGGCCCGTTCGAGTTCGAAAAATCCGGAAGAGTTTGGACAGGGTTCCGAGGAAGGTATTGTCGCATCCGAAGCCGCGAACAACGCCACTGTCGGTGGAGCCTTGATTCCTCTCGTTTCGCTTGGAATCCCTGGAAGCGTGATTGATGCAGTATTACTTGGCGCCCTTGTTCTTCACGACCTCCAACCTGGGCCGCTTCTGTTCAAAGAAAATGCCGAGGTCGTTTGGGTCATCATCGCCACGTATCTCGTCGCGAACTTGTTTATGTTTGTATTCATGGTGTCAAGCGTGAAGCTCCTGGTTCGGTTGATCCAGATACCCCGTGAATATATGATCCCCATCATTCTCGTGTTTTGCGTCGTTGGTGGATACGCATTAAGAAACAACATGTTCGACGTTTGGGTAATGTTGGTGTTCGGATTCATCGGGTTTGGATTGGAACGAGTTGGGATACCACTCGCCCCATTCGTCATTGGATTGGTCCTCGCTCCAATCGCTGAGGAAAATCTTGCCGCCGGGCTCATGCAATCGGGTGGAGACTACTGGCCCATCCTCACACGGCCTCTATCCCTTCTGTTTTTCTTGATTGCACTGGGGTTGTTACTATGGCCCTTTGTCTGGAAGCGATCACGACAAATAGATTCTCCAAATCAGAACTTGGAATCGACAGGAAAGGAATAATTGATAATGGAGAAGAATCGTCCAAACATCCTGTGGTATTGCACCGATCAACAACGCTTCGACACGATCGGAGCCTTGGGTAATCCGTATGTCCACACTCCAACGATTGACAAACTCGTTACGGAGGGCGTCGCGTTCACACATACCTACTGTCAAAGCCCCATTTGCACTCCGAGCCGAGCCAGTTTCTTGACGGGAATGTATCCGTCACGCGTTCATAACACTCGTAACGGGAATGAGACATTTCCGGCATACCCACCGGTGATTACAAAGCTCATAGCTGAGAGCGGATATGAATGTGGTCTTATAGGAAAGTTTCATCTTCAGAGCGCCGGGCACCGAACAGAACCACGAATCGATGATGGCTATACATTTTGGAAATTCAGCCATGCTCCAAGAGATGATTGGCCAACGGGCCATGACTATGCGGAATGGGTTCGATCGAAAGGAGGCGACTTGGACAAAATGCGACAAAGCCCGGAGCGAGTTCCACCCGAATGTCATCAGACAACATGGGCTTCCGATATGACGATCGAGTTTATCACAAAACAACGCGACCGGCCGTGGCTCTTGAGTGTTAATATTTATGACCCACATCCACCCTTCATACCACCAAAAGTCTACGCCGATCGGTTTGATCCCACAATGATGCCAGGCCCGCACTTTCGCGAAAGTGATCTCGTTCAGCAAGCCAAGTTTACGGAAATCGATTTCCAGGATGAACTAAAAACGCCCGAAGAACATAATGCAAACCAGGCTCAAGCGTATTACTACGCGATGATCGCACAAATCGATGATCAATTCGCCAGAATCATGGAAACCCTCGAAGCATCAAATCAACGGGAAAATACCGTGATCATCTTCACGAGTGACCACGGCGAAGCTCTCGGCGATCACGGTTTGATGTACAAGGGATGTCGGTTCTACGAAGGCCTTGTCCGAATTCCACTAATCTTTTCGTGGCCGGAGAAGTTTCGAGCAGGAATACAAAGTTCTGCGTTGGTGGAACTGCTGGATAAAACAGCGACTATAGTCGAACTCGCAGGGCTTGAACAACCGGAGTACATGCAAGGCCAGAGTTTGATGCCGATCCTCACAGGCCAAAAACCTCCGGACATCCATCGTGAATTCGTCCGCTCGGAGTACTTCGATGCTCTTGATCCATACTTTACAGGTGGAAGTGGAACCTATGCGACAATGTACCGGAACCGACGATATAAGTTAACGATATATCACGGGCATGAGTTAGGGGAGCTATACGATCTGGAAAAGGATCCCTGGGAGTTCGACAACCTGTGGGATCAGCCGGATCATCAGGAAATCAAGAATGAACTCGTCGGGGCGAGTTTCGATGCCCATGTGCTCTTGACGACGGATGTAGGTTCACGCCGTATCGCTCCGATGTAATTGGATGAGGGTAAGTTCTGATGATGCGTCTCGTGGGAATTAGTTGCTTCGTGGTTATGTTATGTGGATGTCGACAGCAGGAGACACAAGACAACACTTATCCGTCAAAGGCTATCAAGGTTATCGTTCCCTTCAATCCTGGCGGCGAGACAGATACGTTTGCACGGATCATCGAGCGAGGGATCAAAGACAATGAGCTTCTCGATGTCCCGTTGGTAATCGTCAACAAACCAGGTGCCGCGGCAACTGTCGGAAGTCGTTATGTCAAGGATGCAAAGCCAGACGGCTATACTGTGTTATTGCTTCACGATGCACTGTTCACAGCACAGAGAGCCCAGCAAGTGAAATATGGCTCCACAGCATTCGAACCAGTCGCGGGAACGGGAGAGACTGGGTCAGTCATTGCTGTCCACAAGGATTCTCGATTCGAAACATTAAAAGACCTAACAAACGAAATCCAAGATTCACCAAGGACGGTAGTCTTCGGCGTGAACGTGGCAGCCGTCAGCCACTTTGGTGGATTGCGACTCGAGAGAGCCGTGGACCCAGAGCAAGCCAAACGAGAGGGCCTTTTCCGATATACACAATCTGGGTCGGGTAATGATCGATGTCAGAAATTATTAGGGAAGCATATCGACCTGACGCTATTTTCGACCGGCGAGTTCATTCGTTTCCAGTCGAGAGGTATAAGGGGACTCGCGGTCCTTGGTAACGAACGCGAAACCAAATTCAAGGACATTCCCACGGCCAAAGAACAGGGCTATGATGTGGTCATGCGAAATATGCAATATTGGTGGTTTCCCAAAAGGACACCCAAAGATCGAGTTGAGTATTTTGCTGACGTATTGACAGAAGCGATGAAGACCGAACACGTCCAGAAGAAGTTGCTAACCCTCGACTGCGATCCGATCGTCCTCCGCGGCGATGAACTCCACAAACGAATTCACCAGCGAGTGAATGACTTTCAATCCGTTACGTTCCGACCGTTATTCCCACTCCCAAACATCCCTCTTTACATATTTGTCTTGGCTGTCGTATTGGTTGTCCTTTTTAGTGTTTCGCGAAGGACAAAATCAGCAACAAGCCAAAGTGACAACACTGCCGCAAAGGAAAATCGTTCCAAGATCACATTCTCGAGTCCAACAACACTCGTCGGGTTAACGCTCATCTGGATGGTGGGTTATATATTATGTCTGCAATATGGATTGTTACCTTTCCGATACGCGACGTCTGCGTTTACCCTCATTACAGGGATAAGTCTAGCTAGATTTCGGCTGCGGGCGATCCCATTCATAGTAGGAAGCGCCCTCTTACTCAGTTTTGGTCTTGATTATCTTATACACAACATCGTGTTTGTAGATCTTCCATGAGTCAGGACTATAACAAGTCGATCATGACTCCTTGTTCTGCTTTCGGAAAAGAGCCCGAATCAATCGAAGGTTGAATTCCGCACCTGTGATTCCGGTATGCTCGAGCGGGACATGGGTTTCGTCTTCGACCTGTAACGCTTTGCTCAAGGCGGCTCCCCTGAGTTGCTTGTAACCAGCTCCCCAAGCCATGGAAGGGATGTCCAAAACCTGGTAGTAGTAACAGTCACGCCAACTGGCCTTGTTTCGGGCCAGGAGTTCGGTCAGGAAAGCTTGATCAAACCAAACATTAAACGCCGTAAACAAGACCACCTTCCCTTTCGCGTGTTTCCGATGAAACGCGAGAAACTTCTTCACGGCGATAGCTTCGGTGATAGCCCCTTTGTTCTTCCAGATGTTCACATCGAAGCCGTTCACAGCCCTCGCACCCTGACTTATTCGTTCCGGATGAGGTGGCATAATTTTTGTATAGAAACGACCAAGTTCTTTGCCGTTCAGATCGACATAGATCGCCCCGATGTCAATCATTTCGTGATACTCCGGATTTAAGCCTGTGGTTTCCACATCCACAATGGCCATGATATATTTGTTGGGAGTGTTATCAGGGTTGAAGATGGGTCGTGACTTGGTCCCATTCGATTGAGTTGGGGAAGGGGATGGTTGATCGGCAAAGGCGCAGGCTGCAAGGATCACGAGAAATATCGCAACGATAGAACGGTAATGGAACATAGACATACCTCATTGGAATTATGGAAATCCACGCGGTCACTAACTCGACGTAGCAGCACAAAGAATAGGAAATCACTGTTGGTGCGATTTCGTCGTGGAGTGTGACGAGCCTGAACGCGAGCGAAACCAAAGGCACACCAGCAACCTCCCACGGTGTGCTATCTTCGACAGATGGTGTAAAATTTGTGATTTCGGGTCAGTTTTCTGTATCCGGCACACAATAGCAAGTGTCGTACCTCCCCTCACTTGGCGTGGTACGCGGTCCAACGGGACAGGTCGTCG
>CAYRFQ010000015.1:0-67436 GCA_964423615.1 uncultured Alcaligenaceae bacterium | reverse complement strand
CCAAAACCACTGCGTTTTCTGGTCGGTTTTGCTCCGACAGGTCGTCGCCAAAACCACTGCGTTTTCTGGTCGGTTTTGCTCCGACAGGTCGTCGCCAAAACCTCCGGGCAAACTCCTTTTTAAACCCTGCAAAACCCGCGAACATCTGAAACCGACAGTGCTATTTTGAATTCCGAGTGTTTGGTTTTTTGGCAACGGCAAACGGAATTTGCCTGCTACTTTATCCTCGCAGTTCTCAGTAGTTAGTAAGAACTCCTGGACTATGAAAGAGGACTTCGACCGCTCGACTTCTGAGAAATTTCTTCACTGTTTTCGCTTGCCTCGCTTGGGAAAGTAACCAGGGATGGGGTTCCGAACACTCCACAACTTGTGACCGGAGGTGATGAAAAGAGTTTTTCGATCCGGACCTCCAAACGTACAGTTCGTAATCATGTCCGCGGGAACAGGAATGAACCGAAACAGTTTCGCTTTTGGTGAGATTACGTAGACACCGGCCTTGTACTTCTTCGAGGTTTCGACCGGTGATTTTGGATAATTGAATCCTGCAGTGACGTAGACATTTCCTTTGATATCGATGGTCATCCCATCCGGTCCACGGTCCGTGCCCCAATCAAACATTAACTTGCGGCTTTTCAAATCCACAGTTCCATCGGACTTGAGATCAAATCGCCACAACTTTCTATTCCCACCAATCCCATTATTCGGACCATCGTTGACGTTATCACCGACGTAGAGATATTTCCCGTTAGGAGAGATGACGATTCCATTTGGTCGATCGACCTCGTGAGTTATGATGCGCACGACTTTGCCAGGCCCATCGATGCGGTATACACCCTCGATTCGCCTTCCATCCTCATCAAATTGTACCAATCCTTCGGAAGTTCGATATCGTGGATCTGTGAAGTAAATACGTCCCTTGAGATCCATTGTGAGATCATTCGGAGAGTTCAACTTCTTTCCGTTGTATCGATCGGCAAGAATCGTGATCGTCCCATTCAATTCTGTGCGCGTCACTCTCCGTGGACTATCGGGCGTTCCACCTTCACATGCGTGAAGCCGACCGAGTTGATCAAACATCAGACCGTTCGCGCGGTTCGATGGCATTCGGAAGATATGCACTACTCCCTTGGGATCGCGTCGCATGATTCGATTGTTTTCGATGTCAGTAAAGTACACATTACCATTTGGATGCCACGCGGGTCCTTCTGTAAACGCGACACGTCCTTCGACCTTCAAACGCGGGCCTTCTTTCTCGATTTTGTGACCTCCAGCGGTTGCGAATGAAGACATCTCAGACAAAAAACTCACACCCAGAATCCCAATCACATACCATCGCATGGTTCATCTCCTTAATCAGTAACCATCATTGGTCTTACTCGCACGGTCAGGATGTAGTCGAGGCCTGTGAGATGCAACAAGTAAGCGAGTCCACTTTAGCACAAGCCCTGGAAGGATTGTGGAAGCGACTAAACTATTACACAGTTTTTGGATCGACACCAATTTGAGCGAAAATCCCGCCCGGCGCTCCCCCAGCAACTGGCTCGGGGCGAATCTCAATAATCAGGCCGTCGGCAATTTTGTAGTAGAAGTATTGTTCGGGGATTTGCACAGACTTTCCGGTAGCGGAAATGGACTCGATCCCTGGGAGCGAAAGTGTCCCGGTGTGGGTTCCTCCCTGACGCCAGCGAATCGCGATGCCGTCCTCGCGGATTTCCGGGCGATCGTGATCATAGGCCCAATCGGGAAACGCCGAATAAATCGCGCGGAGCATTGCGAGAAATTGTTGCTTGTCGAGTGTCTTCGTTGGTGACACAAATGCCAGAGACTCCGCAACAGTCGTGGCAATCCGGTCCACGTCGTGTGTTTTCAGTCCTTCGATGTAGGAGATCAAGGCAGAGGGGAGGTGTTCTATTTTTGGAGTAGTCATACGGTTTTTCCGTTCATGGTTTTCCACGATGTTCCTCGTTTGACGTTGGCTTTTGTTTCCAGGACAATAGTGGAATCAATCGATAACCGTCATCTGTCGTGTAGTTTCGCACCCAATCCGGCGAAAGACCAAAGCGGCAGCGACATGCCTCTATCCAAAATCAACAACGAAGACTCAAGTTGCTCCAGTCATGAACTCCGTTACAGCGTTTGAAGAACATCAATTAAAAACCAATCATGGTTCTCTGAATTACGCCAAAGGTCCTGCCAATGGACCGCCTCTCATACTTTTGCATGGTGTCACTCGAAGCTGGCAGGATTGGGTCTTGGTCCTTTCCACACTTGCTACTAGGTGGCAGATTTACGCTCTCGATTTTCGAGGCCATGGTCATTCGTGTCGTACGCCAGGACAATACCACGTCGTTGACTACATCCAAGATGCTCATGCTCTCGTGAAAGAATGCCCCGAACCTCCGGTCGTGGTTGGACATTCGCTCGGGGCGATGGTGGCGTTGGCTGTCGGAGGCGAAGCCAACGCGCGCGGCATCGTTCTTGAGGACCCACCATTCGAAACGATGGGGACTCGGATCAAGAATACGTCTTATCTTGATTTGTTTCGAGGGGTGAAGCAAGTGGTGGAATCGGGTGGTGGTGTCGCAGCTCTGACTGAAGCCTTGTGTCAAATCGAATTGTCGGTGCCAAAGACTGACGATACAGTTCGACTCGGAGACGTGCGAAACCGGTCATCGTTGCGATTCAGTGCAAAATGCCTGACCCGTCTCGATTCTGAAGTGCTTGCCCCACTGGTGGAGGAAGAATGGCTCAAGGGATTTGAAATGGACAATTACGTCGCACGGGTTCAATGTCCGGCGTTAATTCTCCAAGGTGCCGAAAACGCCGGAGGGACTCTGGTTGATGCTGATTTAAACAAATTGAAGTCAGGCATCGCTGATTGCCAGGTCATTCGGTTCCCTAACGTTGGACACCTGATCCACTGGATGGATACCGCAGGGTTCCTGCGGTCAGTCACAGAATTTCTCGAATCGCTTCGTTAGCAAGTCAACAGAAGCCCACCAAACTCTTCGTCTTCAATCCGTGAGCTGTGGAACCAGGAAAGGATTACCCGCCGATTTTAAAGTCAACGACGTCGCCATCTTTGAGTTCGTAGTCTTTTCCTTCGAGTCGACATTTCCCGGCGGCTCGAGCTGCTGCTCGGGAACCGGCTTCGATGAGTTCTTCGTACGAGACGACCTCGGCCTTGATGAACTTCTTTTCGAAGTCTGTGTGAATGACCCCCGCGCATTGTGGAGCTTTCCAACCAACGTGGAATGTCCAGGCCCGCGCCTCCTTCTCGCCAGCGGTGAGATAGCTCGCCAAACCGAGGAGCTTGTACGTTTCTCGAATGAGTACCGAGACGCCGCTGTCGGTCACTCCGAGACCTGCCAAATACTCGGCGGCTTCTTCGGCATCGAGTTCCCCAAGTTCTTCTTCGACTCTTGCACACAACGCACAGTATCCCGCTCCGTGATGCTCGGAGGCCCACTTCGCGACCGTCTGGACGTATTCGTTGTTGGCCGCCTCGGCGAGCTCCTCTTCGGCAACGTTGCACGCGTAAAGAACTTTCTTGGCCGTCAATAAGTTGTAAAACTTGAGTAACTCGAATTCCGCATCGTTCATGTCTAACGTAATGACCGGCTGACCTTCGTCGGTATGGGCGACGATTTTTTCGAGCAGCGCCACGTTCGCTTTGGCTTCCTTGTCGCCGGTTCGGGTTTTCTTGGCCCATTTCTGGCGTTGGGCCTCGGCGGATTCCAGATCGGCGAGAACGAGTTCGGTGTTGATCACCTCAATGTCGCGGATCGGATCGACCGATCCCATTTCGTGAATGATGTCGTCGTCCTGGAAGCAACGTACGACGTGGACGATGGCGTCGACTTCGCGAATGTTAGCGAGAAATTTATTCCCGAGCCCTTCACCCTTCGATGCACCAGCGACGAGTCCCGCGATGTCCACGAACTCGATGGCTGCGGGAACAATCTTTGTCGTATTCACGATTTTGGCGAGTTTGGGCAAACGCTCATCCGGAACCTCCACGACACCAACGTTCGGCTCGATCGTGCAGAACGGATAGTTCGCCGCAGCCGCTTTTCGTGTACGAGTCAGGGCGTTAAAGAGAGTACTCTTGCCGACGTTGGGCAATCCAACAATACCTGCTTGGAGCATGGGCTATTTATGGGTTGAGATTGTGAGAAGTTACGTGTTTGCCATTTTGCACGTAGTTTTTCCAATTCCGGTTTACGTCTGCAATCATTGTAGAGAACCAGAACGTTCAGGACTACGTGGGCTTCCGCTCCAAAATAGAGGTCCGTGTATCTTTCGATCCGTTTAACGAGTGACGGAATTGAGAACCGTTCTGGGTTCTCGAAAGAGACCAAGTCCGTTCTAAATGCCGCTCCCATCCTGGTGTTCGAGAACGTGCAGACCGCACTCTTTCTTGGCCGTCCCCGACCACCGTCCGGCTCGTTCATCTTCCCCGTCGAGGACTGCTCGCGTACAGGGCCAACAGCCGATGCTGGGATAGTTTTGGTCGTGGAGAGCGTTGTACGGCACGTCGTTTTCAAAAAGGAAGTTCCAGACGTCGCGTTTGGTCCACTGGAGGAGTGGGTTGATCTTGACCAAACCGAACTTGCGGTCCCACTGAACAACGTCTGCTGCGGCTCGGTCTTTTGTCTGGTCACCACGAATCGAGCTAACCCAGGCCCTGTAGCCTTCCACGGCTCCGCGAACGAGGCCGATTTTCCTATCCTGGCAACATTTATTCGAATCGATCACGTACAACGGTCCGTTGTGCCTGGCCTCGTATTCGTCGACAGTCGTTTCTGGGCGAACGTATTCGACTTCGATCCCGTATTTCTCCTTGATTCGCTCGCGGAGTTGGAGGGTTTCGGGAAATTGGTAGCCCGTCTCGAGATTAAAAATGCGAACGTCTGGGTTGATCTCTGCGAGCATATGAATGACGCAGCAGCCTTCCGCTCCGAACGCCGTTCCCATCGTCAGGTAGGGATGGAACGTCTCCACCGCCCAGCGCAGAATCGTTTGGGGGCTTTCGTGTTTCAGTTCCTTGGAGGCTTCCGCGATTTCGTCGAATCCGAATTCTGCTACGGTCATCGGTTCTCGTTTCCTTTTCTCTGACCAAAAATTTTTATAGTTTCGTGCCGAGCACGGTTCCTGTTTCGGTAGGATAAAAGGTCCTCGCTCCTTGGGACGGTGTGGGCATGCTGATTCTTACCGAGTTTTTTATTTATTCGACACAATAGCACAGCATCCTCCAAGACCATTTCGGGTCAGCTCCGCGCATAAAACAAACCGGAGAAGAAGGCTCCTCCGGTTTGCTTGTGTAATCTCTCCTCGTCAGAATTACTTGTTGTTTTTCTTCTCAACTTTTTTCGTATTCTTCTCAAGGATCGGCTGGAGAATGACACGGACTGGCGTCTTCTCCGGAGGGATGACCTCTGTATTGGCCTCAAAGACCAATTCGGAGTTGTCCTTCGGGAGACGAACTGGTAAGTCGAGTAAAGCCGTGTCGAAGTTCGCGACGCAGATGATGTCCCCGTCGTTTGCGGCATAAAACGGCTTTTCGCCTTCACGCTGGGCTTTGAAGATTCGGCTTCCTGCGAAGACCCAGTATTTGTATTTCATCGTCTTCTTGGTCTTGAGGTTCTTGACCCAGGACTGGGCCGGAACAACGACTACTTTGCCTTTGTGTTTATACTGCAGCGAGACTTCGATCTTGGTCCCGTGGGCTGCTTTGTAGGGTTCGTAGACCACAGGGCTCCCTGGTTCGGCTTTCGCAACGAGAAGGGCAGCGTGGATCGTTTTTGCATCGACGTCAGCAGCCAAGACGGCTTCGTGTTCCTTTGTCAGCTTCCGACAGAGCAGCTGCTCAAGAAAATCCGTCCGGCGACAGACATAGGAGTTCACGGCAACTCGTCGATTTCCGTCTTCGAAGAACTGGACGTAGACATTCTTGCCGACCCTGACTTCCTTGGTCGGCTTGAGCGGTTTCTCACCCACGACTTTCTTGGTAGTTTTGGGTTTGGCTTTCTCCGTATCGGCCGTCGGTGTGTCCGCGTCACAACCCACCATCGTGCAAAGCAACGTAAGCAAGACGAAAATCCGAGTCATTACGAAATCCTCGTTATCGTTCGTATTCGGAAGGAGTATTGGCCCCAGAACACGAGTCGTTGTGTGGCAACTCGATAAAAAAGAGACTCCTATCTTTTCTTAAGATAACAGGAAACTTGTCCGAAGACACGCTCGAAGTGATCCCCGAACTCCGGCTCTATTGTGGGTCGTTTCCGGGATAGCCCAAACTACTTCGCGTCCCGACGTTTGGTTTTGGCAGACTTGTTGTCATTTCGGTCTTTTCTAATGTTCGCGCGGGTCGCGTTCCAAATCAAGAAGTCACCGTCGTCGTCCGATTCGACTTCGATTTGGCCCTTAATGCCCGAGCGACCAATTTTTCCCTCGTACGACGCTTTGTATTTTTTCCCTTCGAAATCACCATAGTGGTAAAAAGTGACCTTTTTGCGTTGGACCTTGCCTTTGAAAATCTGTTCTTTTTTCTTGTTTTTCAGAGGATCAAAGACGTAACCCGTTAGCTTTTCGCCTTTCTGAATCAGAACCATCTGATACTTGAAGATCAGGCCGTTTGGTGCTTTGGCTACGTTGTCCCACGTTCCTGTAATGCCTTCGACTTTCTTCTTTCCTTGCGATTGAATGCCTTTGAGCGGCTGGTTAGCGGAAACAGCGGAGCCGCCGAGCAAGCCAAGACATCCCAAAATCATGCACAAGCGAAAACGGTGACACATGATATTTTCCCGTAATGTGTTCCTGGGCGTTCCGTTTCTGAAACGGGTCAATTGATGCAAAGATCGGTTTTGTTGAAGTTATACGGATACCCCAACGAGTCGGAAGGGCTCCGTGTTGTGGTGGAACGAAGACTCTGAGCGGAAGACACTTCAGGTACGAAGAGTTGTGGAAAGACCTGACGTTGAGAACGAAACACGGGAACGTCCGTCTCATTCGGGCAGGACGACAGGACGAGTTCGCGGCAAAGCAGCTCACTTCTCAGCAAGAAACCCAGTCACTTTGTTTTTTTCAACTCTTCGCGGATCTGTCGGAGTTCGTCGTGGATTTGGAAGGCTACGATGAGTAGCTCCGTGTACAATCGAAGCAAGAAGGGGAAAAAGAACATCCCAAGGAAGCCACCTATTCCATACAGCCAGTTTCCGTTGGCGAACGCCATCACAGCAGTGACAAGCAAGCCAATTTCAGCAACAACCACAGCGACCCAGAATAGGACTTGCAGGACGACTGGCGCAATCATTCGCCGAAACAACAAGAACTCCATCACGGGGGACATTTCGCCACTCGGACGGGACCGCCTTTGTGGCCGACGGTCGTACGTTTGGTCCCTATCGTCGTACCCTTGGTCGTAGCCTCCATAATCTTGACCGTAACCTGCCTGTCCGTAAGTATTTGGGGGCATTCCCCCCGGAACCCCGTAGTTTTGGGAATAGCTATCCTGGGATGCAATCGGGGCTTGTGGGGGTGGCTGATCGAGAGCAAGGCCTTCGGGCCTGACGACCAACGCGCTTCCGCATCCCTGACATTTGACCGAACGACCGACGTGTTCTGGACCGATTTTGTAAGTGGCTCCACAGGATGGGCAATTTCTGTTCATCTTGGATCATCCATTTGCGGGGTGACATGCGGTTGTTTTGTCTTCCCGCGCCATTGTATCGGCGCATGGCAGACAGAGAAGACCACCGAGAAATGGAATGCGACTATAGCTCCGTGGAGGAAAAACAGCTGGCGTGTGGTTGTTGGCGGATCGAAGGGACGCCAAGCCATTGGCACGCTTGATCGTAGTAGCGAAACACTTTCACTTTGTAGTCGAGATTTTCTCGCTGGAGTTCCCACATGCGAAACATGCCGTAGATGTGTTGCGTTTTGGCAACCATGGCCACGCGGAGTCCTCGCATCTGTTCTTCAAAGTGTTGGACAATCAGGGCCAGTTGCCATTGTCCGGCGGAGGATATCTGCCAAGATTCCACCGAACGAGTATCCACCAGTTCGAATTGAGGGACTTCATAAATGTGATTTTTCAACAGTTTGTTTTGGTGCGCCCACAACTCCTCGTCGGTGACGACCCCGGATACGGTCGTCACCAGAAGTTTTTCCGCCACTTCGAGATAAGAAGAGAATGGCACGTTGAACTCCTAGCCACAGCTCTGGAAGCTAGAAAAGAAGAACCGAAGGAAGACTTCGGCGGGAAGAAATCACCGGAATCTTCTCAAGATCATTGCAATTGTAGATTCAGTCGTTGGACAGGCAAGGGATGACGTGAAAGAACTCCCCCTCGGCCAACGAAAGGCCGAAACAGGCATATCTTTTGTGGTAGATCAATCTGTTCGACTGGGGTCAAACGGCCGATATTTTCGGATTGTCAACGGTATGTCATCGTTTCTCATTCGGGACGACCTTCGGTCCGGATGGGTGTTGAAAAAGTTGACAAATCGCCTTGACCGGGTCGGACACGGGAGGCGACAATCGATTCACGTTTGGATCTCCGAAGGTACACTGATTTCACTTTTCACACCTTCGCGTGGTCTTCCCTTGGACAACCGAACGCCCCGAGCCAGAGTTTGTCCTTTTTGGTTCGGGCGCAACTGGTGTCACGTCTTAACTTTTCCGTCGAGAAAAACCAAACCAGTCGCAGGACGTTCTCGTCTTTTACGGTGAAAATCAATGGCCAAGCTGGACGAGCCTCAGGATGCACAATTGAGTGGCAAGACATCACAACAATCGCCTCCGAAAGCGACACCGGAGGAGATCCTGGTCAAAGCGTTTCGCGAACTTCGCGACGAACTCGTCAGCACTTTGTTGTACGTATTGGGCAACAAGGATGACGCCCAAGATGCCGCTCAAGATGCCTTTGTCAAGTGTTGGGGGGCACGTGCTCAAGTTCACCAGATCCTGAACCTGCGTGCCTGGATCTTCCGCGTCGGTTTCAACACCGCCAAGGACATGCAACGAAGTGCCTGGAATCGACGCGTCAAGCCGTTGAAGGGAGAGGAATTCATCATGGTTGCCCAAGAACCACAGCCGGGCCAAGTCCTCGAATATAAAGAATCGGTCGAACGAGTCCGCAAAGCGTTGACTCGCCTACGAGAAGAAGAGAAGGAAGTCTTTCTCCTGCGTCAAAACGGCGAACTTACGTACGAACAGATCGCCGAAATGCGAAGCTGTCCGGTCGGTACCGTCAAGACTCAGATGCGTAGCGCACTGGAAAAACTGCGGAAGATGCTCGTGTGAAAACAGAGAGGCCAAAGGTGACGATAACAAGGGACACAGAATTTCCCTTTTTACCTCTCCTTTGGCCTCTGCAAAACAGAATCCGTTTCGCCTCCCAAAAACAAGAATTGGAACTCCCTGTGGGTCGGTCAACGACAAGACCGACCAAACCAGCCTGTGCCTTTTGAATTTCTTGGACGATTCCGAAGCCGAGTCAATCCCACGGAACGGGCAGTCGGAGCCATACCTGCCGTATTTGGGTGCTGCGCTTCGAACGAAACGTGTTTCACCCAAGCCACGTCGTGGGGAAAACAATTTTCCAGGTGACTTCTGGACTGGGGTGTGTTGGCGGTGGGGTGCAGGGAAATTGAGAGAATGTTTGGAGCAGGGCCATTTTGGGAAAATGCCACCACGCCAAACACTACCCTATGAGGCCCTGGGCAGAGACCTTCCGAGAGTTCCAAATCACACGCAAGACCTTCGATTGGATGGACTCGTTGAAGAGCCGTTTCCATGAACTTTTTAATCGCATGGAGATAAGGAAGCGAGGGTGGACAAAAGTACGAAAAACGGACGCCTCTTTTGTTATTGGAAGTAGACCGTTTTGCGTCACTTTTCCGACGATTTAGCGCTGAAATGGTGCAAATTTTGGAACTTGCACCATACCTATTCTTTCGATCGCCAAAGCCCCGGAGAGACCGGAACCACTAAACAACACGGAGCGAAGGTGCCTTGCGGTGTGAGGAGGCGGAGAAATACGTGTCGTGTTTGCAATAGCAACTCCATGGGCTCGGGCCACGGCCAGGAATTGTTGTCCCTTCGGAGCTGAAACAAGCAACGCGACTCAACTTTATCCGACGATCCAAGCAGCCGAGAGGCCTCAGAGCGACTAGACAATACGGAGACGACGATGATTCCCCAGGAACCCAATGTTGCGCTATTAGTGGACTACCTCTACGACCTGTTGGACCCACCCGCGCGACAACAAGTCGAAGAGTTACTCCGCGCCTCGGAGGGATGGCGAACGGCTTTGGCCGCTGCCAAGCGTGAGCAGCAAATCTTGGCCGAAGCGGCCAAGTCCGATTTCTCAAGCGTCACGTTCGATCCACCCAAGACTACCACGAACGAGCCAATTACGACTTCCAAGGCCACCAAACGCTCCACCTGGTTGCGATGGGCTGTTGCTGCGTGCCTAGGCTTCCTTGTCGTTGGTGGTCTCGCCTCAGGTGGACGGTGGTTCTACCTCCAAAATGCTGTTTGGAGCGCATCGACCGAGGTCGCTCAGTTCGAGACCCTTGCCGGGCAACGAGAAAACGATTACACCGCGAGTCGAACGCAAACGCGACAGAGTTTGCGGGAGATCCAGGAACAACTCGAAGGTCTCGTCAAGAAATGGTCTGGAGAACTGAAAAACGTCGAAAAGTCAGACGGTAAAATTCGTGTCGTCGTCCAAGGTCCGCAAACCCTTCACGCCGGAGCGACGAACACATTCCAAATCATCACGCGACCAGGTGTCCGCGGGGGGCCATCTGGCAGAAACGCGAAAAAGCTCAACCTCACGGCAGAAGTCATCGACCCGCAGGCCGACGACGCAGTCGTCTTTCGCAACACCATGGAATGTGCACTGGGAACATCGGTCTCTGTACCACTCCCACACGAGCAGCTTCGTCTGGAACCAGGACGAGACTTGTACATGCGTGTAACGGCCAGGGACCAGGAGGGGAACGTCGAGACCATTACCGAGCAACTGCCAATCGTCGGTACGACTTACATGACCCACTTGACGACCGATCGACCGCTCTACAAGCCAGGCGAAACGGTCCATTTCCGTTCCATGACCTTGGACCGCTTCGGTCTGCAATCTCCGAAAGGACCATTAGATGTGCAGGTCCAAATTCAAGGTCCGGGCATCGCCAAGCCTGTCCTGAAGCAGATCAAGGGAACCTCACATGTTACGACCCAACCCAGCGACGAAAAGGCTCGAACAAAAAAATCGACGTTGTTGAAGGGGCCGGACGGCAGAGTCATTTACGGAATTTGTTCGGGTGATTGGCCGATCCCAACCACCGCCTCCGGAGGCGAGTACACCATCACCGTTTCCTCTCCAACCCAGAAATTCCCGACCCAAGTCCGGACGTTCTTGGTCCAGAAATACCGGTCACCACGACTGAACAAGGAACTCGAATTGAATGGCAAGAGCTACGGACCCGGCGACAAGGTGGGCTTGCGTGCCAAGGCTTCGTTCACGGAGGGTGGGAAGTCGTTCTCGGGTAAGACCGCTGTCGTCAAAGTGACCGTTGACGGAAACGTTTGGCTGCAACGCACACACATCACCAATGCCCAAGGCGAAATTCGTTTCGAGTTCGAGTTGCCCAGGACGATTATCAAGGGCTCCGGGACTGTTTCGGTCCTCTTCACAGACAACAAAGGTGTCCGAGAAACGATCGTCCGTCCGATCCCCATTGTGTTGAACACCCTCTATGTTCAGTTCTATCCCGAGGGTGGCGATCTCGTCGCGGGCGTTCCGAATCGAGTCTATTTCGAAGTCACCCGGCCCAACGGAAAACCTGCCGACTTGAAGGGCGAACTGTTCGACGGAGATGAGAATCGTGTGACCATCTTCGATTGCAACAGGAAAGAAGGAGTGAAGTACATCGAGACCCTTCGAGACGACGACGAGGCTGGCGTGAACCAAGGAATGGGCGTCTTTACGTTCGTCCCAAAATTCGGAAAACGGTACCACCTCAAGCTCGTCCGGCCGATCGGAGTCCGGACCAAGAACCACCCTCGTTCACGAGAACCTTACGCCGTCTTGCCTCCCGTCAAGAACAACGGGATCGTCTTGGCCATCGAGGACGGAGTCGTCAAAGATCGTATCGACTTGACCCTCCGGAACGCCGGGGACGAAAAGACGTTAATGGTCGGTGTGTACTGTCGTGGTCGTGAGATGGCTCGGAAGGAGGGCGTTCGGATCAAGGCCGGTCGTACACTCTCGTTGACTCTCAGCCCAAGCGCACCGATTGGCGGCGTCTACCGCGTAACGGTCTTCGAGAAAGTCGGAGACCACTACACCGAGCGAGCCGAACGGTTGATCTACCGTCGCCCGACGCGAAAGTTGAACTTCCAGGTCACCCCAGACAAGACAACGTACGCTCCCGGCGATCCTGTTTCGGTGACGATCCAGGCGACCGACGAACAGGGGCGACCGGCCAAGGCGATCGTGGGCGTGTCGGTCATCGACAAGAGCAACTTGAAGCTCGCCGACGACAAGACGATTCGCTCGATGCCGACACACTTCTATCTCGCCAGCGAGATCAAGCAGCCGAAAGATTTGGAATACGCTGATTTCCTTGTTGGAGATACGCTCAAAGCCGAGCAGGCCCTCGACTTGCTGTTGGGAACGCAGGGATGGCGGCGCTTCATCGAGGTCAATCCTCGGGTGACTTTCCAGCGCAACGCGCGGCGAAATCCGGTCGTCAGGTTTGCCGACGATCATCTACCGGTGGCCTCGGCGAGGATTTCGAAGTCTCGCGATGCCATCGTCATTCGCAAACAAAAGGTCGATGTCAAACACGCTCCCAGGGTAGTCGAAGTGCTCGACAAACAGACCGAAACAGAAGCCATCCGACAGGCCAAGGACAGCGAACTCCAACGCGAACTCAACCTTGCCTCGGTAAAGGTCCAACAAGCCCAGGCCGCAAAAGCCATGGCGGAAGAAGTCTTCAACGACTACACTTCCTGGCTGTTGGGAATCGTGCTCGTGACTGCGATAATCGTTCTGTTCGGGGTGGCCCTCGTCTGTGGAGTCATTGGGTTGATCAAGTCCGACTCGAAAGAGTCTGGAGGCGAGCAGGTGTATCTGGCCATCTGTTTCATCTCCCTGGCCGTCGCGTTCATCACTTTGTATGCCATCACCGTTGTCGGAACGAGGTCAGAAGCTACCTTCCATATGGTATCCAATGAGTTAGTAGACGGAGGAGATGGTGGAATAGAGGGGGCCAAAGAAGCACCAATGGCCATGGCCCCGGCACGAGACGAGGACCGTTTTTTCGCAGTTGAGGAAAAGGCCCGTTTGAAGGAAATGCCTGCAGCCAACGTCGCTAGACCCCAGGATGCGAAGAGACTGGCTCCACCCCAGGACCCACAGCGTCCAGCCATCCGAAATGGACCTCAACCGGAGGCCAATCGTCTGGTAGCTCCAGCCCCGCCTGAAGCCCCTGGACAATTCGGAGCTGCCGAAGCGGACGAACCCAACTTCGAAGGTGAAAATTTCCCATTGGATGCCGGGCCAGAACCTGATCGACGCATTGGGATTAACCAAGTGGTACGCCCTGGAGTGCCAGGAGGACCAAGGCGTTTTCCGATGCCTCCTCGTGGGAACGTCAACCAACTCCGCAGGCAGAACCAGTACCAACGACTTGCCCGCGTCCTTCTCAGGGAAAATCGTGAGATTGCCGGGATGCCTCGACCCAAGCGCCCGTTTGTCGCCCGTGAGTATGCTTACCGCAATCCCCGCAACACGGCCGAAACGAAGACGGACGAACGAACTAGTTTTCTCGAGACGCTCTACTGGCATCCAGTAAAAGTCCTCTCCGATGGCCAGACGAAGATTGCCTTCGACATCAACGATTCGGTCACCACATTCGAGATCAAAGTGTTCGGGCACACTCTCGACGGCCGGCTCGGTAGCACGACCAAAGAGATCGCTTCTCGCCTGCCGTTCAGCATCAGCCCACTCGTCCCAACCGAGTTGAGTAACACCGACGAACTGGTTGTTCCTGTAACCGCCTTCAATGACACCAAGGCGTCGCAGGAAGTGACGATCACGGGAGAGGCTACGGGCTTGAACTTTGTGGGGTCCAGGGAGCAAAACCTCAACGTCGGTGGCGGTCAAAACCAAAAAGTGTTGTTCCGGCTCGAGCCCAATATCACCGAAGGCAAAGCGTCGGTGCTCCTGCGAGGAAGCAGTAAAACGCTAGGTGGTGACGCGGTTCGCTACGAAGTCGGTGTCGTGCCCGAAGGATTTCCGTTCGTCGGAGCCAAGAGCGATACGCTCGATCGTCCGGTCTTCCACACAATCGACTTGCCCGAACGTCTCGTTGAAGGGTCGTTACGATGTCGAGTTCGAGTCTACCCGACCGTTGTAGCGGAACTCCAGAAAGGGCTCGATGGGCTACTCCGCGAACCGTATGGGTGTTTCGAACAAACCTCTTCGAGCAACTATCCGAACGTGATGATATTGAGTTATCTCAAGACCACGCGAAAGGCCGCGCCGGAGGTCGAAGAGCGAGCCCGTGGTTTCATCAAGAGAGGCTACAAACGCCTGATTAGCTTCGAGTGCACCGATCCCGCCGAGATGGATAAACGAGGCTACGAATGGTTTGGTGGAACGGCACCACCTCACGAAGCGTTGACCGCTTATGGCCTGCTCCAGTTCAAGGATTTGTCGGGTGTCTACGATTCCGTCAATGCCGAGATGTTGAAGCGGACCGAAAACTATCTCCTGGGACAACGTGACGGGCGCGGAAGTTTCAAGCGAAACAAGCGAGCCCTCGATAGTTTCGGGAGTGCTCCGCCTCACATCACGGACGCCTACATCGTTTGGTCCCTTACGGAAACAGGAACCAAAGCCGATCTGTCCAAAGAATTCCAGGCCCTCCAGGCAAGGGCCAAGGATTCCACCGATCCGTATTTCCTTTCGCTCGTGAGTTTGGGACTGCTCAACAACGGCAAGACGAAAGAAGTCGTGGAATTGCTCAAGAAAGTCTCCGGCATGCAAGCGGAGAACGGTCAGGTCGAGGGGGCGCAAACGAGCATTACACGCTCCGGTGGTCGTGACCTCCAGATCGAAACGACATCGCTGGCCTTGATGGCTTGGCTCCGTGTCGACGACCAACTCCGGACCAACGGACAAGACCGGGAATTCAATCAACAGTCGCGTGCCGCTGCCAAGTGGGTTGGCCAGCAACGGGGTGGTTTTGGTGGCTTTGGCTCGACCCAATCGACCATCTTGGCCCTCAAGGCCCTGATCGCCTACGCCAAGGAACGCACCAAGACGGCAAAATCAGGCGACCTGATGATCTTGCTGAAGGACAACGAAACCGGGCAATTCGCTCCTGTGGCCGTCGAGGAGTTCAACGCCGGGCACGAAGGCGAAATCGTTGCCGAGATTCCATCCGAGCAGCTGAAGTTGTTCCGACCTGGGAAGAACGAAGTCCAGATCCGACTGACAAACAACAAGCTTCCTTACACGTTGAACTGGACATACAACACTCTCCGTCCGAATAACCCGAAAGCGGCTCCAGTTCACCTGACGACCCGACTGGACCAAGCCAAGGCCCGACAGGGAGAGACAGTGCAGTTGTCGTTGAAGGTCGAGAACAAAACGGGCGTCGGTCAGGGCATGACGGTCGCGGTCATCGGTTTGCCTGCTGGATTGCAACTCCCACCAGACCGGAAAGAGTTGAAGGAACTGGCCACCCGACTCGACAAAGGCACCAAGCCCGGAAAGATTGGTGCCTGGGAAGTGAGCCCCACGGGACGCGAGTTGATCCTCTACTGGCGAAGTTTGGCTCCCAACCAAAAGCCGATCGAGATCGACCTGACGCTCATCTGCAAATACCCCGGCAAGTTCCGGGGACCGGCAAGCCGAGCCTATCTCTACTACACTTCTGAGCAGAAGTATTGGGTCGATCCGCTGAAGATCGAAATCGGAGCGGAGTAAACTGGTTTATCGTTCGAGGTTGTTAGCGTCGAATTGACCAAACAACCTCGAAGTACTCTAACTCACGGTTTCACTACGGTTTCACTTTCCGTGTCCTTCGACGCACTGCCTGTGTGCGTTTTCGGATGACGCCTTGTGCTCTATCGACACACTTCCAATGCTCCACTGTATGGCTCTGGATTTGGGAACGCTCGGCCAGTAACAAGGTTCCAAACATTCCTAAATCCAGAGCCACACTCCTTTCTGGCTTTCGAGATGACCTTTCCGGTTTTGGAATCGAGGTTCGCGTCAAATCAGCGGTTCGGCTCTTTCCTCTGTCAAAATACCGAGTCGGTAACCTCCTTTTGAACTTCCGAACTCCGACTACCGCCTTCTCTGGATTCCGAGTAAAGTATCAATCAATCTTTGGTGCGTCTGGAAGGATATTGAATCCAGATGATAAGAAGTGAGTTTTGGCACTCTTGTTGCTCTTTGTGTATTTGAGTTAGGTCCTCCAAGGAAGAAGGGGGTGGTGTATGTTCCAGTCGATTCTTGTACCGCTTGATGGTTCCACGTTTGGCGAGCACGCGTTGCCGTTGGCAATGGCCCTGGCCCGCCGGTCAAAGGCGGAATTAAAATTGTTGCATGTCCACGCCCCATTGAAGTCGGTTTACCTGGAAGGCGCGGCGTTCATCGATGAGTCCATCGAAAGTGACATCAAAGCCAGCCAGCGAGCCTACTTGGAAGTGGTTGCCGAACGCGTCGGACAGGTTTGCGATACGAAGATCGTTCCAAAGTTGCTCGATGGAGAAATCGCCGAAGCCATCGCCGAAGAAGCGATGCAGGGAGGCACCGACTTGGTCGTCATGACCACTCACGGCAAAAGCGCCCTCGGTCGTTTCTGGCTCGGAAGCACGACGGACGAACTCGTGCGTCACTTGCCGATGCCGCTGCTTATCGTTCGCCCCCAAGAGGTGACGCCCGACCTGACGATCGAACCCTCGCTCAAACACATCCTCATTGCCCTCGATGGTTCCGAACACTCCGAAGCCATCATCGAGTCAGCGACGAAGTTGGGCCAGTTGATGGAATCGGATTACACATTGGTTCGCATCATCAAACCGGTGATGCCCGTCAACGCACCCGTTGAAGCCACGACGGCAGTCCAAGCCTTTCAGGCGGTCGTCGATCGAGTCGAAGGTATCCAAAAGCAACTCGCCGAGGAAGCGTCGAAGTATCTCGAGTCTGTCGCGGGAAGACTCCGTGCCTCAGGTCTCCAGGTGAACACGAGAGTGGACCTCGATGATCAGCCTGCATCGGCCATCATCAAGGAAGGAGAACGCGACGATGTCGATATGATCGCAATCGAAACACACGCTCGGCGAGGGTTTTCCCGGTTGTTTTTGGGAAGTGTTGCAGACAAGGTTTTACGCGGGGCGACAGTTCCAGTATTAATCCACCGCCCTCAAGAAAAATAAGTCTTGCCAAACGGCAAATGGGGTGTAATATTAAGTTTGGATAAAGAAATCTTCATGTTGTCCTCACAATCAAGGAATCACGACAAGATTTTTCATACAAACTTACAGCAACAAATCACTAATTATTGAGCAACATTGTTCCTAATGGTGCTGGATATCTAGGCAAGCACGATACGGGACCTCATCGTGCAACCAGGGAGAACGGAGTGTGCTGGGGTGGAATTAGGGAGCCATCTCAGCCACTCCGTTTTTTACTCATGTTTCTTTCCCTCACAACCTTCCGCTTACACTTCCAGTTTCGTCTCCGAAGGACAATTCGACTTTAGATTTTGTCAAGCCAAGAGTAGCCACCTCAAATTTATGGAAAAGAAGGTAAGAGACCTTGTCTTGTTGCGTCAAAAATACAGACCTGTCTGTATTGAACTGGTGCTTGGACTCAAAGGGGAACATGATGAGAAAAAGATTCTGATTGTCCTGACTTCTCACAACCAACTTGGTGACAACGGGGAATCTACCGGTTTTTGGTTGGAGGAACTCCCGGCTCCGTATTATCGCTTTCCCGAAGCCGACTTTGATGTCACCATTGCGTCTCCGAACGGTGGCCAACCACCTACCAACCCCAAAAGCAACAGGACTGAACTCCAGACCGACGAAACTCGCCGCTTTGTTGAAGACAAAACGGCAAATCGCTTGCTTGCCGAAACGCTGGCATTGTCGGAAGTCGATCCTGCCGATTTCGATGCCATTTTCTACTCCGGTGGCCACGGCCCGTTGTGGGATCTTGTTTCCGACGAAGATTCTATTCGCCTTATCGAGGCTTTTTGGAAACAAAACTAACCCGTCGCTGCCGTCTGTCACGGTCCGGCAGTATTCATCAACGCCGTTGATCGAACAGGGGAACCAATTTTCAAAGGGCGTGAGGTGACGGCGTTCTCGAATTCAGAGGAACAGGCTGTGGGCCTTGCGGCCGTAGTACCACTCTCGGTGGACGATGAACTCACAGCGCGGGGCGGTCACTTTTCGGCAGCGGACGATTTCGCTCCCCATGTCGTGCAAGATGGTCTGTTGATCATGGGGCAAAATCCTGCCACTTCCGGGCAGACAGCCGCGACGGTCATTTAAGCGCTTCACACATAGTCCGAGGGGCACAAAGCTGGGCGGTCGGATGGCTATGGGGTGGATTTCGGCGGACAGGACTTTTCGAAATTCGGCGGGAATTACCAGCCATCTGGGTCCGTCCGCCCTGATCGATCGTGAGAAAACTGTAGTGGACGATAAAACCCGAAAATCAACAACATTCCAAGTTACTTTTCAACTTCAGGATCTTTGTAATGACTACATTTGCAAGCGACATCGCCTTCACACCCGCTGTGAAGGCGATTCAGACACAAAAGGGATCTCGCTCTTCCTACTCCAAAATGGAAGAGCGAGGAAGCTGGCAAACGACTGTAACTCCTGATCTCGAAGCATTGCTTTCCGAGTTGGACATGTTCTATCTGGGGACTTCCAACGCCGAAGGCCAGCCCTACGTTCAATACAGGGGAGGCCCGGCGGGCTTCCTCAAGGTCGTGGATAACACAACATTGGGGTTCGCTGACTTCGGTGGGAATCGCCAATACATCACTTTGGGAAATCTGTCCGAGAACCCGAAAGCGTTCATCTTCCTGATGGACTATGTCCACAGTCGTCGAGTGAAAATTTGGGGAACGGCCAGAGTCGTCGAAGATGATCGAACGCTGTTGGAAAAGCTCAGTGACCCTGAGTATCCCGGCAAAGTTGAGCGAGCCATTCTGTTTGACATTGAGGCTTGGGACATCAACTGCCCGCAACACATCCACAAACGCTTTCCTCAGAAAGTCGTAGCTCCGATCGTCGAGCAGCTTCAGCAACGAGTGCAAGAGCTGGAACAAGAACTCGCTGATGCGAAAACCCTCGCACAGTCCAATAATTCACAGAAATGAAACTTGTTCGTATTGACCCTTGCGTTGGTAGTGAACTGTCGCGAGTTGTGCGGATAGAGTAACAGGCGCGACGACCCACCTCGTAAAGAGGTGTCGTCGGTTGGCTTGTTCGGGTAGTTGGGGAAAGGCAAACGGAGAACGCGAAATTGATTGTTTTCCAGTTGGTTGTAAGGTGTGACCAGCGAGGGCACAGCGAGGCAACACACCAGAGAAACTGCCATTCAAGCCTTTCGCGTTCTGAGGGTCCCTGCTATTTTTCCCCGCAGGCCGCAGGAGAATTCGAACAGCTGTTCGCTTGCGTTCGGGTTCATCCGCCAACTCTCTTTACCTTGAAACCCATCTTTTCGAGTTCTTGAATGATCCGTTCCCGTTGATCTCCTTGGATCTCGATCCGTCCGTCCTTGACCGTCCCTCCCGTGCCACATTTTTGTTTGAGTTTGGTGGCAAGTTCGGATAATCCCTCCTCCTTGAGAGGAAGGTCGAACACCGTGGTCACTCCTTTGCCCCGTCGTCCTTTGGTTTCCCTGCCTACGCTGGCCTCCATTGGTTTCTTCGGCTTTGGTGGAGCTTCAGGGGTGACTTCGGGAGCTGAGTTGACTTGCTCCCCGCTCCCCCCGAGAATGCGAGAGATCAGAGCGGAAACTTCTGGTTCGATCTGGGCCAGGGTTTCGGGCTTATCTTCGATGTTCCAGAATTCAACCTTGTTGATCCAGCCGGGAAACTGGTCTGCCAATTTTGGTTGGTTTTCCCCTTGGTGGACGGCGATGATTCGGTCCGCTCGTTCCAGGTCTTCGGACGTCACTTGTTCTGGGGATCGAGTGGTGGCTGGGTTTTTCCGGATGCCGTTTTCTTCCAGTGTTTTGAGTGCTGCCGCTGTGATTGGTACAGTTTTCTTGGCGATTTGTTCTAATAACAATCCCTTCGAAACTGCAACCCATGGTAAGCCAAACTTCCCTGCCACATCGTTAAACAGGATTTCAGCAACCCGGCTATGACAGCTGTTGTTGCTATCGAGGAACAAGATGGTGTTCTTTGGCTGGCCCATGGTTCAACCTTTCGATGCATTTGGGCAGAACGTTTCTTCAAGTCTCATTGTAGAAATTCAAACCCCACCACAAGGACTTTTTCAGACGGTGGAAAACCACCGGCTATCTCCCGATCACTACTTTCTATCATTGAACCTGTTGCTCTGGTACATCTGTTGGATGTCTTGCGAATTCATGAAGTGAAGTAACTCTCGGTCACCAAACCCGTCGAGATGATCCTGTGAGTCGTACCGAATCCAGTTTTTTTGGAGCCTGTCGCGTATCCCATAGACACGAGGCATATTAGAGTCGGTTTGTCAAAACGGCCAAAAGGACGGAATTAAAAACACGGCCACGACCCAAAGCAACAAATTCAATGGCCCACCGACTCGCAAGAAATCACTGAATCGATAACCCCCAGGACCGTAAACCATCATGTTCGTCTGGTAACCAATGGGAGTCATGAAACTTGCTGACGCGGAGAGAACCAAAGCCATCAGGAATGGGAGAGGATTGACGTCGTACAAACGAGCCGTTTCGATGCAGAATGGAAACAATAGAATCGCAGCCGCGTTATTCGTAATGACGGAGCTCATAATCGACCCCAACAGATAAATCATCGCCAGTGCCGCAATCGGCCCCCATGTCTTCGTGGAGTCAACGAGAGTCGATGCTATCGCAGTCGCCCCCCCAGAGTTTTGGAGTGCGGCCCCAACTCCGAACGCAGTCGCAATGGTGATCAGAACTTGCCATTCGATGCTCCGGCGAGCGTCGCCTGGTGACAGACAACCCATGACCACCATCAGCGCCGCAATCAGGGTGGCGGAAAGCACGATAGGAACCAGGCCGGTTGTCATCAGTATCAGCAGTCCCAGAAAGAGAAGCAACGCAATCCACGTCCGATCCCGTCGAATTGGTCGCCAATCAGGAACATCGCTAACAAGGTAAAAGGCGGGATCATGGCGATACGCCCGGTGGAAGTGGGGACGGACTTGCAGGAGCAATGTGTCCCCCGGTTGCAACTCGATATCCCCGATCTTCTTTTTGATCCGTCTCTCGCCACGATGAACCGCCACAACAGCGGCCCCGTACGTTGCCCGGAAATCAGCTTCTCGGATCGTCTGGCCGACGAGTGGAGAGTGCTGCGAAATTACAGCTTCGCACAATCGCCGGTCGCGTTGTTTTCGCGGGGAAACTTCATAGTCCGGATCGGCGACCGGAACCAACCCTGGGATTTTTTCCAACTCGATGATGCTACTTACGATGCCAGTGAATACTAGCTTGTCACCCGATCCCAAAATCTCATCAGGTCCGACCGGACCAATCGTCCGCTCGTTGCGATCAATCTCAATGAGAAACAAGCCTGGAAGTTGACGCAACCCTGCACCTTCGATCGTTTGACCGACAAGACGGCACTCTGGTTGCACCGACATTTCGACGAGATATTCGCGCCGAGATTCGCCCAACTGCTCCATCAATTCTTTTCGGTCAGGCAAGATCCGGCTTCCGATAAAGAACAAGTAACACAAACCAATAACGGCATAAGGCAATCCGACCACTCCAATCTCGAACAGCTGCATTGCACGCAGGCCGTTTTGAACCATCAGACCGTTGACGACAAGATTTGTCGACGTGCCGATCAAGGTGCAGGTTCCACCAAGGATGGCCAGATAGGACAGCGGGATGAGGAGTTTTGATGGGGACACCTGATGTTGACGACTCCAATCCATCACGATTGGTACGAACATCGCCACGATGGGAGTGTTGTTGAGAAACGCCGACATGGGTAACACGACTCCTGCCAAACGTGCCAGCACGCTCGTTTCACTCTTGGCGCGACCAAGGACGTGATGTCCGATGTAATCGAGCACGCCCGTTTCTCGCAGGCCAGCAGACACCACGAACAAGGCTGCTACGGTCAAGACGCCCGGGTTTGAGAATCCTGCGAATGCTTCCTCTGGCGTAATGATTCCAAGGACGGCGAGTAAAACCGTTGCACTCAGGAACAGTATGTCAGGTGGGGCAACATTCTTGACCAGGGCGGCAAAGAGACATCCCACCACCACCATAGTGACCACTGCTTCGGTGCTCATGTTGAGTCCCCACCCGCTACTTTTGATGCTTTCATGAATGATTCGACAGATTAGGCAATGCCCACTTCGTTTGTTTTATAAATGCTCGCTTCTCGAAAGCCACTTCGAGTCCATTTGGACCATCTGTCGATGGGCCTTCGGAGGAGTCTTGGCTGGACCTTTTGGAGTTGGCTTTGGACGAGTATCGTGAGGGTCTGAGTTCAGGTGTTTTAGCCCAAGGTCAGATCGAACCAAGAACGTTGCCAAGTCGTTTCGGTTGGGGAGAATCTCACCTTTCACGACTGGAGTCGATACTGAAGTGGTGTGCGGCCTGTGATTCGCTTGAAATGCCGTCCGAAATGCGATTGGTCGGCAAAACCACAAGCGTAAGCGACTTGCGAGAGTGACAGGTTTTTCCGGTCTTCCAGGAGTCGCTGCGCTCGCTCGATTCGGAGCCGCATGCGGTAATTCATGGGCGACAAACCGGTTGTTTTCTTGAACAATCGGGAGAAATGAAACTCACTGACTCCGGCGGCGGCAGCGAGTTCGTGATTCGCCACCGGAGTTTCCAAATCATCGTGGAGAAGTGCGAGCATAGAACGCCACGACTGGGCGGATGGATGAGTCGCCAAGGGGACTTTTATCTCTCGACCGGCGAGTCTCTCCAACCGACAAACGACAGAGTCGACCAGGTCAGAGCCCAAATTACGGTCAGCCGGTGGTCGATCGTGGGAAGTGAACCACAAACTCAGGAGCAATCGTTGAATGCCTGGATCCCATTGTATAGCAGTATGGGCTGGTCCAAAATCCCGCAGTTCGCGCCCCGTGAGTCGTCGAACTCTGTTAGCCATCTGTTCTTTGGTCAGTGCCAGTGCCATCAACTCGAATGTCCCATCCCCATCCAATTCAATGGCCACCTCCGGCGTTCCGATCACAAAACCACCTGCCAGTTTGCCAGAATGTTGGAATTTCCCAAATCCAAGGTCGGCAGTGAAACAACCGGCACCAGCCAAAGTCAGCTGTATCGTAAATTCACCGAATGCTGGTTGGGGAACTGGAACGGGCGCCGCGAATTGGGTCATCATGAAGTCATGTTGGCCACCTCCGCTTGTTCCGAGAGGCTTGTGTGGAGAATCGTTGCTGTAAGTCCAGCCGACCAGACTCCGATTCGGACACTTTTCTGTTCCGGTCAAACTTTCCATGATTCACCGTTTTCGAGGTTCAGAACCACACAACTTTGTAAGTCCTTCTCGGACCTTGGACAAGTCACCTTTGGAAACCCCGCTCGCCGAATTCTACCCCAAAAACAAAGCCGACCCCACCGTACCGTTTTCCTTGAGCAAGATCGTTCCAGACTTCTCCATTTTAGCTGCCTATAGTTAAAGCATATGCAAGACCAACGGAGGTTTTGCCCCAAGACGCGATCTGAGGAATCAACGATGATCACAATCCGTAAAGCGGCTGACCGTGGACACGCGGACCATGGTTGGCTGAATTCTTACCATACTTTTTCGTTTGCAGGCTACAGTGATCCAGACCACATGGGCTTTCGAACGCTTCGTGTCATGAACGAGGATCGTGTTAGTGCCGGAAAAGGTTTCGGCACACACGCACACAGGGATATGGAAATCGTTTCCTATGTATTAGCGGGAGTTCTTGAACATAAGGACTCAATGGGCAACGGAGAACAGCTCGTGCCTGGAGAGTTTCAACGCATCACGGCTGGCACGGGCATCACCCATAGCGAATTCAATCCATCGACCGAGCATCCGACACACTTCTACCAAATATGGCTCTTACCAGAGAAAAAAGGGCTGGCTCCGAGTTACGAGCAAAAGGCCTTCGATTCCACAGGACGTCACAATAAATGGCAACTGGTCGCCTCTCGTGAGGGTAACGATGGTGCTCTGACGATTCACCAGGACGCTCGAATCTTTCTCGCTAACATCGATGAGGGGCAAAGCATCGACTACGCCCCCGACGAGGCCCGTCATGTCTGGATCCAGGTATTGCGAGGGTCGGTCAACGTTAATGACCATTCCCTTGAGACTTCCGATGGTCTCGCAGCGAGCAACGAAACCAACCTCATGCTCAACGCGACATCCGATTCCGAAATCATGTTGTTCGACCTTGCGTGACATTGCCAATCGCACCAGCCGAAGTCGGATTTCGAACCATGAGGACTAGATCCAATGGTTCGTTGACAAAGAAATCACGCGTTCGATTGCGGCTCGAACAGGTTGGGAACAAGTGGGACACCCACCGGCGGGATGTCGACCGGCGGGATGTCGACCGTGTCGGAGGAACCACACTTGTTAACTATTAACAACTGACAACAAATACTGATTCGGAAATGTATCGCAATGTACTTGTTCCCAATGCCGGACAAGGACTTTCGCGACAATGCTCAACAGTTTCGATTCCAGTACGCTAACGAAATGATTGGGGGTTAGTCACAAACGTGAAACTACGAAAGACATCTACATATGAGTGTGAGTCTCGGCTGACAGCGTGGGCAGGTCCCCAAGCCCCCAATCAGTAAAGTGTGATCTGCCACCGACTTCCGAATGGAAAACGACCGAAGGTCCAGGAACCAAGAGAGATTTTTCCCCAAGCGGCAATTCGGATTTACTTTTCTGTTCGGAAATACTCCCAAAGCCGACTTGCCGTCATTCCTGACGCACTTACAATTACCTTGCTTCCCTTGAATAAGGGTGAACAGGTCCCGTCAACCACTCCAACTAAACGTACATTCATTTCCTGGTTGTGAGAGAATTGGTAAGGATACCGATTTTGCTCGAACGGATACACCGTTCGATATCTGAACCAGTTAGGGCAGAGGATGCAGGGACCAACACAGCAAACACATCTCTCACGATTGCCGACCACACGTCCATGGGTCCTGGCGATGTCGTTTACCGGCATCTACTTTACTTGCAGCGTGACTTATATTGTTTTCTCCGGACAAGTGGCAGCCAGGCAAGCTCAGGACATCCACGAACTCCACCAACTGGAATTCATCAAAGGCATTGCTTTTTGTGGAATCACAAGTGTCCTGGGGTTTGTGATTTCCTATGAATTCTTACGACGACTTTCTCGCCAACAAGCTCGGTTGTTGGCCCAACAAGGGAAAGTCCTTGAGGCGGAAAAAAGGGCCACGGCAAGTGTATTCGCAGCGACGATCGCCCATGACATCAACAACATCTTGACGATCGCACAGGCGAACTTTGGCTTGTTGGTCCTGTCGTCCGATCCCCAATTTTCATCAGTAACTCACTCCGATCTGAGTCAACTGACTCAAGAACTCTCTCAATCGTTTGGACAACTCTCGCAACTAAGTTCTCGATTGATGACCCTCAACGAGAACGACGATTCGACAGTGCGAATCATCGACTTGGAACCAGTCGTGGGAGAGTCGGTGGAATTCGCCAGGCGTCATCGTGCTGTCAAGGCGTGTACCCTCAACACTGCGTGGACCTCATCGGCACGCGTGTATGCTTCCTCATCGGGCGTCCAACGGATCGTGCTGAATCTGGTACTGAACGCAGCCGAAGCCACTGGCTCAAATGGCATCATTGAAGTTAGAGTGAGGACGGAACAATCTCTCGGCGTAATTGAGGTCCACGACAACGGGCCCGGGATCCCTCCGGAACAGCGCTCTCTGATCTTTGAGCCTTTCTATTCGTCCAAGGAAAAAGGAACGGGGCTCGGGTTGGCCTCGGTCGTGGCTTGCGTCAAAGCCAATCATGGAACGGTGGTTGTCGAAGACTCTGAACTGGGGGGTGCTTGTTTTCGAGTGGGCTTGCCGCTGGAAAAGGAAACCAGTTCCAGTTCGCCTGGGACGCAGTGAGTCCGTGAGACAAGCACAAGCCAGGAGCTCTTACACCAACTCGACGCGTTTGCAAGGAAACCGAGACCGAAACCCTGCCGCTGTCGATCTTTTCAGTCCAAACCCAAAACGTGCATTCCGAACTCTATCGACAAATCCGTCTGGGGGCCAGAACGACCTCGAAATTGGCAACTCGGGGCACCATCACCAAAACCAGTCATCGTGGATAAAAAACGCCTGGGAACCAAAGATTTTCTATTCCTTCCGTGATCTCGGTCGGCCGAGCGGATTACAATAATCTAGACTTCTTGCGAACAACTCAAGAATCCAGAACCACAAGTACACCGAATCGAGCGTATCCGTCGCAAAGAAAAACGGATTCTGATTGCCAAGTCATAGCCCATCGTCTCTCTATCCGACCGAGAAAAAAGTTGTTCCAATCTTTGTGGTTGAAATCGACTCCATTGTTCCGACCGGAAGGTGAGGTAAGCAACGAACGCGAAATCAGCGAATCGGAGTAGCCGTCGAGAGACGCCTCAGTGGTTTGGCGATTGTTTTTGTTCATAGACAGATTAGTTCCGCCGTTCTCCATCGAATTCTCACAAGTGCCAACCAGCACTATCGTGGAGCGAATAGAGAAACTCGGCGCAAAGAAGGGAGTAAAAAAGATGCTCGACCTATTCACTCCTAAAAACAAGAACAGCCTATCAAAACGCCGCAGTATGTAGTTCCGACCGCAAGCGGAGTTACGAACAGATCGAACGCTGTTGGGTGTTGCCAGCGAAGAACAGTTGTTCGTGTATAACCTTTACCGTGCTCGCCACGACCCGGTAGCTTACGCTCAGGAAAACAACCCGAGACATTTGGTCGAACGTGGCGGTTTGGCGTTTGGTGTTGTGGGTGTATTGTTTCATCGAATGGTGGGCTTGGGGTCGTTCTGTCAAGCAGTTGCGAGATCGCAAGGACAGTCTTTGGGCCGACGCGCATCGCCATCAGTCTCATCGAGACAAACACAAGGCCTTGCGAAGAGCCCTTTTCGAGAATGAATTTTTCCGCGTTCTGGGTCTGGCACTAATACCCACACTCTTATTTGAAAACTCACCCAGCGCTTGGTAAAGTTTGTAGTCCCAACATCATTCGTTTCGCAAACTGCAGTTCAACAGGAAAACTGGGAGATACGAAGCCCGGAAAATCGTTAGGGTTTTCAGCGACTTTTGGGGTATGCTATTTTCCAAATGTCTTGCCATGTTGGTTTTCTCAAACGAGGTGTCGCGGAAACTTGGAATAGACACCCGTCCGGTTTCGGGTGGAATGGTTCCGGGTTAGACCTCGGAGGTCATTGCCAATGCTTCCTGACTCTAGCTCTCTACGAACGGATGGGCCATTATCGCGACCAGTTCGAGAAGGTTTTACGCTGATCGAACTGTTGGTCGTGATTGCCATCATTGCCATTTTGATTGGGCTGTTGCTTCCGGCAGTCCAAAAGGTCCGCGATGCGGCTGCGAAAACGCAGTGCATGAATAATTTGAAGCAACTGACACTGGGACTGCATTCCTACGCGACCACTCACGACGTTTTTCCGCCTTCGTACAGGGCTCCGGGTTTTGAACCTGGGTGGAGTTGGGGAGCCTTGCTCTTGCCTTATGTCGAGCAGAAAAACCTCTATGACCAAGCTGGGGTAAGAAGCCAATCCTTCGGGGGTGGGGCAAACCCGGCCCAACCCAACCAATTCAGTCAACATCCGCTGTCACTATTTCGTTGTCCGAGTGATACCGGTCCTGAATTGAACCATGTTCGATTGAACCATGCGATGTCGAACTACCGCGCTGTGGCGGGACCGGTGACCACACCTGCGTTCGTGCCCGATCAGGATATGGGTGGAGTGATGTTCCAGAATAGCCAGATCAGTATCGTCGCCATCGCCGATGGGACCTCCAACACCTTGGCGGTCGGCGAATGCGTCTTCGACGACCGGACCCAGAAGCGAGCCGCCATCTGGCCTGGCATGAGCGGTAATCGGTCGAGCGTCATCTGGATTAGTGACGTGATGTGGTGGGTCGATGAAGACAGTGCCCAGATCAATGGCCCGGCACCGCAGGCGTTCAGCAGCCGACATATCGGCGGTGCTTACTTTGGGTTCTGTGATGGTTCGGTTCGGTTCTTCCGCGAAGGTGGTGACGTCGAGAACCTACGGTGGCTTGCCGGGCGGGATGACGGAGTCATCGTGAACAACAATTAGAGTGATTCACGGTTGTGTTGGGTGCGGTTGGCAATCGGACGAGGTCGTCAGTCCAAGAACCCCTCGACCAACACTCTGTTACTTTTGAAGCCGCAACTGTTCCCGTCATCCACCGTGTGTATCGCTTCGCTCGATATGGCCTTCTTCCCACATTGGGCGAATGGAAAATAAGCACGAACCGCTCTAAAACGTCAACATCGTTCGGTAGGTCGAGAATCGTTTGTCGATTTCGTGGCGATCGATTTCTTTGAAGCGATCGAGGCCGAAACCTTCCACGAGGAAGCTGGCCACGACTGTTCCGTAAGCCATCGCACGGCGAAGTCGGCCCGGCGGGGGGCTGTTGTCGGTGGTCAGCGAGCCCATGAGCCCGCCGGCGAAGCTGTCACCGGCACCCGTGGGATCGATGACCTTGTCGGTGGGAAACGCTGGGACCACGAACACCCCGTCGTCGCTGAAGAGCATGGCGCCGTGTTCGCCTTTCTTGACGATGACGAACTTTGGTCCGAACGAACGCAACTTGTGACCAGCCGTGACGAGGTTCTCTTCGACAGTCAAGAGCTTGGCTTCACTGTCGTTGATCAGCAGTCCGTCGACACGTGGCAGTAAGGCCATCAATTCGTCGTGGGTCTCTTGAATCCACAAATCCATCGTGTCCATCACAACCAATTCGGGTTTGTCGACTTGGTCGAGGACCTTGGCCTGGACCTGGGGACTAGCGTTGGCCAGGAAGACGTATTTGCTGTCGCGATAGTGCTGAGGCACTTTGGGATCGAACGTGCCCAAAACGTTCAAATGGACCTCGAGCGTATCACGGTCGTTCATGTTGTCGTGATACTTGCCGGACCACCGAAACGTTTTGCCGCCTTTCTCGACTTCGAGGCCGGATGTGTCAATGTTTCGGCTTTTGAACAAGTCGATGTGCTCCTGCGGGAAGTCCTCGCCGACTACGCCGACCAATCGCGGTTCAGTGAAGAAACTCGCGGCGTAGGAGAAGTGCGAGGCCGAACCACCGAGAGCCTCGTGGACTTCCCCAAACGGAGTTCGTATCGAATCGAAGGCTACCGAGCCTGTAACGACTAATCCCATATTCTTTCTCGCTTCCAGTAATGGGCGCGAACGACGCCCAGCTAAAAGTACATCGAATCAATGAATCTGTGGTTGGTGGGCCAACAGTTAGTGCGTTTCCCGTTTGTGTTGGGTACGGTTGGCAATCTCTCGAAGTCGTCAGGTCAGCGCTTTTCCCGCCTCGCGCGGGTCTGGCGGTCTCCAAGCAGGCGAGCCCCAGGACTCGTAATACGAAAAGCCTGTACCCAATCCAAACGGGAAACGTTCCAGGTTAACCAAGGCAATCAGGAGACGCGTTAATCCCATTCCAGGACGCATACGAACGTCTTCGGGCCAGTCGGCGTGGACGAGGCGTTTCGTCGTCGGGATGTTTGCAAATCTTTTTCAAGGATTGATCTTCGTGTACCAAAGTTGCTCCAAACGTCGATCGATCCTGTTGCCAGTTTAGCGAATACACCCACTCTGACAAGTTGCCACGTCAGTGCTACAATGATTAAAGGCACCTACAAAACCTACCTTCCCAACGGATACGGCGATTTATGTCTGATAATTTGAAAGCGCTTCAGAAAGCGGTCGAAAAACTTCACATCGGAGAATTTGTCCGGCATGTCTTTGTTTGCTTGGGGTCGGACTGCTGTTCGTCCAAGGTTGGCGAGGCGACATGGGCCACGCTCAAGCAGCAGATCAAAGAACGCGGTTTGAAGGACGGGCCGAATGCAGTGTTCCGGACGAAGGTCGGGTGTCTTCGTGTTTGTGCAAGCGGCCCGATTCTGGTCGTTTATCCAGAAGGAACGTGGTACCACAGCATGACGGCCGACCGCATTCCACACTTTGTCGAAAAGCATTTGATCGAAGGCCAACCCGTGGAAGAATGGATTTTTTCCCGGAATCCGTTGCCCAACACTCAACTCCAACACGACTGAGAAAAGGTATGCAACCAAAAAGAGGTCAAAGGGAGAGGCACATGGCGTATGCCTTTGCCAGGAAAGTGGACGGCGTTCGGGGCGTGCCTCCCACTTTCTTGTTGAGATTCTCTCTACGTCGTCGAGGCTTCACGTTGATCGAATTGTTGGTGGTCGTTGCCATCATCGCGGTCCTGATCGGGCTGTTATTGCCAGCGGTGCAAAAGGTACGCAGCGCGGCCGTTCGGGCGCATTCGAAGAATAACCTCAAGCAAATCGGGCTTGCGGCTCACTCCCTGCACGACATCCACCGGTGTTTTCCGCCGATGCTCGGGTCGTTTCCGCATCGAGCCGCTGAGGGGGGATACGGGAACGTTTTCTTCCACTTGCTTCCGTTCCTTGAGCAAAAAAACCTCCATGCCCAAAGCAGTAACCCGCTGACGAACGTTCTTGAAAGTTCGCGAGTCGCCTCGGTTTCGGTCGAAGTCTATAACAATCCGGGAGACCCGAACGGCGGTGCTATTGAGGAAACTACAGGACGGGCCACTTGCGGCTACGCCGCGAACTTCCTTGTTTTTGGGAAGTTGTGACTTTCGTGACTGAATAAGATTGCTCCTGCCAGTTGGCAGGCACGTTCGACTATTTCTAAATCGTTTCCCGACGGTGCATCGACGACTTTGCTCTTCGTTGAGAAGTATGCTCTGTGTGGGGATAAAGGAAGTCTTTGGGGTCATGACCAAGAGGATAAGTGGCAACCCGTGTTTGCGGCCTGGACCAAGTTGGCGTTCCAAAGCCGGCCGGAAGAAAGCAGCGAATGTGATCCCGTTCGTGCGTCGACGCCGTTTGCATCACTCAACGTTTGCCTCGTGGATGGTAGTGTGCGTGGTGTGAACCCAACGGTCTCGGACCCGACTTGGTGGGCCTTGTGTACGCCCAAAGGTGATGAGGTGGTCGGGAGCGATTGGTGATGGAATTAACGACAGAACCAGGGAGGGACCGCGATGTCGGTACTTGACCGCTTCCGCCTCGACGGACGTAAGGCTATTATCACGGCAGGAAGTCGAGGGCTGGGTCTCTCGATGGCGAAGGCTCTGGCGGAGGCTGGTGCCGACTTGTTGCTTGTCAGCAAGACTCTGGAGAATCTGGAAGCAGCGAGAAACAGTTTGCTCTCGACCGGTCGCAACGTTGAAATCGTCGCGGCGGATTTGTCGCAACCGGAGGTTGTGGAAACGACGTGTCAGATGATCGTGGAAGACCACGGTCCCATCGACATCCTGATCAACAACGTGGGGGGGCGATTGCACAATGTTCCGGTTGTCGAGCAAGAGTTGTCCCAGTGGCTCCAGTTGATCGACTTGAACTTAACGAGTGCTTTCGTGTGTACCAAGGTTATTGGGGCGACGATGCTCGAACGCAAACGCGGGCGCGTCATCAACATCGCCTCGATTTCGGGGCTTGTTGCGTTTCGCGGGATCGAAGGTCGTCATTACGAAACGGCCAAGTCGGCGTTGATTGGTTTCACTCGATCGGTTGGCGTCGATTGGGCTCCGTATGGAGTCACTGTGAATGCGATTGCTCCGGGAGCTTTCCTCACGGATGCCAATCGACGTTGGTTCCGCGTAACTCCCGAGCGAAAAAAGGAGGTTGAAGCCTGCATCCCCATGGGACGTCTTGGCGATCCCGAAGAAATCGGCGCTTTGGCGGTATACCTTGCGAGTGATGCTTCGAGTTATATGACCGGCGCCGTACTCACGATTGACGGTGGGTTTACGGCTTGGTGAGCATATATCGATCCGACGTTTGGCCCAGGGGGATTCACAGTTATGTTGGGTACGGCTTACAGTCCCTTGGGTCTTCGGGCCAGAGCGTTTCCTGCTTCGCTTAGGTTTGGCCTTCTCCCCGCAAGCGGAGAGAAGGACTTTGAGTTCAGTTCCGTGGGTTTCCACCCATGGCTAGGCTCTCTCGCTCCTTCGGAGCTTACAAACCAAAACACGACACTTGTTCAGCCGACCGCCATCGGGGCTGAGAATCGAAAACACGACACTTGTTTATCCGACTACCCGAGCCGCGGAACCAGAGAAGGACTTCGACGCCAGGCAAACAAGTCTTACAAGTCCCATTTCAACCACTACGGAAGTTCATCGTCACCAAAGACAGTTGTGCTCTCTTCATCGACGACTGGTCGAGACAGTCCGTTCGCTTGTACTTGTGCCCGAAACACCTTGACTCCGGGTGTTCGTCCGAGAAGCCGAACACGGTAAAGAACATCAGCACGCGGTGCGAGTTGGAGCACGGGAGCAAATAAAATTTGGTTGCCAAGTTGTTGGTATTGGACGTGGGCCGCACAATCAGCCGCACGAAACTCCATGCCTTTGGGAATCGTGCAGACCAGCGTCAGATTCGCTTCGGTCTTCGATCCGGTATTGGTCACCCGGATTTCATAAACCGTTTCCTTGGACACTTCGACAGGGTCGCCGACGTCCGTCAACTCGACTAACAAGGCCGAAATGCCGACGACCTGGGTTGTCGTGTTGGCTTTCGTGACCGAACCGTTGGCCGTCTGGACAATGGCTTGATGGCTTAATGCTCCGGTTTCCACTGGCAAAGCCGTCAACTTCACCTGGCGTGTTTGTCCTGGAGTCATGTCTCCGAGATACCAAGATACGATTCGGTGGTCGCTTTGGTATTGTCCGCCATCGGTGGCTCGAACGAACTGGAATCCTGTCGGCAGCTTGCTCTGGATGACAACGCCACTCGCAGGGGTCCCACCTGGATGGGTGACCTGGAGGGTATAAGTCGCGTTTCGTTGAATGTATTGTTTGGTTGGGCCAGAAACAACCAATCGGAGATCCGAAGAGGCAACTGTCGTTGTCGTGGATGCTTCCGCGCGTAAATCATCTCCGGAGAGGGCTTGTGCGGTGATCGTGTAGGTCTTGGCCTGTCGAGGAGTGCACACGAGTTGCATGGCCCGCTTCTCTTGAGCCTGGATGGTCCCTAGATTGATGGCAATCTTTGACCCGCTTGGGTGCTCGAATCCTTCGGGGAGTTCGGCCACAAATTCGACCGCGTCGGCAGGACCATCTCCCGTGTTTTCGACGGTGATCTGCACAGGCACAGGGACTCCAACCGCACCTTTTTTGGGGGACCGGATGGCTAGCTTGAGTTTGGGGCGGTAGACGCTGACTCGCAGTTCGCTGACGGTCGTGCACGTTACGGTTGCTCGAAGGGAATATTGCTTTTTCTGCTGATGGGAAACGAGAAACTTGGCAGGGATTCGGTATTCTTGATTGGGTTCGAGAGTTCCGACGTTCCAGGTAAATTTTCCATTCTTTTGTGTTGGGCGGAGTTTACTTGTGAAAAACTGCACATTTTTTGGTGCCAGGTGTTCGACCTTGACGTTGTGGGCCGTCGATTGAGACCTATTTTTGAGAACGATTTCGTAGGCCGTCGGTCGACCAACCCGAATCAGTTTGGGTCCGACCCACTCGAGTCGCACGTTGGCGCTCTGAGGACTTTGGCTCGTGTTTGTGGTCTTTTGAAAATCTGCTGGGGTTTGGGACGGAGTCGGTTCGGGCATCGGGATTTTTTGAGTTTTGTGCGATCGTTGGTTTGTTGGCTCGACATAGATGGTCATAATTCTGGCGGAGTTCTTACTTTGCATTCGTGGTCTTGGGTCCGGCACACTGTAGCGAGTGGCTTTCCTACTATCGGTAGGTGTGCTCTGCGGAGGTGCTGGTGGAATCTGCTCCACAGTCGGCTTTGCGGTGAGACGGTTGTTGATTTCCGAGGAGGGTGGGACGATTGGTGGCGTCTGCGTCGATTGAGCGCATATTCCATATGGCCAGACAATGAGTGCCACCAGACAAAACCAATATCGACATCGGTTCATTCTTTTTCTCCCATAGAGACCGCGTAGCGAACAGCAAAGTCTGGTAAAACACCATCCTGCCTGTAGCAAACCCATGGAGCCCCAAGGTTCTCGCTGCGAATCGGTAAGTATCCATTCGGGGGGCGTGACTATACTCACCTTGGCAGGACATACAAGGTCATTTGAGTGCCGGGGTTACTCTGGATTTTGGAATTTGGATTTGCTGGGAAATCGACCGGTGTACAAGGGTCGTGTAGACTTTTTCTGGACTGCAGCTGAGTACACGTGAGCCGTGTGTATGTGTGGTGAAGCAAACAACTTTTGAAATGCCCCACGTCATCTACAGCCATTTTGGTCTCTTAACAAGTCTCACGTGAGCGAGTATGGTAAAGGGATATATGATTCGAACAGGGCTCGAACCTCCAACACACACGAGTTCGGAATGGATAGCTTGACGTTCCTCAATAAAGCGGGAAAAGGAAAGGTCTCTCCGCTTTACGTGGTCCACGGAGACGACTTGTTTCTCAAGCGGTTGGTGCTCAAGAAGCTACGCCAACTTGTGTTGGGAGAAGATGATTTCGGTTTTTCGGAACATGCTGGTGACAAGACTAGCTACGCAACGGTCATGGACGAACTGCAGACCATTCCTTTCTTTGGCTCACAAAGATTGGTGATGGTTCGAGATGCTGACCCGTTCGTGTCGAAGTACCGAAAACTGCTTGAGAAGGTTGTGGACGAATTGCCCGAGGACGCCACGCTCGTCCTGGAGGTAAAGACCTGGAGCACGAACACCAAACTCGCGAAGAAGGTCGATGCGAGTTGCACTCTGGTGTGTAAGGCCCCAGGTCCAAAGTCGTTGGGACCTTGGTGCGTCGAGCGAGCCAAGACCGAACACAACAAACAACTCACGGCGAACGCCGCCAAGCTCTTGGTCGAATTGGTCGGAGCCGAACTGGGGCTGTTGGACCAAGAACTGGAAAAACTTTCAGTCTACGTCGGCTCGCGAACTCGGATCAATGAGGAAGACGTCGATAAGTTGGTGGGTCGAAACCAGGCCGAGAACATTTGGTTAATTTTTCAAGCCATTGGTTCCGGGCGCACCCGGGAAGCTCTGGGGATCATCCAGAGATTGTTCGAACAGCAAGAAGAGCCCATCCGGCTCGTCGGAGCCCTCACGTTCCATTTCCGGAAACTGATCGTGGCTGGACGAAAGGCGATGCAAGGAACCCCTATCGCTACGGCGCTTGCGGAAGCTGGCGTTCGAGACGTTGCCGGGGGGCAACGCCAACTCAAACACCTCGGGCCAAAACGTGTTAGTCAGCTCTATGACTCTTTGCTACAACTCAGTTTGGATCTGAGGGGTGATAGTTTGTTGTCTCCGCAAATACTCGTCGAGCAATTTATCATTCAACTATGTCGTCCAAGACAAGAGTGAGTTTAGGGAACAGAAAACAGGGAGCAGAAAACAGGGAAACTTGGAAATGTTTTCGAGAGTGGCGATTTTTTGAAAAATGACACAGCGCCAAATCCTCTTATCTTACGTGTTAGTGCGCCTCAGAGATGGAAAATGGGCTCGGAATCACGCGAAACGCTGGTTGTTGCGAAATTTGTCATGCCTAATTTACGTAAGCTGCTGAAATGCATAGAGATAGGGAAATAAAGGCGTCGCAAAAAGTGTAAAAACAGTGCAGTTTTACTGCAGAAAGTATGCAGGTTTGTGTCGGTGTTATGTCAGTTTTGTGCAAGTTTCTGTCATTTTTTTGTCGTTTCTGCTTGGGAGTATGATAGGCTCCGCGGTTCGAAACCTATTCATTTCCTCGACTGCCCCAGGGGAACTTCCACGTAGCCTGGGCGGCTGAACCAAAGTCGAAACGAATCTCTGGAACTGACTATCGACTCCCATTAGGTTCCCTGTTTTCTATCCCCTAACTCGGGCCAAGGAGAATGTCATATGAGCGAGGTCCCAAAGGAATCTCCACCTCGCATTCCCGAACAAACGGAACGCGCGGAACGTCGTCTCGTTTTGCTCCGCAGTGACGAAAACAGCGATGTCGAAGAGGTGTTAGGCACTTACGATAGCACCGAACCTCGCGAGCGTGATTTGCATGCAGAGATCGAACGTTTTGCCATGCGGAACAAGGGCCGTGTCATCGCGGCGGAGTGGCACGGGCCACTCGGATGGACTCGCTTCATGACGTGTCGCAAAGAATAGAGAGTGTCGATTTCCCCAACCTTTCGAATGAGTGCATTATTCACACCTTGAGGAGTTTGCTGCCATGCCTTGGGTTATCCGTTTTACAATTCTGGCACTTGTATTATCTTGTGGGCCTGCCTTGGCCCAAGATGCCCCGAAGCCCGTTCGCTTAACAATCACACAGAAGCACATCAAAGATAATTTCTTAACGACTTGGTATGCGGTCTACATGAAAGGAAAACGATTTGGTTACGTCATGACCAAGTTGGCGCCTGGTAAGTATCAAGGCAAGCCAGCGTACATCGAAGAGTCCGAGTTCGTATTCCTGTCGAAGTCGGGAGACGCGACGCGAAAGTTGAACGTTTCAGAAAAACTGATTTTCGGTAGCTCGGCCCCTTATCCGTTGCAGAAAGCAACCGAGGTCATTCGAGAACAACGAAAAAAAAGGAAAACCAAACAAGAGATCCAACTCGTTCGCAAAGGAAGGCAATTCGAGGTCACAACCATAGTTGGGACAAATACGTCTACAAAAACGATTGGCGACCTCGATTACACTCTTGCTGATGTCATTACACCGGACGTTTGGGAAAAATCCCAACCCAAGGTTAACGACAAGATCTATTACCGAAGTTTGTCTCTGAGTGATCTGGAGGTCGAAACGAGGGTCAGGGAGTTAAAGGGGTCCAAGAAGCTGGAATTCAATGGGGTAATGACAACCGTAAGAGAATTTCGGTCGCAGAAACTCGATAAATCGTCTCCTCTGACGGATTACGTTGACCCGAAAGGAAAAGTCCTTATTTCGAAACTTGGGACTTTCGAACTCCGCAGGGAGTCCGAAAAGGTTGCGAAAAAACTCGACGCGCCGACCGACTTTTTCCAAGAGGGCTTAATAAAGATCGACCGGGGTTTGAAGGTCCACCCCCATCAGGTTCGGAGTCTTATTTTGGAAGTGACGGCGAAGAATCCGAGAGCGATTCCGAGCGGTCCCTGGCAAACCGTGACGCCCACGACGGAGGGAACGGCCATCTGCTTGGTCGGTAAGAAATATGGCCAGAGGACCAAGGTGACTCCGGAAGAGCTCAAAGAGAATCTCCGGGCGACACTCACGTATCCAGCTCAAAATGATCGAATCAAGCAACTGGCTAAAAAGGCCATTGGAGACGCGAAGACAGATCTCGAAAAAGTCAAACGTCTCGTCAAGTTCGTGTATCGTTTCATTCGCCCCAGCTACGACAACAAGGGTACATTGGTGTTGGGATTACTCGACAATCCTTGTGGTGATTGCACGGCTTACGCCTCGTTCTTTACGACGCTCGCTCGATCTGTCGGCATTCCGGCGCGTGAGGTCGGAGGATTCGCGTACATGGGAGACATCCGGCGGACGTTCGGCGGTCACGCGTGGAACCAAGTCGTGATAAATGGGTGTTGGCACCCAATCGATGCGAGCACAGGACAATTCGAGATTGATGCCGCTCGCGTTTGTCTCGGGGCCGATCGAGCGGCTAACGAAAATCTTCTCTCGAACTTTGGAACGATGAAGTTCCGACTAGTCGAAGTTCAATCAAAACAAAAGACAGAGAGGGCACAGGGAAAAGCGAACGGGCAATAGAACGCCAACGTTGGCTGCCTGATGGCCGACCGAAAATCGGAACGAGACGAACGTTCTATCACCGTCTCAGGAGTTGATCACACAGGGTTCTGGAAATGAGCCATAGTTTCCAAAGGACGTGTAGAACCGGCAGTGGAATTTTCCTGGCTTGCGCTGCAAAAGGCGATCATGATATTTATCTGTCCGGCCTCTATCAACATCGAAACAGCATCTATGAACTCTCGAAAGGAAATCCGACCATGAAACGTACTCTCCTGGGTGGATTGATGGCTTTGTGGCTTGTCGGATTCAGCTACGCCGAACAGGTTGAATTCGATATCGTTGTCAAAGCAGGGAAGCACGATTACAAACAGGTTCCGGTTTGTGTGCCGTTGAATGTCCCTAAATCGTGTGCCAAGGTAACGGTCGCCACGATGGAAGGGGAAGTCGCGGTTGTCGGCGGGCAGTTGACAGTGCCTGCACTGACAACGGAATCGGTTCTTGTGGCAGGCAAAGGGACTGTTCGACGCGACTTGCATTTCATTCTCCCGGAATTGAAGGCGGGTGCCGTTGCCAAACTCACTGCGAAGCTCAATACCGAAGCGCAATACAAATCGAATCAGAGCTTCGTTTGGACCGACAAGAAAAAGGAATATTCCGAGTTGGGTTACCAAGATGGGAAACGCGTGCGACCTATCCTCCGCTATATGAAGAAGCCTTACGACACATCGAGCGACATGGCTCGCAACCAGAGCTACAAAGTTTTTCATCATGTCTACGACCTTCAAGGCAAACGATTCGTCACCAATGGTGGCCACACTGATTTACCGTTTGACGCCAACAACAAACAACTCAGGGGACTTCTTTTTCCGCATCACCGTGGTCTGATGTTCGGCTTTAACCGAATCACTTGGGGTGGTAACAAAAAGGCTGACGTATGGCATTGCCGTCAACGAGGAAAGAGTGAGAACTACATCGAGCATGTCAAAACGCTCAGTCAGGAATCTGGTCCGATTCTTGGTCGTCATCGTGTGCTGATCGATTGGCACGGGAGTAAGACGGATGTGTTCGCCCAGGAAGTGAGAGAGTTAACTGTTTACAAGGTTCCTGGCGGAACTCTTGTGGAATTCGCATCGCTCGTGAAAACGACGAGCGGAGACGTGATTCTTGATGGCGACCCGCAACACGCTGGATTCCAATTCCGAGCGAGTAATGATGTGGCCAGAAAGACGAAAAAACAGACCTATTACCTTCGTCCTGAGACTGGCAAAGGAAAGCTCGGGCAAACGATCAATTGGCCCGGAAACAAGAGCGCGACTGTGGATCTTCCGTGGAAAGCCATGAGTTTCGTTCTCGACGGTAAGCGTTATACAGCGGCCTATCTCGATCATCCGATGAATCCGGGAGAAGCGAGACACAGCGAACGGGACTACGGTCGCTTCGGATATTATTTCACCTACAAAGTTACCGAGAAGACTCCGTTGTTGGTGAACTACCGGGTGTGGCTCCAAGATGGCGAAATGACCATGGAGGAAGTGGACGACCTGCGCCAAGATTTCGTGACTGTGCCGGAAGTGAGCGTGCGGCAGTCTTAGCTCGAAATAACCTCTCCACACGAACAGGAAGTCCTCATGTCAATCCCTTCGACGTTGCCGGATTTCTGGGAATGGTTCCGAGAGAACGGAAACCGACTCCGCGACACGGTGTACGGGGAGAACGAGGGCGCACGGCACGAAGCGCTCGACGAACTCGCCTCGGCCAAGAGTTTGCTGGCACGTGACCTCATCCTGGAACTCGGGCGTTCGTTGGAAGGAGGAGTCGCCGAACTTGTTGTCAGCGCAGATGGACGTCCCGAACGTGTTGACGAGGTCAAGAGTTTTGTTAGCTCGGCTCCCAAAATGGAAGGCTGGGAGGTGGTCGCATTCCGCCCTCGCATGAGCATGAGGGAGGGGTTGGAAATTCAAATCCAAGGAGAAACGATCGGACCGTCCGATGTCTGGTATCGAGTTACGCCCGAAGAAGATGGCTTGGGACTGACACTCTATGTTCAGGGTTTGACCGACGAAAACGAAGAGATGCGAGGCCTAGGGGCGTCGTTGTTGGCCGAACACGAAATTGGGGAACGCGACGTTCTCACGCTTCTCTCATCGTTGGGTTGCGAGGCATTGCCAGCAGACCCTCAAGCCGAAGACCTGCAACCTTTCAAGACCATCGTTGCGACGTTCGAGGAAGCTCGGATCAAACGGTATCCTCCGCCTGGCTCGCTCACCGTAGATGACGGCAAGTGGCAAATGTTGGAAGGAGAGATCAACGAGAAACCGGCTTGGATCTTCATTAACCGGACCTTTGATCACTACGTAGGCCATCCGGACTATGATGGTCGATTGACCGTTAGAATTCGTTTCCACGACGTCCGGGAAGACGGATTGCCGACAACGGAAGAAGAATATGCCGAAGCACAGGAATTAAGTGAGCAGGTTTGCAAGATGCTTCAACAAGGGCAAGAAAGCCTCCACGTCATGACGCTCGTGATGGATGGGCGGCGTGACATGATCCTCTACACAAATGGGCTCGAACAAGCTTTGGCCCATCTCAACTCGGCACCCACGAATGACTTTAATCATCGCTTGGAAACAGAATTCGAGTGGGATACTGCGTGGGGAATGTATCGAGCCTTTGTCCAGGCGGGGGATCAGGACGACGAGCCTTCGGAAAACTAACAGCTGGCTCAATGAACAAAAAAGTAGGTTGAGTACTTCTCTATTCGATCCCGAGGACTCGTGGTCACTGCGTGGGTAAGGTAGCGGGCACGTGGGACGGTCTAATCATTTTTCATTCCGAGTTTACCACTGGAACGTTTCTTTGACCTCTGGATTGACAACTTGTCCTTCTGGCCATTCGCCACGGCTCAGTTTCACGATAGCCTGGGCTGCGGCGACTGCCATATCCATACGAGATTTCATGTCAACTCCTGCGGCATGGGGCGTGAGAATGACATTCTCGAGTTCGAACAAAGGGCCTGGCAGAGGCGGCTCTGTTTCAAACACGTCTAACCCTGCACCGGCAAGTCGTTTCGTCTGTAACGCCTCGAGTAAATCTTTTTCACACACCAGACCACCTCGGGCTGTGTTGATGAGATAGGATGTCGGCTTCATCAACGCCAACGTATCCTTGTTGATCATGTGTTTCGATTCTGGAGTGTACGGTACGTGCAGGGAGATCATGTCGGCCTGGCGAAAGAGGTCTTCCAAGGAAACCAATTTGATATTGTACTGTTCGCAAAAGGCTTCGTCGGGATAGAGTTCGTAGGCCATCATCGGCATTTGGAAGGCCGCTGCCCGAACGGCTACCGCTTTACCGATGCGACCGAGTCCGACGATACCGAGCGTCTGTCCTCGCAAATTCATTGTGACTCCACGCGGCCATTTTCCGATCTTGGTTCCTTCGTGTTGGCGGATGACGTTCTTCACGACGCCAAGCATCAAGGCGAAGACATGTTCGGCGACGGCGTCTTGGTTACTTCCAGGGGTCGTGGTAACGGCGATGTTTCTTTCGGTCGCAGCGGGGACATTGACGGCATCAAAACCGACACCGTGACGGGCGATGATCCGTAATTGCGGGTGCGCGTCCATGACCTTGGGGGTGTATGGTTCCGAACTGGCAAGGACGGCACGACAACCGGAGAGTCGATCCAGAATTTCATCTTCGGTAAGTAGTCTGGGAATTCCAGTATAGATGATTTCAAAACCAGCATCTCTCAATAACGTGACGTGTGGTCCGTCGGTGTTAATCAAGTTAATAGGTGTGATAAGGACTTTTTCCATCTTTGGCGGGTTCCTTTGGACTCTAATATGGGTGCGGCGGGATACTGGAAAATGTATGCAAAATCAACGTCGGAGGCCATTGGACTCATCCAACGATCAAACGAATACGAGTTAGCCATTCCGCCAGTTCTGCTTGTTTCTTGCGGTAAATGTCCTCGGCCTCTTTGAGCGTCAACTTATGGAAGGAGATGGCGTCACCAGGACGAAGTTGGCCGACAGTATCGAGGTCGGCACCAATCACATGGGCAATCTTGGGATAGCCTCCAATCGTCTGGCCATCGACTCCGAGAATGACACATTGTCCTTCGCGAGTGACTTGTATCGTCCCAGGCGAAACGGGTTCAGAAACCAATTCTCCCTCAGGGGCAGGTAGGCGAGCACTATCCAATCGCAAACCCATTCGATCACTCGACGGATTGACTCGAAACAGACGGGGTTCACCGGAAGGCTCGCTGTACCATGCATCAGGAAAAAGCCTCGCGTGCGATCCTTCAAGAATTCTTAAGCGATAGCATTCCCCTCGGATTTCACTGGGCGATGGCTCATCCCATTGCCTGACATATCGGACGTGCCGTTTGGAAATGTTGCTCGGTTGGCAGGGCAAGTTAGTCTCTTGCGTGAGAGGGTGGAAAGAAGAACGGCTTCCTAACACTGTCGGAGTTTGCAATCCACCACGGACACAGAGATACCCACGGATGTTCTGGGGGGTACTTCCGACGTATAACGTTTCGCCCGGTTCAAGTGTAAATGTCGTACCGACTATGAGCGCCCGGCGTTCTGTGTGAATGGGAAATGGGGCACCGGTTATGACGCAACCAAGTTGACAATCCGCCCGTAATGTGGGCCCTGCGAGATTAAATTCCAAAGCCGCTTCGTTCGACGCATTCCCAACTAGAGCGTTGCCCAAGGCCAACGAAGTTTGATCGGCTGCTCCACCCAGGGAAATGCCAAAAGCTCGAGTTTTTGGGCGACCTTGATCAACGACAAGGGTATATAACCCTGGCTCCAAAACGCGTAACATTAGGAAAACGCCTGAATGAAAAACCCGGCTTCTGTGAGTCCACTCCGTAAACCTCGGACGAAAGTTAACGCTTGTGGGTTATCGCCGTGGACACAGATCGTTTCTATGTGTCGTACTGTGATTAACCGCTGAACTTGGTCGATCGCCTCGGAGATATCGGTGATGAATGGATCGGGATCGGTTCGGGAGACTAAGGCTCCGTCAGAGGTGTAACGCCGATCAGCGAACCCCTCGGCAACAAATCGACAGCGACCTTTGGCAAGCCTTTGTAAACAAGAATCTGGAAGTCCGAGGATCGCCAAACCGAACAATTCGGCGGAGGCAACTATGGGTCGAGCATACTCGTTGTCGCGACATGCCCTGTTGTAGAGTGCACCATGCGGCTTTATGTACGAGAGGCGGATTCCAACGGACTGAGCAAGACCTGCGAGAGCTCCGATTTGGTACACGCAATCTTGGTAGATCTCTTGTTCGGTCAATTGAAGTTCGTGGCGTCCGAAATGCTCCTTGTCAGGAAAGCCGGGGTGAGCACCGATCCGAACTTGATGTTTCGCGGCAGCCGTAAGAGTAGCATGGATGGTCCGCGGATCCCCTGCGTGAAATCCACAGGCGACGTTGGCCGACGTAACGAGTGGGATAACCTCGGAGTCGGTTCCATATCCCTCGCCAAGATCGCAATTCAAGTCGATGGTTGGTTGCATAATTTCTCTCCTCTTGCGAGGAAGTAAGTTGTTGACCGGCCGGTTTCCCTGGGGTATCACGGTTTGGAGGTCAACGCAGATACACTTTTCTCATGATATTGCAACAAAGGAGGAAAACCCATGGCGCGAAACGTAATTGCTTTGCTCATGCTGGTTTCGTTGGGATTGTTGATTGGTGGTCACCAAGCCGCTGCCCAAGAAACGTCATGTACGCCGTTCAACGGTAAAAACTTGGATGGTTGGAAACTCAAGAAACACGGACGCAACCAGAGCCAGTGGAAAGTTGGAGAAGTTGCCCTGAATCCGAAGAATCCTCGTGAATTCGAGTTCCAGGGAACGAAAAAAGGCGTCCTCGTGAACACCAAAGGACGGGGAGTAGATATCTATACAGAGGAAAAGTTCGGTGATTGTACGATCGAATTGGAAGTGATGGTTCCGAAGGGTTCAAACTCCGGCATTTACGTGATGGGTGAGTACGAAGTCCAGATTCTCGACAGCTGGGGACGAAAAAAAGTTGGTCCTGGTGACATTGGTGGGCTCTACGGAGCTGCAGCTCCCAAAATCAACGCTGCCAAGGAACCAGGTGAATGGCAAAAGTTCGTGATCGAGTTCCAAGCTCCGAAATTCGAGAACGGCAAACGCGTGTCGAAAGCCAAGTTCTTGAAAATTGTTTTGAATGGAAAGGTGATTCACGAAAATGTCGAGATGCGGGGACCAACTCCGAGTGGTGTTACTGGTCGTGAAGCTCCGACTGGTCCGTTGATGTTTCAGGGAGACCATGGTCCTGTGGCTTACCGAAACATTCGCATCACCATGAAGTAGAGCGACCCGGTCACCAGGATAAGGACAGCTCGAACACAAGCTCGACCTGGGGTGGTAGGTACACGCAGTTTGGCGTGTACCTACGGAAACTGTGGAGTATCACTCTTCCTTTAGATGGAGCGGTAGGAACACCCCCCAAGGAGTCCACGGCACTAGTAAATCACACCCAAGTGGAGCTGGAGCAAGATGTCTTGTGTGTCAGCATTGTTGTGAACTTGAAGGATGTCCGTCCAGGTATACGACCACTCAGTGCGGATACCACAAGTGAACAAACAACACCCACCACACGGAGCGAACATGTCTGCCTGAGCACCAACATAGATCCCGCCCATGACGTCGTCCCGGTCCCGCAATTCGAAGAATTGTGCATTACCTGTCCCGTATCGACCACCACCATCAACACCGATTCGCCAACTCCTCCCGTATGTTCCGGAGGGGGCACCGAAGTACCACATCTTTCCACCACCGATGTTGAGAAACGTTCGGGTCAATCCTCGAATGGTGACGGGAGGGCCATCCCAATCGACGGGATTCCCCACGCCCAGGTTCACTCGCGTTCCGACTCCTGTCGGGTCAGGAACGATGATGTTGAGTCCTGCTCTGGTCGTCGTGTTATCGACGCCGTTATCAATGTTCAAAACGCTGACGTCCAAGAACCACGATCCCGTTGGTTGCTTCGGGTAGAAAATAATACGGGCTCCACCTTGGATACTCCAGCCGGTTTCCAAGTTGCCGCCGTAAATTCCGTCCCCGAACGGGAAACTGGCTCCACCCCGGACGTAGAACTCGGTTTTGATAGGTCCATCGCCGCCTCTTGGACTAATACAACTCGCCGGCCCGCAATATTCAATCCAAGGGGAAGGCGGCGCGTTCAATGCAACAGTTTCCCACTGCGGTTCTCCGGGTGGCGGTTGGACGTCCTCGAGGACTTTCGAATCGACCCGGTCCTTTTGTTGCACTCCAATCCCAGCATTGTAATCTTGTTGCCCAACTGCCAAACCCAGGCCCAGAAGTGCCCACGCCAGAACAGATGAGAAAACGATGTGTGTTCTCATGTCATCCTCGAAGTTGAGAGAACGGGTGTCCCAAGGCAAGTCAGAATGCTGCCGGTCCATCCGCAATGACGGGTCATATAAGTTATCGGAATTTTTTTTGGTGAACTTGAACAGAGATAACGATTATATCGAAAAGATCAATTGCAAAGAATTCGGGACACAGGTGTTGCTTGTGGCGAAGTCGGTGATGCCGAACCCTTGTGATCGATTTGAATTATCCTGGAACAAAGAAAGGACAGGTCACAATCCTGTCCTTCATTCTAAAACGAGTTATGGCGACTTGGCTCGGAGGCATCAAGCCATCAGACCGAGTTGATACATTCGATGGGTGATAATATGTCGGCACAGGTATGGAATGACGCGGAGACGTGCTTCCCATTTGGAGACGCGGCGACCGTGCCATCGTTCACGAAGTAGTTGCCATTCGGGCCATCCGAGGTCGTCGTAGCGAGCACATGATTTTTGTTGAGGGTGGACTCGGAAAGCCCCCAGAAATCGTGGTAGCCGATAGAACTTGGCTCGCGCAGCTTCGAAACGCAGGAGTAGATCCCAATCTAAAGCTGATTGGAACGATTCGTCTAAATGCCCACCAATCTTATCCCAAATACGACGACGCCAAAACATTGTTTCTTGCGGGACGTAGTCCGTCCAGATGAAGGCCTGATCCGAGTGTTTCGGCATGATCCAACGACCGACTTCTTTGTCTTCGCCGTCGATGATGATACGATGGCCATACACGACGTCAACTTGCGGATTGGTTGTGAAGAATTGAGCTACGGAGTGTAACGCCCCTGGGAGCAAAACATCATCGGAATTCACGAAGGCCATAATTTCGCCACTGGATTTCGTGAAACCCTTGTTGATGGCGTTCGCTTGCCCTCCGTCGGGTGCGGATTCCCAAGCGTGAAATTGCGACGCATACCTTGCCAGGATTTCCGTCGTTTGATCCGTCGAACCACCGTCCTGAATGATGTATTCCAGATTCGGATACTTCTGATTCAGGATACTCGTGATCGTTCGCTCCAAGAATTCGCCCTGGGCATACGAAGGTGTCACAACCGAAATGGAAGGGTAAGTTGGCAGGGATACTGGTTCATGATAGTGGTCGGGTAATTGTGTGGTCCGAGGCGCATATTGAAAATGAACACCCAGCCACGGACCGAGGAACTTTCGGGCTATTTGTCCCAGCATTCGCAACTCCCTGCTATGATTTCGCCGTTATCAATCCCAAGTAGAGCTACGCGATAACATTGGCTGTTTGTTGGAGAGGCTTTCCTCTGAGGATCTCCAGGTCTGCATCGACCATCATTGTGACGAGTTCAGTGAACGAGATTTTGGGCTCCCAGTTCAACACAGTTCGAGCTTTCGTTGGGTCCGCCAACAGGAGATCGACCTCCGCGGGCCGATAGAACTTCGGGTCGATTTTGACGAACTGTTCCCAATCTAGGCCAACATGGCCGAACGCGATTTCTACAAATTCTTGAACGCTGTGGGTTTCGCCAGTGCCCACAACGTAATCGTCAGGTTGCTCTTGTTGGAGCATTAACCACATCGCCCGAACATAGTCTCCGGCATACCCCCAGTCCCGTTTGGCTTGGAGGTTGCCTAGTCGAAGCTCGGTGTCGAGACCCAGTTTTATCCGCGCAACCCCATTCGAAATTTTTCGTGTTACAAATTCCAAACCTCGCCGCGGCCCCTCGTGGTTGAAGAGAATGCCCGAGCACGCGAACATGTCATAGCTTTCACGGTAGTTTACAGTAATGTAGTGACCGTAGACCTTGGCGACGCCATAGGGACTGCGTGGGTGGAAAGGCGTCAACTCGTGCTGTGGCGTTTCCCGAACACGCCCAAACATTTCCGAACTCGAAGCCTGGTAGAATTTGGCATTGGGGCAGACTTGTCGAAGCGAATCGAGAATACGGGTCACCCCGAGGGCGGTAAATTCGGCGGTCAAGACAGGTTGTTGCCAACTCGTCGGGACGAACGACATGGCCGCCAGGTTGTATACTTCGTCGGGTTGGATTTCCTGAAGGACCTGAATGATGGAAGTCTGGTCGAGCAGGTCTCCTTGGACGAGCTCAATCTCCTCACGGAGGTGTTCGATTCGAGCGAACGTCTCTGTGCTCGAACGGCGAACTAACCCGTAAACTTGATACCCCTTCGAAAGAAGTAACTCGGCAAGGTGTGACCCGTCTTGTCCTGTAATTCCTGTCACCAAAGCTGTCGGCATGATCCTGTTCCCCTTCGCTATCTTCCCATCATCGCAGATCGTTCACGAAATAGCACGGACCCATCGCAACTTGGGTTGAGTGGATGGGGCAGGCAAAGTGTTCAAGACTAGCTTACCAAAACAACAGAGTTCTGCCACACCGACCTATTTTTGTCTAGACCGTTTCAGCGTTCACGCGTGCACCGGAGCTTTTGAAATTGTCGCGGGTGGTTGCCCTGGGATTGTTAGCACGATCCTCAAGTTCGAGAAAAGGCGCTGCGAAACACATGTACTTACGTTTACAAAACAGAGGCGTTGGGGATTGATTCAACCGACTGGCGGAGGTTCTTGCTTGGGCTCTTCTTGATGTGCTTCTTGGTTTAGTGAAGAAGCCTCCCCGGACTCTAAAGGTGATACGTTCACTGACTCCGGAGTCTTTGTAGGCTCGGTGGGGTCGACGTGTTCTTCGGAATACACTGGTTCGGCTGGAACGAATTCGGGTTCCACCTGCTCGGGTTCCGAAGACGGCGTTGGTCCGCCCATGAATGATCCGGGGGCGGATGAAGGGACGACCTCGTTTGTTGGGGTCATTTCCTTAGCCTTGTCGATCGCGGCCTTGATTTCCGCAGGTGCCCCGTTGTTCCACGCTTCTTCGAGAACCAAGGCTGCTTCCGCGTATCGGCCAAGTTGTCCAAGTACACGTCCATACGCGCTGAGGTAGGTGTGCTCTTCGGGAGAGAGGATGATCGCCTGTAGTAACAATTCCGCGGCTCTTTCTGGCCGTTGTCCGGACAACTCGAACAAAGCCGTTTTGTAGGCTTGTTCGCTGTACTGATCGAGATTGATCCATGTCGTCAGAGTCGATTGACATTTCGGACACCGGGCAGCATCCTTGACGCCATCAAACTTGCAAATCGGACACTTCTTCATCGTAAGGCTCGTGTGGAGAAGGACTTCGTGAAGATAGCCACGGCGAATAACGCCACTCTTCCCTCAGGAGAGAGGAATTCAAGATGAGGAGTTTTTGGACTAAGGAATTCCGACCAAAGGAGTAACGCACCTCTACGAACTATCCCAAGTTTATGCCTTCGGTGCCGCCAGACAATACAATCGGTCGTTCATATTATCGAGGATCAATAGCATCTGTCCCAGGGCTTGGATGGTGATTCCATTCAATGTTGCCTCGGCATCCTGGGGCAGTGTTACCTTTCCGACGATCGATCCATCCGGGCCCAAGCAGAGAAGTCGTTCGGTCCCTTCATCACTGACATAGACCGACCCGTCTTCCATTACCAGGATGTCCGTTGGCCGGTCGAACCAGTCCTGCTTGACCGACGATTCGGGCCAACAGGGTAAGGGATCGCCATCACCATTGAAGCGAAAGACTTTCTTGTTCTCTTGATCCAAAACGTAGAGCCCTTGTTTCCGGTCGAGCGCGAGCGCGAAGGGGCTGTCGAGCTTTCCCCATTGTCCAGCCTCCGAGAGTTCCAAACACCCCATTCCCTCAGGGGAAAGTTTCTGGATTCTGTGGTTGAAGGCGTCCGCCACATACAAAAAACCGTCTTCGTCAACGTCCACGTCGAGGGGATGGGCCAGTTCGCCAGGTACAGATCCACTACTACAGAGCGATTTTAGGAATGTCCCGTCACTGCTCCAAATGGAGATTCGATCGGCTCCCGCATCGACGAAGTAAATGTTGCCTTGGACATCCACGCACATGCGTTGTGGGTCGTCGAGTTCACCGTCCTCCGTGCCCATCGGAATGGTGGCCAAAAGTCCCAGATATTTTCCTTGACCATCGAATCGAAGGATGCGGAAGTCTTCGGGTTGATCGAGGATGAAAATTTTTCCAGTTGGAGTGGCTGCCGCACAAATCGGGTAGTTCAAGTCACAACTGTCCGATGGTTCGATCCTCCATAACTCCTGGGCAGAGAGGGACGGTGGTTCGATGGCGGTTGAAGTCTTGTTCTGTTCACCAAACTGAGGGCTCTTGGCCAGGAAAGACCCAGACTCGACCTTGACGGCTTGGACTTTGTCACGACAGTTCGGGCACAGTGGTTCGTTCGAACCTTCGAACTCGGCATCGCACATCTCGCACTTCATGACAACTCCTGCTGTATTTCCTAGTCGGATTTCGATCGTGCAGGCACGACAACGAAAAAAAACGTGCTTTCTGGTCGGTCAAGCATACTTGCGTCGGTATGTTTCCATCTTGTCCTCAAGCCTCTCGGCTTGTTTCCTCAACCGATGATAGGTATCCCAGATTCGGTCAGCGTTGTCTCCTTCTCGAACTCGACGGAACTCGTCGCACAGGTCTTCCAGACCAATCCGAGCCTGCTCAAGTGTGGCTCGTTCCTCGGGTCGGATTTTCGAACCGATGCGGGTGTAGAGGTGTTCGAGTTGTTCGAACACGTGGACTTGTTCGGACGGAGCTTGCAAATCGACGACGACCTTGGAACGACGGTTGACTGCTGGCACCTCGAGTTCGGCAGTCAACTCGCCATTTTCATCAACGGTGTAGTGGACGACGACTCGCTCGTTCGCAGGGACATTGGGGGGCAACCGCAAGTGGATCGTGGCCAACTTTGTATTGAGCCCAGATATCGGAAGGTCGCCCTCGAGCACACTCCCCTCCAACTCGGTTTGGTTGGCCCGGTTGGTGCAAAACTGATCGTTGCTGACCTGTCGAGGTAGTTCCGTTTGTGACTCCATGATGACCGTTGAGAGGTCGGTGATGTACCGGTCCATCCCCAAATCGGTTCCATGGGAGATACTCAAGGACCGAGCCAAGATTGGGGCTGGGGGTGCCGGGGGTTCTTCTTGTCGTTCGGCGGTGACGTCGTGGATGACCGGCTCAGGGTCGAACTTGGTAACCTCTCCCAGGGGAGAGATTGCCGTGATGTTCAACGCGTTCATTCCTTTTTTTAGCGGGACGTTGACGGAGTATTCGCCCTGTTCGTCGGCCATGACCTCCATGGAGCCAGCTCCTCCAGAGATCCGGACCGTGCTTCCTGGTGTAGTCCTTCCCGACACGTCCAGTTCTTCATCTGGAGTGTTTTCGGGGATAAAACCTACCGACACGCTGTGACGATCGTCATCGACGGCATCGGCCAGAACGCTGGCCGCGGCACCGAGGGCCACGGCCAAGTCTGGGTTGACGGAACGGTCTGGAGCCTTACCAAAGAAGGACTGGACGGTTTGTTGAACGAGCGGCACGTACGTCGAGCCACCGACGAGCAAAATCGTGTCGATTTGGGATTTTTCCAGCTTGGCGATGTCAAGAGCCTTTTCGACTTCGTTCAATGTACCGGCGACGAGGTCCTTGATCATTTCATTGAACTGGGCCGTTTTAACGACCGTCTCCAAACCAATCGGACGGCCACCGACGGTCACCAAGTTGGCGATGTTGACTCGAGCACCGTTTTTCCGGCTCATCTCGATCTTGGCGTCTTCGGCGGCCTTCTTGAGTTGAGACATCGCGCGGGCGTCATTCTCCTCGATGGCGATGCCGTGTTCTTTTTTGATCAACTCCAGGAAGTAGTCCATCAATCGGCGGTCGAAGTCGTCGCCACCAAGGAAGTTGTTACCAGTAACCGCCATGGTCGTGAGAGCCCCAGCGAAACAATCTATGACCGTGACGTCGAACGTCCCGCCACCAAGGTCGTACACGAGGATCTTTTCGTCACGCTGGGGACCATAAGCCATGACTGCCGCAGACGGTTCGGGAAGCAACTGTTGGACCTTCAGTCCGGCGATCTCGCCCGCCCTAGCGGTGGCGTCCCTGGCCGCTAGCCCGAAGTAGGCCGGCACGGTGATGATGGCTTCGGTTACAGTTTCACCGGACTTGTCTTCGACTTGTTTTTTGAGGACTTTGAGGATTTCCGCCGAAACTTCTTCCGGGAGCCAGTGGTTGGGACCGACCTGGACTCGTTTTTGTTCTCCCATGTATCGCTTGATCGAGCGAATCGTGCCGTATACGTGTGGGTTGTTTTTCGCGTCGATGCCGACGATCAATTCTTCCAGGTCAGGATCCCACCCAACCGCCGATGGAAGGGTCCGCTGGCCCATGGTGTCCTCGACGATCACGGGGCGGCCTTTCAAAACGGCCACTGCCGAGTTGGTTGTGCCCAGGTCTATTCCGACAGCTCCCATTCGTTATTTCCTTTCGTGTACGTCGTGAGTGTAAAGGGCCTTGTCTCGTCAGGAACTTCTGTGGGTTCCCGGAATTTCTTCGTTCGTGGGCTTTCCTTCGATCAGTCCAGTGTCTTCGAGTTCTGCTTCTGCCAGATGCCATCGGAGAGTCCAACCTGAGAGGGCACCAAAGGCGATGATCCAGGGGACCATGATGATCTTCGCAAGGGGCGGTACGTTTTCTTCGGACGGTGAACTCCATGACAGCTAAACAGTGAAGACACCAGAGGCTATTCCTCCAACCAAAGCCGCGATTGTCGCGCTTCCACGCGTCGCATGCGGATTGAGTTTGTCGAGAAACCCCACCGGGGTGGTTCTCTGCTGGAATTAAGCTACACCAATACTTCGCCGCGTTGCACGGGCTTTAACTTATCGGTGTCTTTGAGGACCCAGAGTCCCCGTATGACTTCCCTGACCACAAGCTCAGCCCCCTTGGGTTCGTTTTGCACACCAACCCAACTCTTGACCAGTTGTCCTTCGAACTCGAGCGTCTTCAAGTTTTGTCCTTGCAAAGCCACGTGATGGATTCCGAGATTCTCCAAAGTATTCTGGGCTTGGTGAAACAAACGACGAAAGGCAGCGAGCCACTCTTTCTCGTTCTCCCCGAGGTCGAGTGACTTGGCTCCTCCCGAAAATAACCGTGACAAAAAGCCCGGTTTCGGTGGAGCAATGGGGGACACTCCGGCGTGGACTTCGGTGTCGTGAACCAACTGTCCGAACTCGTCGACGATTCCCACGATCCCTTGCATTAGCTTGGCTTGTCGGCGTTGATTTTCTTCCGTCCGTTCTTCGAGTTCGAGTTGCGTTTGGTGCGCTTTCTGGGCGTGAATCGTCATGAGCCCGCGCATCCCAATGAGGTCGAGCAGTCGATTCATCGTCTGGTCAGGATCGGGCGGAGTTGCCGCGCTCGTGTCGACATGGAACTCTTCCGGATAGGGGAGAGGTGTCTCGGAACTCATATAGACTTGGTCCCTCATGAAATCTGACGACGCGACCAGTGGTTCTGAAGACTAGTGGCTGAGTTGGAGTAGTCATCTGGAGTAGGTTATTGCCCACCCACTCCCTGTCGTGCACAACACTAACCGACGCCAGTAGGTTTACCTGTTATAGTTCAAAGACCTGATCGAGTTCAAGGATCGGTAGCGGTTTCTGTTCTTCCGGTTCTTCGTAGAACCCCAAGTTGGTCACAGGTTGAATGGTCCCGAAAATTTGTCGTAAGGGTGATGGCACGAGGTCGTCGAACTTTTTGTTGTGCCCTTGGGCGCCGAGTAGTTCGGCCGTGATGGATTCGTCGGATGGAGCGATCCTCTCGGCATAATAGGCACACAAATCAGTGAACACTTGGTTGCCAAGCAAGAAGAAGTCGAGTAACACCCGGTCGTCGGGGCGAAGCAGTTCGGCTTTGGCTTCATCAAGGTCCTGCATCCGCTTGGCGCGTTCCTGGGTGTCCTTGATCCGCCGGGCTTCCCTTTTTTGGTTGTTATATGCCTTTCCGATGTCTTGAGCGGTCGCGGCGAGGCCTTTGTTCAGCCCCAGGATGTCGTACGAATTCGGGCGTTGATAGGGGTTGTGTTTGCCAGGAAATGACATATCAGTTTCCTCAATAGCTAGGCTTTTCCATGCATCTTGGGGATCACCTCGTTGACAATGTCACGGATGACGTAAATCGGAATCCTACCTCGATGTTCGGTGTCGATATCGCCGAACAACTGGATCATTCGAAATAGGCCTTCGTCGGCCGCGTCGGGGTCACGGTCACGTACTCGGCGGACGAGTGGGTGGGATTCATACTCGTTGGTGATCCGGTTGATCATGCCCTCGGGCAACCGTCGCACTCGTTTGGCCGTCCGTCGCCATTCGCGATCGAACTCTCCAGCCACGTCGAGCAACTTTTTGAAATCGTAGACATTGCGAACCAGTAGGGCCTGGATCGATTCGCGGACCAGACGTTGGCACGCGAATTCTCGGATTTTTTTCGTCGCCGTTTCGGTCATGCGGCGCAGAAGTCCATAGTTTCCATGTTTGGCCTCTTCGATACCCTTGAGGATTTCCAGATAGTCGAGTTGCTCCTGATAGTGTTCGTCGTCGGGATCGATGTTTCGGCTGAGGAACAAAAACAGGTCGTAGCCTAGATCGGGCTCGCCGACAAAGTCGATGTTCGAAAGGATCTCGTTGACGTTCGCCATGTCGTTGAATAGTTCGCGACAAGCCTCCGTCCGAGCCAACCGAACGCCCTCGGCCCAGTAGTAATCCGCGTTTCGGAAATCGTATTCCTTTAGTGACCGAATCGACAAGCCGATACAAACTCCGGCAAGCCGCTTAGCAACTTTGTCTTCGAGTTCTTCCTCAGAGCTTTGGAGGTCGTATTTCTTTCCCGAGTTGTAGTTAGAGACGTATCCCTTCCAAAATTCTCCCTGTTTGCGAATCCGCCCAAGCCACAGTTGGTTAGCGCGTTCCCAATAAGGCTCGGCGTCGTAGTGGTCTCCTCGCATGGCCAACACGAAGGCCTTCTGGTGGTAGGCGATCAATGTCGACCGGATGATTGGAGCGTCGGCATTCTGGGCGGATTGGCACAAGTGACTGAGCATACGAAGCAAGTCTTCGTCGAACTCGTCTTCGTTGGTGCTCTTCAGTTCGGTAGCGTTGGCCAGGTCGTACAGGAGCCGGATGTCTCGGTCTTCTCCGCACTGCAAAGCCCTTTGGGTGAGACGGACGAGTTGCTCGAAGTTCTTCTTCTGGCCTGCTTGTTTGGCGGCCATCTTATAGACTCGCATCAGTGGTTGGACGACGCGTTCACGGTCGGTGACTTGAGGAATGGCTTTTTCCATTTCGGCAACAGCCCCCTCGTAATCTCCCGAATCGGCCTTAAGGGCACCCACGATGAGTTCTGATGGGAGTCCGCCTTGACTGGCATATTTCTTGGAAAGCTCCACGGCCCATTTTTCGTCACCGCCTTGGAATGCGTGGAGCACAGCCTGGCAACACGCTTCGCTATACCAAGGACTTCGGTTCGCCTCTGCGGTGGCTAACGCTCCTTCGAGTATCTTCGCAGCATGAGGTTTTTGCCCTCGGTCGGCTTCCTTCCCGGCGAGGACGAGAGCCGCTCGAACGGCAACTGGTCCTCCCTGTCGGATCATTCCTTCGAGTTGGGCAAGCCCCTCGGCAGGTGATTGCGATTTGGACGTCGCCAAGGCCCATCCAAACCGAAATTCAGGGTGATCTTTTTGGTTGATCAAGTAGAGAAAAATCGCTGCCCCGTCGGCGTAGCGACCTTCTTTACACAACAAACCTGCCTGGAAATAGCGAGCGGCTGGCTTTGGGAACAACGCAATCCCTTTTTCCAAAACGGGCAAGGCGGCCTTCGAGCCCGAACCGCCACTGCGTTCGAAAAGTTGAACGCTCGCCCGGACGTAGCATTCGGCCAACACCTGTTTCGTGGCGTTGTAGGTTGCAGAAGTGGACGAGAGGTTCTGAAGCAGAATGTCGTAAATCTGGGCGGCTTCTGTGTAGTTCTCTTCCTGGACGCGTTGATTTCCGGCCGCACCATACGCGGCACACACGTTCGTCTTCGCCCGGCTCATTCGAGCCTTGTCGCCAACCTTCTTGGCCCCGTTGAAGGCCCGTACGAATTCGGGGACAGCTTTCTTGGGGTCGTTGGACTGATACAAAGCCACGCCGCGATAAAAGGCCACTTCGCTGTCTTTGGTGTCGAGGTTGTGGCTTTCGTTGAGCACACGCCAAGCTTCGGTCGGTAGTCCGTTACCCAACGCACACCGGGCCCAGAGCAACGTGCTCGTCCGGGGTCGGAAGTCCTGTCTGATGCACACCGCGAAGCATTTTCCCGCGTCGACCCACTGTTTGGCGTTGAACAAGGCACTGCCGAGGGCAAACTGGAATTGAGCATCGTCGGGGCGAACTTGAACGGCTTGTTGCAACAGACGGACGGCGTCACCGGAGTTCCCAGCTTGGGTGTAGGCCTCGGCCAGCGCTAGCCGAACGGTGTCGTTTTCGGGGACGAGTTTGAGCGAACGAACGAGGTAGTTGATCGCGTCCGGGTAATTCCCTTCGCGAAGGCGGATGATGCCGTACAAACCGTACACCCGACCTTCAAGATCAGGGCGGTCCTGTGTCTGAATCTTTTGGATCAACTCCGCTGCCTTGTGAAGGTCGCCAAGCACGATCAATTCCCAGACAACGGCGAAATAGGACTTCTGATCGAGGCGTTGTTCGAGGACGGCATTCAGTTCGTGTTGGGCTGCAGCCCGATTGCCTCCGAGTCGAAGCGAACGCGCGAGTGCCACACGAACCGCACTGGCGTCGGGATGGTGCTTCAAGTGGTCGGTGAGGATTTGTTGCGCCGATGCGGGGTGACCCAGTTGGTGATAAGCATTGGAGATGTTCAAGACGGGCCAACGTTGGTTGCCGAACGTTTTTTGGGCCTGCTTGTTCCACTTGATTTTGTGCTTGAGGTCCACGACACGCATGTCGGGCGCGACTTCGCAAGCGGTCTGCAACGCCTCGAAGATGCGGTCGTATGTTTCTTGTTCGACCTGGCCTTCGAGACAATCGAGGTAGCACTCCACCGCATCGATGCAATCAGGATCTTTGACGAGGTAGAACTCGACCATTACTTCGGCGGCTTCGCTGGTCTGACGTCGATATAACTTGCGAACTTTCGAGAGATGTTGGTCGGCCTCTCGACGAGACCGGGATACCAAGGCCAACACGACGTAAGACAACGCCTGGGCATACCTACCGTTTTCGCCGAGCTTCTTTTCGTTGCTGTAGGCCTTGACATCGGATTGGATCTGTTGGGCCATTTGTCTGGCACGGTCAGGTTCGTCGGAAACGACCTCCAAGGCATTGACGGCTTTGTTCCGCAAGCGATCCTCGAACGTCATCACGAAGTAGACCGCGAAAGACGCAACAGCGGCAATGATGACGAGAATCGCGATCAAAACGAATATGACCATTTCACCTACTCGCCTCGATGGGCCTACCGCGTCTTTGCCTGCAACAACCAATGGGACCTGCTCAGAGTTCCTCGCTTATTCTACAAAAGGTATTCGAAATAGAAGCTGTCTCTCGGAGTCAAGAACTAACACTGAGCCAAGGAGTATCTGAGTTTGTAGTCGGTAAGGATTTATTTCCAAATTTCCTGAATTCATGCTTTTGTTTGGACGTAGCCGGGAAGCCAAGAGTTGTAGGACCGCTCAAACCTGCAAAATTCCGACACAAAACGACAGTAAATTGACACTAACCTGCATAGTTTTGGTACCAAACCTGCGCCTTTTTTACACCCTTTTGTCACACCCTCGTTTCCACATCTCTTGACCTTACAAAAACTTACAAAAAACGACTTTTCAAAACGGGGCCAAATTGCGGCATTTTCTTATGATTTTGAGGTCATCATACATCACTTCGCGCATCTCCTCATAATACAATAGGATTTGGCGTTCTGTCATTTTTCAAAAAATGGCAGCATTCCAAAAATTCTCATGAATTCTGAAAAACACCTTGCGTTCCGAGCACGCCACTCGAAGACCACGGATACTGATTCCTCAACCCTGAGCAAAAACACTTTGGAGTTCTGAACAGAACGACATGGTGAATCACCAACCATCAAGCTAGGCCGGTTGCAACACTTGGATTTGCAAGCCTTTCACGATGTCCTTGACGGCCTCTCGGTATTCGCCCATGTGCGGGGCTTCGAAGTGAGCATGGAGGGCGTCAAGGCTTTCCCATTTCTCGACGATCGTCACGATGTTTTCACGAACGGGCACTTGCGCGGGACTGTTGCTCGGAACGTCGAGCGTCGGACCGTACTCGATACATCCGTCTTCGGCGTGGACCTTTGGCATCAACTTGTGGAACTCTTCCAAGAACGCCTCTCGCTTCCCAGGATGAACTTCAATGGTGGCTATGACGTGGACCATGATGCGGTTTTCCTTTCACTGGTGAATTTTGTTAAGACTTCGATGGGTTCTCATACCAGACCACATTATTACTTTGCTGTCCGGCAATCAATAGTTCGACATAGCCATCTCGGTCCATGTCGATGGCCCGAATGTCGTAGGCAGCCTGATTGCAAACGATGTTCGTCACGCCGCATTCTTTGTCAGTGATGAGACGCTTCTGTCAGACCTTCGCAGCATTCTCGGGAACTACTCACCAAGGAAACCAATCCTCAGTTCCTGGTTCGGCGAGACTTCTTCCCTCTGTCGCCTCCTGCTGCAATAGTCGTCGAAAGCCTTGACGAAAGACGTGGTTCTTCCAAAGGGCCTGTTGTGCGAGTGGCAAAGAAACCTGCCTGATTTCTTGCTTCTTTCGTTTTCGCTTCCCCGGATTCCTCTGGTTGGGATCATAGGCCGGATTCGGTCTCGGAAGTTTCGCTCCTATGTCCTTCTGCCACGCCGCTAGTTTCTTGAGCAACTCGTCGGCCTTCTTGGGCATCTTCTGGGCGAGATTCAATGTTTGACTCGGGTCGTTTTTCAGGTCGTAAAGCTCGACCTTGTCGTGGTGATCAAACCGGATCAACACCCAATCACCATGTCGAAGTGACGAACCGGGCTTCCAAGTCGACCCGTGGTAATGCGGATAGTGCCAATACAAGGTCTGGCGCTGTAGTTTGGACTTTCCTTTGAGCAACGGCACTAGGCTGACCCCGTCGACGTGTTGCTTGGGCCTGGCCTTCAGACCCGCCAATTCCAACATCGTCGGATAGAAGTCCATGCTAACGGCTGGATAATGACACACACTCCCGGGCCTCGTCGTCCCTGGAGCCCGGATGATCATCGGAACGCGGATACCTCCCTCGTAGAGCCAACCTTTCCCGGACCTCAGAGGAAGGTTGCACGTTGGTCCACGTCGCCCTCCCACAGTGCATAGTCCCCCGTTGTCCGAGAAGAAAAGGACAACGGTATTGTCGTCGAGTTCGAGTTCCTGGAGTTTGGCAAGGATCTGCCCGACGCTGTCATCGACCGCCGCGACCATCGAAGCATAGGACGGATTGTCTTGTCGTCCTCGAGAGAATCCCTCGTGTTCTTTCTTGTAAGGAGTTTGGCCGTTGAGTTCCTTGGCCTTGTCCTGATAGTGACCGACTCGTTTCTTATATGCCTGGATCGGGGTGTGAACGTTGTAGTAAGCCAGGTAGAGCAAGAAGGGCTTCTTCTTGTCCCGTTTTTCCAGGAAGTTGATAGACTCCTGTGTCAGCCGCTCCGTCAGGTACTCGCCCTTCTTTTTCGACTTCAAGTTGGGGTTAGTCCAGGGCGAGTAGTACCCTCCTTTTTTGGGAGAGCCAGCCTCCCACCCACCGATGTTCGTGTCGAAACCCTGATCGGTGGGCCAATGGCCTTTGCTCCCGAGGTGCCACTTTCCGGCAAAGAAGGTCTGGTATCCAGCCATTTTCAGAGCTTCGGCGATCGTAACCTCCGACAGAGCCAAGTTGCTTCGATCCTCGGGCATGAGCAGTCTGTTGTTCGGTCGGCCACGTTGGCCCGGAATCCAGTCGGTGATGTTGACCCGCACCGGATGCTTACCCGACATAATGCTGGCTCGCGTCGGCGAACAAACCGGAGAGGCCGTGTATCCGTTCGTAAATCGCATGCCAGAACCGGCCAACTTATCTATGTTCGGCGTTTCATAGAACGTGCTGCCGTTACACCCCACGTCGGCCCACCCAAGGTCATCGACGAGGCAGAACACGAAGTTAACCGGTTCTTTTTGATTCGCGGCTTGACCACAAATCGGAGCCAACACAACAACGAAGAGCGGGAGGAAGAACACAAATAGATTGAGGAGAGGGAATCGCACGGCGTAACCTTTCTCTGCTTGGTCAAGCTCGGATGTGTATTTCGTCGGAGTTTACCAACGGTCAGCGAGGTAGGGAACAAACAAATCAGAAAAAAAAGGAAGCCTCTTGGTTATCGGTTCAGAACAAAACGGAAGGTCCCTTGGTGGAAATGGTGTTGGCGGCTAGTTGTTGTCTGAAAGTAGACATTGCAACAACACAGCCACAAGATCGAGAGCGTTTCTCGTTTCTCGTTTGCATTGGTTAGAGCGTTTTCGGTTTCCAAGTCTTGGGTCCCGCTTGGGTTGTCGGATCGGTAAATGTCGCGTTCGTCCTGGTTCTTTCAGCCGAGCAGCGGGATCAGATCTTAGCCGTGTGTTTAAACCCACGGAGCGAACGAAGCAGGACAAACGCGACTTCGAACCGAACCCAACACAACCGTGAACCACTCGAAAGCCAAGACCATCGTCACGGAAATGGGCTTCCTTGCCAATCGTCTCGGAAACCTTCCCCGAACCGCCGAACCTCACGACCAATACCAACTCTCAAACCAGGCCAGTCGACGAGAAATCTAACGAATCCAACTGCGCACAACGAGCCGCCAGATCCCACGACCTGGCGGCTCGGTAGCATGGAAACGAACGGAAATGTGTGATCCGTGTGCGGACTTATTTTGGCTTGGGCAAGTCAAAGATGGCGTCGGGCGAGGAAGAACGGATTTCTATTTCTAGAGGAGTCTTCTTGGGGTCGGCATATTTCCCTTTGAGTTTGTCAGGACCCGTCTCGCGCTCCTCCCCGAGACTCCGAGTCATGTTCTTCCAAGTGATCACAACTTTATAAGTGCCAGAGGGAACACCATCGCCAGGTTGGAGCGTGGTCAAGACGAACGAACCATCTTCTTGGACTCGTCCTTCCGAAATGGGTGGCGAGTCGATTTTGTCCTTGGCAAAGAACCGGACCCGAGCAGCTACAGCGGGCTTGCCATCCACGGTCACTTTGCCGCGAACGCGGACCGTGTCCGACGAACACCCAACCAAAAAGACCAAGCAAAGCGGGACCAACCTGGTAAAACAACGGACCTGCACTGTTGGAATTCCTTGAGATGGAAACGACTCAATAGTGAGACTGTACATCCGCGAACCTTAGTAGTCCCCGACAGGTTGTCCGTCATCGGCAGCGATGAGCCGCGCGAGCACACACCGATCCGCTTTGGCCCCGATGAAATGAACCGACCCGTCTGCAAACAAAGCATTCATGCCACCCTGATGGGCGCTGAATGACTCTCCCTCGTTCGTGCAGTTGAGCCAGTAATTCGGACCACATCGGCTAACAAAATCACCCCAGTCAAAGAAGATACTCGCACCATCGCCCCACCCACCAATGTTTAAACCGTCTGCCGATCCAGCGCTATAAGTGTAAGGTGTGGTCTCCAACATTCCCGTATTCGGGTTCAGTCGAATTCGATCGGGCCGACCGGTCAATTCCATCAAAATCATCGTGCTCGAGGTTCCGTCCTTGATACCCTTGATTGTTCGCCCCTGCCCCAGATTGAATTTTCCTGTCTGCGAACCGAAATTCGTAAACAGAAAGTAAATAATGCCACCGATCTCAGGATCGAACTCATACTGGAACAGTGGGCCGCCCCGGTTTTTCTCGGGAATCCCGCAAGGGCCGCAGAGCCGTTTATCGACAACCGCCACAGGGGAGTAGTCGGTCACGGCAGCCGTGTACCTCATCGACTGGGGTATCCCCCTCCCGAGGAACGGAGTCACGAGTTGCCCGATCGACGAATCGATGTCTCCGATGATGCTGTCGGTGCGACCTTGCACTTTGTAGGTGCGTCCGGCCTCGTCGGCAGCGGGACATTCAAACGTTACGATTCGCTGAGAAATGATGTCTCGCTGTTGAAAATAGATCTTGTCGAAGTCGTAATTTCGAGCCAGGTTATCCTGCTCGATGTACGGGAGCAAATAAGTGCCCCATGCGTGCATGGCAAATTTGTCGAGCCGACTCGGATCATTGACGTTGATCTGCATCTCGAGTCTGGCGACTGGAGAAAATCGTCTGTTGATATTTTGGTATCCGTGGAAGGCGAGCCCGAGTTGCTTCAGGTTGTTCTGGCAACTCAGCCGGTTGGCTGCCGCACGGACCTTCTGGACCGCTGGCAATAACAAGCCAATCAAGACGGCAATAATCGCAATCACCACCAACAATTCAATGAGTGTAAAGCCTGAGCGATCGATTCGTCGAGTTCTCATCGCGCGACTCATTTCATATAAGGAAAATTTAGCTAATAAAGGAATGTGAGTTCGAGAGCTTCCCAACACTATTCTGGAAACTTCCAAACTAGTGCACATAGTACTCCGATATACCAATAGTTAACAAACAAATACGACTCCAAAATATATGAAATTTCGGCAAAGAAAAGAAGTGCCACAATTCACTAGACATTTGACATTTCAAAATTACCATCGAACTCACTTCCCTTTTTGAGACTGCCTCTTCTCTTTTCTTCAACCTCAGGTAGGAACCCATGAAGAACCGCCTTCGCCCGCGTCTCGTGCTCCGTTGTTTGGAGTTGGAAGACAGGATCACACCTGCTCCCATCACCTTCGTCGTCGATCCGATCGAGAGTACTGTTGGTGTTTCTGGACAAGCCGTGGTAGATATTCCCGGCTTTCCCGTCCTCACGCTCAACAGCATCCAGCAAGCCCCAGGATCAACACTGACACGATTTTCTGGAGAAGTCTCTGCCGACTACGATCCGACTCTCGACACGATCACCTTCTTCAACCGTGCTATTGATGTCAACGACATCACCGGTGGAAATCTCTCAGCCATTGACTGGACCGATGGCATCGTCACCGTGACCACGGTCATTCCCCATCGCTTCGAGGTCGGGGAGACGGTCACGATCACAGGCTTCGACCCAACAGGTTACAATGGCACCTACACCGTGCTGGCAAAACCAACTCCGTTTACCTTCACCTACGAACTGGCCGTCGATCCGGGATTAGCCACGACCCTCGGAAACGCCACAACCGCAACGGCGGAAAGACTCATCGGCGAAAATGCAGTAGACCTCGGCGGGTCGGAGCTTGTTCTTTCGCCCGGAACCGCTCCCGGCAACATCGGAGTTCGACTCAGTGCCGGGATCTTGGGGAATGTGCCGCTGGTCGTCCGAGACTTGGAGGGAATCATTCGCTCTGGGACCCAAACCGTGACTTCCGTTGGCACCGGGATCGATAGCTTTGCCTCAGGACAGGTCGTCAACATCATCGGCGGCACCGCTTCCGCAGGAGAGGGAACAGGACTCGTCGGCAGCGCCCTCTCAGAAACATTCGACATTGGCCTTGGCAACGAATTCGCGGTCAACAATCGATCGACCGAACCAGGCACCATCACCTCCCTCGGAAACGATCAGTACCGGCTCACCGTCCCCTACGTCTTCCAGATCTTTGCCACCCTCGACCAACTTGGCGGCACTATTGTTTTGGACCTGACCCTCGAAGGCCAAATCGAGGGTGTCGGGACACTCCAGGCGAATGAAAAACCACTCATCATTTCCAACGGAGGGGGAGATTCGGCCACGGTTCCGGTTCCGGAAGGGACCAGCCTGGTCACTACCGTGCAAGCCACAGATGCCGATGGCCAGACACCAACTTATGCCATTGTTGGTGGCCGTGATCGCGACTTCTTCACCATCGACGCAACGACCGGGGAATTGAGCTTTCTTGCCACGCCCGATTTTGAGACTCGCCAGGACATTGGCCGTGGCAACGACTACGAGGTCTTTGTGACGGCTTCCGACGGAACCCTCTTCGGCGAAGACGAACAGCGAATCATCGTAACGGTCACCGACGTCGCTCCCGTTGGCCCAGAAGTCAATGCCGATTTCTTTGGAACAGGACCGGCCACGCCGATCACCATAACCGAAGCCGAATTGTTGGCGAATGACACCGAGGAAGTCATCCAATTCTACTTCGAAGATTTCGAAGGAATCGCCCTCGATTCGTTCGAGACTCCCATTCTGGGTGGTGGTGACGGCACCGATTGGGGTCGGCCGATAACGGGTGTGGACGGTGATGTTCAGAGAACTTTGCCGACGCTGAATAGCACTTGGGTGAGGACCAACACCGACGATGGGTTGCCAACTGGGAACCAAACTCTCTTCAACCTCGGTGAGAGTCCTCCGGAATACTATGGTTGGAATGTCCTCGATATCGACTCGTGGAGCAGTCAGCAGCAACCCAGCCAACGACGGACCGATTTTGCCAAGGGCGGAGTCGGCAGTAACGGCACGGTCTTGGTCGCCGAGGCCGACGGTTACGACGACGTGACCGACATCGACCCCGACGGCGAAGAATTCAATACCTTTGGCGAAACCTTGGTTTCCTGGACCGGTGCCAAACCCGGAAGCCTTGTCCTTGAATTCGATTCCAGCTTCAAACCGAATAATCCCCAGTTGGGCATCACCGAGATCTCGTACGGCGATCTGTCGATCAGCTCCATCAGCTTCCTCACCGATACCGTGACCGTGGAGACGACAACGGACCATGGCCTGAGCGTCGGGGACACTGTCGACATCCTGGGAGTTTCTCCGTCAGGTTATAACGGGACGTTCATTGTTACGGGCACCCCCTCAACCACCCAGTTTACCTATGCACTGGCGACAGATCCTGGCCTGGCCACCGTCCTCGGAACCGTGACCCCGTGGGTCAACTTGCTCACCTTGAACGAAGCCACCGGAGGTGGTTCTGGCTCTTTCGCTCGGGCCAACGAGACCGTCACTATCCCGTTGACACCGCCCCCCGCCGAGGCTGTGACTGGCAATGCACGCCTGCGTTTCTCACTCCAAAACGCCAAGAACGACGCCTGGTGGGCGATCGACAACGTGACCGTCTTCGGAAAGCAAGACATCGTCGGTCCCGCCACCGATGCCCAGCTCGTTCCAGCAAGCGAGATAGGCGGCACCGTTATGGACAACGGGGATGGGACATTTACATTTACACCCACGGTTGGTTTTTCAGGGACTGCTAGCTTCCAATACCAGGACGTGGCCGGAACGGTCCCAACGACCGTCTTCATCGAAGTCGAAGGGATTCCTCCCGTCCTCGAGGCCATTCTCGACAACGATGGAGACAACCGGGTTCAACCAAACACTGAGATCCTCTACACATTCCTTTTCAACGAGGACATCGACGACACGACCTTCGACGACACCGATCTCGATAACGCCATCGTTGCAGGAGCCAACTTCACTGTTGATTCCATTACAGAGACTGATGTCGGAGTCTTCACGGTTGCCGTAACTCCAACGACCGAGGGTGATCTGCAACTGCAAATCGCCAGCGGAGCCACCATCACCGACGTCTCTGGTAACGAACTGGTCACCCCAGTCGCCGACAATAACATTCTAGTCGTCGATGGCACAGGTCCTGAAATCATGCCTGTCGACTTCGTCGATGACGTCTCGCCCGGATCCGTCGTCCAAGGCCGACTAGTCACGTACACGTTGACTTTCAACGAGGACATGAGCGGGGGAAGTGTCGAAGCGGCTGACTTCGAAAATGCCGCCCCCACCACGCCTGCTACGATCGAAGTCGTCTCGATTGAAGAAACGACTCCAGGCGTCTTTACCGTGGTCGTCCGACCAACCTCGGCAGGGAATCTCCAACTCGGGATTGCCACTGGAGCAACCATCACGGACGCTGTGGGGAATCTCCTCGTCCCTCCGGTCGCAGACGACACCACAATCACCGTCACTGGTGACGCCGTCCCTCCAACGGTCATCTCAATCGTGGACGACGGCCAACCAATCGGCCCAGACCGCCCTATCGTTTTTACTGTTACGTTCAGTGAAGATATCAACGACGAAACATTCCTCAATGCCGACTTAAGTAACGCCGCTGGCTCCAACCCCGCGAACATCGACTTCGAAAACGAGTCGCTCATTGAGGAAGTGAGTCCGGGAGTCTTCGAGATCACGGTCACTCCGGTCAACAACAACGGGGGCAACTTGGTGCTGGCCATCAATCCAGGCTTCATCGAGGACTTGGCCGGCAACGTCCTCGCTGTCCAGGGAGTCGACGATACGACGATTGTGATTCCAGCCGACAACACCCCTCCAGACATCAACAACTCGGACTTTGTCGATAACGTGAGCGGTGGTCCGATCACCGTGGGGGAAATCGTTACCTACACCGTCACTTTCAACGAAGATATCGACGAGACTACTTTCAACCCCAGTGACCTACGCAATGACGGCAGCGCCAGTATCACCGTTTTGTCGATCACCGAAACAGCAACACCCGGTGAATTTTTGGTTAATGTTGCGGCCAACTCGACAGGATCCCTACGTCTAGAGATCGTGACGGGCTTTCTATTTGGTGGAGCCACAATCCTCGACGTCGCCGGAAACGCACTCCCAACTAACCTCAGCCAGGTTTACACCGACGACACAACCATCACTGTCAATTCAGTGTCGATCAACGTCGCCAACGACGTCGGCGGCGGACCCGTAGATACCTTTGATGTTGTGACTTATACCATCAATTTCAACGAGGACATTCGCGACGGCAGCCTCAATCCGTCCGACCTGGCCAACGCAGGGACGTCGGAGATCACCGTCCGCGATATTGTCGAAACGGCTCCGGGAGTGTTCGACATCGAAGTCGTCCCAACAACCGTCGGTACTCTCCAGCTACAAATCCCTTCCGGTGCGACCGTCCTTCGTCCAAGCCTTAGTTCACTGGCCACGCCTTTGACGGACTCGGTTGTCATCACCGTCAACGCTGACACCACCGCCCCAACCACCACTCCCGTTGCTTTCGTCGATGACGTGGCTGGCGGACCTGTCCCTGTCAACACACGGATCACCTATACCTTGACATTCAGCGAAGACATCGCCAATCAAGGTTCTGGCACTCTGGTGGCTTCGGACTTTGGGAACGATGGCACGTCGAGCTTCGAAGTGGGAACCATCCGGGAAACAGGCCAGGGCACTTTCGAAGTCGACATCATCCCCACAAGCGCAGGCACCTTGATTCTGAGCTTGCCAGCGGGAGCCGACGTTCAAGACCTTGCTGGTAATGCACTCGTCACACCGGTCGCAGACAATACGACGATTATTGTCGGTGCGATCTACGACCTGGAGGTGCTCAAGGACGTCGACCAGCCCACGGTGACGGTGGGTCAGAACGTCATCTTCACGGTGACGGTGAACAACCTCGGGCCGGACGCGACCAACGGGGTGGTCATCACCGACCTGCTGCCCGCCGAGTTCACCTTCGTCAGCGCCAGCCCCAGCGAGGGCAGCTACGACGCGAACACGGGCCTGTGGACCGGGATCGACCTCGACTTCCCGACCGACGCCACCGCCACGCTGACGATCACGGCCACGGCCAACGCCGCCGGCACGCCGACCAACACGGCGATGCTGACCGACGACGGCACGGCGACGGACAACAACGCCGCCAACGACACGGACAGCGAGCAGGTGACGATCAACGACGCCGCCCAATCGCTGCAGGTGACGAACGTCAGCTTGATCGGCGACGGCGGCAGCGCCAGCGGTTTCAAGGTGGACTTCAACCTGCCGCTGACCACCGACGCC
>CAYRFQ010000014.1:62160-127880 GCA_964423615.1 uncultured Alcaligenaceae bacterium | reverse complement strand
CTTGTCTGCCAGGTATAATTGGAGCGGAACAGAGAAGCGACGTACTCGCTTCGGTTTGTGTTTACTTCCAAATCTCTTGGATGCTGGTAATTCCTACTGGCGGTTTTATCTGTGACCAACTTTCCACCGACAACCTGGCCAAAGCGTGGTGCCTGCGTGTTCGGTGAGAGCCAATCATTTCGGGTAACCAAGGCGAGAAGCAGGAACGGGAGAAGGAAAGCAATTGACAGAACTTTCCTAGCTTGGGGCTTTTCTTTCAACATACCTCTCCATTCCTGCCGAAAAAACAATCAGTCCCAGAATAACAGTTTGTGACGAGCACATTGTTAAGCTGGGGCGTCCCTCCGCATTGGATTGAATTTGGGTTGTTTAGTTAATCCCCCCTTGGTCCAACCTCCCGAATCGACCTATGGCCCGGAAGCCTGGTTGGTGCTTTATGGATCGCAGAATGAGAACAGAGCGGCCAGGACGCGCTTCTGCCTCAGCCCCGAACGCCACTGGGGTTGACCAGGGATCAGCGATGAACACTAGGAACTGGAGTGCCTGCCATGAAGAAGGTCTTTACCACCGGTCAAGTGGCGAAGATTTGCAAGGTCGCGCCACGCACGGTGAGTAAATGGTTCGACTCAGGCCGGCTTCGAGGCTACCGTATCCCCGGCAGCCAAGACCGGCGTATTCCCCGCGAAGCCCTTATCAAGTTTCTCAAAGAATACGGCATGCCGTTGGGAGAACTTGAAGAAGAGGGCCTCCACAAAATCTTGATCATTGGAGCGGAATCGCTCTTCATTGATCGAGTGAAGGAGTTGTTGCCCGAAGACGAGAACTTCAAGTACGAGCTGGCTAACAGCGGATTCGAAGCCGGGACTGCTGCCCACAGTTTTCATCCCGACACCATCATCATCGATTTGGCGATGGGACGCGGTGACGCTCTGGCTATCGGAAAGACCCTCCGCAACACCAGCAACTACGAGAAGACTCCGATCATTGCCTTGGCCAACGAAGACGAGGCGGAGCCCGAAACTCTACTGACCTACGGGTTCACCGAAGTCTTCAAGAAGCCGTTCGATGTGGCTCTGTTGGCCGAGCGGATCAAACACGTTGCCGAGGAGACTCGCGATTCGATGTAACGTCGAAAAATCCTGGTCGACTCGTCTCTTCGGAGATTTTCTTTAGCCGGGCATTGGTGATATTCCACCGCCCGGCTATTTTTTTGCGCCTACGTTTAGGAACATTTCGACCCTCTGGTTGTAAAAATTTCCTACAAAGTTCCCCAGGTACGGAAAGAGATTCACGCTGGCACGGATCCGTGCCGATACCATAACTATCTGTCAAATTGCGAGTTACGACAGACATGAAGAAGTTTGTTGGTTGTGGCATGCGACCTGCATATGTGATAGATGACGGACAACGAGACGTAAGGGCCGGAACAGAGAAGAGGTTCTTGCGTTTCTGAGAGTGATGGGTCGTCAGGTAGAGGAAGCCTCTGCCGGAACAGAGTTGGTTTCTGGACTGCCTGACGATCTCCGCTCGTCCCGTCGAAATGGACAAGTCTCACGTTCGTGACAACGAATTGTCACGGGAAAAGACCAAGCGACAATCTTTGTTTGTGAAATTCCGTTCGATTGCCTGTTTCCCGCGTTGCTCCCGGGTCGTCCGACTCCGACCCGGGATGATGTGGCAACGAGCACGCTCTGACCCGGCGTGTGTAGTTGCCGCCAACCCCACCTCTCTCCTCCCGAAAGCCGCGTTTCCCCCGACGCGGCTTTTTTCTTCTTGTAACGTATCTTGCAGGTGAAGCGTGTTCTCGTTTCACATCAACTTGCCAATGGGGTGGCTTCCATGGCCGTCTCTAGCTTCCCCTCTATTTCCTTGCTCTCACGGGATCCTTGCAGGACAATGACGGCAGTAAGCATCGCCTCCTGGCCATGATTTTGTATTCCTGCGAGGATCAACGAATGAAACGAAAATTCCTCTCCCTTTTCATCCTGATGTGGTTTGGGTTCACTCTCTCGGAAGCCTGCGTAGCCAACGCCAATGAGATCTTGAAAACGACGGGCGTTCGAGGTGGGCTCGTCGTTCACCTTGGTTGTGGTGACGGCAAACTCACGGTACAACTCCGTGCCGGAGATCAGTTCGTGGTGCACGGTCTTGACACGGACCAGAAGGTTGTTGACCAAGCCCGTCGCAACATCGCCAAGCAAGGACATTATGGTCAAGTCTCGGTGGCTCGATTGGTCGCCAACACCCTGCCTTACGCCGACGGACTTGTGAATTTGCTCGTCGTCGAGAAGGCAAGTGGTGTGTCCCGCGAGGAGATGCTGCGGGTCTTGGTGCCGCAAGGTGTCCTTTATGTCCGCGAAGGGGAGGGCTGGAAGAAGGTCGTCAAGCCAGCGTCCTCGAAGCGGGACGAGTGGACTCACTTCTTGCACGGTCCTGACGGGAATCCCGTTGCGAAAGACTCTTTGGTCGGTCCTCCCAAGCACGTCCAGTGGATGGGGACGCCGAAGTTCTCACGGGGTCACGAACAACAGGCCAGCTTCAGTACGTGCGTGACATCAGCCGGTCGGATGTACTTCATCGCCGACGAGGCACCCGCGGCAGACATCCGCATTCCTTCGGTTTGGAAACTGGTCGCTCGCGATGCCTATAACGGGGTCATCCTTTGGAAAAGGGACATCGGCAAGTGGGTCAGTCAGTTTCGTCGATTTCGTTCGGGACCTGCCAATTTGCAGTTTCGGATTGTGGCGGCCGGTGACCGTGTCTTCGCGACACTTTCGCTCGAAGGACCTGTGCATATACTTGACGCTGCCAGTGGCAAGACCCTCCGGATCATCGAAGGGTCCAAGTACACTAAACAGATCCTCCACCATGATGGAAAGTTGGTCCTCGTTACTGACGAATTCGTCGGCAAAGTCGATGAGATCGACAAGGCTCGTCGTCGTGGCAAATTGATCAAGCGGAAGTGTCGGTTGCTCCAGGTCGATGTCGAGACCGGCAAGCAACTATGGTCGAAGGACATCGACAATCTCGTGTTTGCGAACGTCGCCCTCAAGAACGGTCGCCTGTTCGCACAGACCCCGGACAGTGTTCTATGTCTGGACGCGAAGTCGGGAAAGCAACAGTGGGAGACCAAGTTCGCGACGGACATCAAACTCCCGGCGCGTCGAATTGCCAACAACGAAATGCAATGGGAATCACCGTCCTTGTTGGTCGGTGACAAGGCCGTTTATGCTGCCGATTTCCGCAAGATTCATGCGTATTCGTTGGACGAGGGCAAGCTGCTCTGGTCGGACAAAAGTGTTAGCGGGTACAACACTCCGCCGGACATTCATCTCGTGGGCAACGTGCTGTGGATGGACAAGAACCGGAAGCGTGTTGGTGTTGATCCCGTAACTGGAAAGGTCAAGAAGCAGTTCACTCCGGCACGTGGGTACATGCACGCGAGGTGCTACCGCAACAAGGCGACCGAGCAGTTCCTGATGTTGGGTCAGATGGGTGTCCAGGTACTCGATCTCGAAAAGGGTGACATCTGGGACAATGATTGGGTGCGCGGGACTTGTCAGTATGGTGTCCTTCCGGCCAATGGTTTGCTCTACGTGCCGCCAAACTGCTGTGCGTGTAACATGAAGTCCAAGCTCATCGGCATCACGGCTCTGTCGGCCCAGCGAACGACACTCTCCAAAGCCAAGACGGGTTCGATCTTGGAACGAGGTCCATCTTTTCGAAACCCCAAAGGGCCCAAAGCATGGGAGCACGAGTGGCCGACGTTCCGAGGTAATGCTAGTCGTCAGGGAGTTTCGGATTGTAAAGTACCTACCTCTTTGAAGTCCAAGTGGCGGACGAAAATTGGTGGGAAGCTTTCGGCCGTTGTCGTTGCTGGTGGTCTGGTCTACGTTGCCGCAGTCGATCAACACAAAGTCTATGCTTTGGACGCCAACACCGGGAAGACCGTCTGGACGTTCACGGCTGGAGGTCGCATCGACTCGCCCCCGACCATCTATGAGTCTGGAGCCTACTTCGGATCGGCAGATGGTTGGGTCTACGCTGTTACCGCTGCGGACGGGAAGCTCATGTGGCGCTTGCGAGTTGCCCCCGAAGACAGACTCGTTATGAATGAGGGACAACTCGAGTCGGCGTGGCCTGTCCATGGGAGTGTCCTTGTCCACGAAGGTGAGCTGAAGGTGGCTGCGGGTCGATCGTCGTATCTTGACGGTGGCATTCGTCTTTACCGAGTCGATCCGAAGAGTGGTCAGGTGCTATCCCAAAAAACTATCTACAGCCCGACTGATGAAGGCAAGCAGCCCAAGGGAGGTGGTCGAGATGTCCGGGGGGCACTGGCCGACATCCTCTCCGTTAACGACGGCGAAGTCTACATGCGACATGTCAAATTGGACTTTGAAACTGGGGTCGAGACGGGAAGCGGAACACACCTGTATTCACCGCTGGGCTTTCTCGATGACACCTGGTGGCACCGGGCGTACTGGGTCTTCGGAGATCAATTCACCTCTCACTGGAGTGGTTGGTGGAGAGTCGGCAATCAGGTTCCGTCCGGTCGTATCATGTCCTACGATGCCGAATCCATCTATGGCTTCGGTCGTGATAAGTACAATGGTGGCAACACAGGTCAATGGCGAGGCGGTGAGAAGTACCAACTGTACGCAGTCGACCGGAATTCCGTCTCCAAGGACTCGGCAGTTCCTCCGAAAGGGAAGAAGGTCAAAGGTCAAAAAGGGAAAAAGAAACGGCGTAACCGGACGCCCAAGCAACAGTTCCAGTACCGGTGGACGAAACAGGTTCCGTTGCTCGCGACTGGTCTTGTGGTCACCAAAGAAGCTGTATTCATCGCCGGACCTCCTGATGTGATCAAGACAGCTGGACCCCAGGGAGAATCAGCCCTCAAGCTCACAAATCCTGACGAGGTCACTGCCGCCTGGGCTGGGAAGAAGGGTGGTGTCCTTTATGCTGCTGCTGTGTCCGATGGTCAGAAACTAGCACAGCAGCAGCTGCCGTCTCCGACGGTGTTCGATGGTCTTGCTGCGGCCAATGGAAGGCTGTACGCCGCGCTGAAGGATGGAAGTCTGGTTTGTCTGGCCGGGGAGTAGGGGCTACTGGTGAGGGATTTTTCGGTGTGCTTGGTGTTCGCCTCATGGACTTGGCCGTTGCCCCAGGCTATGTTGGATTTGGCCTTCGGCCGATCTCATCGTAGCTGGGGCAAACTGCCCAGTTGGGTATTTTCTTCTCCCTTTCTTCACTCCCAATAAGCTTCCCAGTTGTTCTGGAACGCCTCCTTGAGTTGTTCTTGGTAGGCGTTCGTTTTGATCTTGGCCATCCACAGGTCATCTCCACCCTTGCCGCCTTTACAGACGACACCTTCGAATACGTCATATTTGCCGTTGCGGACGTCTTCGATGAATTTGCCTGTGAACTTACCACGGTAGATCACGCGGGCACTTCGGAGGTGTCCGAAATCATCGACGAATTGGTCCGGGCCGATGATGCCAAATCCTTCGGCTTCGACGTCGAACAAGACGAGTTCTTTGGGGTCATCGGGTTTGTGGGCTCCGGCGAATGAATTTGTGCCAAGGAACTCGGTGAAGATTTTCAACTCCTGGAATTCCTGATAGTTCGGGTTCTTTCGAAAGCTCTCGTCGACGCTTGGGGCGAGTGTTTCCCAGAAGACTTCCACACATTCGACTTGTTGGGGATGCTTTTCCGCGAAGAGATCGATTCCGTCGTCGGTCAGGTTGAACGTGTCGCGGCGAGTACCAAACGCGTGCCATCCGAAATCGCGGTCCCAATCCCAGTGCATGTTTGTCCCGTCATATTTTTCGAAGGCGATGCAGCGCCCACCAGGACAGTTCTTTGTGCTAGGAATTTTGGGATAGTGAAGCATGGTCGAGATCCTTTGGTAAAAGTGGATGATGTTTCCCAAAGGACAACCTTTGACGAGGAGAGGTTCTGAGTCATGGGAATCCACGAGTATGAGATTTTTCAAGAGCAATCGCCCTCCGGTGCGTTTATCTTTGAGTTTTGTTCCTTCGACGAAACATCCTCACGAGGTATCCCACCATGAAGAATCGTCTTTGGTTGGTTGGCTTGGCGACTCTACTCATCTCGGTTACGACGGTCCAGGCACACTATCCCTGGCTTGTCATTCGGAACGAGAAGGGCAAGGCAAAAGTACATTTCTACTTCGAAGAAGCTCCGCGAGTTGGTGATGGGTATTATCTGGACCCGTTTCTCGAACGAGCCAAGACTTGGGTTCGGACGGTTGATGATCCGAAACCGCAGAAGCTGATACTCAAGGAAACCAAATCGGTTGGACGTCGAGGTAAGAAAGAACTCAAGCTGCGTTGGCTGTCTGGAGACCTGTCCGTCAAACGGCCTCGGGCGATTTCGATGGATTGTCTGTGGGATGTCTATACCTACGGCAAGCAAGAGATCTTGTTGCACTATTATCCCCGACACATCGATGTTACGAATGCCAAGGAACTCGATGTCCTTGCAGGTGCTCCGCATCTCGATGCGGTGTTGGTCCCGAGGTGGAAAGGGGAAGCGTTGGAGGTACAATTGTTGTGGAAGGGGAAACCTGCCGCGAATCGCCCTGTGAGGATCGGAGGTCCTGGGAAGCTGTTTAAGAATGTCCGAACGGATAACAATGGTAAGGTGAGTTTTACCCCCAAGGCAAAAGGTTTGCACATCATGCGGACTTATGTCCAAGAGAATGAAAAGGGTAAATTCAAAAGCCGAGCGTATGACGCCATTCGACATCATGCCACGTTGACGGTGAATTTGCCGTTGAAGTGAAGATGTAGTGACTTGTCAACTTTGGGACAATCCAATGCGACAGACGGACGTTGTCAAGATAATCAGCACGAGCCTCAGTGGGGCCTTTTTGGGAATGCTCGCTGGGGTTGTAGTTCAAGACTTTGTAATGCATGTGCTGTTCTCTTGGTTCCCACTGAGAGACGTTCCGATGTCTGTTACGTTATCGAAATTACCCCTGTGTGTTGTGAGTGGCTTGCTGCTGGGTGGTTACGGAGGGTGGCAGGCAGCCGTTGGTGAAATTCGGCTTGACAGGGAAAAAGAGAAAACGGTCGGGCCGAAAAGATGCGAACCAGAGGACATGGAGTTCTAGGTTTCCAACACACTGTTCGACCATTCGAGTGGTCCCGTGCAGTTCGAGGCATGAGACTCCAGGTATTGGTCGGTTTTTTTCTCCCTCCTTCCACTCCAAAACCTGTCCTTTTCCTCAATCATCAGGTCGCTCAGGACCGATACAATTCAACGTCATCCATAAAACCAATGCAACCGCACTCTGATCGGGTGTGCGTCTGGATTTTGGAATCCGATGTTCGCTGTGGGTATCATGTTGCTTGCATTGACTCAGCTGCCGTCCAGAAAAAGGATCCGCGAGCTGAGTGTACCTGCGGTGGAAATGAAAAAGTACACGCGAGCCGCGTGGAAATACGATTTCCCGGCAAATCCAAATGCCAAAATCCAGAGGAGCCCACCATCTGATCCCTAGGTAAGGTGGGGTTGTTTCGTTTTTCACACGCCTGTATCAAATTTCCCGCGGACTTAGCTAACCGACCGTGAGAAAGTTATGTCGTCGAATCTCGCTCTCCAAACCCAAGACCTGACAGTTCGATACGGCACCTTCACGGCCGTTGGTCGAGTGTCCTTGAATGTCCAAGGCGGTCAGATCTTTGGTTTGCTGGGGCCGAACGGAAGTGGGAAGAGTTCGACCCTCGCTGCCATCGCTGGCGTCCTTGACATTGCCCAAGGGAACATCTTTGTCGATGGAGTGTCGCGGAAAGGTGATCCCGATGGGTATTCTCGTCGCGTTGGGTATGTCCCGCAAGATCTTGCTCTCTATGAAGAATTCACGGCCCTGGAGAACCTTCGTTTCTTTGGTGGCTTGTACGGACTTCCTCGCAAAACTATGACCCAGAAGGCGGAGCAGGTGTTGGCTCTCGTCGGGCTTTCAAAGCACATGCGCAAACGCGTGGGCACTCTATCGGGTGGGATGCAACGCAGGGTCAACTTGGCGTGTGCTCTTTTGCACGAACCAAGTTTACTTTTGCTCGACGAGCCCACGGTTGGTCTTGACATCGCGGCGAGAGAATCGTTGTTCGCACTCCTGCGGCTTCTTGCGAGGCAGGGACACGCTATTGTCATCACGACCCACATGATTCGCGAAGCCCAACATTCGTGTGATCGGTTTGGCATCATGGCGAAGGGAAAGCTCCTGGCACAGGGGACACTTCGCGAACTCCGATGCGGTTGTCGTGCTTTCAATCATAGTGTCGTGTCGTATCGCATCGATGCAGCCCACATAGAACGACCAGGACCGCATCGACTGGCGCCGAGTCGTGTTGATCTCCAGGGAGAACAAATCGTTGTGACGGTGAGTTCCGAGGGAGAGCGTTCGAAGGTCCTGGAGCTGTTGTCCCGATCTGGTTTGCAATCCCCAACGGAGGCTCCGGCGAATCTGTCTTTAGAGCAGATTTTCGCGGAGTTGATCCAGCAAGACGAGAGGCAACCATGCGCGTCCAACTCGAATCCCTCTGGCAGTGGGCTTGCAAGGACTGGAAACTCTTCTTCGCCGACCGTCAGGCCGTTGCCCTATGCTTTGCCGTCCCAGTGATTTTGGCGTCCGTCTTTGGGACCGTTTTCTCCAAGAACCGCTCGTTACAATCGCTCCCCCGACCTGTCGTTTATATAGTGTCGGATGACGAGAGTTCCTTCGTCCGGTCGGTCGTCGAGGACCTTTGCGAGCATCCGAAAATCCAATGTCGAGAAGTGAATCGTGATGTCGCCAACAATGCGCTTCGCGGTGGCGAAAAGATCGTTGTTCTTACTTTTTCGGCTGACTTTTCCGACCGCCTTCATGCCAAGGGCAAGTCGCAACGACCTCGCCCCGAACTCGATTTGCATTATACGTCCGAAAGCGAAATGGATAGTTACGTTGTCGAAGGTGTGGTCACATCGGTTGTCGTGCGTCGGCTTGTCGAAGGGTTGGTGTCTCAGGCTTCGAAATATTTGCCGGGTTTGGCCAATGAGGTGAAGGTGTCGTCGGGACGATTCGAAAAGCCCTTCGACGTCCGCCGGAGTCTACCGAACTCGACGTCCGTCATCGAAGCGTATGCGCACAGCTTTTGCGGCATGACGATCCAGTACCTTTTGTTCTGGAGTATGGACGCGGGGCTGTTGCTCCTGCGAGAGCGACGTCGGGGTATCTGGCGACGCATGCGGGCTTCGCCGTTGTCGTTGTCGACGATACTGCTCGGGAAGGTTTTTTCGACGATGACCATTGCTTTGCTCTTGGTTGCGTTCACGTTTGGCTTTGGGTACGTCCTGTTCGGCTTGACGATACGTGGGTCGCTCCTCGGTTTCGTCGGAGTGTCTCTGGCGATGTCGTTGTTATCAGCGTGTGCGGGTTTGTTGGTGGCCGCGATCGGTGGGACGGAAACTCGTGCCCGGAGCATTTCGATACTGGTGATTTTGGGTATGTCGATGTTGGGTGGTCTTTGGTTGCCGTCGTTCGTGCTACCGGAGTGGGTTCAACGAGTGTCCTTGTGTCTACCGACGAGTTGGGCCATGCAGGGTTTTACCCAAGCCGTGCGAGCTGGTGATGTTCTGTCAGTCCTGCCGAGCGTGGGCATGTTGGTTGCTTTTAGTTTCGCGTTTTTGGGGTTGGCGATTTGGCGTTTCCGCTGGTCGGAAGGATGTTGTGAGGGATGACACATATGCGATGCCCATTTCGGTACTTCTTGGTCGGCATGACGTTTGGGGTCTGGCTGATGGCTTTGTCGGAAACGTCCTTCAGCCAGCAACGAACACAAAGTCAACGGCCAGTAGCAACAAAGTCCTCGCAGCCTCCTCGACCGCAAATTGTCTTGTCCGATCAATTCAACCGTAAGCACAGTTTGCAACAGCACCGTGGTCACGTTGTGGTGTTGGTGTATGGTGACCGCAAGGGGTCCGACGCGGCCCGAAAGATCGGTACGTATCTCCACGTCCTCTTCCATCCGACGGCGAAAGGCCTGTCTGGAGCCAAGGCCCAAGACGCCCCACCGGTGGCCATCCCGAACTGGCCGCAGAACGTTCCCATGCCCGACGTAAAGGTGATTCCGGTTGCTTGTATCGGCAAGGTTCCGCAGTTCGTCCAAGGGTTCGTCCGAAGGGGATTTCGGAAGGCCGTTTCGGATGTTCCTGTTTGGCTCGACTTTGGATCGACGATGAAGAGCAATTTTGGACTCGTTGCGAATGTACCGAACATCGCGGTCGTTGACACGCAAGGTGTTTATCGCCTTACTGGAGGGGGCAACCTCACAAGGGAGCAGTTCACGCAGTTGATCAACACGATTCGGCAATTGCGGGCAGAAGTACGACCCGCTACGACGGGTACGATGCCGGTGTTGATGGCTCCGGGAGGGTAAAGATTGTCTCTTGTGACTGTCGTCCCTTGTTTGATGGCAATGTCCTTTGGAGCTTGTGGTTTTGGAGTCCTGAAGGGAGGGCGGATCGTAGCCTGGGACAATAATTAAATGAAAATGTTCCTCGCTGTCATCTTCACGAATTTCATGCAAGCAGAACTATACTGGGTTGATCAGGAAAGAACGCTCGCCATCATGCCTCGACCTCGAGCTGGTGATTGGCTCGAGGATGAAATCGCATCTTGGAAACAGCGTGGGCTCGAGGTCGTAGCGTCTCTGCTAGAACCTGACGAAGTCATTGAGTTGGGGCTCGAAGCTGAACCAGAGTTGTGTGGTAATACAGGAATCGAATTTCTGAGTTTCCCAATCCCTGATCGTGGTGTCCCGGCTGCAAAATCGGACTTTGTCGGGTTCGTGAGTCTCTTGAAAGAGCGATTGTTGGTCGAACGATCTGTCGGAATTCATTGTCGGATGGGAGTTGGTCGTTCGGCCGTTGTTGCTGCTTGTTTACTCATTCAACGAGGGATAAATCCGAACGAAGCGTTTGCAACGATTGAGAAAGCGCGTGGGCTATCCGTTCCGGACACCGAAGAACAAGTCGACTTTGTCACCCAGTTGAGGGGTGCGTCGTAAGCTGTTTATTTCGCTATGTACTGTTGTTGATAGATCATTCGAGTTTAACTTGAGAGACCTCTGGTCTGAGACATCCTTATAAGAGTCCTATCTCCCTTCAATCCTTCCAAACTCGGCTTCTGCTTGAGCTTCTTTTGTCATCCATCTTGTATCGTTCCGTTGGGATGCTCTGTGTGCCGGTTAGAAGCTTGCGCCAGACTCAGCGGAGAAGGTTTTTTGACGTTCTCGTCTTACAAGATCACTTTCGCAGTTTTTCTCGTTTTCATTTGCCAAGTTGTGTTCCTGTGTTGTTTGTATCGTGGGAGCTACAATCGCACACTTGACAACTTTAACAAATTACAAGTTTTTCTCGGAAGACAATAAAGTTGCGATAGAAAACGTCGGGCGACCCGAGTTTTGTGAAATTGTGCGGCTAGTTCTTCTGGCGACGCACTTGATTTTGGGTAATCCTTCAAGTGCCTGGGCAAAACGGTCTCACTGGGGAGACTCGCCCTGGCACTTCGCAGAACTCGAGAGGAGACAAGGTATGAAGAGAATTCTCGGACTCGCTTTGGTGGCGACGATGTTCGCACTTGTTCCGCAGCAGGCTTCGGCTTGGAGCAACATCAAGTTCAGTACTGGTGTGACGATGCACTGGCAAACGGGTAACAATGCCATTGGGCACCACTTCTGGCGGAGCGGTCAGATCCCGGTGCCCCCGCACCATCATCATCACGGGTTCCACCATCACGGGTTCCACCATCACCACAATGGTTTCACGTATCAACCATTGAACGCGCCGTATTATGGTCCGCCCAGGCCTGCCTATCCAACTTCGACTGAAGTATACCCCCAAGGTTTCGGAGGTTCTGTTGGTTACGGCCAAGCGCCTCAGTACATCACGTTCGGTCAGTAAAGTTGGTTGTGACTCGACCCGCCCTCCCGTCGGACACCGCCGGGGGGTAGGCCAGCTCCTGAGCACTCGGGAGTTCGCCCACCTCGCTGCGGCCGGAAGACACACCTTGGACCTTCATCATTGTGCAAACTTGGGCGACTCTTGCTGGATGAAACCAGGGTGTGTTCTCTCCGGATTTTCCGTTCTTGCAATCACATTTCCTTGAGCGGCAACAAAATATTCAAATCGAACTCATGTTCGTCGATGCCGTGTAACGGCTACACTAGCCATTCGGATGGCTCCCGAGGGACGCTTTCGACCAATCGTGTATGATCCACCGGGTAGAACTGACGTGCGGCAGGAAAGGCCACGGACTTGATTCGATCTCTCCATTTTTCAAGAAAATGACTGGCGAGAAGCCTTGCTGCGGGCAATGTTTGTGTGCCCAAGTGATGAGTGGTCTTGAAGGTGAAGACGCACTTAACAATCACACATTTCCAGCAAGAGACATATCGCTATGAAAAAATTCTACGTCTTGGCTCTCGTAGCCTGCGCATTGGTCGTCGCGAGTGAGCAGCGTGCTTCGGCTTGGAGTAACATCAAGTTTGGTGCTGGCGTCAACCTCCACTGGCAAACTGGGGACAACACTCTTTTATGGGGTTTGTTCCGAAGTGGTCAAGTACCTTACGGCGGCGGGTATCCTGGTGTGCCGCCTCAAATCGTTCCGCACGGCCCTCAGGCGTCTGCCCCAAACAGCAATGTGTATCCGAGTCAAGCTTACGCGGGGTATCCTTACACACCTCAGTCTGTTGCGATGGGTCCTTCCCGCAATCCGTATTTAGATCCTAGTACCCGTCAATCTACGCAAGAGCAGTCGAACAATACACAAAACGTGAGCTATATCCGCAACGCTTATCGTTACGGAATCCACACGTCTGGGGCTTCTCCGGTTTCTGAAACCCAACGTACCGAAGTCCCACAATCGAACACACGAACTTACCAAGCTCCCGCCTACTGGTATGGTCGATAGGGCGGTTTCAGGTTTTGGGAGGCGGTGGAGTGTGGCTCCGCCGCTTTCTTTATCTTGCAACACAATCTCGACAATTTTCCACTTGATCATTTCTGGCTACGGCGGCTGTAGCGAACGAACAGGCAAACAATTCTGAAGGCCAGGGAAAGGTGTGTTGTTTTCCCTGGCCTTTCTCTCGTTTATGGGGAATGTTCAAGTGGTTGTCCCTGGGCAATCCAGATAGGTGCAACCTCAGGAATTCCCTGGCCCACCATCAAAGGATGAACATCATGAAAGTAATCAACCGGGCATGGTTGTTGATTCTCTTGGTTGGATTCGTTCCGACCTCCGCATACGCCCAGTGGCCGTTTCGCCACCCCGTGAAAATCGATGCGGGAATCCACGTAAAGTTTCGAGTTCGGTCCTTGAACCACCACGACGTTAAAACCCTTGCTCCCTGGTACACGTATTTCCCTTACGACGGCGTGAACCAGACTCCGGGACCTCTGAAGCCGCGATTTCCCAATTGGCAACAATCCTCGACGAACCCCAATCGGCAACCTGCGAATACAAATCCCCTGACTCCCAAAATGCCTCCGACTCTCAAAACCCCCCCGAACGAACCACCGTTGCTTCCGTCTGCACCCAAAACGAATCCTATTCAACCGACGGCCTATCAACCCTATGCGTACGGGGTTTATACACAACCGCGAACTCAATCTCGTCGTCCGGTTGCGTACTATCAACAAGCTCCAAGTTACTGGTATGGTCGGTAAAGTTAGACGAATAGAAAGATGAGTGAGATTGACTTTTCTAATCGCTGTTTTCGTACCAGTGGCTTGAAGTCGCAGGTACGAAAACGCCGTCTGGTTGGACATTTCTCACGTTGTCACTGAATCAATGGAAGTGATAACGATTCCCCTTCCTTGAGCATGGGTCGCTCGAGTGTCTTCCCTTCCGGTGACCATTTCTTTCCTTGCCAACTATCACGTTTTCGTAATTCTGCCTGGATGTTATTGAGGAGCGTATGTTTATCCATACACCATTGGGGTGCTATGAGATAGTCCGGTGGTGCATCCCCATTAAGGCGATGGATCACGAAATGGGGTGGGAGCCGTTCGAGGAAATCGCACACAACCTGGACATATTCGCCGAGTTCGAACATAGGAACTTCGCCGCGTTCGTACATTTGTTCCATGGGTGTATCTTTGACGACGTGAAGGTTATGGATTTTCACGGCGTGGACGGGAGACGCGGCCACGACTTCGGCGGTGGCCATCATGTCGGCGTGGTTTTCTCCAGGGAGTCCGAGTATGACGTGGACGCATATGTCCAAATTCCTTCCCTGACATCTGTGGACGGCATCGGCATAGGACGGAAAGTAGTGCCCTCGGTTCATCCAGTCGAGGGAGCGATCATGGATGCTTTGTAACCCGAGTTCGAGACATACGTATTTTTCCTCAGCATAACTTTCGAGGAGGTCAAGGACATCGTCGGGTACACAGTCGGGGCGTGTTCCGATCGCGAGACCGACGATTTTGGGGTGAGCCATGGCCTCGTCGTAGAGTCGTTTGAGTTTTTCGAGTCGGGCGTATGTGTTCGTCGCGGCCTGGAAGTAGGCTAGAAAATGGTCCACGCCAAATCGAGCTTGAAGCTTTTCGATCCCGACGTCGAGTTGTTCGTGAATCGTGCTTCGTGGCAAACGACGCGAGGGAGCAAAACTGCGATTGTCGCAGAAAACGCATCCGCCCTTGGCGACGGTTCCGTCAACGTTTGGACAAGTAAAACCGCCATCGACACTCACTCGGTAGACTTTGGTCCCGAATCGTTCGCGAAGAAAACGGCTGAAGGGGTAATAGCGTTGTTCGGGAGTCAATCCCGCGGGCATGGTCGCTGTGTTCATTTTCGAGCCTGTGTTTTGTCGATTGTCACGCCAATCACGTTCGCCTCTCTGGACTCTCGATTGTTCATATTTTATGATACCTGGGTCGGAACACAGGTTCCACGAGAGGTCCGAAAATGCCGGTTGACTTTGCAACAGGGAAATCAAATGACACATAAAGTTCTGGGGGAATTGGTGCCTGTGGGCGGAGGCGATCCGATTCCGCTGATTCGGGATGACATGACGATTGGTCGGTTGGAATCTTGCGACGTTTGTCTGCGTTTGCCAAACGTATCCAAGACCCATTGTCGTCTGATGTACAACAACGGATGGTGGTACATTCAAGACGCTGGGAGCACCAATGGAACCAAAGTCAACGGTGCTCGAATTACGACGCGAACGATGTTGCACCCCGGTCACGAAATCACGTTGGCAAAACGAACTTGGACGATCGAATACGAGGCTCCCGAGGGAGGTTTCGAGGAAGTCGAAAGTGAGGACGACATGGAGAACATCCTCGAACAGTCGCTTTTGGAGAAGGCTGGGCTTGCGAAACCGAAAGAGAAGAAGGATCGTTGATGTTGATCGTCAACCGGGATTCTTGTCGGGTGGGCTACGGTCCATCCGACAGCCTATCTGAGCCGTTATTCCCAATGCACGTCCATTAGTATGTCTTCTTTCTGGAAGGCAGTCTCCCAACGTTCTACTTCTTCATAATCATCTTCTTCGTCTTCGGAAAACATATCACTGCTCGTTCGTACAAACTTGAGATTTGGAAATTCGAGTAACGAGACGAGATCGTCCAATCTCACTTCGCTCCAAGAAATGTCCAGCTCTTCGAGTTCGGGGAGGTCCTTGAGTTTGGACAGACCTTTGCCGTCGAGGGAGAAGTTGTAACGGAGGTCGAGCCCTTTCAATTTTTTCAACTTGGCGAGGTAAGGATAAGATTTGTTGGAGATGTCCGTTTCGGTCAAATCCAGTACCTGAAGTTGTTGGAGCGGAACGAGGTATTTGACGCCCTCGTCTTTGATCTCATTCTCTATCAACTCAAGTTTTTTCAGATTGACGAGTTGGCCGATGTGCTCGCAACCTTCGGAGGTCATGCCGAAGTCGGGGAGATATAACTCTTCGAGTTTGGTGAGCGAGACGAGGTGAGCAAGACCATCTTCCGGGGCTTTGGCATTAGTGCACAGCCTTAACGACCGTAGGCTCTGTAGTTGACCAATGTGGAGGCATGTTTCGTTCTCTATTTGACCATAGAGTGCGAGACTTTTCAGACGCGGAAATTGAACCAATTGGGGAATGAACGACTCGAAGTATCCGCTGATCGTCAAGTTTTGCAAATGGGGTAACGAAAGGAGGGGTTGGACATGATCTTTGGTCCTATTCGTGATGTGAAGCGTGTGGAGATTTGCACTTTCGGATAATGATTCCAGCCATTCTGGAGGAAAGTGGCCCGAAGTCACCAAGGACTGGAGGAAGGGGAACTGGAGGACATATTGAAAGGTTTCTGTGGAGACTTGGTGTGCGGAACTCCACAGGAACTGGATTTGAGTAGGAAGGCCTCGCAGCCAGTTGACCGTTATGTCGCCTGGAACTTGTCGGAGCACGTTCCAATTGGCTCGAAGGTGGTCCAACAATTCACTTCGGCGATTTTGGAGTTTCTCCCGTTTTGGTGACCAGTTAGGTAAGTTCTCGGCCTCTAATTCGAGACGAATCAACTCGGCTCGGTCGTTCTGACCTTGCTCTTCGAGCCAGTCCGCGTAGACGAGGTAGGTCGTTTCGTTGTTTGGGTCTTTGGCGATTTTGTCGAGTAAGGATTGTTCGTCCATGTTGGAAACTCACTCCAAAAAAGAAGACCGACTGTCTTCCAGCCGGTCTTTTAGTGTGTTCCATCTTGTTCGCCGTGACAAGTGCTCTTACACGGCGGCCTCGACGAGTTGAATTTGCTGACCCGTTTTCCAGTCGTCTTCTTCGCGAACGACTTCGTGGTAGAGGGTGTCTCGTTCGACCGGAACGCGACCAGCTTCTTCGATGAGTCGGCGCAGGTCTGTGATCGTCATTTCTTGCGGTGAGTCCGAACCGGCGTCGTGGTAAATCTTTTCGTGTACGACGGTGCCGTCGATGTCGTCGGCACCGAAGCTCAACGAAATTTGCGCCGTGGGGATGCCCAACATCACCCAATAAGCCTTGATGTGAGGGAAATTGTCAAGCATCAATCGGCTAACGGCCATCGTGCGTAGGTCGCGAAGCATGCTCGGCTTTTGCAAGTGATCCATTCCGGTGTTGTCCGGGTGGAACGCCAGCGGAATGAAAGTCTGGAAGCCGCCGGTGATGTCTTGTGTTTCGCGGAGACGCACGAGGTGGTCGATGCGGTGATGAGGCTTCTCGATGTGGCCGTAGAGCATCGTTGCGTTGGTACGGAGACCGAGTTCGTGGGCCTCACGGTGGATTTGGAGCCAACCGCCAGCATCGGCCTTGTGTTCGCAGATCTGATCGCGGATTTCCGGGTGAAAGATTTCCGCTCCGCCGCCCGGAAGGCTGCCGAGTCCGGCGTCTTTGAATTCAGCGAGCAGGTCCTTGGTCGGTCGATTCGTCATTCGCGAGAACCAATCCCACTCGACGGCGGTGTAAGCTTTCAGGTGCAAGCGGGGGTAGTTTTCGTGAATAATTCTCACCACGTTCAAATACCATTCGTAAGGTAGTTGGTGGTGCAACCCGCCGACGATGTGCAGTTCGGTCGCGCCGCGTCCTTGGGCTTCGGCAGCGCGTTCGAGGATCTGCTCGTCGTTCATGACGTAGCCTTTGGGATCTTTGAGATCGGCACGGAATGCACAAAATGTACATCTATACACGCAGACGTTCGTTGGGTTCAAGTGTGTGTTGACGTTATAGTAGGCATTGTTGCCGTTCTTGCGTTCACGAACGATGTTAGCAAGTTGACCGAGCGTCAGGAGGTCCGCGTGTTCTTCCAGGAACATGCCCTCTTCAAACGACAGGCGAGATCCGGAATTAACCTTTTCGCGGATCTCCGAGAATCGGGTTTCGTATTCGAGTTTGTCCATTGACTTTCCTCTCCAAGCAACAGGACTTTATTGATTCTATAGCAAAAGGGGCTGTAAAAATCCAGGATGGGTAAGGTGTTTGGCATGGCAAGCTTCACACGGTTGATTAACCGTAAAACGTGATCAGAAATTCACACCGTTATCTTCTTCACTAGCACAACAATGGAATTCGGAAATGCAAAACAACCAAAACTGGTTTCATTCAATCTCTGCCGGGACGGATTTGCCTTCGGTCGTCCATGCAATCATCGAGATTCCCAAGGGTAAACGGAACAAGTACGAGATCGACAAAAAGACAGGACTGATTCGGCTTGATCGTCATCTGTATTCGGCGAGTCACTACCCTGGCGATTATGGAATAATCCCTCAAACGCTTGCCGAGGACGGAGACCCGCTCGATATATTGGTGATGGTCAATGAACCAACGTTCAGTGGATGTTTGATCGAGACCCGGGTAATCGGAATGTTCAAGATGCGTGACCGAGGGGATAACGACTTCAAGATTTTTGGCGTTCCGAACTCCGATCCGCTCTTTGCGGAATTCAAATCGCTGGAAGACGTTCCGCAACACTTTCTTCGTGAGGTAGAGCACTTCTTTAGCACGTACAAGCAACTCGAGGGGGTAAGTGTCGAGCCGCTTGGGTGGACTGGGATTCCAGAAGCGAAAGAGACAGTGGAAGACGCCGTGAACAGGTATGTCAACGAACTGGTCAAGAGGCCGCAATAGGAACAGAAACAGGTCGTGACGAAATGAAAAAAGGCCCGACAGGTGGACCTGCCGAGCCTTTTTAGCATATTGAGTTCAGCTCTTATCTTCGATGACTAACCAAAGTAAAGAAGGGGGCTTGTTCCTCATTACGCACGTCGATTTGACTGTGATAAACTCGCTTGCCGTTGGACTGGGTCATGTAAATTTCCCACTGACCGGAGCCAAGGGCCAGGCGGAAGTTACCGTTGGAGTCCGATGTCGTAAAGTGCTGGTTGGCACGAAGCTCGGCGTTGACGAATACAAGTCGTGTATTGGCCAGAGGAGTTTTGTTGTCACGAACGACGCGTCCCTGGATGTTTTCCGTCGTGTTTCTGGTGAATCGGTCTAACGGAACGCCTTGGAATCTTGGTTGTGATTTAGGAGTTACCGATTTGGTTGTCGGTTGGGGATTGCCAAGGAAGGGTTGCCGATATTCCGAATTTTGTTGAGTTTGTGATGGAGTCGTTTCTGGAGCGCTGTAAAACTTCCGAAACTGTGGTTGTCGGGTTTGGGATTGTTGCTGGACGCTTGGATCTTCGTTCTGGTTCGTGCTTGGTGAAGAACCCGAAATTTGTGGGTTGGGATTGGCAGTGGGTGGCGGAGCGGTTCCCAATACCGGTGCGCCGGTGGTCGTTTCGCAGCATGTAGTTTGCGGAACGTAATAGTTGACTTGTCGATAGCTCGTCTGTGGGACCGAGCGACACCTTTGGACGAAGCTTTGGACGGGACAACTTTGTGACCGAAGCCGATAACTTGTTTGTGGGACGGCGACTTGTCGATAGCTACATGTGCACGGGTCGTAATAGCACGACATGCGATAGCTCGTTACGGGCTCGTAATAATAGCTCGTCCGATAGGAGGTCACTGGCTCATAGTATGTCTCGGTCTTATAAGTCGTGACCGGTTGGTAGTAGGATCGTTGGATGTAGCGAGTGGTACACTGTCGTTGCGGACATGGCGCACTCTGTGTGACGACAGGTGGACTCTGTGTAACGACAGGCGAACTCTGAACAACGACAGGCGAACTCTGAGCAACAATGGGAATTCGTGCGGCGGCCCGTCTTCGTCGCAGGAAACACGTGACCTGGAAGACGTTATTCCAAGCAGCGGACGCAGGTTCTACGACGCCGAAAAAGAACACGAACAGCCCACACACAATGCGAACCCAGTAGGGTTTCATGGGTTTACTCTCCTTTTAGTGCCAGTCCAGTTGTGTGAGAAACACCCAGACAGTCCCGGCAACTCCACCGGAACAAAACACCCCTCGCTTTTGCAACTCTGTCCAGACTATTACTCATCTATTTTAAGTTAATCCGACTGACCACCGTTGCAATAGTATGATTTGTAGATTTTACAATTCTTTCTATCGTAAATTGATAAAGTTAGCATATCCGGCAAACTCGTTAAACTACGAAGAGTTTAACAATGATTTGGGATGGGTTGACTGATGGAAAGGTGTGATTGTTGCTTCAATCCCACTCGTTTGTAACAACGCAGTGGTTCTGTTTCAAAATGATTAACCAATAATTTGAAAGTAGATCGATGTGCAGGGCTTTATGGAGAGGGATGTCCAAAGAACAGACCCTCGAGGAAGTCTCGAGGGTCAAAGGCAGCCTATTGGTCGTTGCTGTGAGAAGTCGTTGATGCTGAAGACTTAACTCAAGCGGAGGTTGTTGCAGCCACAACGTGTGGCGTTGCTCTCTGGAGAAACCGGATAATAGAACGTGGAGATGAGATACCCGCGGTTCTTTCAGATCAGTTTCGGGAAGGGTCGATCTCGGCCCTTGAGAATGATTCAGAAGGTGACTTAGTTTTGTTTGTCGAGCACTCGGATAGTTACAACACGATGTTGTTTGGCTCGTTTTCGCTCAGCAGTCGTGACCTCCTTTGTGTCAGGGAAGAAGTTATTTTTGTCAACAACTATGAGACGCACGACGGTGCGACTTCCTTACGGGGATTGGAAAAATATTTCAGAACCAGAAAGGGGTTCAGAGCAGAGGACAAGACGTGGAGTCTCGTGGGAAGTCTTGTTTGGGGAACTGTTGGTTGTCCGTTGTTGTCTCCGGAAGTCGACCAAGAACAGACACAAATGCGAGTGTTTTTTCTACCAACCTTGGTGAACTTTTTCTCACGTGTTAATGTCCTACCCACAACATCAACTTTTCCAACTCGGCAACTGTGGGAGTACAAGGATGCAGACAAGGAATTTCGTGCAATGGTCCATGCGTTCGGGTGGTTATCAAGCGTGTGGTCCGACTTTGGATCAACTTCCAACGGGAGCTTACTTGTGTATGACGGATTGTTATGGGGCTCCTCTTCTCCAACCAAAAACACTCAAACTCGATGACTTGATTGACTTTCCTGGGAGTCTTTCTTCGACAATTCTCAAAGAGATCGAGAAATTCTGGACGCGCGGGGCCCAATTTCGCAAGTACGGCTTTCTCCATCGTCGGGGTTACTTGCTCTACGGCAAACAAGGTGGTGGGAAGTCTTCGCTCATTCACCAAGTCGTCGCGAAAGTTGTCCAGCAAGGTTCCGTGGCGTTTTTCTGCCAGAGTCCTCACGCGTTGATTCAGTGTGTCGAACAATTCCGTGAGGTCGAGCCCGACCGTCCCATCGTATGTATTTTCGAAGATATTGATGCGACGATCGAATACCACGGTGAGAGTGCCTTGCTCCAGTGGCTCGACGGCAACCACCAGGTCGACAAGGCCGTCAACATCGCGAGTACGAACTATCCGGAAAAACTCGACCGTCGGATCATTTCGCGACCACGTCGGTTCGATCGGATTTTGCGAATCGATGCTCCCGATGCGGCGCTTCGAGACGCCTACTTCGCTCGCAAAGTGCCGGAATTGGCTGACGCCGAACGGGCTCGTTGGGTTGAGGTGACGAGCGGATTGCAGTTCGCGGCGCTGGCTGAGTTGGTGATTAGCGTTTGTTGTCTCGAACACGACCTGGAAGAAGCCGTTGGCGTGTTGCGAAAACTTGACGAGCACAATCCGTCGAGCGAGGAGTTTTTCCCAACGGAAGCTCCAACCAACGAACAACAGCACGAAGATGAGGAATACGAGGAATACGAAGAAGAAATCGCGGCTCGCAACGGAATGGCGCCGGTTCATTAATCTTCTTCGGATCCGAATTATGGTGAGGACGTGAGCTTTTGAACCTCCCCAGTTCCGGAAGTTTCGGTCTTAATTCGGTTGGCATTGGTGGACAAAAAAAGAACCCCGACTGATACCAGTTGGGGTTCTTTTTTGATGTTGGGAATCTTTCCTAACTTCGGCCGTCGGCAGCTTCGCCAGGAGGCAGTGGTCCTTCGATGTTTCGAGAGTCATCTGGGACTTTATCCAGCTTGGCGACGTCGTACCAATCGGAGTCAAATTCGATTCGTTGTTTGTTGGCCATCGCGACGTTTGCGGTCAGGGCCATGATGGCGTCGGCCATGGCTTTCCGACCGCCGCATCGAGGTTTGAGTTGGGCCTGGTCGCTTTCCATCCCTTGGTCTTGCATCCGGATGATGTAGGCCAGGTGCTCCATCTCTTCGCGATACCCACGGCTGATGGCGTCGCCGACGGAGGACCGACCGCGAGCGGCGTCGGCATTTTCGGTAGCAGTCGGGACGTAGTCGGAAGCATAGGTGTCGATGGCAGCTTGACCACCGCTGGTGTTGACGCCCATCTTGGTCGAGCGGCTGCCGAGCCCCCACAACATCGCGCTGCGTTCTTTCTCGACGACGAGCGTTCCCCGCGTTCCCATGACGCACTCGCCATAGCCTTCGAAGTCGTTGGTGTTGATCGAAGAGTAGGTCACGACGACGACATCGTTGCGGTCTTGGATGTGCTCGGAATTAGTGTGGTCGGGGTTTTCGATGCCTTCTTTGAAGAATTTGGGGCCGGGGAATTCGTAGGTGCAGAAGACGTGGTCCTCGACTTCGCGGTCGTCTTCGTAGAAATACTTTCCGCCGACGGAGGAAACGGCGATGGGTCGAACGCCACCGAGGAAGATGCTACAGGCGTCGAGTTGGTGGCTTCCGAGTTCGGCCATGAGTCCGCCGCCAGTGCGATCATACAGCCGCCATCGAATGAATTCCTTGAGATCCTTGAAGCCTGCTTGGCGGAGTGTGGCTTCGGAGATGCCTGTGTCCGGGTCGATGCCAGTGTACCCGGCTTGCGTCAATTTTTCTGGGGTATAGATGGCGGGGCGCCAGCTATCCTTGTAACGGGCGTACGGATCGTCGGCCACGTAACGAGGGTCGGTCGTTGGCAGGGCTTTGGTGTTGTTGCGGTGCCACAGAGCACGGATGTGGTGGATGTCACCCATGACGCCGCTCTTGATGACTTCGAGGGCGTGAGCGTAGAGCATGCTGTAGTGACGTTGGTGGCCGATGGCGAGCAACTTATTGTTGCGTTCGGCGGCTTGGATCATCTGCTTACATTGCTTGACGTTCCAGGCCATGAGTTTTTCGCACAACACGTGTTTGCCAGCGTTGAGAGCATCGATCGTCACTGGTGCGTGGAGGTGGAGCGGCAACGCGATGACGACGAGTTCGATTTCGTCGTCATTGAGTAGGTCGCGATAATCTTCGTGGAGCGTGATGCTGGCGGCTGCGTCGTTGCCGTAGTGGTAGTTGAAGCCTTTCCGCGGGCTCGACGGATGCGGTTGGAGTTTGTCGCCGACCTTTCTCATGTCGCCAGTGAAGATTCGTTTTTGGTTGTAGGGCCGAATGTCCGAGTAGGCGACGAATTCGACGAACTCAGGGTTGTGTTCGCCGACCAGAACGCCGCCTTCGTCGCCGGCTCCGATGAGCCCAGCCTTCACGGGCCGCATCCGGGGGAACTCCGATTTGTTGTAGCCGTAGTAGGCGGCTGCACCGATCGGCAGTGCTGCACCAGTGGCCAACAAACCGCCCATGAACTGGCGGCGAGAAACGCCGAGTTTGCCGACAGCGCGGTGGAAGTTCTCTTCACCAATCGCCTTTTCTTCGGGTGATACGTCAAGAGCCATAGGAAGTCTCCTTGATGATATTTATTGTGGATGAGGACATGCTTTTGGCCGAGACGAAAAGCATGAGCGAAAATTTAATGTTGTTGAACTACGGTCAGAAAATTAATTGAGGGTTTTGATCCCTCGTTCGTTGAGTTTCGCGTTTCGTTCGGTGTTTGTCCCTCTCCTGTGTTGGGAGAGGGATTTGGAAGAACGCATCGAGTTGGTCGCAACAGTTTCCTCGGAACGACTCCCGATCATGCTGAGTGCTGTTGTTGCTGTTGGCCGGGTTGTGTGTCCTTGTCCTTTTTCTTGCCTCGCCAGAATGCCAGGAATGGGACCAACCCATCCAGACCAACCCAACGTCCGCTTGGGACTGTGGCGAGGACAAACAACGCGAGCATCTCGATGATGTTCTTGTTGATGTAAAGGTAAGTCCCTTCAGCCTTGGGGTTGGCGGGCCAGTCAGGCAACGGCGGCATGGCGGCGTAGAACATCACAAGCAGGAGGGCACTAAATACGGCAGCCAAACTGGTAAAGAGGCCGAGAATTAAACATCCTCCAGCGATCGTGAGGCCGTAGCTCACGATCAAGTCACGCCATTGTGGCAGGGGTGTCTCTCGGATGTTGTCGAGCCGAGATTTGGTCGGTGGGGCCTTTTCGAGTTGCTCCTCGTCCAAGACATCACGGAGGGCTTTTTCCATGCTGAGAGTCTTGGATTCCATGTCGGACTTGAGGCTGTTGTACGTTTTAATCAATTCTTTTTGGGCGGTTCGCAACTCGTCGTGGGCTTTGTCGCGCAGTTTTATTTTGATCTTGTTGAGCTGCTCGATCTTTTCGTTCTCGGTAAGTGGAGGATACCCGTTGCGTCTTTGTTCGCCGATACTGCGATTCAATTCTCGTTGGGCGTCCTTCTCGATCATCGGGCTGTAGCGGGGTAATTTTTCCTTCTCGATTTTTTCGATCCGCTCGAGAGTTTGCTTGTAGTATGCGACCCGCATTGGAACATTCAGGGCAGCTTGGCCTGAGACTGTGGTCGAGACACTTGCAGGCCGGTTGGCCGACGTCTTCATCCAGTTGAGGGTGGTCGTCTTGGCGTTCTCGAGGGCTTTCTTGGCGTCTTCTTCCTGTTTGTCGCTCAATTCGTAGTGGGTGACGAATTGGTCGTAGGTGGCTTGCCAGTCTTTCGCAAGGGCAGGAGGAAAGGTGTCGTTTTCGCCGAGTGTCATTTTCTCGATGGCCTCGTTACTCGCCAGTTCTCGGAACTTGGGAGCGAGAGGGCCAGTCGCCGCACGCAGGTAACTGTCGCTGGTCCAGGAAGGGTCCTGGATTTTGTCAACGCCTTCGACAAGAAGGTGCCATCCGATGGCCAAACGTAACAACACGAGGAACACCCGCGTGCCCATGTTTGGTTCCATTTGCTTGACGCCGGTTCCAGTGGCTACGCGGTGGGTTAGGTAGACGAAGAGGCTAACTAAAACCGTTCCAGCGAGAACTATCGTCAGAGGATCTGTGAGCCAGTCGATGTTATTCATTGAGCTTCGAGGAGAGGTAAGATGGAACTAGTTGCTGGTCCAACTTGGATTGTCGAGCGTTGTTCCGCCAGCCCGATGTGTGAGTGAGGAGGAATATTCTTTGATCCTCACTTGCGCTACGGGTTGGCGTCAGAGTGCTCGCTTCCCGACAATTCAATGCATGTAAGCCATGAGGACCCGCGACGTCGCAAGGTCTGATAGACGGGAGAAAGATGGCGAGCAGTCAACGTTCGTCCCGAACTATTCTGTTGTGTATACCGCTATTGTGGTCGATTCGAAACACCAGTTCCAGAGGAAAGCTGAATTTCGTCTTCGGGAATGTTGAGGACGATCGGTTGAGCGTCTTCCTTGGCGGGGAGCAAGATCGTCCCGACGTCGGGGTGCTTGGCGATGTATTCGCGGGTTTTCTCGACGCCCATGATGAAGAAGGCGGTTGCCAGGGCATCGGCGAGAGCCGCCGTTGGTGCGATGGCTGTGGCACTGGCCAAACCTTCGGCGGGCCATCCTGTCCTTGGGTCGATGACGTGGCCGAGCTTTCGGCCGTTGTGTTCCAGGTGCTGGAAAGTTGCGGCGGACGTTCCCATTCCGCGATTTCGAAGACGAACGAATCCCAGACGTTGTTCTGGTTTCCACGGATGGCGTAGACCCACTTGCCATCCTTTGAGAGTTCCTGGTTCGCTGCCGAGGCCGTACACGCTACTGTGTCCGCCATGCAACAACGCATGGGGAACTTGCCAGACGTCTCGCAAAATCGAAGTGGCCCGGTCGAGTGCGTAGCCTTTGCCGATGCTTCCGAGGTTGAGTTCGAGGCCTTCTCGGCGAAAACGGATGGTTTGTGCGGTGGCATCGAAGGCGACGTATCGCATACCGACTTTCTTCAAAACTGCGAGTTGTTCGCCACGCGAGGGCACACGTCCGGCACGTCGGAAGAAGCCCCAAGCCTTCGTGAGGGCTCCAGTGGAGATATCGAAGGCCCCGTTCGTATCGCGGGAGATTTTCGCCGAGAGTTGGAGTAATTCGAAAAGACCAGGCTCGATTTTGACGGACTCGAAAAACGCCCGCTGGTTAATCGCCACCAACTCGCTGTTGTCGCGGTAGACGGTCATCTGCGTTTCGAGGCGGTCGACTTCGTCGAGGGCTTCTTCCATCGCTTCGACGGGGGGGACGCCTATCCCGACTGGGACCCTGAACTCGAACTCGGTGGCCATGGCCCGCCGCGAGAAATTCAACAACGAAAACTCGGGACGTGGTTCTTCTGGAGTGTCGGTGATTGTGTTGACGAGATCCTTTTGGATCTCCTGGGCGGCGCCAAGTCCTTTGGCTGCGGCTTCGGCCATTCGCTGTGGGTTCAGGAAATTGCGGCGGTTCATGAGAGAGGGCTGCGGCTCCTTTGTCGGCAACAAGAAGGAGTGTGCTGTTGAGATTGCATTTTACCAGGAATGGTGAGAAAGTGACACGGCGAGTGTATTGATGTGGCAAGGAATCTGGTAAATTGGAGAGGGAACACTGATGAAAATTCAAGTCACGGGTATCTTTGTTGACGATCAAGCCAAGGCTTTGAAGTTCTACACTGAGATCCTTGGATTCCAAAAAAAGGAGGATATTCCCGTGAGCGAGGAGCACAGGTGGTTGACGGTCGTTTCCTCGGAGGCACCGGACGGTGCGGAATTGTTACTCGAACCGAATGTTCATCAAGCTGCGAAGGCCTACCAAGCAGCGATCTTCCAAGACGGCATTCCTGCCAACATGTTCTTCGTTGACGATCTCCAAGCCGAATTTGAAAGATTGAAGCAACTCGGAGTGACATTCAAAACGGAACCAACACAAGCAGGACCAGTGACGATGGCTGTGTTCGACGACACCTGTGGAAATTTGATTCAGTTGGTGGAACAGTGATCGGGAGATAGTGTTTTCTGGAGGCAAACAATGCGACCCGAAGAAATGTCGGAGTTGCTGCGAGTGCGTCCTTTCATCCCATTGCGTTTGCACATGACGGATGGGCAGACTTACGACCTTCGTCATCCCAAACAAGTGTTGGTTTTGCGTGAGCGAGTGGATATCGGCGTGGGCGCGGACCCGATTACTGGGGTTCTCGATAGAGTCGAACATTGTTCGTTGTTGCCCATTGTGAGAATCGAACAACTGACCATTTCGCCGCAGTCGAATGGGACTGGAAATCCCTGACCCAACAGCGAGGCCCTGACATGTCCTTGGATCAGTGGTTTGAAGGCATCTACCTCCTTGGCCAGTTCAACCGGTTGCGGACAGGTTGTTGGCTGTTGGTTCACGGCGGTGAAGCAGCGATTTTGGAAATGCCTCCTCGCAGCGTTGGCGAACCAAGTCCAGCCGTTGTGGCCCAGGAAGCTGTGGCGGAACTGTCGGTATCGGTGAAATATTTGTTGTGCACTCATAAACACTGGGATCATTTCTCAAGGGCTACTTTCAACGACTTTCGTGGAGCGTTTCCAACGGCTCGAGCGTGGTTGCAACGGGGGTTCTCGCAAGGTCTTGGTGTTTCCTACTTCGATGATGTTCATCAATTGGATTTGTCAGGGGGACCATTCTTTCTCGTTCCTGCACCGAAACACAGTTCGACAGACACAATGGTGATTTTTCGAGGCGTCGTTTGCACGGGCGATTGGGAGTTGGGAACGATCTCTTCGGTTCATGATTGGACTTGGTTTTGGGGTGTCCCGCGAGAGCAAAAGCTAAAGTCCATCGAACGTATGGAGCGTTTTCCCCAAGAGTACAATTACCACATCCACAGCACGTTTTCTGTCCACGCCAACGATAAACGAGTGGGAATTGATTTTCCCGGTCTCATGGCAAGTACGAGAGTGAACAAGCCTAAGTAATCGTTGTCGTTTTGAGGGCTTAAGAAGATGGTCGAGTGCAACCATGCGTCGTCATTGGGCTCGGCAGTTCTCGAAGCGTTTGAAATGGCGACAAGTTCAGGAACTGTTGGAGATCAAACCAGGACGATATCGCGTTCCTATCAAGGACTACAGGGAAGAGCGGGATGTCCTTGCGCTTCGTCTGGAGCGGTGTTGGAAGCCGCTCGGACTGGCGAACTGGCAGCGTTCACCCACCGAGTTGGCCGGTCGAAGATGTCTGCGAGAGATTAGGGGTCGAATTGGTCAAGCGGCGTCAATTTGTTTGAGGCTTCCTTATGTCTGCGAACTTGGAACGAATAACGTGTGAGAGGATTTCCCAATGAGTAAGCAAGATCGTGATCCGGAGCGTGACGAACGGATCACCATGGAAATCGTCGTCGATTGCTATGGTCCCGAAGAACAAGCGATGGGTTGGTACCACTACCTCCAGGACCAACTCCAGTTTCCGTTTGCCGCAAAGTGTGTGGCGAAGCGTTCCATTTCTCCCCTGGAACCTGATGACGAAGTCGAGGTCTCTGGTATGGCAGACGCGGAGGAGTGCGAGAGTGAGATGTTCGTCAAGATTGACTGGGGGAAAAGAAAACTCGCTGTGCCATTGTCTCAACTCGAACCTGTGGACGACAACGACGAGGAAACGATGGAAGCCGTCCTCGACTGGCATTATTGGGTTGGACAGGGGCGGATGTTCTAATCCATCGCATGGCTTCGGGTCGCGAGATGGTTGGATCGGACGAGTTTGACGTTGCCGGATCTCGAAAAACGACCCGAGCACCTCGGAAAATTTGCGCGTTGGTGTCTCTTTCCAACGAGTACAGAGTTGCGAACACACGGTTCTGGGCCGAACAGCTGGGTGCCGACCCCCAGAACGGTCCGAGAATTTCCGCGTATTTCGGAGAAGCGGATCCGCCGAGTTTTCTTGTTTCGGACGAACCAAGGGGTTGGTCATTGAGGAACAGGAGACGGGGTAGAGGGATTCGTTGTTTGAAGTTTGTCTCCGGTTACCCTTTTTTCTTGGACGGGTCACTGGGAGTGGATTGTGGTGTGGTGTTGAGCCCGAGAGTAATTTGGTTTCATTTCAATCTCTTCGTTTCCTGAGCAACCCACCTTTGTTACTTGACCTGTTTTTGCTGGTTTGGTTAGTTGGTTGCATGGTCTGTGGAATCTTGGACTTGCAACCAATCTGGGACTTGGTTCGGTCTTGGGAAGCCCATCGTGTCGTCTTGACCGAGTCCTCGTGCTAATGCGACCCTGGGGACAAGGCCTTGAAGGAATCCGAGCGCGAATGGCTTTACAAAACCCTTGAAGGTTGGCGGCGGGGATGAAGTCCTTCTGTTATCATTCCAAGGGGTGTTGTTGGGGTTGGGATGTTCAGTCCAGTGGATCGAATCCACAAGCCAACCGCCTGTGCGTCCGAGTCAGTCACAATCCAGCCAATTTAGTTATTTTCCCAGGGAAGGGGTTCTTGTAAAATGTCTTCGAACGGTCATCTTGAGATCACTATTATCCGCGAGCCATCGGTCTTCCTCGTCGGTCGGCAAACGATCAACGATGCGGAACTCGATCGCTTCCTTGCCGAGCACGGCGTCAGTTGGCAGTCAGATACCGAAGTGGCGGGCGAGTATTTGTCTGAGACGGCGGGCCGTGTCTGCTACATGAGCTTCTCGAAGCCCCGGCCAGGCGGCAACAGCGCTTACCTTGAGCATATTCTTGAGGTCGGCCACGGTTCGGTCCTGGAGCATGCTGTCTGGAACTTTATCTTCACTGGCGTGAGCCGTTCGTTGACGCACGAATTGATTCGACATCGAGCTGGCGTGGGGTATTCGCAGTTGAGCCAGAGGTACGTCGACGAATCGGTCGCCGAGTACGTCGAGCCCGATTGCATTGCCGACAATCCAGAACTCCATGAGATATGGCTGGACGCCATTGCCCAATGCCATGGAGCTTACGTGAAGCTGACGGAAAAACTGCAGGAGGTTTTCGCAGACGAAACCGATCGAACGTTGCGGCGCAAGAAAGCTCGCCAGGCCGCCCGGAGCGTTCTGCCCAACGCGACCGAAACGAAAATATTTGTGACGGTGAACGCTCGCGCGTTACGCCACTTCATTGAGCTGCGAGGCAGTCGGCACGCCGATGTGGAAATTCGGAAGCTGGCAATCCAAGTCCTGCAGATCATGCAAAAGGAATCGCCGAACTTGTTTGGCGATTATCAACTTGTCCCGCTCCCAGACGGCACAATGGAAGCCGTTACGCCTCGCCGAAAAGTGTAACCCGTTGGTTGCTTCTGCCAGAAGAGCCCACCGGACCAGGAAGGGCCGAAAAGGAAAAGAGGAGTTCGTGGTTAGAAATCGTGTGTGCCGGTGGTCTTAACTACGAACCCTTTTCCCGGAACGCAAAACCTCTCTCGCCTCCGCCTTGACAAGCTTCTAACGAGAACACCGCAATCCTCGTTCTGGGGTGGCTGCGGTCCCTGCGATGACTTCTTTGCAATGACAAAAGAAAACCGAGAACCGATTCCAGTTGAGGACGATCATGACGAACGATAATAGCTCGGCGCAGGGTGTGCTCGAGCTTCATCCAAAGGGCTTCGGGTTTTTGCGCAACCCGGCCAAGAATTACAAACCGCAGTCGGGCGACGCTTATGTTTCGAACGTGCTGGTTCAAAAACACAGACTCCAAAAAGGTCTTCATGTCACGGGGCCCACGGAGCCGAGCAAGAAGGGGACGGGGCCGAGGCTGCTCACTGTCGAACAGATCGACGGGCTCGAACCGGAAAAGTATCCGCGACGCAATTTCGAATCGCTCACGCCCATCGACCCGCAAGACCAACTCATTTTGGAGACGGGGCCGGAGCCGTTGACGACACGCGTGATGGACATGCTCACGCCCATCGGCAAGGGCCAACGTGGGCTCATCGTTGCCCCGCCGCGTTCGGGAAAGACGGTCTTGTTGGAGCACATCGCCAAGGCGGTCTCGACGAACTATCCGGACATGGAGTTGGTGATGTTGCTCATCGACGAACGACCCGAAGAGGTGACGGAGATGCGTCGGAGCATCCGCGGTGAGGTCGTCGCGAGCACGTCGGATCGAGACGCGAACGAACACACGCGTCTGGCGGAGTTGGTGGTCGAGCGGGCGAAACGACTCGCCGAGCAAGGCAAGGACGTCTTCGTGTTACTCGACAGCTTGACGCGGCTGGCCCGAGCCTACAACAAGACGTCGGGCAACAGCGGACGGACGATGAGCGGCGGGATGGACATTCGCGCCCTCGACACGCCGAAGAAACTATTCGGAACGGCTCGTCTATTCGAAGAAGGTGGGTCGCTCACGGTCATGGGCACGGCCCTTATCGACACCGGTTCGCGTATGGACGATCTGATTTTTCAGGAGTTCAAGGGCACCGGGAACATGGAACTGGTGCTCGACCGCAAGCTCGCCGACCGCCGTATTTATCCCGCTCTCGACATCGCCCAATCGGGCACGCGGAAAGAGGAACGCCTCATCGCGCCCGACCTCTACAAGCAAATCATCTTGCTACGCCGCAGCCTTCTCCAACTCAATCCTGTCGCGGCCATGGAATCCCTCGTCAAACAACTCGAAAAGACCAAGTCGAATGCCGAATTCCTGGAAAAAGTCGAGGCATTCGTGCGGTAAGGTGTCCACGCTGGCAAACTTCATAAGATGGTGATTGGTGGGCCGTGAGGACGGTCCCAGCTTCGCCAGCGTGGATAGTCGAATGATTTCCGAGAGTGCATTTCTTGAAGCGATCGGTTCCGAACCGAAGGGCAGTCCGCGTCGTTTGATCTACGCCGACTGGCTTGAGGAACAAGGCGACCCGCGTGCCGAGTTGATCCGGCTCGAAGAAGAGATGCGCACTCTGGCTGTCTATTCGGATCGCTATTGGGAATTGAAACCGAGACGGAATGAACTCCGTAAAGAAGCCGAGTCGAAGTGGTTGGAGGTCATGCGATATGGGACCGATTACGAGCCCGTGTTCGCACATGGCTGGCCGGACGGGTGGAAGGAACGGTGGCGGATCGTTCGAAGATGGGTTGAGATTTGGGAAGGTGTTTCATTACCGGATGTCGGCGGTCATCAAGATGTAATGAACGCGACCGAACGGGAGCTTGGACTGACACTTCCTCCATCAATTCGGGAGTGGATTTCTTTTTCTAGGGATCTAGATGAGACTGAACATTGCGAGCATCTGATCCGCGATCCTCTCGGACTGCAGTTGTTACCCGAGCATTCCTCGTTGTCCTTGTTGATGCAAGCGGAGGGAGACAGTTATTGGGCTGTCTCGTGTGATCATCTCACGATCCTCGATCCTCCAGTTGATCATTACTCTCTTTCCTATGTTGATGAAAATGGCAACTACGTCTTCGCGCCCGACGAACACAACCCCATCACAAATAGTGTGGCCTGGTTGGTGTTCAAGTATGTCGAAGCTTATGGAACTTTCCCCGATTGGTCTATCGAGTTGGGCGAGGACGTTTTCCTTGACGACTGGGAGCGAATTCGAGATTCGCTTTGCCAAGAATTTACACACACTTGTGAGATCGATGACGATGTCTTTTTTGAACGCGAAGACATGGTGATAGGAATAAACCGACGTACGATTTGGGCGCTTCCAGGTACGATTCAGGTGTATGATCCGAAGGTCGATGAATTAGATCACGAACATCTACCCGAAGTGATTCAACAATATCTTTAACTGTAATTGTCGTTGTTAGTACCCGAGAAATAGGACCATGCAAAAAACACTCATTCTCCTCAAACCTGACTGTATCCAACGCCGACTCGTGGGAACGATCATTTCCCGATTCGAAACGAAGGGGCTTCGTCTCGTCGGCATGAAGCTCGTTCAAGCGAGTCGCGAACTGGCCGAGAAGCACTATGAAGTTCATAAGGAACGACCGTTCTATGAATCGCTCCTGAAGTTCTTGACTTCGGGGCCGACGGTCGCGGTCGTTTTGGAGGGTCCTGATGCTGTCAGTGTCGTGCGTGGAATGATGGGTCCTACAAAGCACACAGAAGCTCCTCCCGGAACCATCCGAGGTGATTTCGCTTTGAGCATCCAGAACAACTTGATTCACGGTTCTGATAGCGAAGAGAATGCCAAGACCGAAATCGCATTGTGGTTTACGGATGCCGAACTTGTAGATTATCAATTGGTTGATAATGCGTGGGTTGCGGGGGAGTAGAGCTGTTATTTGAAAATGCGGTTGTTGGGTCTTCGTGTTGGTCCGTTCCTGGGGCGTTGCTCCAGGCTACCTTGAATTCGGTCTTCGGCCAAAAGAAATGACGTTTTGGCTGAAGGCCAATCCACACAGGAACCACGTCCCAACAACTCTCATTCCCCAACTCTCCCCCTCATACTATTTCACCCTCTCACTCTTGATTGATTGAAAGCTCCATGAATCCAACGACTCTCAAAACTCGCATAAGCGGAATCATACTCCACCCCACATCCCTTCCAGGACCCTACGGCATTGGCGACTTCGGAGGTACGGCGTATCGGTGGATCGATGGGTTGTATCATGCCCGACAAAGTTTGTGGCAGATTCTCCCTTTGAATCCGACTGGGTACGGCAATTCGCCGTACCAGAGCTTTGCTTCGTTCGCTGGGAATTACTATTTGGTTAGCCCGGACTTGTTGGTCGAGGATGGTTTACTCGACCGGTCAGATATTCCGGCGGTGGATTTTCCCGGTGATTATGTCGATTACGGCCCGGTCATCGATTTCAAAATCAACATCCTCAACCGTGCGTGGGAACGATTCCAAGGCGGTCATGCTGGACATTTGCGGGCCGACTTCGAAGGCTTTATCGGCAAGCACCAACACTGGGTCGATGACTATGCGTTGTTCCGAGCCCTGAAAGACGCCAACGGTGGCAAGGCTTGGTACGAATGGTCCGAAGACCTCGTCCTTCGTGAGCCTGCCTCGCTCGAGAAAGCTCGACACGACCTCGGAGACCAGGTGGGGTATTTCAAATTCGTTCAGTTTCTCTTTTTCCGACAGTGGCAGAACGTCAAAAACTACGCCAACGAACGAGGTATTCGGATCTTCGGCGACGTGCCGATTTTCGTGGCGGGAGATTCGGCGGACGTTTGGGCGAATCCGCGAATGTTTCAACTCGACGAACAACGTCGACCCCGGACGGTTGCCGGTGTGCCGCCGGACTACTTTAGCGCGACCGGCCAACTCTGGGGCAATCCTGTTTACGAATGGAGTGAGCACCAGGCTACGAATTTCCGGTGGTGGATCGAACGGCTCAAGGCGACGTTTGAGGTCGTGGATTTGGTGCGGATCGATCACTTTCGTGGTTTCGAGGCTTACTGGGCGATCCCGGCGGGCATGCCGACGGCCGAGGTCGGTGAGTGGGTCAAAGCTCCGGGAATGGAACTTTTCACCGAGATCGAAAAGGCTTTTGGTGAATTACCGATCATTGCCGAAGACCTCGGCGTCATCACTCCCGAAGTCGATGCGTTGCGACACCAATTTGGTTTGCCCGGCATGAAGGTGTTGCAGTTTGCGTTCGGGGGCGGAAGTGACAACAAAGATCTGCCGCACAATTATGAACACAATACCGTTGTCTACACCGGCACGCACGACAACGACACGACTTGCGGGTGGTATGACGTGGCGAATGAGCGCGAGAAAGATCATGTCCGGCGCTACCTGGGTGTGAGTGGTGACGACATCTCGTGGGATCTCATCCGAGCAGCTTGGGCCTCGGTAGGAGACACCGCAGTGGCACCGTTGCAAGATGTGTTGAGCCTGGGAACGGAAGCCCGGATGAACTTTCCTGGTAAACCCGATGGAAACTGGGAATGGCGATTTACCGAAGAGATGTTGAGTTACGACCGACTGGATCGACTCGCCGAGTTGACCGAGTTATACTCCCGGGGTCCAACGGAGTGAGCCGGTCGATTCGAAAAAACAACCCCCGAAGGAGATCGATGTCTCCTTCGGGGGTTGTTGTCTTTTGGGGTTAGTCGATCTTAACGTCGGAATCCGCCTCGGGGACCATTACCGACTCGGTGGATCGGTTGTCCGCGACCAGGTCCAAAGTTATTGCGTGGATCGATGATTGGGCGAGGACGGGGGTAAGGTCGGTAGCCACCGCAGCAACGGCGGTACTTCACATGCCAGCAACGGCCAACTCGTCGGAGGCAGGTTTCATAACCACGGCACCGCATACGATGTCGGAAACTACAGGCTTCGCGGTAGCAGTGGAAATGGCGACATTGCCAGGGGCAAAAACGGCTGACCGGCGGTCGGAACGATTGACCACGACTTGGGCCGTGGAAGTTTTGGGCGTTTGCGGCTGAGGTGCCAAGGGCCAGGGCTCCGAGCGAGAAGATCGAAGCGATGAAGAGAGAACGCATCATATTGGTAATCCTCTTGGGTTAAGCAAGGTTGTTGTTTTGTTCGCTAAGTGAACGGGGAATCGGGGAGGACTTGCGCCGAGGTAAACGAGGAAATTTTTTCTCTGTCAATCGGCCTTCTTGGCGGGGATTCCGAAGGTAGATGAAGTGGCAGAAAACTCACCGGGATTGTGAATGACGACCGATTCGTTGGTCTGTTGGGGGGTATAAAATTGTTGGGCTATCCGGATGCGGTTGGCCCAGAAGCGGCATCGGATTTTCTTCTCTGGTTGTTTTCGTCGGTTCGTTCGAGATGTCAGTTTTGCCGACTGAACCAAGAAAACGATGGTGAAAATGGATTTGACCCGAAGAAAATCGGGCTTTTTGTTGGAAAAACAAACGTTTTCGGTCAAGATTCGATTGACAAGTAGAAAGGCCCGATCTAACCTCTTCCCTCATATACCAAACGATCATCCCGGTTTTTACCGCACCAAATGCAAGAGGAATTACTATGGCCAAGAAAAGTACGACGAAAAAAACGACCAAGAAAGAAGTGAAAAAGGAACTGCCGAAGCCTCGCACGAAAACTCAGATGATCGCCCACATCGTTGAGAAATTCGAGAAGTCTGATGACATTGGTGAAATCGACAAGAAGCAGGCTGCGCATTTCTTCGATGTCTTGGAGGAAATGATCATGGAAGATCTCTCCGAAGAGGGCGCTGGCACGTTCACGTTGCCGGGATTGCTGAAGCTCAAGCGGGACAAGAAGAAGCCCACGAAAGAACGACAGGGCACCAATCTCCAGACCGGAGAAAAAATGACGATCGCGCCGAAGCCGGCGAAGATTGTTGTTCGCGTTCGTGTGCTCAAGAAGTTGAAGGAAGAAGTCGAAAAGGAACTCGACGAATGGGCTGAGTAAGACCTTTCGGGAAGAGGTCTTTTGTGTTGTTGAATAGTTCCGTTCCAACGTTCACCGTTGGAACCTTTGGACCGCGAGAAACGTCGCCAAGATTTCTCGCGTTTCTTTTCGGATGGCTCACAAGTTGCGAAGCCTTCCCCTGCAACGAGGAACCAATTCGGCCCAGCCCCGTTCGTCGATTGACGCCTTGATGTCATGTCATAGTTAGGTGATGTGTTGGGATGAGGTGTCTTCGTCTTCGTCGTCTTCGTCATCGAGTTCCTGAGTTTTGGTCAGCGCCACGTGGTCTTCGAGGATTTGTTGAGCCCGTCCGGCGTCAGCCTTATGGACCCAGATTTCCGGTAGCATGCCAGAAACATGCCCGAGCCCACCTTCGAGCATGTCGCCCACGACCTTGCACTCGATGCCTTCGTTCTCCAGAGCGCTCTTGATCATGTTCGCTTCGATGGCGGAATTCGCGTGAGTGATTCGAACGATGTCGTCAGCGTGTTCGTTGTTTGTCATGTCCATTCTTCCTTTCGCAGTCTTTTGGGGCCTTCGGTCTTGGCACCAAAGACGAGGTTTCGTCGTCGGTGTCGAGCACGATGTTGTGCTCGGTTCTACTTTCAATTCAGCGTACCAAATGGATGTCGTGGATGGTGTAGTTTTTCGAAAGCCTTTTTGCAAGAGATGGGGTCGAGAAACAAACTGCTGGCGCGTGAACGGCTAACCTTGATCTTCGGTGTAGAGTTGCGACAATCAACACAAATCAACTCCGACACTTCCATTGAGTGTTTCGAAAACCAAAGGAGCCGACATGCAAATCCAAATCGTTCTGGTGGACATCAACTCGAAGATGGTGGGTGCTTGGGAAGACACATTTGAGGACAATCCCGAAGTCCAGATCGTTGAAGGGTCGATGCTCAACCAACAAGTTGACGCCTGGGTGACACCAACCAATTCGCGAGGGAGCATGGACGGAGGGCTCGATGCGGTCATCAAGAACCATTTCGGCAACGTGATTCAAACGCGGGTCCAGCAGGAAATCGCCAAACAGTTCGGGGGGTTGATGCCTGTTGGCCACGCAACGTGTGTCCCGACGGGTGTGGCTTCGCCGAAGTATCTGATCTCTGTTCCAACGATGATTAGCTCGTCGGAAGACATTAGCGACACGATGAACGTAGCCCTCGCGTGTGCGGCTGCGTTTCAGATGGTCCATATGCAAAACGAAAGGGAAGAGGGAAGCATTCGCTCGGTTGCGTTGCCTGGGCTCGGTGCGGCTACTGGTCAGGTTCCGGTCGAAATCTGTGCTGACCTCATGTGGACCGGGTACAATACTTTTCTCAATACACGTTTCAAGTCGTTCGCGGCAATGCGCGAACAAATCGAAGACCAACTCGACGATTTGAATCCGACGCCGAGGCACATCAAGCTCGTACACGAACCAAAACCGATGTCCGACCCGAGTCAGAAAGCGACGCCGAATTCTGAGAAGACCGAGGACTTTGACTTCGATGACTTTGAGTGAGGTGTTGAGCATTCGTGGAGGAACGCCGGTTTGAGCGAGTAGCTTCCTCCACGAAGGAGCCCCAGAGATGTTTTCGTTTTTAACAGTTTTGGTCGTTTGCCTCCTGTCCGCCATTCTCAGGTTTGGATTGGTGTTCGTTTTTCGCAAATTACCCGCTTTTCAAGAAATGGCGGTGAACGGAAGCGGACTTCGTCGGGTCGCAGCCGAGATTTTGGGTCAGGCCTTTCGATTTTCACTTCTTGTCTTTTGCGGGTTGTTAGTCGGTGATTTCGTTGGAGGTATCCTCTGGATTTTGGCCAGTTTCGTGTTCGACAGTATCGGTTTGAGTCCACGCGGAGATGATTTTTTTCTGTTTGGGAATTGGTTTGTGCCTCCTGGAATGGCTTTCGGGGGGCTTTGTGGTGTTGGGATTTGGGTTGTTGAAGTCTTGTATGCAGTCAAGCGGCCGTCACTGTTGACTGGTGAGAGCCCAACAAGTACTACTTTTCCAAAGTACTTCTTTCTCGTCGAGCTGCCGACTTCTTTGTTGGATCTCCCTCAATTCGTCGATTTTCTCATACGCCAGGATTTCTCAAACATCACGCAAAGCCTCGAGAGCCTTGCCTTCTCAACGTCAGTGAAAGTGGCGTCAGCTCTAGGCACTTCCAAGCTGGATGTTCAGGTGCGGATGATGCTCCCACTGGGGCTCCGAACGAAAGTGATCGTTGAGTATGTGCATAACTTCGGGGATCAGGGAGAACTGTGGGAGTTTGCACACGAGTTGAAGGGGTTGTTGTCACAAGACTCTTCGAGTGAGCAGCAATTTGCATCAAGCTCCCACGACGTTGAGAACGGCATCAAGGCGGAGGCATGATTTCCACAATCAACAGATTCCAACTCGGTTTGGCGGTTTTCTGCGTCCTCTGCTTGGTTTTATTGTTCCCTTGGGCGCAAAACGCGGCACGCAAGGGAGAAGGGAGCCGAGGACAAGTGACGCATCCGTCTGTAATCGCAACTGGATGTTTTCCCAAAGTGAATTCGCCAGGCCGGGTCTCGTCTCCGTCTTCACGGAGAAGGCGATGAACGATGTGGAGATCGAGTGGTTTGGTGACAGCTGGGTGACCCTGGCGAATGCTTTCTGGATCGAAATAACCCAGCGATAAATCATGGATCATGAGGGCTCCTGGTTAGGGATGTGACTTCTCCGCTGGAATAACAATGACAGAAACGCACAAGAAAAGGAATTGCGACAATGGATTGGGACAGGCCAATGTCTGGTACTTTTCTGTTTTGGTTGTTGCTCATTTTGCATGGGTTTCTTGCCGTTGTCTTACTCTTGGCTTATGTTGTCTTGCCTTGGCTCCGGAAGATTTGGATGCGGGACCGTGGCATTAAACAAATCGCAGCGCTCCTGCTGTACGCTGCGTTTGCTGTTCCGCTCAAAGCTATCCCGTATTGGCTTTTGGGTGCTGGCTTTGGGGCCGCGTTTTGGTATGCACGAAAATTTGTTTCGACTTGGTTCGGTCTGGGAGGCCCCTTTCCGGAACAACCGCATCCTCTTTTTCTGATGGGTGTTGGAGGTGGCATCTTTGGAGCCGCTTTCGGCATGTGGAAATTCGCGAGGGAGGAGATTTGGTACGATCTTAAGCCGCCGTCTCCTTTGCCGGAGTCGAAGCCAACAAGTGCGAAATTTCCTAAATATGTTTTCCTGTTGAGCCTGCCTTCCGTTTTCACCACCGACGAAGAGGGGATGAATGAGTTGGTCGCATTTTTGGAACAGACACCAGCTCGCGAAGTGGATCGAACTGACCAGGACATTTGGTTTCTGTTCGAGTATTCTCAAACTCTCCCGATGGTTGGTTGGGTGGAATGTCGAGTTCAGTGTCGAATTCCACTTCCGTTGAAGTCACGGACGGAAGTTATTGTTTGGCACCAAACCAGGTACGCCGACGAAGGTCAATTGTGGAGAGCTGCCAGAGGCTTGCGGGGGGTGCTCACGGAAGGATTGCGTGATTGGGTCGATAGGCCGACCGGTGTTGATGAGTCCATCACGACTCTCTCAAAGCAGCCGTCTCCGGACAATGGCTCCCAATGATCTCTTGCATCACGTTTGGGAGAAAGAACCCACAACACAAGTCGTGGGTTTGTCTTTAACGTTTTCGCGGCACATGTCTCAAGACACAATCGGCAGCGCCATCGACCCGTTCGTCACGGGTTCGGGCAACCCTTCGGCGTGAGCCTGTGCTTCGTCATCGATATATTCGTAGAACACATTTCGTTGCCGAGGAATGAATCCCGCTTCACGGATGGCGTTGCGAATCTGCCCGAGAGACAACGTGTGCACAGTGCCCGCCGAAGCGACGACATTTTCTTCGATCATCAGGCTGCCCATGTCGTTCGCACCGTAGAACAATGCTAGTTGTCCGACTTTGATACCTTGCGTCACCCACGACGATTGGATGTTCGGGATGTTGTCGAGGTAAAGCCGTGCGATTGCTTGCGTTCGCAGATACTCGAACGATCCGACCGGTGGGATGTGGTCCATCTCGGTGTTGCCGGGCTGGAACGACCAGCAGATGAAGGCCGTGAATCCGCCGGTTTCGTCCTGGAGTCGTCGGAGTCGGTCGAGTGTTTCGATTCGTTCGGCGAGCGTCTCGATGTGGCCGAACATCATCGTGCAGGTGGAGCGACCGCCGAGTTCGTGCCAGACGCGGTTGACTTCGAGCCACTCGTCGGTCAGGCATTTGTTCTTGGTCATTGCCTTACGGACTCGGTCGGCGAGGATTTCGCCTCCACCACCGGGGACGCTTCCGAGACCGGCCTCTTTGAGTCGTCCGAGCACTTCGCGTAAGGGAATCTTGTTGATTTTGTGGAAGTGCCAGAGTTCGGGCGGGCTGAACGCGTGCAAGTTGAAGTCGGGATAGCGTTCTTTCAGGTCTCGCAGGAGTTCTTCGTACCACTCGAGCTTGAGGCTCGGGTGCATGCCGCCCTGGAGCAATGCCTGGTCGCCGCCGAGGGTGATCGTTTCGTCGATCTTTTTGTAGAGTTCCTCTCGCGAGAGGACGTAGGCGTCGGCGTCGCCTGTTTTGCGATAGAACGCGCAGAAGTCGCAGACGGCAGCGCAGACGTTCGTGTAATTGATGTTGCGGTCGACATTGTAGGTACGATACGGCTCTGGGTGGAACCGTTGTGTCACCGCGTCGGCGGCCTGGCCGAGGGCGGCCAGGTCGCGACATTCGAAGAGTTCGCAGCCTTCCTCGAATGTCAGTCGGTCGCCATCAACAGCTTTCGACAAGATTCGATTGACCGTAGAGTTCAAGATTCACCCCCCGTCGTGCAAGTCCAAGTTCGCAAGCCAACATGTAATAGTGATGCAGCCCGGCAAGTTCACGCGGGCCGAGTCCGTATTTAATGATGTTCGCCAGGTAGCGGCGACAGAATCCGGCGTCGAGGCGGAGACGCGGTGCTTCGTCGTGGGCGATGAGCCCAACGTTGGTTTGTCCACGTCGTTTCGACTCGTGCAATGCCTCGGTGACCGGACCGAGTTCGACTCCTTCGCGGACGGCCCAAACGGCGTAAACGAAAGGTAGTCCTGTCCATTCGTGCCATTCTTCGCCGAGGTCGTAAGCGTATGTGTAACCAGGCAAACAGGCCCGCATGGCTCGATCGCCAATCAGAAGGACGGCGTCGGTGTCGAGTTGTTCCGGGTCGGCGTCGATCGGAAACGGCATGACCTCGGGACGAACGCCGTGTTTCGTTTGGAGCAAGATGCGAGTGAGCGTTGCACTCGTTCGCGAACCGACGTCCATGGCGACCCGTCGGATGTCTGGCCAAGGCTTTCGCGAAAAGAGCGTCACGCTCAAGACCGGGCCGTTGCTCGCAATCGAGATGTCTGGGACGACATTGTAGGTTCCGCTCCGGAAGTACTCGATGATCGGGATGAGAGCGACATCCAATTCGCCCTCAGCCAGTTGATCTGCCAGTTTGCTCGGCAATTCTAAATGCAATTCGGCATCGGGTGCTAGTTTTTCCAACTCGTAAATGAGTGGTTTCGTGTTGAGATAATTGACCGCCCCGATGCGGATTGGTCTTTCCATATTAAATACCCCACTGTGTGAGGAAAAGTATGAGTTGACTCGTTTTCGTTCGTTGGAAACACGACTTCCTTGCCGGCGAATCAACTTTCATCGTGGTTGCTCAAACTTACTCAAGCTCAAGCCTTTTCGAGGACTCCGGTTTCTCGGGTCCGTTGTAACAAGTTTCGACAACGAACAGAAACTTGCGTCCAGATTAGAGATATGCGGAATCGCGTGTGTTTCCACGAAGATAACTGGAAATCCTCAAAGAAGTTAACCGTTGAGAGGGGAACAATACAAGGGAGGATTGGGTTAGGTAAAAGTAGTCGGGTGTGCCTTTGGGTCTTGGAATGTTATGTTCGTCGCAGGTACACGCACGGGTGTACTGATTTGCAGTCCAAAAAAAGGACACGCGAGGCAAGTGGAAATACGATTTGCCGGCAAATCCAAATCCCAAAATCGAGAAGAGCCCCCTATTGGAGTTTTCGGCCTCTCCTGACCAAATCCAGGAGTGGCTTGCGATCCCGACATAAACAAAGTACGTTGTTGGTAATCCAGCATTTCTCACTACGGACATGGCACACGTACTTGCTGTGGGCGTATACTCAAAATCACAAGCACACAGCAACCAATCCTCGTAAACACAAAGAGGACCTGACCCATGGCAAAATTCCACGATTTGGCCGATGGCGAATCCGTTGAAATGAAAGGCTCCGCAGCGAAGCCGTATGTTTTGAAGAACATCGGTGGGGTTTATTCGTGTACATGCGTGGCGTGGAAGATGCAGTCCCTTCCGATCGAACAACGAACGTGTAAGCATCTGCGGAAACTTCGGGGCGAAGAAGCCGAAGCCGAACGCGTCGGGAGTGCCGTTCCGCCGCCGAAGAAGTCGAAGGAGGAGAAAGAAAACGATAAACCACCTTTGTTGCTCGCCGGAACGTGGAAGAACGAAACCGACCTCACGGGTTGGTGGATCAGTGAAAAGCTCGATGGGGTTCGGTCTTACTGGAATGGAAAGCAACTCGTCTCGCGGCTCGGTAATCCACAAATCCCGCCGGATTGGTTCATCCAAAGCCTGCCGGATACGCCGCTCGATGGCGAACTCTGGATCGATCGGAAGACGTTCCACAAGATGAACGGTATCGCGAAGCGGAAGGACCAGAAAGACGAGGCGTGGAAGGATGTGAAGTACGTCATTTTCGATGCACCTGGGCTCGACGAACCGTTTGAGAAACGAATCGACTGGCTGGGCAAGTTCTTCAAGAAAAACAAAACAGAACATCTCGTCTTTCACGAGCACATCGAGTGTAAGGGTGTGGATCACCTTCGGAAAGAACTGGTTCGGGTCGAAGAACTCGGTGGTGAGGGGTTGATGCTCCGCGAACCAGCCTCGAAATACGAAGTGGGCCGGTCCAACACGTTGTTGAAAGTCAAGACGTTCCACGACGCCGAGGCGAAGGTCGTTGGGTATGTTGCCGGGAAAGGCCGACATAAGGGTCGGCTGGGTGCTTTGGAGGTGGAACTCGAAGACGGGACCCAGTTTTCTGTGGGGAGCGGTTTCACCGATAAACAACGGGAAGCTCCACCGGAAATCGGTAGCATGATCACGTTTCGCTACCAGGAACTCACTCCCGACGGAAAGCCGCGATTCCCGACGTTCGTTCGACTTGCAGGAGGGAAGTGAGGTTGTGTGCGGAGTGGATTCGTTGCTGGCGGGGAGAAGGGTAAGAAACAGAAGGGTCGCAAAGGCGATGGGATCTTACGGTGTTTTCGAACTAACCCGACGCGAGCGGGGACCTAAAGTGGAGAGCTTCGCTGTCGCTTCGGGTTAGTGCAAAGCAGAATCCAAGTTGTCAAATCTCAGTGCATAGACTGCGAGCATTAATCATCATCCAAGACCGTTCCGATGGCCCGGTCATCAAGGAATGTGCCACCAACGAGATTCGATAGCTCGAGCGTGAAGGTTTCGTCGTCTTCATCGAGGTCGTCACTGAAGACGACTACCGAGATAGTCAAACTCGTTTGGCCAGGAGCAAACGTGAGAGTTCCGTTCGTGGGTCGGTAATCGACTCCCGCTGTGGCTGTGACATCAAACGTGTTGAAGTCGACCGTAACCGGAACTGTCGTTGGTTGGGATAAACTGACAGTGAACGTGAGAATCTGTGTGGTCGGGCCACCGTTGCCGTCGGGCAGGTCGAATTGGATCGGTTTCAAGGCATCGACCTTGTTCTGATGGACGCTTCTCCAATCGTCTTTGAGGATGCCGCCTGTATCCCCGGAGTTGGGATTCCAGGACCACCACGTCCAGCTGACGCCTTGTTGTCCTGCCTGTAAGTCGGAGGTGCCGTTGCCGTCGAGGTCTCCACTGAGGTAATTCGTCATAGTGTCGAGCCACTGACGGTCTGATGTCGTTTGGAGCTTGCTGCCGAATTCCCCCAGGATGATCGGTGCGACATTCTGGCGGAATAGATAACCCCAGTTGGCATCCCAAACGTCGTACAAGTTATTTGGATAGTTGGCGTCGTTGAACCACTGCTGCGGGTAAATCGAAGCTGGGTAATCGTGTGGTGAGTAAACCAACCGATTGGCCACGTTCAGCCGGACCGGATGTTGTCCAGCTGAGGAGAGATTGCCACCCCACCAGTAATTTCCGGACGGCCCCTTGTCGATGCCGCCGACGATGATCAACCAGTCCGGATTGACTTCGAGAACGGCGTTACCGGCCCGCTCGGCGGCCAGTCTCCAGTCATTCGGACCACCAGTGCCCCAGGTCGCGGCACCGTGGGGTTCGTTATGTAGGTCCGCTCCAATGATCGTGGGGTTGTTTGCGTAGCGACTGGCTAACATGACCCAATCGTCGATCCACCGTTGTTCTGGGTACTTGTTCGTGTACCACAGCCCAGAGCCTTGGGCTCCGGCTCCGGCGTCGCTGCGGTGATGGTCGAGGAAGATCCGCAGGCCAATTTCGCCGGCATAATCGACGATTTTGTCCATGATTTGCAGACCCGTGAGTCCCTGTAAATCCGGGTTCTGCGAAAAATCGATTCCGTTGGGCACGCTGCCACTGTCGAACAGTTGGTTCGAGAAGGGCAGGCGAATGGTGTTGAACCCGAGTTCCCTCATCTGGTCCATCATGTCTTTGTAGCCGCGGGTCCACAAACCGTGAGGAGCGTAGTTGGGCGTTTCCATTCCGAACCAGTTGACCCCGGCGATTTTCACTGATCGTCCCTGGGCATCGACGATTTGGTTACCTTGGGTCGAAAAATGACCAAACGAAGTTGTCCCCGTACCTTCGATAATGCTTGCATCGCCAACAGAAACTTCGGGCACAACGACAGGAGGTTCATCGTTGTTGCGGATCGTTCCTTGCGCCCGGTTAGTCGCCAGAGTTGCTCCGGTGACGTTGGACAGGTCGACAAAGAACGTCTCGTCGTCTTCTACAACGGTGTCATTCAGGACGGACACGCTGAGCGTTTTGGTGACCTGACCCGCCGTGAACGTTAGGGTGCCAGCTCGGCTTTGGTAATCGCTTCCCTCGGTGGCGGTGCCATTGGTTGTGGTGTAATCAACGGAGACCACTTCGTTGCTGGGTTTACTCAAGACGAGCTTGAAATTGGCGGACTTCGTTCCTGAGTCTCCTTCCAGGATCGAGACATTTTGGATGGACAACGACGGCAAAGTGGGATTGCCGGGACCGTCTCCCAAGGGCGAACCATTGAAGAGGTAGTTTGTTGGCTCTGGGTTTTGGGCTCCTCGGCGTGCGTTGAATCCGAAAGAGATTTTACTTCCCGGGGCGATTGTGCCGTTCCAGTGTGCGTTCTCGACGGTGTAGTGATTGCCCGCGCGACCGGTGATTTTCCCACCCCAGAGGTTCGTTATGTTGGCGGGAAAATCGAATTCTAACTCCCAGCCTCGAACGGTGGCGTCGCCATTATTGGTGATGGTGATGCCAGCCGTAAAACCACTGCCCCAATCGTTAGTGATTCTGAAGTCGGCTTGAATCCCGGAGATGTTTGTATCAGGAGTAGCTTCGGATAGGTCGAAATTCTGTGGAGTAGAATCGTCTCCGTCTCCGGCCACAAAGCCGATGTTTACAGAGCCTCCGGTCGCCAGCGTCACGTTGTAGTGTGCAGGACCGAGGACGTAGTCATCGCCATCGTGACTCAAGATTTCCGCGTTCCAGATGTTGGCGATTGGACGATCGTATTCAAAGCTCAAACGCCAATCGTTGAGAGTACTTCCCGTGTCGTTGTTGACGGTGATCTGAGCTTGGAGCCCATGGCCCCAATCGTTGTTGACCAGAAAGTCCACTGCGGGAATCGCTCGTTCTTCGAGCATTTCGAGAAGCAACGTTGTCCGATTTCGGTGTTTTGGGCTGGTGCTCTTCCGAGACGGCCGTTGAGACAATCCATTTTGACGGGCGAAAGACATAGACATTGAAAGTTTCCTCACAGGTAAATCCATACGATGGCCTTATTCACGCCCTGGTTGCCTCTGGGCGTGAAGATAACGAAATGACCGATACGATTTGGGGAAGTCGCGCAAAGTGCTTCAGAACGCGAGGACTGCGAACATTTTTCGTTGAGTTGGGGAGTAGAAAACTCGCTGCTTGCTCGGTGACAGGATGCAAATTTAAGAAGACAGGTTAGGCAAACCTAGCCCGTTGTTCGGACGATGTCAAGAAACCTTGAAGCGTGAGGCTGCCTACAACTTCCGTGTTGTTTTTATTGAGACCTGAGCGGCTCATGAAAGGGTCGCCCGAGGCCTTTGGTACAGGACGCTCAAACACCCGGCCATTTTGACCAGGCTACGATGAGGTTGGCCGAAGGCCAAAAGAAACCGTGGGTGTCAACTCACGGAACAGACAACGGTGCTCTCCGTGCACCGTGGGTTCACGCACACGGCCAGGATGTGACGCCGCTGGGGCGATCGGATGAATAAGAGTCGTGATTGTTCTGGTTTTTTGAGTCCCGTGGGTTCACACCCACGGCTAGGATCTATCGTCCCTGCGGGGCTGAAAATCAAAAACACGACAATGGTTTAGCCGACTACCCTCGGGGCTGAAAGAACCGGGACGAACGCCACACTGATGGACCCGACAACCTGAATGTGCCTGCTACTTCATCTGGTCAGTTCTCAATAGAAACCACATGGAGGAACAAGGGTGCAAAATCCGAACTATCTCTCTCAAACCGAAGCGATCTCATGGCAGGCTATTTTAGAGTTATTGGCTTATTCGTATGGATGTGTGTACGACCAATGAACCAAAGTAGACGCCCTCTCTACTACTTGGGAACGTTGGTCTTTTCATCAACAACAAGCCAGTCCGATTATCTTGCGAGAGCCGTGTTTGATGTGAGTCTCTTCCCTTCGAGCGGTTCAATCACGAGGTGCCTATTTAACGGAGGTCCCGTTCTGGCTTGTACGTTCGTCCACTATCTGATGTGACAAAATCATACTATTAGAAAAACTCGGCAACGCATAACGAACGTAAGAGTTGCACAGGAGAAGCGGCACATAATTACCTTCCGGATGGCCTTTCAAGACCAAAAGGATGGGAAGTTGGCAGCCAAATTGGGTTACATCGGTGGACGAAAGAGGAAAGCTGTCTTGCGGTATTGGCGTTACTTCCTCGATGTCGTATTCGGCATGCGGATAACGAGATCATCTGCGGGTGGCTCGTCCGATGTGGTTCGTCCTCGGTCGTCGATTCTATTTCTGCCGACGCTGTAGAGCAGATATCCGTCCTTCGTTCGGCGATAGATCAAGCCCATGCCGGTGAAGAAATCCAGTGGTATTTTGTTGAGATAGTTCGGGGTGAGCGCGTCGAGTTTGGTGGGGTACTTGCCTTTATCCAGGTGATATATTTCCAGTGCGAAAGCAACTTGTAGATTTCTATGTCTCTGACGCAAGCGGTCTTGAGCTTCCAGGACTCTCCGAAACGAAGGCATTAACAGCCCCGTAAAAATGCTCACCAACTCTTCCCCACGTTCGCTCGGGCTTTGCAAGAACCGAAGCAGTTGAAGACCGCCTTGCGTTTTCGCGAAACGAGCTTTCATTTCGTGTTCCAAAAGATCAAGTTGTTTTTCTCTTGCGTTGTGATCGGCCATCTTGACCGCCGCCACATGGCGATCGAACCAAAGATTAAACTTCTTGAGCCCTGCATCCCAGTTCACCACACCCCTGAGAGGTCGAGACTTTGTGTTGGCACCAACTCCATTGTCCAATGCCGTTCCGCGGTCAACACTCATGACGAACTGTAAGATAACGAACCTTTCGGTAAGCCCAAAATTGCGAGACGGGTTCGGGAACGTCGGGAGTTTTTGTAAATCTTGAAGATGACTCTTGAGTTTCTTGGTGTTCAACTTTGCTTTTTCAAGGTACACCAAATCGGCCTCAACGGCGGTGTTGTCGATCGCGTTGCCGACAAGGTATTCGATAAGAGTCCCGCCATTGGACACAAGCGGACCGACCCGATGGCAAGTTTGTAAGTCCTCCCAGGCGTCTCGATACCGTTTCTGACCAATGCGCAACATCGCGCGGGCCACGAGAGCCTGTCCCAACTCGCGAGTGATCTGGACCCCAGGAAGCAAAGCGTCCACCAAACTTCGCCAGTTTCCCGACTTGTCTTTTGGCGGAATGAGTGGGTTGTAATAGTGCGTTCGTTGGGATGCTTGCGTCACGAGTTCGAGGGGTGTTTTGTTGGCAGCAAGCCATTTGGCGATGGCCGGAAACTCCTTCGGCGTCCAGGGCCGCAGCATGGCGTGGTCGTGGAGTCGATCGGCAAGTTTGTCGCGTTTCTCGTAAGTCCAGTGTTTGGGATTGCCATATTTGTAGATCGAAACGAAATACTTTCCTTTCTCCGGCGGTTTCTTGCCCAGCCATTTGAAGAACTCCGGCGACATCGTGGCGTTTTCTGGGTGCGGTCCCATGGCCCGCCACAACAAGACGTTGGCGTTGTTCTTCGGTGTGATGCCTTTACTCAACTCTTTGTTGAGTGCCGTGACGTAGTCGATATAACCTTGCTTATCGACCGGCCCCATGACGTAGGTTGTTTTCTTACTGATGGTAAAGAGTGGTTTGCGCTCGTTTGGTGGCAATCGTCTTCCCCACATGCTGGCGAGCACAAGTTCCAGGATGAAGATTGCCGTGAGAATCTTGCTTGTGAGCATGTTCGGCTCCGAACGAGAAGTGGGACGGAATGGGAAAATGCCGAGTGCGTTATTGTAGCGAGAGGTAGAGATGCACACAAAACTCAGAGGTGATGTGTAATCATTTCAGGAATCGACCAAAGAGCCACCCTACCGTTGCCCCGACGACAGGTCCCAGGATGTTCCAGAAACGTTAAATCCACAAGTCTCTAGCTCTTCGCAATTCAGAGATATTTCTTTCGACAACCAACAATCGACTCTTCAGGTCTGTGACCGGGCCAAGTTCTGTCATCTTTTGGTTCAGCTTGCCACGATCCGTTGTAGCTCGCCCGAGTTCTTTCTTGAGTTCGGCAATTTCTTGCGAGAGAGAGTCTTGCCGGTTTGCTAGGGCAGTCTCTCGATCATCTAAAGCCTGCACGTTCGCAACGAGCCCGGCAATCTTTTGGAGAGCTTCGTCGATTTTTTCGGTATTCGTTGGGGACATCGTAGATTTCTGTTCACTCCTGGGTCATTCCTTCACTCAATTGATCCAACCGAAGTCGGAGAAGATCTCCCCAAACGAATTTTAATCGAAAGGTGAGATTTTCTTCATTCCCCAGCTCTTCGAACGTAAAGGTGGCTCGAACTTGGCCAGAGTAGTCCCAAAGCGAAAGCAATGCCACGTCATGTCCGATCTTGTCCCGAGCAAGGTCCCACTCCAGGTACACGATATGGTGGTTTCCTTTCATGATTTCGTTCAAAATCTGAGTTGCTCTCTCGACTCTCGGGTTGAAACGGGAATCACGAAGGCGAGGATGAATTCGAACAACCTTCGTGACTTGCCTGCCTTGCGGTTGGTGTTCTCCTTGGTCTTGGAGGTAAAGTTGGCGAGCCACTTTCAACAGTTCTCGAACCGTTTTGTCAGAAATCTCTTCGATAGCAATGCCGTGGGCCACACGATTCCGGATCTCAAGTACACTTTGCAATTTCTCGGCAGTCGTTGTGGAGATATGGTCGGCCTCGACGAGCTGATTAATAAGGTCCAACGGAGAAACGTGATTCTCCTGGCTTGTCTTGCGTTCGATTAACCTCCGAGCAAACGCTTCTATAGCCGCCCAAGCTATTAGCAACGCTGACCGCAATGTCTCCGGGGCGTGTAAACGCTCAGCTTCTGCCAACAGAGACCGGCCAGGATTTTCCAAGACAGCGGAATCCAACTTTGTCTCCTTTTGCAAGTGAGCCATCAGGGGCACTTCACGGCTTTATTGTACACTCCAAGGCAGGAGTCCTTACCGTAAATTCTTGGAAGTAGGAGTGCTTTTCCGAGTACTTCTAGGAAATTCGAGAACAACAAGGCCTCGAACCCGCACCGTCCAAATCTCCTCTATTCTGCTAGAATACCGTCAAACGGTAGAGTGAAGTAATGTAACAAGGTGACGAACCATGCCATTCGAGAAGGTTGATTCGCAAGTCGATTTACCGGCCCAGGAACGCTCTGTCCTTGAGTTTTGGGACAAGATTGGGGTGTTCGAGAAACTGCGCGAGAAGAACCGCGGCAAGAAGATTTGGTCGTTTCTCGACGGGCCCATTACGGCGAACAATCCGATGGGCGTGCACCACGCCTGGGGCCGCACGTATAAGGATACGTACCAGCGTTACCACGCCATGATGGGTTACGACCAGCGTTACCAAAACGGCTTCGACTGTCAGGGCCTCTGGGTCGAGGTCGAAGTCGAGAAAGAACTCAAGCTCAAATCCAAACGTGACATCGAAAACCTGGTGCCCGGCGATAAGTTCGCCAGCATCGACAAGTTTGTGCAACTGTGTAAGGACCGCGTCAACAAGTTCGCTCGTGTCCAGACCGATCAATCGATCCGACTCGGTTATTGGATGGACTGGGACCGCACGGACGAAGATTGGGCCAGGCCGTCTGGCGAGCGGAAAAGTTACTTCACGATGTCCGAGGAGAACAATTTCACGATTTGGGCGTTTCTCAAGAAGTGCCACAAACGAGGGTTGGTCTACAAGGGCTACGACGCCATGCCGTGGTGTGCCCGGTGCGGCGTCGGGCTTTCGCAGATGGAGATGCACGAGGGTTACAAGATGGTCGCCCACCGGGCCGTCTTTGTGAAGTTTCCATTGCGCGAGCGGGCTGGCGAGAACCTGTTGGTGTGGACGACGACGCCGTGGACGTTGAGTTCGAATGTCGGTGCGGCTGTGAATCCCGAGTTGACCTACCTCAAGGTCCGCCAAGGTGACGAACTCTATTACATGGCCAAGGGGGCGTTCACGGCCAAGCGAAAAGAGTCCGCCTTCAAGAACCGCAACAAGGGTGAGTGGGTCGAAGGGGTTCCGAAGCTCAAGCCGCTCGAACAAGTCTTCAAGGAAAAAGGCGAGTTCGAAATCGAAGGGGAGATCAAGGGCGAGGAGATGATCGGCTGGGCCTATGACGGCCCGTTCGATGAACTCGACGCTCAATCGAGTAAATACGGATATCCTTGGCAGATCGCCAGAGTCGTCGAGCAACAGAAGTGGGGACCCGAACAAGGAGCGAAGGAACTCCATTGCGTCATTCCGTGGAAGGACGTTGGCGAAGAGGAAGGTACGGGTATCGTGCACATCGCTCCCGGGTGCGGTGCCGCGGACTTCGAACTCGGGAAGGAACATGGGCTCGTTCCGATTGCTCCGCTCGATGATTATGGGACTTATGTTAAGGGTTTTGGCGAGTTGACAGGGAAACTCGCCACCGCGCACGAGACGACCGACTGGATTCTCGAACATCTTACGGAGAAGGGGGTTCTGTTCTCCGTCGAAAAGTATCCGCACAGTTATCCGCACTGTTGGCGTTGTAAGTCCGAGGTGTTGTTCCGACTCGTCGACGAGTGGTTCATCAACATGAGCTGGCGTGACGAGATCATGAAGGTCTGTTCCGATATTCGGTGGATCCCTGAGTTTGGGTTACAACGGGAACTGGATTGGCTCAAAAATATGGGCGACTGGATGATCTCCAAGAAGCGATTCTGGGGACTCGCTCTGCCGATCTGGATCGACGAGGAGACCGAAGACTTCGAAGTCATCGGGTCGATGGAGGAACTCAAAGAACGTGCTGTGGAAGGTATCGAACATCTCGAAGGTCGCACTCCTCACCGTCCGTGGATCGACAAGGTCAAGATCAAGAATCCCAAGAATGGCAACTTGATGTCGCGTATTCCGGACGTGGGTAATCCGTGGCTCGACGCGGGGATCGTGCCGTATTCGACGATGAAATATAACACCGATCGGGAGTATTGGGAGAAGTGGTTCCCTGCGGATTTTGTGACCGAATCGTTCCCGGGTCAGTTCCGGAACTGGTTCTATTCGCTCCTGGCGATGAGCACAATGATGGAGGGTCGTGCTCCATTCAAGAATTTGTTAGGTCACGGGTTGGTTCGCGACCAGTGGGGCGATGAGATGCATAAGTCTGCTGGAAATTCCATCCCCTTCGAAGGTGCTGCCGATGGACAGGCACTCGAAGAGTACGAGCAGCGCGGCTATGTCATCAAGCACCTGCTCAAGTCGAACGAAAAACCTGTTGTTCCGGGTGCGTTCTCTGTCAAGGTCATCGATGAAGTTAAAGATGATAAGAAGCTGAGTTTTGCCGTGGCGCATTGTCCACCCATGAGTGCAGACGTCGTACGTTGGCTTTATATGCGACATAACCCTGCGCATAATATCAATTTTGGTCCGAGGCCTGCGCAGGAGATCAAGAATAAGTTCTTTGATAAACTCATTAACACATATAAGTTCTTCTGTGAGTTAGCTCGGGTCGATGACTTCGACCCGACACAGCCACAAGTTCCTGTGTCTGAACGGCCAGACGTGGATCAGTGGATTCTGTCGGACTTGCAGAAACTCATCCAGAAGGCCCACAAAGAGTTCCCCGTTTTCAGCGTGCAAGCGTTCTGTTTGGAGGCCGAGAACTTTGTCGAGGCTCGGCTGTCGAACTGGTATGTGCGGCGGAACAAACGTCGTTTTTGGGAAGAAGAGGGCAATAGTAAACTTGCGGCCTATCAGACCCTCTACACAGTGTTGATGACGCTTACGAAGTTGTTTGCCCCGGTCATTCCGTTTCTGACTGAGTCGATGTTCCAGAACCTCAAGAGTGATAATGACAAGGAAGAGAGCGTTCACCACTGCGACTATCCGGAGGCCGACGAGTCGCTCATTGACGACGACTTGTCAGCGGACACGGAGGCGTTGTTACGGTTGGCGTCGCTTGGGCTCGCTGCCCGTAATGCGGTGAAGATCAAGGTGCGACAGCCGCTTGCCGAGTTAAAGGTCCAACCTGGCGACGAACGAGATCGCCGAGCTGTGGAACGATTCGGGACGCAACTGTGTGAGGAACTCAACGTCAAGAAGGTTTCGATCCACGAACCGGGTGGAAAGGATCTACTCGTTTACGAGGTGAAGCCGAACTTTAAGTCGCTTGGCCAGAAAGTTGGTGCTCAGGTGCAAGCGGTCGCCAAAGTCATTGGGCAATCCGACTCGGCAGAACTCGCCGCCAAGGTGACATCCGGCAATGCACTGGATTTAATGGTTGACGGTATGACGATCACACTCGAACCGACGGACCTGATCATCCAACCCAATGCCGAAGAAGGTTGGTCGGGCTTGAGTGATCGCAAGACCCAAGTCGCTTTGGACACTCGGTTGACCGAGGAACTTCGTCTCGAAGGGTTGATGCGAGACATCATCCGGTATGTCCAGAACAGCCGCAAGGAAGCTGACCTGGCTATCGAAGATCGCATCGTATTGTCGTTGGAAACCGACTCGACGAAGCTGAACGAGGCGATCGAGAGACATCGCGAGTATATTGCTGCGGAGACTCTCGTGCGGGAATGGGCCAACGGTACGTTGGATGGCCAAGCGACATTCCGAACGGAGGTGAAGGTCGAGGGAGAGAAGTTGAAGATCGGGTTGAAGAAGGCAGAGTAGGTGAAAGGTGGCAAAGGGGTATCGAGTCCTTTGGATAGTCTTTGATCGACCAAGGTGCGGTTACCATGTTAGGTGACGCGACTGGGGTATCCGAAACGGAAGAATGTGACGTGCTCCATAAGCAACAAAGTTGCTGGTATTCGATTGTTGGTGCGAGCACGGGATTGTTACTCTTGTAATTTTGTGTTTGGCAAACGCGGTGTTAGGTTGCGCTGCCAAGGTGTTTGGTTTGGCTCTTCCGTTTCTGGGTGCCAAGAATTTCGAGTCAGACGTCGCAAGCTGCGAATTTTTCGGGCTTTCTGAAGACAAGCGGCTGTCTCAAAGTCGTGAACCAGCCCATTTTACCGAGTTTGGCACCCAGAAACGGAAGAGCCTTTGGTTCTTGTTTGGCCAATCGTGGATTATTAACCAATTCGACAATCATTATTCTTGGAATTCTGCAAGGAGACATCTTCATGACTTTTCCTGAGCAAGACTTTAGCATTCTTATCGGAAAGCACATTATCTACACTTACGAAAATGGATGGCAGTACGAATATTACTTCAAAAGTGAAACCGAAGGGCACTACCGGATTCACAGCGGTCATGTCGCTGGCCGATGGGTAACGAATCGTAAGTACCATATGACGAACATTGGTCATGACCTTATACGTGTTAATTGGGTCGAACCCGTCGGGAATATTGTGACGATGGTCGTGAACATTAAGGAACGGTGGCTTCACTCCTATTTCTTGATGCCTCAGTGGATCATTGATAACCCGGGACCTACGATCTGTCACGAAGACGAGCACGACGAAGAGATGCTCAAGTTGCGTGAACAAGGACCTACGTGGCCGATGCACATAGCCGAGAATACATTTGCACAGATTACTTATTTGGAAGATGTTGGTCCTGGTCGGGATGACATCATTATCTGCCCACCCGACCAGCTGCCACCTGGGTACGCAGATAGAAAAAACTGATTGCGTTCGAGGCAACGGACAGGAATGGCCGTACGAGGTGCTGCAGCGGACGGCGGAGACGGTTGCAGATTTTAACTATTTGTACGGCTCAGTCTGTTGCTACCGCCATCACCCTCTTGTTGATCGCGCGAACAACCAGGGCATTAAGAACGGTTGTTACCAGGAAACTCCCGCAAGGAGTAGAGATCTGCATTGGGTTTCACGACCAGGATCCTATTCATCGTTTGTAAGTGTAAATCGAACGACGCATTGCAGACCGATGGCGGGAGTAGTGTCTGCTTTCTCAAAGTTGTCGTCCTCAGCTGCCCTTGCCGCGGGTGAGCTTGGTCGTTCGAAAGAGGAGGGGAGTGTATCATGTGGCTTCAATTACGCAGGGAAGACTTTCTCGCGATTGACCTTACGGGAGCAATCATACGCACATCCCCAAGACAAACGAAAACTAGTGACGACGAGTTGGTTCTTGAACTTTTGTCGGAGCCAAAAAACGGTTGCTGGGTCCAATTTATCTTGGCTGGCGGGAAGTGTAGGATTCATTTTTCCACCCGAGAACGGCTCGATTCCTTCATAACGGCATTGAGTGATGCGTTGGCAACCAACCAACGGTTGATCGACGCCCAGTCTTATGATCCAGACGCCCGAGTTGAAGTGAGTACCGCACTCGAATCAGCGGCGGGAGGCCTACCTCCACGACCTAAATCCTCGCAAGTCTCACCAAGTGTGAAACGGGAAAGTCCCAGCAGCACCGACATTGGATCAGGAAGTTCTTACCCATCAACTCGAAGGACGGACCACTCGTCAGATGATCGTTCGAGTGGGCAAGACGGGGGAGGCTTGTTGTTCCCGGGCGGCTTGAACGACGAATCGGACGACTGAAGTGGTGCTGAACCAAGAGCTGCACCCGACGAAGGAGGCTGTGGCGGTTTTCTTATACTTACGACGAAAGGGCGATACGATGATAGGGAAGTTGTGGCTGCGATCGGATGAGAAATTATTGAAGTGCGCGGCTGATCCCTTAAGACGTGAGCGCGAGATTCGTCAGCTGTCCGAAGCACGGAACGTGGGGCTTACCGCCGCGATGTTGACTCTCTTGGGCCTATTTGGGTTCATGATCTTTGGGCTTATCACACAGAATTTGTTCAATACAGAAATAGTTTCTGTCTTCGGCCTGTTTGTGTTCCAGCTTCTGATGGTCTGTCACGTTGACACAAAAATAAAAATGTTGAAGCTAGTAGGCCATCTTGTTGAGCAAGGTGTTAGTGAGCAACCTAAGGTTGGAAATCCTCAGGAATTGTCGAACAAGACGGATATGGCCAATTCGTAAGTTCGTGGTTGATTTGTATTGTGCGTCGGAGAAGTACGAGTGGATCATCACGAAGTCGGCAAATATTGGAACGAGAACGCAGAGGCTTGGACTGAGCTTTCACGTGCTGGATACGACGTTTACCGCGACCACCTCAACACGCCTGCTTTTCTCGAAATGCTCCCCAGTGTGGATGGCCTGAAGGGATTGGACATCGGCTGCGGGGAAGGGCACAACACCCGTTTGCTGGCTCGGTTAGGCGCGAAAATGTCTGCCGTGGATGTCTCGGAGGTGTTCGTTCAGTATGCTCAGGAGTGCGAGACAGAGGAACCACTCGGAATCGCTTTTCAGATTGGCAGTGCCGTAGAGTTGCCATACCCGGACGCTTCGTTTGATTTCGCCGCATCGTTTATGTGCTTTATGGACGTTCCTGAGACAGACAAGGTGCTGTCCGAGGCGTTTCGTGTCCTCAAGCCCGACGCGTTTCTGCAGTTCTCGATTGAACATCCCTGCTACAACCCGCCGCATCGCCGGAATCTCCGAGACGAGAACGGGAAGACCTACGCTCTTGAGGTCGGCGGCTACTTCGAGAGGACGGATGGAGAAGTACCCGAATGGATCTTCGGCTCGGTTCCGTTGGATGAGAGGAAGAAGTACAAGCCGTTCAAGACTCCGAGATTCAGGCGGACAGTTAGTGAATGGCTGAACCTGCTCATCCAGACGGGTTTCGTTCTCGAGGAAGTGCGAGAACCGCGGGCGGACGACGAGACTGTGAAGAAATGCCCGGACCTGCAAGATACGCAGGTGGCGGCGTACTTTCTGCATATCCGAGCCAGGAAGCCCGCGACTAACACGGCTTCACGCACGACGGTTGACCGTCGCGGGTGAAGACTGCCGTGCGATCACGAGAGGCCAGATACATAGATGGAGTGGGACAAGCATAAGAAGCCGCCCGCCGGACTTTGCCTCGAAGGGTTACTGCTTCCTATTAGTTTCGCGGGGCGGGGCTGCCGATATGTCGGAGCGCCTGACGGTGACGGGCTGTGAGGGTGTCCAGGGTTTTGAAGTTCACAGGCCGGTACAGGTGAACTTCGTCATTCACGAAAAAGGTGGCGATTCTTATGAGTTTTCGAGTCCTCGTGTTGCTGTTGGTCATCCCGTCGTTAGGCTCGGCCGATGACGGTCCGATTCGGGTGGCAGTCTTTCAAGGAAACGGTGTCGGACCGAGTTCCAAAAAGTTGATTGCTGCATTGAAATCGGCGAAGGGTGATTCGTTTCAAATTGCGCGGATCAGTGCGAAAGAGGTACAAGACGGCAAGTTGTCCGATGTGGATGTGTTGGTTCATCCGGGAGGAAGTGGGAGCCGTCAGGGGCGCGCCCTAGGGAAAAAAGGACGCGAGGCCGTCCGACAATTCGTGCGTGAGGGTGGCGGTTATTTGGGCATATGTGCGGGGGCGTATTTGGCGACGAATGATTATTCGTGGTCGTTGAATTTGATCGATGCTAAAGTGGTGGACCGATTGCACTGGGCTCGAGGAAGGGGAATGGTGAAACTTAGACTCTCTGCGAAGGCCTCTGAGTTTTTCCGCCACAAAAGTCGTGAACTGTCGATTTATTATGCGCAGGGTCCGTTGTTGTCGCGTCGAGAGTGGGATAATCCTGGAGTCCCTGATTACGAAAGTCTGGCTGTTTTTGCGACGGAAATCGCCAAGAACGGCGCACCACGTGGAGTGATGGCTAGGACGTCCGCGGCTGTTCGTTGTCAGTTTGGCCGTGGTCGTGTGTTTTGCTTCAGCCCGCATCCGGAATTGACGGAAGGTCGGAACTACTTGATTCCGTTGACGGTTCGTTGGTTGGCTGCGCGGGAGCCGTGATTTCGGAAAAGAAAACACGATGACCATCGGTCTCTCATGACGTTTTCCCACTGATACACAGGAAGACAATGTACGCGAGGTTGAAACAAAACTGGGTATACGGTGGGTTCCTCTCTGCGTTCGTTTTGTTCGGGCTCGTTATCGTTTTGTTGCGTGACAGTTCGCTGGCCTTCGTGCTCGTCTATCTGCATCTCCCCATCTATCAACTTCATCAGTACGAAGAGCACGACGATGATCGATTCCGGAAGTTTATAAACGAGGTCTTCGGCAACGGCCGGGACATCATGACGGTCGATGCGGTGTTTATCATCAACATCGGTGCGGTCTGGGCCCTTTACACGGCTGTGATCATCGCTTCGGCACTTTACGACATCGGCCTTGGCCTCGTTCTCGTGTACACTACGCTCTTGAACGGCATCGCCCATCTAGGCCAAGGTCTTGCGTTTCGAAAATACAACCCAGGTTTGGGCACGTCGCTTTTACTCTTCTTACCGGTTTCGTCGTTCGCCCTGTGGAGTGTGTCTCAGGCACAGGGAGTTGGAGTTCTGCACCACCTGGTGGGAGTCCTGGTCGGTGTCATCGTTCACGTCGTCATCGTCGTCTACGTTGTTCGGCGTTTGCGGCAACTCAAGCAGTAAGGTCCGCAGGCACAGTTCCGAGAAATGGTTGCATCGCCACGTTGGTCGTCAGACAATAGCGACTCACGATTTGTCTATTCCTACCTGTTTCTCGGAGATTTCTAAATGGTCCGTTTTGTTACATCGTGCCTTGTCGGTTTGGTTTTCCTTGGTGGTGTATCGTTGTCGGAAGCCGCGCAGAAGAAGAACCGTCGGACGGCCTACCTCTCGGCAAAAGAAGCCGGTCCCGACTTCGTCATTCAAGGGGAGTATGTCGGCAAACTTGTGAGCGAAGAGGGCAAGAAGAACGTTGGTGTGCAAGTGATTGCCCTGGGTGATGGCAAGTTCCGCGCAGTCTTGTATTCTGGCGGACTTCCTGGCGCTGGCTGGGACCGTTCGGAGGAAAAACTCGAAGTGGACGGTCGTGTGGAGGGAAAAAAGGCCGTCTTCAAAGCTGAAGAGGGAACGGGGGTGATTCAAGACGGCGTGTTGACGGTAACGACTTCCGATGGCGTCGAACTCGGGACGCTGAAAAAGATCACCCGCAAGAGCAAGACCCTAGGAGAGAAAGCTCCCGAAGGCGCTGTTGTCTTATTTGACGGATCGTCGGCCACAAACTTCCAAAAAGGAAGGATGACCAAAGACGGTTTGCTGATGGAGGGAACCACGAGCAAACAGAAGTTTCAGAGCTTCAAATTGCATTTTGAATTTCAGTTGTCGTTCATGCCTTACGCTCGTGGCCAGGGACGCAGCAACAGCGGAGTGTATATGCAAGGTCGCTACGAGTGCCAAATTCTCGATTCCTTTGGGTTGGCGGGTAAGCAGAACGAATGCGGTGGAATTTATAGCATCAAAGATCCTGCGGTGAATATGTGCTTCCCGCCACTGTCGTGGCAGACGTATGATATCGAATTCACGGCAGCAAAATTCGATTCTGACGGAAAGAAAATCAAAAACGCCTACATGACCGTGTGGCATAACGGTGTGAAGATTCACGACAACGTAGAGCTGCCAAAAACAACGACCGCAGCACCGGTTCGAGTCGGTCCTGAGCCCGGGCCGATTTACATTCAGAATCACGGCAATCCAATTCGATTTCGCAACATTTGGCTCGTGGAAAGAAAGTAAGTATACCGATGAGGTGCATGTTCCGCATTCATCCTCAAGATAGTAACACAACTGGAAAGGCATCCTCTGGTCGGATTTGACTCGAGAGATGCCTTTCTGTGATTGCGATTGATACCCTTGTAGTTGGAAACAATGCCAGGTGCAAGGTTCGTACTCGGACGAAACAATGCAGCAAGAGACATTCCCATGACGACCTCTCCCGAATCTTCTGCGACTTCGTCGAAGACCCAGCCGGATGAACGAACACCTGGTTCCGGCTCTACTCGGTTGGTCTTACTGGGTTTTGGGCTAGGTCTCGTGTTCCCTACTTTCCTTGCTTTGCTGGTCTTGTGGCAGTCCCAGTCAGCCATGAGGCAACTCCGGTTTTCGCCCGAGTGGGAGTACCTGGTTCAGTCAGACTCCGAACTCCTCAAGACGGGAGGGTTAGTTGAACGTGGTCTTGAGAAGTGGGAGTTGGTCGCCGTACAAGGGGAACAGCCAAAGACGTACTACTTTAAAAGGCCCAAGGCCGGTAACAATCCTGCTACTGCCAAAGTCATTCGTCCAACATCGCGTTGGTCGGGGCGGATTCCGGTCGATTTGGCCAACAAATCTTACGCTCTTGTGACGGGGCGAAAATCCTGGGCTGCTTTGTGGAAGACGTTCAAGCAACCGGGGGAGGTGCCTGCTGTGGACTTTTCCAAACTGTTGATTCTTGTTGGAACGACGGATGGCAATTTCGTTGATTTAACGTCGGCACTTTATCGTGATGGTGATCTGAGAATTACGATACGGAGTTCCTTCCAGTTCGATGCAGGGAAAAAGAAAGAAGGTGGCGCCTTCGTCATCATTGCCGTCCCGCGTGATGGCGTTAAGACGGTCGATGGAAAACCGATACCTCCACCCAACTCGGAGAAATAATTCGAGGTGCCTTTGCGAATAATCGGTCGTTGGGATGATCCTTGGGCAAGACTCCGCGGAGACTCTGATGAACTTTGATCCTTACCACAAGTGGCTTGGCATTTCCAAGAAGCATCGACCGCCGACGTATTATCATCTTCTTGGAATTGCACCCGACGAAACGGACGTCGATGTCATAGAAGAAGCGGCGATTCGGCAAACCACTCACCTTCGTTCGTATCAGCGGGGACCGCACAGCGAACTCTGTACTCGTCTGCTCAACGAGGTCGCGGAAGCTCGTCAGACACTTCTTGATCCCAGGAGACGTCACGCCTATGACGCGGAACTGGCTCGGAGGCAAACTTCAATAGGGACGAGACCAGCTTATCCGTCCCCGGTCACAGCCCATCCGCCGGATCCCTTTGCTGGCCTGGATGCTGTGCCTTCGGCTCCACCTCGTCGTGGCCCATCGGCAAGGCCGCGTGCCAACTATCAGAAAAGAAACCGTTCGTCGACCGGTGCACTGATTCTGTATGTGGGCATCGGTGTTTTGGCGTTGCTGCTCATCATCGGTGTTGCTGTTCTGATTGTGGTGCGTCGAGGTGCGGGTAATCGGGAGGACAAGCGACCTGAAGGTCTACCGAAAAAACGAAAGGTCGAGCCGCCTCCGAAGAAAAAGCCGCTGACCCTATTGGATCAACTGGATCCCGATCAGATACCTCTGGGTGACCGTCTGGCGAACGTTCCGGAGTTAGTTGCAGTTTGCCCAGGGGGAAAAGGCCAACTTTGGGCGGTTGCGTTCAGTCCCGATGGGTCACTCTTGGCTGCCGGCGGGAACCACGCCGAAGTTTTTGTTTGGACAATCGAAGGTAACCGGCCCACCTTGCATTGTTCTTTCAGGACTACAGGTGGAATCCCGTGCATTGATTTTTCACCGGATGGCAAGAGTGTGGTGATGGCCCCGAGTAACGGCGTGGAGGTGTGGGACGTAACCGGTCCGAAAGGCTCCCTGGTCACGGCGTTGGGTTTGCCTGGGCAAGGCTGGGGCCCAGTTCACACTGCTAAAAATGGACAGTTTGCCTTTGGAAACAGGAACGGTCCCCGACTAGTGAACAAGATCAGGGATCCACTCGTAATTCGCGATCTTGGCCCTCGCGAACGAATCCGAGCGATTCAACTCAGCGAAGATGGTAAACGTCTTGCATGGTCGACACGAAGCCAGGTCGAAATTTGGGATGTGGTCGGCCCGAATCCGCAACGAGCACATGTGATACCTTGTCCTCGGGAAGCCATGAAGATTGATTTCTCCGACGATGGAAAGTTCGTGGCCTTTGGATGCCAGGCCGGGATTGTTCATGTGTGGGATTTCACGGAAGGTGGGGTGAAGAAACGTTTTGAAAAGAAGATGGTCGACCAACTTGCCAACTCTGTTGACATTGCCCCCGATGGCAAACGGATGCTTGTCACTGAAGGGGGATACCGTTTGGCCAAGGGTAAAGTTCTTTGGGTACGCACTGAGGATGGTCAAGTCCTACGCGAGTGGGTGATGCCCGAACGCTGCGCGACTGGAGTTTTGTCACCCGATGGTCGTTATGCGGCGATCGGGTGCCATAATGAAAAGGTCTATATCATTCGCTTACCGCAAGGCCGTGAGGAGTGATGTTTTTTTGTGAGGAACTTGGGATAGTTCGATGGCGTCAGAGGGAATATCTGTTATGTGCAAAAATCGTGGTGAGTTCTGTCTCATGTGTGTACTCGCAGGGTTCCCGGATGGAAGTTCAACTCAATTACAAATGGCCGATGATGCCGAGACAGATGCGGAACTTATGGACGAAATGGCAGAATTCGCCGAGGAAATGCGTATCGAAACTAGCCCGCGGGATGAAGTAGGGGAAATCGATGACCATGAGGGCTATTTCGCTTCCCAAGGCATATCGCTAGTTGAACTTTCCTTTACCCAACAAGCGGGAACCACTTTAATCGAGAAAGGGAGAAAGAGCCTATTCCTTTTCCGACATCGTTCGCTCGCCACGAAACCAATTGCAATCGAGACAATGGCGGAGTAACGCTCGAGATCGATAAATTCGTACAGCAAGGTTCGCCGATGTGATGCCCATGACCTCGCAAATTTCGTCGGTCGGTAGCTCGCAGATTTCGCGAAGGAAATACGCCTCGGAGAGCTGTTCGGGGAGCTTCTCCAAGCACTCGTGGAAGACCTTCCAAAAGTCTTTCTGTTCGAAAAGTTTGGCCGGGTCGTCGGACCATGGTTGGAGTCGGTAATCTCGGTGTCCCTTGAGGGAGATCACCTCTTGTTGAGCGTCTTCTTCTTTCGCCTGGGTCCGGAAGTAGTCAGCGATTTTTCGTCTGAGGATGCTGATCAACCACGTTCGGACGGCGGACTGCCCGCGAAACTGGTCCAGGGCACCGATGGCCGCGAGGAAGGTTTCCTGGACCAAATCTTCGGCGATTTCGGTGACACGTACTCGCACGGCGGCATATTGGAAGAGGACGTCTCCGTGTTCCTCTACCCAATTCGAAGGGTCGATAGGCAAATCTTGAGGGTGTGACATCGCAGCAACAGTCCGCAGCGGCAACGTTTCGACGAGACTCAACTCGGTTCGACTGGGTAACCCAGTCGTTATCGTTTCCAGTTTTATTTATGAGTTGGTCGAGTCGGGCGGACTCAGTTTTTTTAGCATGGCTTGTGTCATTCGTTCCTTCGCGGACTCAGAGAGTTGAAGACGCTGGGGATGTGGCTGGTTGGGTTCGACGACGGAGATTTCTTGAAATGCCCGCCGGACGAATTGGATTTGTCGACGAAATTGCTTGCAAGACCAACATAACGCCAGGTGGATTCGCAAGGCCCACCTTTCGTGGAACTGCAGATCCCGCTCACACGAGTCGGACATGAGTTGGGATGCTGCTTTGCATTTGAGAGAGAATACGTAAAACAATCGTTGAAAAAAACGCTTCATCAAACCGGCTTTCTTCAGAGCCTCAAGTTCCGAGTGGTCAAGACTCCTTCTCCAAATGGGGGCAGGAAACTCGCGGACTCCATCCAATATACCGATGAGTGTCGCAAATGGAGCCCGCGTTGTGAATATCAATATTCCGGGGCTGTGGATTTTGGAAAAGGAGTAGGCACGGGCAACGGTGAATTTATGCTTGTCGGTTTGTGCTGGGATTCGATTTCGAGCTGTCCAAAGGACGAGCAAATCACCAGATCGAAGCGGGAATTCGCCGCAGTCCATAACAGCCCAACAGGACTGTACTCCATTTCGCGTTCCGGGTGTGCCTACTCCTTGACGTTGTCCTATGCCTAGTCGTCTTGCTCGAGGAGGTCGGCTCCGAGACCACCGATCAACAGGTCAAAGCCGGTTCCGCCTCGGAGGGTATCGTTTCCAAATCCTCCGAACAAGAAATCGTTTCCGCCATTGCCTTCGATGGTGTCGTCACCGGCATTTCCAAATATGAAATCGACCCCATCGCCACCACTGATGCTATCGTCGCCGAATCCTCCAGTGATGACGTCGTTCCCGATTCCTCCAGCGACGGTGTCGCTACCATTGCCGGCATAAATGAAATCGTTGCCTTCGCCTCCGTCGATCTCGTCATCTCCGTTGTGTCCGAAAATGATGTCGGTTCCGTTGCCGCCGTAGATGGTGTCATTGCCAAACCCACCAAAGGCAGAATCGAAGCCATCGCCGAGAGAAATTCTCGTCGGCACACTCCCGATTGCGGTGAAGTTGACGGCGTCATTGCCGGTTCCTGTCTGGACATCCAAAAGGGCCAACTCGACGAGCGACGAGAGATTCCTGCCGGTCACCACATCGTTTCCGGCTCCGGTATCAAGGAAGAGGGTTTCGACTGTTCCGGCATCGATTGTAAAACGCCCAAGATTTGTGCGTTGAACTTCCAGACGGCCTGACCTGGCAGCGATTTCGATTCGGTCTGAGCCGCCATCGGCGCCAAAGACCTCGAGTGTATCGTTGCCGGTCCCGCCGTCGACGACATCGCTCCCGTCACCGTTGTTCCAAACGATCACGTCGTCTCCGGCGCCCCCAAGGATTTCATCGGCGCCAGCTCCACCTACGAGTGTGTCGTTTCCGTCTGTTTGTGTGATCTGGATGGAAGCGACTTGATATCCAGTCGTCGTGAAGTCACCACCAGGGATGGCGTTCAGGACATTGCCCGTCGGACCTCCCAGACCAAGCGAACCCTGGAACCCAGGATGCAAAGCGACGACGCCGTTTTCGTCGACTCCGGTGTTCGGAGCCATTTGTGCGAGGGCAGCGGTGTTGGCTGGAATCTCGTCGTTGACCTCGGTTCCCGCGTCCCAGACTTGGTTGCCGTTGATGATGAAGGCGGAGTCTCCGGTCCTTTCGATGAGGTTTCCGTTGGCATCGAACAGGTCGATGAGTTGAGGATTGTCGTTGCCGATGAAGGCGTCGTTACTGGGGATGACCATCGAGGCGAAACTCAAGTATTGAGACAACCCATTGAACGACGAGGCATTGAATTGGACGGAGCTGACTGCGCCTGGAGCCAACGGTCCGCCGGTAGTTGCGAGGGCTTCGGCGACCCCACCTGAGGCGAGGGCGGCATCGATGCGTGGTCCGACGGTTCCGTCTTCGGCCAGTCGTTCGAGGCTTGTGGAAGCTGGGGCTCCGGCGTCGAAGAAGTCATAGATGCCGTCGGTGGTGGCCAGGAACACGGGAGTGAGCAACGTCCCGTCGGATGGTGCCAAGTTGGTCACGGTCACAGTGATTTGCCCGCCACCGTCGAGTTGGTCCTTGCCTGCTCCACCATCTAGGACATCACTGCCGGCTCCCCCAATGAGGAGGTCGTTGCCATCTCCTCCCAGGATCACGTCGTCACCACCTTCACCTACGAGTGTGTCGTTTCCGTCTGTTTGTGTGATCTGGATGGAAGCGACTTG
>CAYRFQ010000014.1:0-62060 GCA_964423615.1 uncultured Alcaligenaceae bacterium | reverse complement strand
CGGATGGTGCCAAGTTGGTCACGGTCACAGTGATTTGCCCGCCACCGTCGAGTTGATCGTTGCCTTCGCCGCCGAAGAGTTGGTCGTCGCCTTCACCACCACCGAGAAGGTCGTTTCCGTCACCACCCCGGATCACGTCGTTGCCGCCTTCGCCGTAGAGAATGTCGTTTCCGTCGGTCTGAGTGATCTGGATGGAAGCGACTTGATATCCAGTCGTCGTGAAGTCACCACCAGGGATGGCGTTCAGGACATTGCCCGTCGGACCTCCCAGACCAAGCGAACCCTGGAACCCAGGATGCAAAGCGACGACGCCGTTTTCGTCGACTCCGGTGTTCGGAGCCATTTGTGCGAGGGCAGCGGTGTTGGCTGGAATCTCGTCGTTGACCTCGGTTCCCGCGTCCCAGACTTGGTTGCCGTTGATGATGAAGGCGGAGTCTCCGGTCCTTTCGATGAGGTTTCCGTTGGCATCGAACAGGTCGATGAGTTGAGGATTGTCGTTGCCGATGAAGGCGTCGTTACTGGGGATGACCATCGAGGCGAAACTCAAGTATTGAGACAACCCATTGAACGACGAGGCATTGAATTGGACGGAGCTGACTGCGCCTGGAGCCAACGGTCCGCCGGTAGTTGCGAGGGCTTCGGCGACCCCACCTGAGGCGAGGGCGGCATCGATGCGTGGTCCGACGGTTCCGTCTTCGGCCAGTCGTTCGAGGCTTGTGGAAGCTGGGGCTCCGGCGTCGAAGAAGTCATAGATGCCGTCGGTGGTGGCCAGGAACACGGGAGTGAGCAACGTCCCGTCGGATGGTGCCAAGTTGGTCACGGTCACAGTGATTTGCCCGCCACCGTCGAGTTGGTCGTTGCCTTCGCCGCCGAAGAGTTGGTCGTCACCTTCACCACCACCGAGAAGGTCGTTTCCATCTCCGCCGTAGATCACGTCGTTGCCGATTCCCCCAAACAAAGAATCCGCGAACTGTGTCCCGAAAATAGTGTCATCGCCACCACCACCGTCGACCGTGGCGCTTTGGAACGACGTGAAGTCAGTGGCCGTGACGTTCTCCAAAGAAATCCGGTTTGCAAAGTCACCCACGGCGGTCACACGGATTTCGCTGACGTCCGCGGCGAGGACAGCGACTCCCGGCGAGTTCGTGTTCGTTGGGGCAGCTCCATTGATGAGGACTGCACCACTATCGACGGTCAACTCGACGTTGTCGACGTCTTCCACATCGATGGTCAACAAACCGTTTTCGAATACCGAGCTTACGGATAGTAGAGTTCGGCATTCGAGCGATTCGATGGACGGACGAAACCGCGAAGACGATTGTGCTGGTTGGTTGTGACGAGAACGGCGCGCACCGCGATCAAACATACCCATGATTCTGCTCCTGAGTCAGGGTGGATAGTTGTGTCAAAAACAATTGCGTGGGTTAGTCGTCGGAGTGGCTTGGAGATTACAAAAAACTTGGGAAAAATTTTTGGAAATGCGAAGTTGGGATGCGTTGAGGAACGGTCGCAACAAAGGGAACACAACTGGGGCGACAGGAAGAGAGGACATGCACCGTTGTTTTAGAGCGATTAACGTTCGTGTTGAGTACAGTTCGCGGTCGCCGAGGTCCTGAGCCCAAGTACGCCCTTCTCGGGATAGGATTGCAGCGGAATCCTTCCGGTTCCGCTGCGTTTCCCGCTTCGCTCGCCATGATTCCCGCTTCGCTCGGGTTTGGGTCCTTCTCCCCTCGGGGGACGAAGGACTTTGAAGACGAAAAACTGTACCCAATGCAATCGTGAATCGCTCTAATGAAACGGTTGTTGATGGCTTTTGGCACAAGACGCTCGAATACCTGGCCCTTCTGACCAGGCTACGATGAGCTTGGCCTGGTACCGCGGAATTTTTTGCTGTCCGGTTTTTTGTGTTTGGCGTAGGTCCACGCGGTTTGAGTGTTTAGTGCAAACTCAATCCAGACAAAGTACACGCGAGCCGCGTGGACCTACGAAATGGACAGTCATTGATTTCCCGTTCTTCGGCCAAAAGAACAAAAGACTTGGATTGATTCGCCGTCCTGGCGAATCGTAGGTCCACGCGGCTCACGTGTCGTTTTTCTGGACTTGCAGTTGAATACATGTGAGCCGCGTGGACCTACGACGAACAGAGAATTCCACAATCCAGAGGCACACTCACATTGCTCGCGAAAACAAAAAATTTTCTCAAGTTTGACTGACGAGTTGACCGATAATGAGTTGAGTAACACTTAATTCTAAGGATTTCCCGTCATGGAACGATCTCACTTCGGTCTATTCGTCCGGATCATGGTTCGAGCAACGCTTCTAGTGGTGATTTTGCTGGGATTTGCCCATTGGGCGATTACCGCGGATTCTCCAAGCGACCCAAAGCCCGTGGAGAAGCCAACGCCTTGGGAAAATGCCGCCAACAAGGCAAGAATGCCAAGGAGGAAAGCCAAGAAATTCTTGGAAATTTTGGGTGGCAAAGTAAAGCAGGAACTCCAAGAAACGGGAAGCGTCGTGGTGCCTGGGGTTGGTCAGTTCCGCATGGCCAAGACGTCAGCGCACATGCGTTGGGTTTCGCCCGACAAGACTGTTTATCACCCGGATTCGAGTTTCATCGTTTTTGAGCCCGAGCAAGCTGCCAAAGAGGAGCCTCCTGCACGATCAGATCGACCCACGGGCCATGCACAACCTAGCCGGTCTGATGATTCAGTGAGTCAACGAAAAGTTAGCGTTCCAATCGCTTCACACCACACGACTTTCTAAGAAACTCTTGTGTAGATTCTTGATAGCAATTGACATCGGACCATTGCGTCCGTAGAGTTTCATTGAACCGATAGTGATAGTATTCCAATCCTTTGAATGACCCAATGCTTGCCAATACCATTCAATCCCTGAACTCTTCCATCAGCCAAATTATTGGCGTGATTACGATTGTCGTACGGGAGAACTAGACTCAGGGCTTGACGAGCATATAGCTTGACGCGAACACGATCGCAACTACTTTGTAGCCCTGGAGGATTCCTTCCAGGGCTTTTTTTATGTTGATGGACTCATAAGGTGGATCATGGGGACGCGCATTCACATCTACGACACGACTCTTCGCGATGGTAGCCAAGGCGAAGGGGTCAACTTCTCGCTCCAAGACAAGTTGCTCATCACGCAAAAACTCGATGAACTCGGGGTCGACTTCATCGAGGGGGGCTATCCTCTCTCGAATCCGAAGGATTTTGAGTACTTCCAGGAAGTCCGGAAGCTCGATCTGAACCACGCGAGGGTTTGTTCGTTCGGGATGACGCGGCGGAAGAATATTGCCCCCGAGGATGACACTTGCTTGAAGGCTCTTGTGGATTCCGAGGCGCCGATCATCACTCTTGTGGGAAAGACGTGGGACCTCCACGTTACCGAGGTCCTCGGGACGACTCTCGAAGAAAACTTGAACATGATTCGCGACTCGGTCCAATATCTCAAGGACCAAGGCCGCGAAGTCTTTTATGACGCTGAACACTTCTTCGATGGTGCCGCGAGAAATTACGAATACGCTCTCCAGACGCTCCAAGCGGCCCAGGAGGCCGGGGCGAGCGTGATCATCTTGTGTGACACGAACGGGGGAACGCTGCCTGAAGAAATCGCCGACCTTGTCGAGAAAATGCGGGGCGAGTTGAACGTCGAGTTGGGCATCCATTGCCATAACGATTCCGACGTTGCGGTCGCCAACACCCTCGCCGCGGTCGCCAAAGGAGCGAGGCAAGTGCAGGGGACATTCAACGGGATTGGCGAGCGATGTGGAAACGTAGACCTGGTTAGCGTCATTGGGAACTTGGCCCTTAAACGGGGCTACGAAGTTCTCCATGAGGGTAGTCTGGAGCACTTGACGGAAGCGTCTCGCTACGTTTACGAACTTGCGAACATGAATTTTCGATCGGGTCAACCGTTCGTGGGCGCGAGTGCCTTCGCACACAAAGGGGGCATGCACGCCCAAGGAGTAGCCAAGGTGACATCGAGCTACGAGCACATCGACCCAGCCCTGGTAGGAAACGAACGACGTATCCTTGTGAGCGAACTGGCCGGACAATCGAGCATTCGCGGTAAGTTTGGTAAGTTCGGTGTCGAGCCGACGCGAGAATTGATGGCGCAGATTTTGGATCGTGTCCAGGATCTTGAAAATGAGGGATACGAATTCGAGGCCGCGGAAGCCTCCTTTGATTTGTTGGTTCGGAAGATTCTGGGCACTTACCAACCGAAGTTCGAGAGGATGGCGTATCGCGTCAACATCGAAGTCGATGCCAAGGGGGAACCGATCACCGAAGCTACCGTCAAGCTACGTATCGGCGAGGAGATCCAACATACCGTGAGTGAGGGTGACGGTCCCGTGAACGCTCTCGACGGAGCCTTGCGAAAAGCGCTGACGCCGTTTTTTCCACGACTCTCCGAGATGCACTTGGTGGATTACAAGGTCCGGGTAGTAAACTCTCGAGCTGGGACGGCGGCGCGCGTGCGAGTCGTCATCGAGTCTTGCCACCACGAAGACGTGTGGGGGACTGTGGGAGTGCATGAGAATGTTATCGAAGCGAGTTGGATGGCCCTGGTGGATAGTATTGAGCATATGTTGTTGAAGGAAGGGAATTAGACTGCGTGCCAATGAAACCGCAAACTGGTTCGTTGGCGTGAGCCCAATGGTTGTTCTCAGTCGATAGTGGGGGTTGGCAAACTATGAGGATTGTTTCTCCGACAGTCCCAACAACGATCAAACTGACTGGACGAGACAAGGAACACAGAGCAACGGGCGTAGGTTGCACAGAAGTGTTGAGAATTTTTTTGGATTGTGGCCATTTTGTGAAAAATGACACGGCGCTAAATCCTATTGTATTATGAGGAGTTGCGCGCAGTAATGCTCGGTGACCTCAAGAATCACGCGAAATAGCGTTTTTTGGCGAAATTTGTCATACCTGATTTCTGTAAGTTGTTCAAATGTATGAAGATATGGAAATATAAGCAGCGCGAAAAAGTGCAAGAATGGTGCAGTTTTACTGCAGAAAGTATGCAGGTTTGTGTCATTTTATTGCAGTTTTACTGCAGTTTTTGGTCGGTTTTGTGTCGGAATGTTGGAGGTATCGGAGGTCGTAGCACACTGATTTATCCGACGGCCCATGGCATCCCAGCGAATATTTTTAGATCGAAGCTGCTACTCATTCTGCACTGGTTGACCAATCGAATCGCATAGTCCGGTGTCTTCGACAGACATAAAGGTTAATGACTGATGACTACTGAACTCTCCAAACAATACGACCATAAGGAAGCTCAAGCGAAATGGCTCCAATTCTGGGACGAACGTGGCTATAACCACAGTCACCCGGATGCTAACCGTGAGCCCTTCACGATCGTCATTCCGCCGCCGAACGTCACCGGTGCGTTGCACATGGGACACGCTCTTAACAATACGTTGCAAGACGTGTTAATACGTTGGCGACGTATGCAGGGTTATAACGCCTTATATATGCCAGGGACTGACCACGCTGGGATTGCAACTCAGGCCGTCGTCGAACGACGACTGCGCACAGAAGAAGGCAAAACTCGTCACGACATCGGACGCGAAGCCTTGGTTCAGAAGATTTGGGATTGGAAGGATAAATACGAGGAACGCATCCTCGGGCAATTAAAGCAACTCGGGTGCAGTTGTGATTGGCAGCGAACTCGTTTTACTCTGGACGAGGGTTGTTCGCGGGCGGTGCGGTATACCTTCTTCGAGATGTTCGAGGAAGGATTGATGTATCGCGGCAAACGCCTCGTGAACTGGGATACACACCTTCAGACTGCTGTTGCTAATGACGAAGTCGAGAACGTTGAGCAGAAAGGGAAATTCTATTACTTCCGTTATCCGGTCATCGAATCCAAAGCCGATGGTGCTCTGGAGAGCGTGTTGATCGGTACTACACGTCCGGAAACGATGCTCGGCGACACCGCGGTGGCAGTCCATCCCGATCCTGAGAAAGTTCTCGACAAGCGAGAGAAGGAACTCCAGGAAGAGCTCGCCAAGGCGAACGAGAAGGAAGCCAAACAACTCCAGAAGCAAATCGAGGCCGTCCAGCAACGGCGCGAAGAGATGCTTCCGACTCTCAAGAAACTCGCCGAGATGGCCGCCAAGGGCACGACGTTGGAGCTGCCGCTTGTCGGTCGCAAGATGCCGTTGATCGCAGACGAATACGCCAATCCTGAGAAAGGGACTGGTGCCGTTAAGATTACTCCTGCGCACGACCACAATGACTACGAGGTCGGCAACCGGCACAAGCAAGAACTCGTGGAACCAATCAACATCCTCAACCCTGACGGAACGATCAACGGAGAGGGACAAGGGGGGTTTCGAGGTCGGCAATACTCATATGTTGGGCAAGACCGGTTCGAGGCACGCAAGAAAGTCGTGGAAGACTTGCAGGCGTTGGACTTGTTCGACCGTGACGAAGAAGTCAACAACACGATTCCGCTCAGCGACCGAAGCAAGACCCCGGTCGAGCCATATTTCTCCGACCAGTGGTTCGTCTACATGGGCGACCGGGATGGGAAACCAGGCCTCGCCCAAATGGCGATGGACGCCGTGTCTTCGGGACAAATCAAGTTCTTTCCTGATCGCTATGCCAAGTCCTATCTCGACTGGCTCGGCGAGAAACGCGATTGGTGCGTGAGTCGACAGCTTTGGTGGGGTCACCGTATTCCGATTTGGTACACGAACGCACCCGAAGCCGAACTCAGGAAAGTCTTCGGCGACCGTGATGACGTGTGTTGGACGCGTGACGAGGAAAATGATCAGTACCTTATCTGCTCCAAGGAAGAGGATCTGGCTCCTGATTTGTTCGGCGATAAGTATGCCTTGGAACAAGACCCTGATGTTCTCGATACCTGGTTCAGTTCGCAATTGTGGCCTCACTCGACTTTGGGCTGGCCCGAGGAAACTGCTGAGCTTGCGTATTACTATCCAACGAGCGTCCTGGTGACGAACCGCGATATTATTAGCTTGTGGGTTGCGAGAATGGTCCTTGCGGGGTTATTTAACCTTGGCAAGATCCCGTTCTATCACGTGTATATCCATGGAACGATCATGGACCCCTTTGGTGAGCGGATGAGTAAGAGTAAAGGGAACGGGGTCGATCCGCTCGACATCATCGACCGGTATGGCACAGATGCGCTCCGATTCGGTGCGGTCGAGTTGGCGACCGAGAATCAGGATTCGCGAATGTCCGTTGCGAACGTGTGTCCATATTGCGGAATATTAGTCCCGCTCAAGCAAGAGCATAAGGGGATGCGAACAAAGAAGATCGTGTGTCCTGGCGACCCAGCCAACAAAATCAAATGTGGCCAAGCCTTCCGTCCGGGTGGGCCGTGGCCCGAGGACGATCCCGAGTTGCCGACGGCACGGCAAGCCTCCGATAAGTTTGAGAAGGGCCGTAACTTCGCCAACAAGCTGTGGAATGCTGCCCGTTTTCTGCTGTTGAACATGGACGGATACACGCCCGAAGCCGTTCGCGTCGAAGAGCTACCCATCGAAGACAAGTGGATAGTAAGTCGCCTTGCGACGACCACTCAGGCCATCACAGAACACCTCGAAGGTTATCACTACAGTGATGCCGCTCGTACGTTATATGAATTTACTTGGTCGGAATTCTGTGACTGGTATTTGGAGATGAGCAAAGGGCGTCTCCAAGAAGGTAGCGAAGACCGGGCGTTGGTCCAGCGAGTGTTGGTGGGTGTGCTCGACACGATCCTACGACTTGCGCACCCAATCATGCCGTTTGTGACCGAATCGATTTGGCAAGCCCTCAACGAAGCGGCCTTCGAGCGCGGCTTGCCGAACCCTGAGCCTGCTCCTGAAAGCGTGATGGTCGCTCACTGGCCTGAGTTCCCTGACACTTCTCGTGACGAAGAAATGGAGTTGCGAATCGGTCGAATGCAAGAACTTGTCCGGGCTGCTCGAGAGGTTCGTAACCGATACATGATTGACACAAAGACGTCACTGGCCGTGTACGTTCGTTGCAGCGAAGGGATTGCCGAAGACTTTCGAACACTCGCTCCGTTCATCAACCTACTTGCAGGGGTAGGAACGCTGGAGGCTGGGCCGGACACTTCCAAGCCGAAGCAAGCAGCGACCAACGTTCAATCAGACTTCGAGATGTATACTTCGCTTGAGGGGTTGATCGACTTGGGAAAGGAGATCGAGCGGCTCGAAAAACAACTGGCCGAGAAACAAAAGCATCTAAAGAGCACCAAGGCCAAGCTGTCGAATGAGAAATTCGTCAACAATGCCCCGGCAGAAGTCGTTCAAGTCCAACGTGACCAACTCGCCGATCTGGAAAAACAAGTCCAAAGCATCGAGACGAATCTCAACGAGTTGAAACAATCGTAGTTCGTTCGATAGCAGTGAGCAGGTTCAGAACGTAGAAGGAACGAGCGTCCGATTTTGATTTTCTACCAAAGACGGCGAGTCGTGTAGATTGGCGTTGCTTGTTGTAGAACTGGGCAACAGGGTGCAGTAGAAAATGCAAAGGTACACTTTCTCCCACGTTGATGTTTTTCTTCGGACCTTGGAGAGCAAGAGAAAGATGTTAGCTTAACTCAATCACAAACACCACTTCTCTGGAGGTAGCTTCAACTGCGGCATTACGCCGTGGCTGGGTGGTGTTGCTAACACTAAAAGTCAGTACCGTAACACAGGTGTTTTGTTCCATCGACAGCCCTTGGAGGGAAGTTTCTCCGACTCGATGAATATGCTAGTGAAATGGCTTTAACGAAGAGTCAATTATTCGGTTCAGGAAGCGTAGATGACTCCTCCTGTGTCCACTGGTTCTTTCGAGACCGAATCAGAGTCCTTGGAGCGTTGCAATTCTTGATCCGATTCAGATGGAGTACTTGTGTCCTGGTTATGGCTCTTACTTTGAAAAAAATATGTGTAAGCAAGAGTTAGACCTAGCGTGTAAACTGCCGCTCCAACCCCGAGCAAAGCGTTGATGTAGGGAGGGGCGACGAAAGCAATTCGCAAGAAGACCGTTGCAACCGCAAATCCCGAATTGCGAAAAGCTACCCGATAAGTCGAACTGAATTGAAGTGAAACAAGAACAAGTAATATGTCGACGAAAATTAGCATTGTGTAAAAGACTTCGAAGAATGGTATGAGGCGATCTTCGGCTTCCACAACCCAAAGCCAACAATCCGTTACACCTACACCAAGGTACGCAACGAGCAATCCGAGTGCGATGGCCTTCTTCCATTCAATAAACGCTGATTGGGTTTCTTCGGTTAGTGCAAACCGTTCGTGTCTAAGCACCCGATAGTAAATAGCCAAGATTGCGAATATAAGCAGTGCTCCGAACGCATCAGCCATCATGTATCCCACAGACTCAATCGCAGCGTCCGACCACTCGAGAGGTTCGCTAAATCCCGAAAATTCTTTGAAGGATTTACGCAGTAAAATCAATGAGAAAATCTCGATCTGCTTGCCAACGGCTACGGACACGGATCGAGCAAGGCCGAAGATTAGTTCCAAGCCTTCGACAATCAACAACATCCCAAACGTCAACTCAATGGCCATGAAGTGGTTTGTGCCCGGAACAAGTCGTGAAACGCTTGTTGGGAGTAATTGCTGCCTTTTGAGTTCGATGGCAACAACGGCTAGCAAAAACGTACCGACGAGCAATCCACCAACGACTCTGCGAAAGCGTGAGTGTTCTACCCATTTATTGAGCCGATCAAACAAGACGTGTGGGAGTAGGTACTTCATATTAATTTTTGAATTGACCATTCACTTGAATGGCTTCCGTGTCCTCAGTGAATGGCGAAGCTACCGAATCGTCGATTTCCTGCAAATTTATTTCTTCTTGAGATTCCATGAACACTCGCGAAACGAACCACAGCACGACGCTCAACGTGAGACAACCGATGGAATAGAACCAAGGGAGGTTGCCATAATCATCGCTCTTTTTGTTGAATCCAACGCTCGCAAAGAGGGCAGCACTGAGAAACAAAACGAGTGATAACGCAAATGTCACCAGATAGATGGCATCACGATAACTGCGAGAAAGTCGCATGGTTGTCATTACACTCCAGCCAAGATTTGAGAATGAGGGTCGGGAACATTGTATTTCCACACAGAATTTGGTAGCCGGACAGTAGATAATCGGGATGGAGGGGCGAATAGATGTTTGATCATAGTCAGTCCACCAATCCAAAGTTTTTCCCATCGAGACACGTAAGTTCTTTGGTCACTCACACGATAGCCATTGGCTTTGATTTTCTCACCAATTTGAGCATAGACATTTTTCGCTACGTCGATTGCCAACACACAATCGCGAGACAGATATCGAAAACCAGCGGCCCCTTTCTGGTAGAATTCATCGGCAATTGAAAGCAATCGATGCATTGCATCGGATTTATTGATCTGAGCCAAACTTGTTATTTTGTCGAGACCAAGCCAACTTGCTGGGATGTAACAACGTCCACGATGCCAATCTTCGACAACGTCTCGTGCGATGTTCGTCAACTGCATGGCCATGCCGAGTTGCATAGCGTGCGGAAGAGCTTGATCGTCCGATACTCCCAACACGTGGCACATCATCAGGCCAACAGTTCCAGCAACTCGGTAGCAATAAAGGAGGAGGTCGTCTTCGTTGACGTACGAAAACCCCTCGACGTCCATTGTCATGCCTTCGAGAAGATCGGATGGATATTGTCTAGGAATGTTACAGCGAGTAATTACGTCTTGGAAAGCAGCTAGGACAGGATCTGAGGTAGCATTATCGGAATACACGAGCTCGAGTTCGTCCCTCAGACGAACGACAGCATCGCGAGCCGACTCATGCGAACGAACTTGATCCACGGCATCGTCGCAGAATCGGCACCAAGCATAAAGTACAAGGGCATCTTTACGAACCCGACGGGGGAGTAGCTTCGATGCGAGTGAAAAACTCTTCGAATGGTGCTGAATGATCGCCTGGCACTTTGTATTTGCAGAGGACACCATTATATCCCCAAATCCTGTGCGATGATGGAGGTCGTAGCTTTCGCAGAATTGATTACTCCTGGTACACCAGCCCCCGGATGGGTTCCAGCACCAACGAGATACAATCCTGGTATACGTGGATCACGATTGTGGGGTCGGAACCAAGCACTCTGTGTAAGTTTCGGGGCGACGGAAAAGGCCGATCCGTTGTAGGAGCGAAGTTCTGTTTTGAATCCATTCGGTGTCAAGAATCGCTCCGTTACAATGTGTTTCCGGAGATTCGGTAAATGTTCTTCCAACGCTTCATAAATCTTATTTGCGTAGATCGGTGCGAGTGTATCCCAGTCTAACTTCGCACGACCTAGATGCGGGACAGGACTTAATACATAGAAAGCTTCACAACCGGGAGGGGCCATCGACGGGTCCGTGACCGTGGGTGCATGGAGATAAAGACTAAAATCTTCAGGTAATTCCTGGCCGCGAAAAATATCGTCTAATAAACCTTTGTACCGAGGTCCGAACAGAATACTGTGGTGAGCCATGTCGGAATACCGACGATCTGTTCCGAAGTAGATCACGAATAACGACATAGACCAGTCCATACGTTCCAAGTGGCGCGCCATCGCTTTTCCGCGTGGATCCTTGCCGTACAATGTTGCATAAGTTTGGTGAAGGTCCGCGTTCGAAACAACGAGGTCGAATGGTTCATTCGTTTCGGACTTTGACGTAATTCGATGTTGGATGTGTTTTATTCTCCCTGTACCTGTCGATTCTTCCACTGTTATGTCTGTGACAGGAGAATCAAGCCTGATTTCACCACCAATATCTTGAAATAATTTCACGAGAGCTTGGACGAGTGCTCCGGTTCCGCCACGTGGAAAGAAGACACCCCATTTGCGTTCGAGGTAATGAATCAACGTGTAAATCGCGCTCGTTTCGAAAGGATTCCCGCCCACCAAAAGTGAATGGAAGCTGAAGGCTTGGCGGAGATGCTCGTCCTTGACGAACTTACTCACGGCTGCATAGACAGACCGATCAGCGCGGAGTTTGGCGAGATCTGGAAAGACCCGAATCATGTCCCAAAATCGGAGGAACGGAACGGCCCCGAGTTCTTCGTATCCTTTCGCAAAAACACGATTGGTGTAATCAACGAATCGGAGATAACCTTCAACGTCATCAGGACTAATGGCTCGAATTTGTTCGACCAACAAATCTGTGTCACCGACATAGTCAAATTTGGTTCCATCCCCCCACAACAATCGATAAAACGGAGAAACGGGAAGTAATTCGACATAGTCGCCGATCTTACGTCCTGCAGTCTCAAATAGTTCTTCGATGGTGTGAGGAGCGGTGATGACTGTCGGACCACCATCAAATATAAAACCATTGTCTCTATAGACATAGGCACGTCCACCAGGTTGGTCTCTGGCTTCGAAAATGGTCGTTTGGACGCCCATACTTTGGAGACGAATAGCGGCAGCGAGTCCTCCAAAACCACTACCAATCACAGCGGCACGGCGTGGCTTGGAATCAGGCATAGTGGTTCTCCAAACGGCGAACTTCTTCATGCAACGCATCAAGATATGTGGATTGTCCTAAAACCTCTTCCAACTCCGTGAACGCGTTTTCGAGCCATTTGTGAATTTCAACCTTGGGCTTATCTTCCAAACACACACGGAGGGCATCAGCGAGGTCCTGAGCTGTCTCAGGAAACCTCCCGGCGTGTGTGCTCAGAGTTTGCAAATGTGAGAACTCAGAAGCTGTCGCGCTTTCGGCTACCCAACGCCAGGGCCATGTTGCTCGGCCGAGGATTAGATCTTCGTATTTCTTTTTGCTATTTGTTCCATACAACTCGGTGAGATCGTTTTGCATTTGCAATCCAACTCCGAGCCGCGACCCGAATCGCAACAAGGCATCGCGGATGTGATTTTCTGCTCCGGCAGCAATGGCTCCCATTCCTGAGGCCAAAGCCATCAACGCACCAGTCTTGTACTCGCTTATTGTCTGGACGACGCTTGCAACTTCATTTTGCTGAAGTTGTGTTACACGAGCGGTCAGGTCCAAGGCCTGTCCTTCGTGGCACATCAAGATGATGCTGTTCGTTAATTCTTCCAGTTGGGAACGAACCGTTGTTGATAGGGGTATCGATTGCAAAGTGCGAATCGAATAAAAATAGAGCCAGTTGCCCGTATTCAATGCCACCGGTATTCCGTGGAGACGATGGAGGGCAGGCTTGCCGCGTCTTTCTTCCGAACCGTCCTCGATGTCGTCGATGATTAATGATCCAGCATGCAGTAACTCGACGACTAGCGGTAGTTGCTTCGGTGGTGCATCGTCGCGACCGGCAAGCCTCCAGGCAAGTTGAACTAGACGACTTCGAAACTGTTTGCCCGGCCGAGACAATATATCTCGCAATGGCCCTTTGAGAGCTCGTTCCCATAGGTCCGTAGAAATGTGCGTGGGGGCAGCCGGCAAAGGACATTGTAGGTTTTCAAATGTATCTTCGAACGCCTGTTTCGGATGCGTTACCGTTGCATCTGTCATCAATGCGGTGAAAAGCATAATTTTGCCTCCGGATGTTGGAGGAGTCGCCACGGGGAAATGCCCCGAGGTAGCGGCCCCAGAAAGATCCGTGAGATGTCATATAAGTTCATATTCAGAGAATAAAACCGACCGAGACTAGCTTCCGGCATGATTTGATAGAAACGCTGGAAAATACTCCATCGGCTTTTTGGTTCGACTAATCGAAATAGCAACCAATTAAGGAAATGGGCGACGTTTGCTCGAGTTCTATGGATGCGCATGAGACGTGATAATTCGCGTCTTAAATGTTTCCTAGGAGTTTTGGCGACAGTGAGAGCGAGTCGCAAAGCGATCGGGAACGAGTAGCCGGTTGCTGGGTGCAGCCAACCTCCAGCATATCCGGCTCGTAAAATCGGGTAAAGCGATGGTCGCCGTGAGGCCTTCCAAGGCATTGGTAGGACTCCCGACTCCTCACGGTGAACAGCTCGAATTGCGAGTCCGCGATTGTTAGCATATTCCAAAACTCGATTTTTCAGATTTGGTCGATCAAGGTCGGAGGTATCTGAAAAATAGGTGTCTTCAATGAGCAACCGCTGGCTCGTGAGCGGCAGCAAGTAGACGAATCGGAAACCATCATGTTGCTCGACCGTCGCATCCATGATGATTGGCTTAGCGTCTGATTGTTGGTCGACCTCGACCTCAAGACCGTAAAACTTCTGGAAGCCGCAATGATGATTGCGTTCCTGAGCATCGGGACCACGAGCATCAATTATGAGATGGCCTTCGACGGTCAATCCGGTTTCGGTAGTCACTTTGTGTGGATCAAGCGTTCGAACATTTTGTTCAACGTACAAATCAAAATTATGTGCGCCGTTGTGTAGTGTCTGGACATACTTGTCTGCTGTTTCCGAAACAATCGAATGATAAGAGCACGAAATTGTTCTCTGAGAATTCGGAAATATAACTCGATATTCAGGCCAACTTGCATCCAAGATTGGGTCGATCAAATCCCAATCGTGTTCAGGAACGTCGCTGCCGTAAAACGACCAAGTGTGATTGCCTCCAACACGTGTGTCTCTTTCGATGAGGGCCACACGAGCCTCAGGCTGATATTTACGGATGGCCAACGCCAACAATATATTTTGGAGACCACCACCGACGAGGATGTAATCATATTCCATGGTCAATCTCCCGCCGTCGTTCTGACTTGAGCGAATGGGTTAACTTCGAATACATGTTCGCATACAAGGTGTAGAAGTAGATGGGGGATGGCAATAACGCTCAATCCCAGGAATACAATCTGGATTAAATTTGGAGCGATTGTATCCGTCCGCCACAGAAACCAGCTTCCACACGCTGCGAGGAGTAATGTCAACCCCGTCAATGGAAATGATCGTTGCACCAGCAATTTCCAACCTCTAAAGTCATTATCTGGTGCCATGTCTTTTGCAAGGTGAATGAGTCCTCGAATCGAATGCCATGCACAGAAGTATACAGTAAAACTCAATAGAGGAGTAGCCGTCGCGAATAACAAACCCAAGCTGACGATCCGAAAAATTTCAACCATTGAATCTGGAGACTGATGTCGGACGGCATCAATACCAAGATTTGCCAAGTATCCTAGGAGTACGCATCCCATGACTAAGAACAGGATAGTGGGTGGAATTACTATGTCTTCCAGTGTTCCTGGTGCGATCCAGCGGAATAGTTCCTGAATCCTCGTTTCGTGGACGAAGTACGGAATCCATATGACCATGCTTCCCACAGCCAGAGCAACGAACGGTTGGAAGAGTATAGGAAGAGTTCGCTGTTGAATATCCTCGTATCCGAAATGGAGTGCAGACAATCCCAAGAATAGAAGTAGTGTGAACATCGGAATTCCAAACCAGCCGACAACCACACAAGACATCACGACACCGTAGCCAGCGAAGAAGATCAGAGGCCACCACCGCCCAACTCGTGTATTCAACAAAGTCCAACCATACCAATGATCGAGCGCTCCGTGTGGAACCCCGATCAGGGCAACTCCGATTGTCAACAAAATGATTTGCCAAATGTTCTCTGGGAACAATCCGATGATCGAGAGGAAAGCGAGAGTTAATGACACAATGGTCACGCTGATGTGGTGCATGTGCTCGCGTAGCAAACGGGGCGAGTGAAATGTCGTCTTCGGGGTGATAGTTTCTGATGATGACATAATCGCCTTCGCCACCCCTCTGTTTTCATCAAGTCCCGAGAATATATTCTCGGGACTTTTACCCCATTAGTTAGCTTGGAAAGTACCAGCGGAAGGCTCTTGTTAAGATGCTGGAGCAGAAGCGGCAACTTGTTGATTTGAAGGTGCGGATTCATACCAACCTTCGGCGTCCGACTTGGCTCTGGCAATGAAGAACGTCAACAGACCGAAACCGGCCTTCGCCGTGACGTCGGCGACTGCGTAAGCAATCTGTTCACCCGCGACCAATCCAGAACCACTTAACCAACCTGCACTTCCTTCTTCGTACAACAACGCGTGACCACCAAGTGCATAAGCGATCGGATAGACGGCCCATGTCACTAGGATTACCAGTCGGCCAACTTCCAGAAGGCGGCGTGCTTGTGGCGGTTGACTTTCGATGGCTTTCGTCAGTTCGAACCACAGTACATAAAGAATGTAGAAGAAGGGAATCGAGCTTAACACACCCCAGACAATGCGGGCAGTGTAGCCTTCGGCATAGTCGATGATTTCGCCAGGATAACCCAATCCAATCATCAAGGCGGCAGCGATCACGAGTTTCGTGAGCATTGTTCGTGATTTGCCTTTCTCCAGGTTCATCACGAGGACGAGTTCGACCATGAGCAATGGAACAGTGAGGATCCAGTCGGCATATCGGTAAAAGTCATTGAATCCTTTTCCTGATGGCACGTACTCTCCACCCGAGAAGGTGAAGGCTCCACCCCAACTTTGACGGATCATGAAGTAGTGGTAACACGCAATGGCGACGACGATGCCGGACACCATGAGGGCCGGTCGGTACTTCGGGGCTACGCTGGTGCGTGCCAAGAAGAAGAAGATGGCTGCAGCACCCATCGAAGCGACGGTCATCGAGAAGAAATTGTCCACTACCGAGTACTCAAATACGTTGAGTGATGGTAATGAAGCCAGCAATTCGAACATGAAAAGACTCCTTGGTAGAATGAGCAGAATCAGATACTACTGTGTGTTCCTCAAGCAAGCATTTTTTGGAATAACGGAGTTGCAATATCATGTATAGAAATGAAAACTTCATGTTATCAATATCACTTGCTAACTTTTTCTACGATTTCCGCGAGAATGTATGGCTGATGAATCCAATTGTGTGAACGTACATCAAGTTCTGATTAGACGTTCAGATCCAGACGAAACATGGCTCAGGGAAGAAAATGCCTGTGAAAATTTTGTTGTTAATGATCGCTGAAAGTTACGGATGAGTTTGTGAAAGGTAGGCTGTTTCGTCATAAATCCAAGTTATGAATCTTTCGGAAATCTATGCTCAATACATGCAACACAGAACACCAGGATTTATGAAGTCGTAAACCACAAGTGATGTTTGGTTTCTTTGAGAGGAGGTAATGCCGAATATTCTTGTTGCACAGACATGAAGTGATGAGTAATAATAAAGGAAGCCCCACTTTGTTTACCAGGGGGCTCTAGATCTTCGTGTACTTTTAAAAAGTGGTCTAAGGAAGCTCGGTAGCTCCCATCAAGTAGCGATCGCACTCGCGGGCTGCTTCTCGTCCTTCTTTTATGGCCCAAACGACCAAGCTTTGTCCACGTCTAGCGTCTCCTGCTGCGAAAACTCCTGGAACATTTGTGGTATATTTTCCAAGTTCAGCTTTCGCGTTGCTCCTTTGGTCTCGTTCAATGTCAAGTTGATCGAGCAATTGTTTCTCCGGTCCTAGGAAACCCATTGCTAAGAGCACGAGTTGAGTTGGAAAGACTTTCTCGGTTCCAGGAATCGGTTTTGGAGACATTCGTCCATTGTCGTCTCTGACCCATTCAATTTGCGTTGTGTGTAACTCCTTGACGTGTCCATTTTCGTCGCCTACGAACTTCTGGGTCATCGTCAAATATCTTCTTGGATCAGCTCCGAACTTCGCCATCGCTTCTTCTTGGCCATAATCCAATGTGTAGAGTTTGGGCCATTGTGGCCAGGGATTATCGATTGCTCGTGACTCCGGCGGCTGTGGCATGATTTCGAATTGCAACAGACTCCGGCACCCGTGTCTCATCGATGTCCCAACACAGTCTGTTCCCGTGTCACCGCCACCAATTACGATGACGTCTTTGTCGCTGGCTGAGATATACTTACCGTCACTAAGTTTGCTGTCGGTAAGGCTTTTAGTATTTGCATGGAGGAACTCCATCGCAAAATGAATGCCTTTGAGCTCTCGGCCTTCAATTGGTAGGTCTCGAGCTTTTGTTGCTCCAAGACAAAGCAACACAGCGTCGAATTCGGCCCGAAGTTTTTTCGTTGGGTAATTTGTACCAACTTCATGCCTGGTCAGAAATTTAACACCTTCGGCCTCCATCAGCTCGACGCGTCGTTGGACAATATCTTTGTCTAACTTCATGTTAGGGATGCCATACGTCAATAATCCACCGATTCTGTCAGCCCGCTCAAAAACAGTGACTTCGTGTCCGGCCTTGTTGAGTTGGTCGGCGGCGGCCAATCCTGCCGGTCCCGACCCCACGACGGCAATTTTTTTGCCGGTGCGTTGCTCGGGTGGGTGTGGGGTGATCCAGCCTTCCTCGAAGCCTTTGTCGATGATCGCGCACTCGATCGTTTTGATGGTGACGGCATCGTTAGGGTCACTAATGCCAGCGACGCACGAACCTTCACACGGAGCAGGACACACGCGTCCTGTGAACTCGGGAAAGTTGTTCGTTTTCAACAGCCGATCCAACGCCTCACGCCAACGGCCTCTGTAAACGAGGTCGTTCCACTCGGGAATGAGGTTATTGATCGGACATCCTGAAGCCATATTGGCGATCAACTCGCCAGTGTGGCAGAACGGGACTCCACAATCCATGCACCGAGCCCCTTGTTGCTGAAGGAGTTTTTCGGAAGGATGTGCGTGGAATTCTTGCCAGTCCCCGATACGCTCAGCAGGAGAGCGAGCCAGTGGGAGAGTTCGGGGGTACTCCAGAAATCCAGTTGGTTTGCCCATGATTTATACGTCCTCAGCAGATATGATTGGAATCGTTTGTGATTTAGTTGCCAGCCGCCCGGGCCACGTCTCTGGCGTTCTCCTCGAACGCTGTCATGATGACTTCGTCTTCGGGAAGTCCCTCGGCCCGGAGTCGTTCTTGGGTCTCGATGACCCGGCGAAAATCCTTTGGATAGACCTTCACAAACTTGGGCACGAACTCTTCCCACCTTGCGAGGACTTCGTGCGAACGAGGGCTATCGGTGTAATTGGCGTGGTTACGAATCATCTCGCGAATTTCTCCAATCTCTTCCGGATCGTCAAGCGATAGTAGATCGACCATTTCGAGATTACACCGCCTCTCGAAATCACCGGTTTCGTCGAGAACGTAGGCGAGTCCTCCGGACATCCCAGCGGCAAAGTTACGACCCGTCCCGCCAAGAACGACCACGCGACCTCCCGTCATGTACTCGCAGCAGTGATCCCCGACTTGCAAGACAACGGCGTGGACGCCGCTGTTTCGGACACAGAATCGTTCGCCCGCGAGTCCGGCGATGTAGGCTTCGCCAGCCGTCGCACCGTAGAACGCGACGTTCCCGATAATAACGTTATCATAATCGACGAACGTAGCATTTTTCGGTGGGTAAACGGCCACCTTGCCACCGGAAAGTCCCTTGCCGAAGTAGTCGTTAGCGTCGCCTTCGAGCGTCATCGTCATGCCCTTGGGGACGAAGGCTGCAAAACTTTGTCCGGCCGAGCCTTGAAAATGTAACCGGATGGTGTCTTCCGGCAGTCCGGCTGCGCCGTGCTTGCGTGTGATTTCGCTCCCGACGATCGTCCCAACGACGCGATGAACGTTTCGAATCGGAATCGTAGCTTCGACAGCCTCGCCGCGTTCGATGGCAGGCTGACAAATCGAAAGCAACGTCGTCATGTCGAGGGAGACATCGAGTCCGTGGTCTTGGTCTTTTTGGCGATAGCGACCGACGTTGTCGGGAACGACAGGTTGATACAAGATTGGGGAAAGGTCGAGCCCCTTGGCCTTGTAGTGGGCAATCGCCTCGGACACTTCGAGCAGATCGGTGCGGCCTACAAGGTCATCGAACTTTCGGATGCCGAGCTGGGCCATCAACTCGCGGACTTCCATGGCGACGAATTCCATGAAATTCACGACGTGATCCGGGTCACCTGGGAATCGTTTTCGCAATTCCGGATTCTGCGTCGCGACTCCAACCGGACACGTGTTGAGGTGACAAACTCGCATCATGATGCACCCCATGGCAACAAGAGGAGCCGTCGCAAAGCCGAATTCTTCGGCTCCCAGCAAGGCACCGATGACGACATCGCGGCCGGTTTTGAGTTGGCCATCGACTTCCACGTAGATGCGGCTGCGGAGATCATTGAGCACCAGCGTTTGGTGTGTTTCGGCCAGACCCAGCTCCCAAGGAGCGCCCGCGTGTTTAATACTCGTCAACGGGGAGGCTCCTGTTCCGCCATCTTGACCACTGATGAGGACGACGTCGGCATGAGCCTTCGAAACCCCAGCGGCGATCGTTCCGACACCTACTTCGGAGACGAGCTTGACGCTGACCCGAGCGTGACGATTGGCATTTTTTAGGTCGTGAATCAGTTCCGCCAGATCCTCGATCGAGTAGATGTCGTGGTGCGGTGGCGGCGAGATCAAGCCCACGCCCGGCGTCGAATTTCGGACCTTCGCGATCCACGGGTAAACCTTCGGACCAGGCAACTGCCCACCTTCGCCGGGCTTGGCGCCTTGGGCCATCTTGATCTGAAGTTCCTTGGAGTTCACAAGGTATTCGCTGGTCACGCCGAAGCGTCCCGATGCCACTTGCTTGATGGCACTGTTTTTCGAATCTCCGTTAGGCAACGGGATGAACCGCTCGGGGTCTTCGCCACCCTCGCCGGTGTTGCTCTTGCCGCCAACTCGGTTCATTCCGATGGCGAGCGTCTCGTGGGCTTCCTTACTGATCGACCCATACGACATGGCTCCCGATTTGAACCGCTGCATGATGTTCTCGATCGGCTCGACTTCTTCGATCGGAATGGGGTTGGCCGCGAACTTAAACTGAAAGAGTCCACGGAGGGTACACAAATTCTTGGCCTGGTTGTTGATGAGTTCGCTGTATTCCCGATAGACATTGTAATTGCCGGTCCGGACAGCGTTTTGGAGTTTGTGGACACTCTCGGGGTTGAACAAGTGGTATTCGCCATCCTTGCGGTATTGATAATGTCCACCGACGTCGAGAGTGTGACCGTTCGTCGGACGATCGGGGTAACCCTTGTAGTGTCGCTCGATCGCTTCCTTCGCGATGGTGTCGAATCCGATGCCGGAAATTCGCGATGGTGTCCAAGTGAAGTAGCGGTCGATCACCTCTTGGTTGAGGCCAACGGCTTCGAAAATTTGGGCACCGCAATAACTTTGGACGGTCGAGATGCCCATCTTCGACATGATCTTCAGTACGCCCTTATTCACGGCTTTGACAAAGAGTTTGCCTGCTTTTTGGGGATCGTCGACCGCAGTGATCAAGCCCTGGTTGATCATGTCCTCAAGCGTTTCATAAGCGAGGTAGGGGTTGATGGCCCCAGCACCGTAGCCGATGAGCAAGGCGAACTGGTGAACTTCGCGTGGCTCGCCGCTTTCGAGGATGAGTCCGACGTGAGTTCGGGCTCCTTCGCGGATCAAATGGTGGTGTACTCCGGCGACGGCCAACAACGCCGGAATGGCAGCTTCCTCGCGACAGATGCCACGGTCCGATAGGACAATGAGTTCGTTCCCATCAGCGATGGCTTGGCTGGCTTGTTGACAAAGTGTTTCCATGGCGTCCAACAGACCTGCCTCACCCTTGGTTGGGTCGAACAAGATCGGCAGCGTCACGGACTTAAACTTGCCTTTGGTGTTTTCTTCGAGGTGACGAATCTTTTCGAGTTCTCCATTCGTCAAGATCGTCGACTTTAGGTGGATTTGACGACACGATTCAGCCGTCGGTTGAAGCAGATTGAATTCCCGTCCCGTCGTCGACTCCATCGACATGATGATCTCTTCGCGGATCGCATCGACGGGCGGGTTGGTTACTTGAGCGAAGAGTTGTTTGAAATAGTTGTAGAGCATCTGGGGTCGTTCGGAGAGGACGGCGAGGGCAGCGTCGTTGCCCATCGAACCAGTCCCTTCCCGTCCCGTTTCGCCCATGGGAGTCATCAAGATTTTCAAATCTTCGAATGTGTAGCCGAAGGCTCGTTGTCGCTGCCGGAGCGTCTTCAGGTCTGTCGGCTTTTCCTTGTGGCCGTTCGGAATCGATTCGAGTGACACCAGGTTATCATCGAGCCATTTTTGATACGGACGTTCGGTAGCCATCTTGGCCTTGAGTTCGTCGTCGGCGATGATGCGTCCTTCTTCGATATCGACGAGAAACATTCGACCGGGCTTGAGTCGTCCCTTGAGTACAACCTTCTCTGGCGGAACTTCCAACACTCCGACTTCTGAAGCCATGATCACGAGGTCGTCGGAGGTGACGTAGTATCGCGATGGACGCAGACCGTTCCGGTCCAACACGGCACCGATCTGCTTGCCGTCGGTGAAGGCGATCGATGCGGGGCCGTCCCATGGCTCCATGAGGCAAGCGTGGTACTCGTAAAAGGCTCGTTTCTCCGGGGACATCCGGTCGTCACTCGTCCACGGTTCGGGGATCATCATCATGGCCGCGTGGGGGAGTGATCGGCCGGTGATCGCCAACATTTCGAAGGCGTTGTCGAACATCCCCGAGTCGCTCCCTTCGGGATCAATGACAGGGAAGACCTTATGGATGTCGTCGCCGAACAGTTCTGACTGGAACATGCTTTGTCTGGCGAACATCCAGTTGACGTTTCCACGCAGCGTGTTGATCTCTCCGTTGTGGGCCATGTAGCGGTTGGGGTGCGCTCGGGCCCAGTTCGGGAACGTGTTGGTGCTGAATCGCGAATGGACCATCGCCAGGGCCGTTTCCATGGTCGGATCGACCAGGTCAGGGTAGAATTGGGTGACTTGGTCCGACTTGAGCATCCCTTTGTAGACGATTGTGTTGGAAGAGAAGCTCGGTATGTAGAACATTTCCCGTTGGGTCAGTCGAGAGTTGCGAACGGCGTTCTCGATGCGTCGGCGGATGACATAGAGTTTCCGCTCGAACGCGAGTCCGTCGATGTCGGCTCGACCGCCGAAGAGGGATTCCGGTTTGCCCCGACCAATGAATACTTGGCAGATTGTTGGCTCGGCACGTCGTGCCGTGGGGCCCAGGTCTGAGTTGTCCGTCGGAACATCTCGCCAGCCCAGGAGTTGTTGGCCTTCCTCACGGACGATCTGCTCGATTAGTTGCTCGCAATGTTTGCGTTCTTCCGCAACGGTCGGCAAAAACAGCATGCCGACGCCGTAATCGCCACGTTTGGGCAGAGCGATTTTTAAATTTTCGCATTCTTTGGCCAAGAACGCGTGGGGTGTTTGTAGGAGGATTCCAGCGCCATCGCCGGTGTTCTCTTCGCAACCGCAGGCTCCCCTGTGTTGGAGATTGAGCAAGATCTCGATGGCGTTATCGACAATCTGGTGGGACGCTTGGCCCTTTAGATGTACGAGAAAGCCGACGCCGCACGAATCGTGTTCGAACTGCGGATCGTACAAGCCTTGCTTGCGGGGTACGTTCATCTCGACCATATCGCAAATTCCTCACAGCTAATGTGGTAAAGTCAGCGGGGTGACCCGCACGCTTACCGAAGCGATTGGTTGGGTGCCAGGAAGCGGAACGGAGAGTTCCTAGCGTTTCTTTGATTTTGATTTACGGGAAGGACCGGAACCGTTTTCGGCGTTGGTCGAAGGGTCGGGGTCGAGACCATCGCGACGTTTCGTCTCTAGTTCTCTCTCTTTGGCCCCGACTCCGCTGCGTGCCTTTCCATTGGCCGTGGAGTCACCAACGTGGACACCATTCGTCTTGGACTTGCCAACCGGTGGGTTGCTGGAACTGCTTGCTTTCTTCTCACTCTGCAAGAGTTCCAGGAAGCCTTGCGACGCATGGCTCAACTTTTGGTGTCGTCGGTAAATGATCCCAAGAGGGCGAACGAACTTACTATCGGATAGGGGGATGGCAATGAGGTCGTTGTGATCGATCTCGGCTTGGAACGTTGGCTGCGGCAAGAGAGCAACGCCTGTCGAGTATTCGACAGCCTTCTTGATGTTCTCGATGTTGTCGAACTCGTGGATGACATCGACAGAGACCTTCTTGGTTCGGAAGAAACGATCGACTTCCCGTCGAATGACCAATTCCTTGCTGAAGTGTATATACCGCAGACCATCGAGTCGAGTAACGGAGATGGCCTTTTCACCCGCGAGAGGGTGCTTGGGCGCGCATACAACGACCATTGGCTCTTCTCGCCACTGGACAATCGTCAACTTCGACGATTTCCGCGGGAACGATAAAAGACCAATGTCGGCAGCACCTTCGAGGACTTTTTCGTAAACTTGGTTCGGGTGGAGGTATTCAATATGGACTTCGGCATCCGGTTGTTGGTTCATGAACTGGTTGACAAGTTGGCCCATGTCGCCCAGCCCGACCGAATAAATGGCTGCAATTTGGACAGTCCCCTCGACCCTCGCGTGAGCCGCTTTGAGCGACGCCACAAGCTCCTGATGTTGTTCGAGGATCGACTTGCAACCTTCGTAGTATTTCTTTCCCAAAGCCGTCAGTTGAAGCGGACGGGTACTACGGTCGATCAGTTGGACAGCCATTTCCTTTTCCAACATCGCCACCATCTGGCTGACGGCAGATTGAGTGACTTGGTTGATCAAGGCTGCTTGAGAGAAACTGCGACTGCGCGCAACATCACAGAAAACTTTGAGAGGTTTAAACTGCATGACACTGGTTTATCAACCCGAAACGCCGTTGTCAATACGCTAGAATACGAGAAACCTTATGTGATATCTTTTTAGTATCAAAAAAACTAATATTTTTTGCTGGAATTCCAATGCAATGATAGACACAAATCGTGTTCTGACAGTAAGAAATGGCTCTCGGACAAGAAATCAAGAGTATTGAGTGCAAAACTTGTGAAGATGACCCAGCTCAGGAAACGGTGTCTGGGGTAGTCACTCTGCGGCTTACCCGCAAAAATAGGACATGTGGCTTGCTATGGGAAAACGCCCCAAATTAGCCCCGATCAACCCCTTGGAACCTCTCGGTAGGTCGTGAACGGGATATTCGCGGACGTGCTCGAACTCGAGAAATGCTTCGATGGATGCTCATTTGTCTGGTGCCAAATCGGAACTGTCTCCGGCGCAAGGCCGTCTTTTGATAGTATTGGCAGCCGTCCTGTGGAGCACAAGTAGCTTCTTTAACAAGATTCTGACCAAACCAACTTCACTCGGTCTTCACGAACCGAGCATCGAGGCTTTCCCTCTTGCCTTTTTTCGTGTCCTGTTTGCGGGCTTGTTTTTGGTCCCCACGCTCCGCAAAAAGGACATTTCGTTTCGGCCTTTCATGCTCGTGATGGCGATTTCGTTTGCCGTCATGAATTTGTCGTACATGGCAGCCATGACGTGGGGAAAAGCAGCCACGGCTGTGCTGCTCCAGTATACCGCGCCGATGTGGATGTACTGTGCCAGCATTTGGTTATTGAACGAACGGCCGCGCTTTCGAAACACAATGGCTGTTGGGGTGGGGCTTCTTGGGGTGATAGTGATCATGATAGGCCAGTGGGGCAACGAAAACCCTTGGGCAGTTAGTTTGGGCCTGACGAGTGGCGTGACCTATGGGGCGATTTTGATTTGTTTGCGGATTTTACGAAATGAGTCAGCCAATTGGTTGACGATATGGAACCAGCTGGCTGGCGCCTTGGTGTTGTTGCCGTTCTTCTTTTTATACCCACTGCCAAGGGTCTCTCAACTCGCTGTCCTGGTCTTGTTTGGGGCATTCCAACTGGGTTTGCCTTATTGGTTGATGGCGCGAGGGCTTCGAGTCGTCAGTCCTCAAGAAGCAGGAGCCATCACGTTACTGGAACCGGTGTTGAACGCCATTTGGGCTTACCTTGTTTCACCCGAGACAGAGACACCAACGACCGCAACGTACATCGGAGGGGGTTTGATTTTAGGCGGATTGGCGTATCGCTACTGGCCGTCTCGAACACACCCAGCCGATTCGATCCAAGAATCCGAGGATCTGACGAATGGACCGAAGTGAGTGGCAAACGAGTACCGAAACACGGAAGATGTTACGCTTTGTTCAAGATACTTTATCCGATCGCAAGGTCCGGCTGTTTGCCGTGGGATGTTGTCGTCGCGGTTGGGCGGTCATGGACGAAGAGTTGCGCTCGGCGATCCATTTGGCCGAGTCAGTAGCAGACGAGCCTTTCCTTTTGGAGCAGGCGAAGTCATGCGGGGAACGTATTTGGCAACGCTTCATGAATCTTGGCCCCGGAAAGGAAGACTTTGCCGACCTCGTGGCTTCCGTCGCTCGGGCCAACTGGAAAGACAAAGTCTACGCCGTAAACATCGAACAACTCGTGTGTAACCTGGAAAAAGTGGCGAAATCCGGCGTCGATTGGTTCGTCAAGTGGCCACCACTTCACGAAATACTCCGTGACATCGCAGGAGATCCGTTCGCCAATGTCGATTGGAATCACGCCTGGCTCAACGAAGACGTCCAGAAAATGGCCGCGAAAATTTACGAACTACGGCGTTTCCAGGAAGTACCGATCTTGGCCGACGCATTGGAAGAAGCAGGGTGTACAGACGAGACCATTCTGACGCACTGTCGAGAAGCCAAAGAACATGTCCGAGGGTGTTGGGTCATCGATACGATTTTGGGAAAAGGGTGATGGACGAATAACAATGGGCCGAGTGCCAGGATCCGATAGCCCTCGCTCCTCACATAAAGGAAGAAAGCGTATCAAGTCTACAACAGCGGAGTCCGACCGGATTGCTTATAATGATCTTCCATCTGTCCTCGGAGATGGGCGAAGTAGTTTTTCATATCTACACCGCCGCTGCCGCACGAAGAACAACCACCACTGCTACAACTATTGCAGCCACCACCCGAACTGTGTCCGCACCCCGGTTGGCCACACCCGCCATGGCCTTCGTCTTCTTCGGTGGGCACAGGAGTTCCGAGGTCTTCGAAACTGATCACGATCTCAAACCGATCCTGTAACTCTTTTGTGAAATCGGAAAGATCGGACTCGGCCCACATCAAGGAGTGCAGTGTTGCTTGACTTCCGTCCAAAACGATATCGATGTCGAGTATTTCGATCGGGAGGTTAGAGTTGCGGGCCAGTTCGCGAGCGGTATCGAACATTGTTTGAGCTAACGAAGCGGACGCTATTTGTTGTTCTTTGTCGGCAGTAGTGGCCGCACGGAGTAGTTGGCCGACAGAGGTATCCTTCAAGATGCGTTGATGGGAGGCTTTTGCTTCACACAATACGATTCCCAACTCGGGGCCACGATTCGTGCAAATCACGACCCGTTGACCCCGTTGGAACGTGTCCATGGCTTCGGAACGAAATCTCCCGAAGCCGCCAGACTTCCCGTAGGATATAAGATATTCGCAATGTTCCATCGGAACGCCTCAAACAGATCAGTCCAAGCCAAGTGTTTCTTTCATGTATTGGTCGTAGAGGTCTTGACCCTTGTCGGTGCTCAAGTCGAGGTGTAATTCGTTGATCACCTTGACGCTCAGATTCCCGAGCCAGTTCGACCAACACATTCCGCAAACTTTTGCGTGGATCTGCTCGCCGAGTTCGTCCGGGAACGGTGCTTCGGGTAACTGTGCGGCGTGCGTTCCCGCTGGACAACCAGGAGTTGCACATCGAAACCCAGTGTCTTCGCCCCCTGCCGAACTGGGGCCCTCGGTTCGTGTGGGTTCGGGCTTTGGCTGACCGAGTTCGACGAGCATGTCAGCCATCGCGTCACGAGGGATGTTATCCCCTCGCTCGTCGGCGACCTCGAAACCCTTCTTGAGGGTTTCGATGGCATCGTCTTTGCGGTCGAGTTTCATGAGAGAACTTCCCAACAATTCATAGACCTTCGAGAATTGTGGGCTTAGTTCCAGCGTCCGGTTCAACGACTTGACCGCGTCATCGAAACGTTCGGCTTCCATGTAAAGCTTGCCGAGACGGAAATGACCGAGTTCGTTTTCCGGGTCATCATTGGCCATTTTTTCGAACTGTGTAATGCGTTGATCCAACTCGTTCATAATGCACTCCTGGCGAGTGATATGTGTTACATGGTAAGTTGTGAAGATGAAATGATGGTATGCGTGTTTAGGATGAATCGAACCAGGAGCAACTCCTGGACATTACAGCGCATTGCGAATGGATGCAGCGACCAAAATCGACTTTCGTTGTTGCAGGGTGTGCAGCGAAGACATACCAACATAAAAATGGTGTGCTTTCGTCACAAGCGGCTTGTCATACCCTACGAAATCCTGCCGATGTTACACGCATTCGTAAATCACTTTAGCCCGAAATGCCAGCGAGGGACAAGTAAAATCCCTTGCTGGCATTTCGGGTTGGTGTAGACGAACGACAGTAAAGTCCACAGCCCCACAAACACCATCCCATCTTCATTCTTACTTACCAGTCTAACCCTCTGAGTCAAGGACACGCAGGGGGAACGTGAACGAGGTTTTGCGATTTGCAATCTTGTCTTCCGCCGTGACGGAAATAATGAATCGTCCTGGTCGATTCAAGAAAAATCCCAGACTAATGGGGATGATTTCTTTCTTGGTCAAATCGTTGAGTGGTGAGTGCAGAGCTTTCACGTTCACTTCGCGAGGTTTCGGAAAAGCTTTGCCTCCCTGCGTGTCGGTCATCTGGACGGTCACGAGGACCTCCGGGAGCATTGTCTTCTCGTCCTTCATCATCCCTACGATTGCAAAGCTCAGGCCATAATCTTGTCCCACCAAACCCATCGAAACACCCGTCTGCTGGACGATGCCGAACCCAGGCGGGAGGATGCGAAATCTGTGAGTAAATGATGCCGTTTGTTTGCCGAGGAAGTCCTTCACGGTCACCTTCATCGTGTAGTTCCCGGGTGGTTGGTCGGGACTCAAGAAAGTGAACGCATAACTTGGGAATTCGGTTCCGCCGCTCAAGGTGACCTCTTGGGGAATCGACGTTCGGCTCAAAACGGCTTTGTTTTTATCGTCAAACACCTCGAGTTTGGTCTGGTACTTGACGTCGTTTGTCTTCGAATCGGTGGTGATGTCGGAAATCTGAAAGGAGAGATAAACACAACCACCGGGGAGATATTCTGTACTCTTCCGAGTCGCTCCGAAACGTCCTGTAGTCGGCCGGACGTTTTTCAAAGTAAGAGCCCGGGCCGGTTTCGGGAACGATAACATCCCAAGAAGAACGGCAACAGCAAGCAATGTGCGCACAATGAGCCTCCGATTTGGTAGATGGATACATCGATTTCTCTTCCCACGATGTGCACCAACTGTTGTCATTCTGACTTCGTCGGAGTTTTTTGCAAAGGGCAGAATTGAGATCGGAAGAGGATGGTCAGTGTGTTTGGACAGTTTGCGAGCTTGTGTTGGTGTGAGAGGTAGAAGGTAGGGCTGGATAGGGAACTGTTCTTTAGACCAAGTAACCACATGCCGGTCCGGAGTCACTTGGAAACGGGTGGCTTCTGGTCGGTCTTCTTCTGTTCGCCCTTTGTGTTTCCTGTTCCGTTTGTGATTTCTTTCCTCTCGGAGATCCGAATGTCTCGAAAATGGGTTGTGTTGTTGATGTTTTTGCCCGAGTGTTACGACGGCACGTTATGGGTTTTGTCAGACCGAAAGAGATTGTGAAGAGCAGGGAAGAGAGGCATGAACGTGTCCCTAAACCAAGAAATGCGGCCCGCCTTCTCGAGGTCGCTACGCGGACCATCCGGCTTAGTGAGGGACCAATGGCCGTGAGTATAACGAAAAGTGTCGAATTTTCTCTACCAGTCTGACACTCCTCAACTCCTCAGAAGTAGGGTTTTCTCGTTCGCGATAACGAAACCTTACGGTAAAATGTCAGTTCAATAAAGAATACTCTCCATTTGGCATTATTCCGTTTGAACGCTGATTCCCACCCACTACCCACCTCTTCCAGGAGATCGAAAACACATGGAGATTCTTCGTCCAAAGCGAACGTGGTTGGTTGCGGTCTCGCTGCTTGTCTTATCATCAAACGGAATCGCGGGTGAGAAACCAACAAGGCAGCCGGTCGCAGAACCGACGTTTGTTGCCCATGTGCAGCCGTTTCTCAAAGCTCACTGTCTTCAATGTCATGGTCCCCGAAGACAACGGGGCGACGTTGCTTTCCACAACATCGAAGTCGATTTCGATGACGACGAATCCGCAGCTTTGTGGCAGCGGGTGTTGGAACAAGTTCGCTTTGGCCAGATGCCGCCGAAGGAATCGCCTCGGCCCAAATCCAAAGACGTTGGAAAAGTCGTTCTCTGGATCGAAGGTCAATTACAAAAGTCCGGTAGGTATGAAGCGTATGCCAGGAAGCTATTACGACCTGAGTACGGCAACTACGTCAACCACGAGATGCTCTTCAGTGGGGAGATCAAAACGCCACCGTATTCTCCTGCTCGATTGTGGCGATTGAGTCCGGAGATCTATCTCGCCAACAAACGCCGTGGTGCAAAGAGCCCATTCGTGTACCCCACGGCAGAGTCCGAAATCCGCGATTATTCGGCAACGAGCCAGGTCGACGAAAGCACCATCAAAATGATCATGGTGACAGTAGAGAAGATGATCGAAGAAGCCATCATCGACATCAAGGGCCGCAAACTCGTTCGTTACAATCGCAAAACGAAAAAGAACGTGGTGGTAAAACGTCCGCCTGTGAAGGACCACCGCTACGCTCCTTTCTTGCAGAAAGAAGTTCCCTCCAACGAACAAATCCAGCGGGTGGTCGACGAAGAGTTCCGCACGATCCATAGCCGGTTGCCGACGAACACAGAACGCAATCGCTACGTCGATTTCTTGAAGGCCAACATGAAAGTCGGTGGAAATCTCGAAGGCATGAAAGCGGCGGTGTTGGCGTTGCACTTGAGTCCCGAAGCGATCTTTCGCATGGAGCTTGGACTTGGCCCGCAAGACAAGTTCGGTCGACGTCGGCTGTCCGAAGTCGAAATCGCCTACGCCCTTTCGTACGCTTTGACGGATTCGAATCCTTACCGGAACCGGGTGATCTCCGACGCCCTGAAAGAAGGCAAACTCAAGACAAAGAAGGGTGTCCAAGAAGTCGTTCGTGCCCTCCTTCGAACTTCGGCGACGCGAGGGAACAATCGAGGAACTGGAGCCAACCCTCGGATTTTCCGATTCTTCCGGCAATACTTCGGCTACCGCCACGAAGTCTTCAAGGACGACCTACGAATACGACGAGAACTCGGCGTTCTTGTCGGCACGTTTTCGCAACAGCGACTTCAGAACGACCTGGAAGTACTCATCGAAGACATCCTTCGGAAAGACAAAAACGTACTCCAGCAACTCCTGACCACGAACGAATACTATGTGGCACATCCGGGGCCACAAACGGGTGGCAAACGCGGAAAGCAAAAGGCACCGCAAGGCCCGACCGTTCCGGCGCGACGAATCGACTACATTTTCATGTACAACCTGCCTCACCTACGCCCCCTTGGTGAAGCAAGGAACAAACGGTGGAAGTGGGTAAAGGAACAGCCAATTGCTTTTCCGGAAGAACAACGCGCGGGTGTCTTGACGCACCCCGCCTGGTTGACGGCCTTCTCGACGAACTTCGACAACGACCCGATTCACCGTGGGCTGTGGATTCGTCGGAAACTCCTCGCGGGTGCCGTCGCCGATGTACCGCCAGACGTGAACGCTCAGGTGCCCGAAGACCCGCACAAAACACTGCGCGAACGAATGGAAGTCGTTCGGCCACAGTCGTGCTGGCGTTGTCACGAGAAGATCAATCCGCTCGGCGAAACGTTCGAGATTTATGATGACTTTGGCCGTTACCGGACTCATCATTACTTTGACAAGAAAAAGATTTTGGTCACACGGCGGGACGGCGCGTTTTTCCAAATGAGGAAGCAAAACACCTTGACCAAACGCTCGATTGACGCCAAGGGCTACCTCTCCGGCACCAGCGATCCTAAACTGGATGGACCAGTCAAAGACGCCGTCGACCTCATGCATCGGCTGGCCAAGTCGGATCGTGCTCGGCAAAGTTTTGTGCGTTATGTGTTCCGCTACTTCATGGGACGCAATGAACTACTCAGTGATTCACAAACACTCATCGAAGCTGACCGAGTTTATGTCCAAAGCAGCGGCAGCTTTAATGCGTTAGTGGTGTCGCTACTGTCCTCCGATTCGTTTCTCTATCGAAAATAGAAAACACCCGAAAGGAAAATACCAATGTTCCACACAAGACGCGATTTGCTCAAGATATCGGCGGGCGGTGCGTTTGCCTTGGTGCCCTTCCTGGAGAGCGTCCGCGCTCACGCCGACGGAAACGAGCGAGTGTTGCCCAAACGATTCGTGTTCGTCGTCAAGTCGAGCGGGATCGACCGCGAGAACTTGTTGCCGTCCGGAATGACGGCGGACTTGGAAAATACAGCTAGGCGACAAGGTCTGGTTCGCGTTCCACTGGCCCAGCGTCGACTGCCGGAAATCTTCCAGCCGTTCGAGTCCTTGAAATCACACCTCACGATCATCCAGGGACTCTCGGGCAAGAACTTCAACGGAAACCACACGGCCGGTTATGGGGTCCTATCCTGCCACAACTCCGAACGTGCTCCCATCGCTCCGACACTCGATTACATGCTGGGCCAACGTTTTTCCTCTGGCCCGTATCCGATGTACGCGATGGCAATGAACGGCACGCTCCTGGGACAGCGAACTCCTCCAGGTAATGGTTTCTGTTATCCCAACATCTCGGCCATCGGTTCGGGCAAAGCGGTTGCTTTCCAGGCCAGCCCGAGTAAGGCCTACATGGAACTCTTCGGTGCGGCCGTGCGAACCCCCGACCAAGCCCGCCGACGTTTGACCGTGCGGACCAACTTGATGGACTTTCTGCGAGACGACGCACGACGAATCCAACGTCAGTTAAGTTCCCAGGAACGCGAGCGTTTTGAGAACTACACCAACGCCTTCGAATCGATTCGTGTGCAAGACCGACGGCGGGCAGCCCTACGCAACCAAATCATCCGAAACGCTCCCGAGTACGGCAATAAGTACACATCGAACGTCGAGACCGTCCGGCAAGAGGCACAGTTCGAACTTGCGACGGCGGCTTTGATTACTGGACTGACGAACGTGGTCACGCTCCGACCCGACACACTCGGAACGACTTACACCGGCCTGGGCATCATGCAGACGGGTCTTCACGCGATTGGTCACGGCGGAACGACCGACAACGGCTGGACGTCCGTCCGAGCACGGAAAGAAATCGACAAGTATCACTTGGGTTTGATCGCCGAGATGGCCAACAAGCTCAAGAGTGTCCGCGAAGGCAATGGCACAATGCTCGACAACACCCTGATCGTCTACACGAGCTGTGCTGGTGGCTCGCATCACGGTGGTCAAGGCGACTGGCCATTTATTCTCGTGGGTGGGCTCGGCGGCCGATTGCGAATGGGCCAATACGTCCAATACCCGACCTACCAACAACAAGGTCACAAGACGATCGCCAACTTGTATTTGTCGATCCTCGATGCTGTTGGTTTGCGACAGGGCAACTCGTTTGGGCAGGTCGATCCGATGCTTCGGGATTTGGACATTGCTGGGCCGTTGTCGGAATTGGCAGTCAGTTAGGTTCATTGAATTGCCGTAGAAGGACGTCCACGACCCAACAATGGAGTTCATGCTTTACGGGCTGGCGGCAGTGATCGAGCATTTCCGTGTCAGTGCAGCCAGCCTCTTCCAAGGCGTCGGCCAAAATAGGTAGTTCTTCCCAGCGTTGATTTTGGTGGATGGAAAGGGCGAGTTTGGCGACTGTTCCGTTGTTCCAGGTCAACCAAGATGGATCAACTGGGTATGTCTTTGGCCACTCCCAAAGTATCTCCTTCTTTCTGCGGCCGAGTTGCTCACCTTGGTCGCGAAGTTGGGCTGCATTTTCAAAATCCTGCTCCGCGATAGCATATTCCTTTGCAGCGACAAGGTTGCTAATCAGGAGATCTACCTTGTCGAACTCTTGTTTCCTCGAAGAAGGGATTTCCCATTCCTCGTGGTCCACAAGTGTGAGTGCTTGAGGCCATTTTTCGGCAGGTATCTCCTCCCCGAAGAAACTCGCCACCAGCAACGCGAGATTGGGGTTTCCGGAGGAAGTGGGCCAGTTCCACCAGCTTCCAGATTCATAATTTCCTCGCGAAGATCTTCGAGTAGGAGTCCTCGTGAAGTTAGGACTTCGGCAGCAATTCCTTGCTGTTCACGAATAAGCCCAAGTAAGAGGTGTTCTGTTCCCAGATACCTGTGACCGAGATTGTTGGCTTCTTCGAACGCAAATTCCAAGACTCTCTTTGCAGGAGGAGTGAACGGTCTCCCCTTGCTAATCAGATCAGGTCCAGGTTGCACCAGTTGCTCGATTTCGGTCAAGGCGGCGTTCAGGTCCACATCTAAGTTTCGAAGTATGTTTGCTGCAACGCCGTTCCCTTCTCTGAGCAAGCCAATGAAGAGATGTTCCGTACCGAGGTATTGGTGGTTCCACTGCTGAGCCTCCTCTTGGGCCAGTTCAGCTGCTCTTCTTGCTCGGGGAGTGAATCGTTTGAACATAATTGCTACCTCTGTTCCTTCTCCGCCTTCCTCACCAAAAACGAATCCGACGACAACAACGCAGTCGTCATCGCCCGAAAGCTCCCGCCATTGTTGCGATAGGCTTTGTGGGCGTCTTGTAGCGTCTTGGCGTCACCGAGGGTTTCGTTCCGGCCGAGGAAGAACCGAAAGGCATAACGAACGAAGACTTGCTCAACGCGTTCGGAATGGGCTAGTTTCTGCAGGAGTTCGATCGGACCATTAATTGTGCCATCGAGTTTGGAATCGCCGGTGTAATTGATCTCGCCGCGAACGTCTACGGGGCGTTTGGCTTCGAAACGTCGGAAACGCCCGTAGTGGTCATACTGCTCGAACGGTCGGCCCAACGGATTCATTTTCTTGTGACATCGCCAGCACTCGGCCTTCCGAGTGACCATTGCAAGACGTTCGCCGAGTTGTTTGTGGTCGCCTTCGGGGATGCGAGCATCGACGCCGATCGGCACGTCAGGCACAGTCCCCCCGAGTAAATGTGTACGGACCCAGAGCCCTCGTTGGACGGGATGATTATCGAAGTTTCCGCCCCAAGCGGCGAGCCACGCTGGGTGTGTCAAAATGCCCGCGCGTTGATATTTTGGCACAGACAACGGTTGTTGATCGGTCCACCTCCAATCCGGAGGAAACCCGAACGTCGTGGCATAGAACAAACGATTACGTTGGTTATGGATCGGCTCCAGTTTTCCGCTCTTGCCGAACTTGGAAGCCACAAACACCTTGTTTGTCGTCAGCAACTCTCGGAGGACATTTTCGTCCTTCTGTAAGATGTGTCCTACCAACAATTCGATGTCATTCAGTAGAAATTTCGGTTCGTGACGCCCCTTTTCGGGTTGATCTTTGAAGACATCCAACACTTGCGTGTAGCCAAAATACTCGCGGAAGAACTGCATAATTCGTGGATTATTGTCGAGGTTCCCCAATCGCGACTTGAGGTAGTCCACGACCTGTTCACGCGTGGCGAGTTTCTTCTCGTGAGCTCTTTTCAACAACTCACTGTCTATTCTGTTGGACAGCGCGAATGAAATGGCGAAGGCGATCTCTCGTTGGGAAAGTCGCTGTCGGCCCAGTTCATCGACCGGGCCTTTGCCGAGTTCGAAACGAAAGAGTACTTCCGGCTGCATGAGGATGGCCATGAGCATTGTCTTGCTCGCAACCGCTTGGCCGCTCTTCTTGGCGACCTTCTCGCGAAAGTTCACGAGACGCTGGACTTCCTTCTCGGTGGGACTACGGTGCAGGGCCAATCGATACTCAAAGTGGATGGCGTCGATGATGATTTTCTTGGTGGGCGTTTTGTCCTCGACGAGCTTTTTGATTTCGACGAAATGGTGCCGTGCGTCGACCTGTTGATTGACGATTTTCTCCGCATTACTGAGGAGCATATTTGTTGTGGGCTCGTCGATGAAATACGGAGCAGCGTAGTCCTTGATTTGGGTGCCGTCGCGAAAGTTGAGCGGATCACTCAGCCCGCGTGCTTGGCCCCGAACGAGCGTTGCCGCCATCCGTTCGTAGATGGCTGGACGAATTCGCCACAACCGCGGACGGACAGGAATGACAGGTCCTGGCTTCTCGGCAAACAACGCGTCATGATCGACATAGTTCCCATACTCGGGCAGAACCAATTTGGATATAGCGGTCGCACCCGGCATTTGCATCTTGCGAAGTTCGGTGCGAATCCAGGTTAGAACAGCCTGATGTTCCTGCTTGGTTGGCTGGTCGTAATCCGATGGCGGCATTTCTCCAAACTCAACCCGCTCGCGGATCAACCGCCACGTCTCGAAGTCGTCGCCTTTTAGCATGTCTGGGTCGATCTTCGAAAGTGATAACTTGGCGCTGGGTCTTCGCCCTGCGTGGCAACTGGTGCAGTATTTCTTGATGAACGGAGCAACAGTCTTCTTGAAGCCAGCCATGTCTGCGCGAAGTGTGTTGGCCCATGCAGGAGCACTTGCCAAGGAGAAGAGACATATCGAAAGCAGCAGAATTCGCATTGGTGGACCTCAGCAAATACATGCAGAAAATACGTTTTGCATGCAGACATTATAGTCACCTCGAAGACATACACAACAGTCCGCTTGCGACATAAGGTTCTCTGTTGCCTGCATTTTCCAACGAGAGTTGAGTCGGTCCGAACTTTTCGTTACGTCTGAGCATCTCGTGAGAGAACAACATCGAATGCCCATTCCTTCCTTGCTAACTGGACCATTCTATGAACCATTTAATCGTCGACCTTGAGGCAACCTGTTGTGACCAAAATTCGATTCTCCGTAGTCAAACCGAAATCATCGAAATCGGTGCGGTGATCGTGGCCGAACCTTCGTTCGATTTGGAGGGGACTCATCATCGTGGGATTGATGATGCCCGAAACATCGCCAAAATTTTCCGGTACTTGGCAATCAGGTGACACTTGGAACCTATCCCTGCGTCGTCCCTTCTCGAAGCCTGTAAGAAACACTAAGATAGTTGGGAAATCAAATCCTATCGATCGTGGGAGTGTTTCATGTCTGACCGAACAGAACGCAATCCTTACGCCTTGCCGGAGTACGGTGGCGCCCAGCATGCCCGACGCGAGCCGCCACGACGGCAACGACCTCGCAAAGAAAACCGTCCAGTTCCCAAGTGGCTCGCTTCCCGGCTTCTTAGACCGGACGAAGAAGTCGTTTGGGCCACGGGTCCTCGTCACACCCCAGCGATCGAGCCGATATTGACCCACTGGGTACTTGTGGTCGTTGGACTGTTGCTGGGGGTAGGGACAGTTCTTGTCGGACTGCAACTGGTGAACAGCTTGTCGAGATTACCGATGTGGTCTGGATTCACGGCTATCTTTCTGGTGTTCGGCTCGGTGATGGTGGTGGCTGCCGCGAACGGATATTTTACCCGTTTGATCGCCACCAACAAACGCGTGTTCATCGTCCAGGGTCAGGAGGTCTGTCGGAGTTGGGGGTTGTCTGCGCTCCCTCGCTCCCTCGTCCAATACCGAATGAACGAAGACGGAGAGGAAGAACGCTCGATCAACGTGGATGCTCTAAAGACCATGCTCGATGCTCCCGGCGATGGGTTCGCCGAGTCCAAAACGATCCTCTCGTTCGGTAAACACCTCGACCGTGTCAAAGATTCAAGGCAAGGGAATAGAGATTAGCACAGAAAGTCAAGAGACAAGAGAAATCCCAGTCCCAGGTATCTGCGTTATTCGCGGGAGGTTCTGTCTCTTGCCTCTCGTCTCTTGCTTTTTGATTTTCAACTCACCCGCACTTGTTCGGTCTGCGGATTCAATTTCGCCTCTTCCTGACGCAGAACGATCCGATTGATGGCCTGCAAAAACGCCAAGGCACTGGCCTCGATGATGTCCGTGCTAATGCCTCGGCCTTGAATGATCTTGCCATTGTATTCGGCGTGGACTTGGACTTCCCCTTGAGCGTCCTCGCCCGTCGTCACGCTGCGAACGTGGTATTCCTTGAGTTTCACCTCAACATTGGTGATTCGTTCGATGGCTTTGAAGACGGCATCGACCGGACCATCACCGACAGTCGCTTCGCGGTAGATGTGCCCTTCGCGGTGCCAGAGTGCGACTGCGGCCGACGGGATCGTGCCAGAGCCGGCATTACACGTGAAGGCTTCCAGAGTCCACAAGGCCGGGCCTTTGTGAATTTCGTCTTCGGCAAGGGCTTCAACGTCAGCGTCGTAGATCTCCTTCTTCCGATCGGCTAGCGTCTTGAACGCGTCGAACACGTTATTCAGTTGCGTGTCGTCAAGGTGATAGCCAAGCTGCTGAATTCGTTCGCGTAGAGCAGCCCGTCCGCTGTGTTTGCCGAGCACCAAATCACTCTGCAAGAACCCCACGTCTTCGGGTCGCATGATTTCGTAGGTGCTGCGTTCCTTAATGACGCCATCTTGGTGGATTCCCGCTTCGTGGGCGAACGCGTTCAACCCAACAATCGCCTTGTTTCGTTGAACCTGCATACCAGTGATGCGAGCCACGAGCCGACTGATGCCACAAAGTCTTTGGGTTTGGATGCCCGTTTGGATGTGGAAGTAATCCGGGCGAGTTCGAATGGCCATCACGATTTCTTCGAGAGCACAGTTCCCAGCTCGTTCACCGAGCCCGTTGATAGTGCACTCGACCTGTCGAGCTCCTGCTTCGATAGCAGCAAGACTGTTCGCCACGGCCATTCCGAGATCATTGTGACAGTGGGCGCTGAGCACGACGTTGTCGATCCCTGCGACGTTCTCTTTGAGGTAGCGAAAGGTGTCGCCATACTGCTCGGGCACCGCATACCCCACCGTATCGGGGATGTTGACCGTGGTGGCTCCGGCCGCGATGGCCTTCTCGACAACTTCGGCGAGGAACTCCGGTTCTGTCCGGGCTGCGTCTTCGGGCGAGAACTCGATGTCTTCGCAATAGCTCTTGGCCTGCTCCACACCAGCTACCGCACGCTTGATGATTTCGTCCTTGGCCATGTGGAGCTTGAACTCTCGATGGATCGCACTGGTCGCCAGGAATACGTGGATTCGCGGACGAGGACAGTTCGCAAGGGCTTGTCCGGCCCGTTCGATGTCCGCCTGGTTACAGCGGGCGAGCCCACAAATGATCGGCCCGTCGACTTGTTCGGCGATCGTCTGAACGGCCTCGAAGTCGCCTGGCGAGGCAATTGGGAAACCAGCCTCGATGATGTCCACCCCGAGTTCCTTGAGGGAGTGAGCGATTTCGAGTTTTTCCGGCAAGTTCATGCTGGCGCCGGGAGATTGCTCACCGTCACGCAAAGTCGTGTCGAAAATGGAGAGACGTTCGTTACTCATTGGGAAAAACTCCAAACCACCGGGAACACTCAACAAAACAAAAACTATGACAAAAAAAGGCCCTGAGACACTTCGTCCCAGGGCCTTGTCCGTTTTCGATGAAATTTCGATCTTTCAAGATAGACGGCAATGGACCCTGGACTGACGTTGTAGGTCAGCTAGTAGGAGGTCGAGATTTCGTAGAAGATTGCCGGTCATTGTGGATTTCACCAAAACAGCTTGTTTCTATATGTGGCATAATGTAAATGAGATGCCCCTACATGGCAACTAGAAATTAACCGAGATGAGGGAATCTTCTTGTTGTCTCCAGGCAAGTTCGATTTCTTTTGCAAGGAATTTGGTTCGCGAGACCAAGGTTCGGCAACGTCTGCTTTGGCGTTGTGTCAATCGATCCGCACTTCGGAGCCTGTCCCCTCCATGCTCGCTTCACCGCCATCCGGACCATAGAAGAACACCCACACCGCGAAATCCTCTGAAAAATCCTCGAACCGGTGAGGTTGACCCGCCGGGACAAACAGAAAAGAACCGGGGGCGATCTCGTAACGACGCTCGCCGTCGAAGAAGATGCCCTTCCCACGGCTCACGACGTACACTTCGTCGCGTCGATGAGGTCGTTGCGAGTCGTGACCTTTGGGAATATACAGCTCTACTTCGAGCGACCCATGCGCGAATATTGGTATGGCCAAGTTGCCTGCCGGTGGTGGCCCCTTCGCGAGGGCTTCCATCAGACTGACGTGTGCCGTCTTGGCTGTTTCGTTTGCCATCGTCTTGTCCTTCGCCTGACGATTATGTTCAGGCTGTCTCTGAAGGCCGGAGTTTGCCTTGCTCTTTTATCAGTTTGACCTTCTAGGGGTGCGTTGCAACTGGACGACTCCATCTTTGCCACCGACTGCGAAGAACCTTCCGTCGTGGGAAACCGCCACGATTTCGCCCTTTTTGTGATCGATCACGACGCCTTTCTGGAGGGTCTCAGGATCGCGTAGCATGACCGGCGGGTTTTCATCGCCGCCGACAATGTTGTTCGAGCGACGTTCGCGAGGATCGATCGCGATTGTGGTGATCTTCTCGTTTTTGTTGAGCGGTGCTGCAAATGCAACGTAGTCGGGCCGACCCTCCCGATTGCCAAACATGAGGTTACCGGGGTAGTGCCGGTAGCACAAGCCTCCGCAAGCCACGACGGAGCCGTCCTTCGACCAAGCTGCAGACAGACCAGCTAAACTCGCCGTGGCCACGGCCTTGCCGGTCTTCAGGTCGGCAATGGAAACGACCGACATGCCCCCGGTGTGGAGTTCCCGCTTTCCGCCATTCTGCGTTGTCTTCTCGAAGGCCACAAGTCCCGCCGCAAGGACACGCGTTCCAGCGACCGCGACCTGTGAGCCCCGCACATCGAGCTTGCGGAGGAGTTTGCCAGAATCGAAGCCGGGCTTGGCGTTATACACGCGAACGAACCCACTTTCCCCATAGCGATTGGACGTCTGCCCGTTGATCCGCTGTTCGGTAAGTTCTGCAGTCCCGACTACCAAGGACTGGCCGTCGTCGGTAAAGCCGAGCGAAGTGACTCGTCCGTCCAGGTCCTGGATTGTGTTAAACCATTCGTTACCAACCGTCCAAAACCGTATCGTTCGCAGGTATCCGCCAGACGCGAGCACCTTTCCATCAGGCCTGAATGCAAGCGCGACCACCGGGCCAATATGGCCCTCGTACTCGGCTGTCGGCTTCTTTCCTTCGATCTTCCAGAGCTGGACAAGACCGTGTTCCCCGGCGATAGCAAACTGCGACCCGTCCGGATGCCAGGCGGCTGCGTACAGCTTTTTGCCGATTGGAGGATACTGGTGAGCGAGTTTTTGAGTCTCGACTTCCCAAACAAGCACCCGACCATCTTCTCCAACGGAGAGGAGACGCTTCCCGTTGGGGGAAAAGGCCAGAGCGGTAACTCCCTTCGTGTGTCCCTTCAGCGTCTGCGCAAGCGTGGGCTGAACCTGGCTGAGAATGATCCAGACGAGTAAAAGAAGAAAAAAACGCATGGACGACGTCCTTTGGGATTTCGAAGAAAAGAGGCTACTTGCTTGTAGCCGTGTGACCAACGAGAGCGTTAGCTGTGAGCGCAGTTGCGAGAACTCTTGGGTCCCTTCCGAGCTTCAATGACGGGAACGATCACAGCTTCGGTCATTCTTTCGCTCGACCCATTCTTGTCATCGCAGTCCTTTAGGAATTCACTGTCAACGTTTGGTGGCATGCCCACGCCTTCTCGAAATCTCCAGTCAGAAGATAACACACGGCCACCAGTTTTCGTGTCTCTTCGTCCCTCTTCAGACCGAGGGCTTGTTGCGCCAATCGGCGAGCTTCCTGAAATCGATGATCCGCAAGAGCCCGTCTCGCTTGATCCAACGTCCAGGCGTGTTGTCGCTCGGCGGCGACGAGCAGTGACAAATCGGCTCGGCACCGACGACACGTCGGAGCTTGGGTGTCCTCGAATTTATTGTTGGCCTTGCACACCGGACACCGCATGACCTACGCATCCTCCAGGTAGAAGAGGGTATCGGTCAACTCATCGCAGGCCCGCTTGAGTTGGTCCCATTTACGATCCGTCAGGGCCACGCGAACTTCTTCCATTTGTTTCGATACGTCTTCGCGGTCTTCCTCGGACAAGTTTTCGAGTACTCGTTCGGCCTTCTCGAGCAGCGCCTTGGCCTGAATCGTTTCGCGTTGTCCCTCACGAGGTCCTGACACTAGTTCCGGTGTCTGGAACGAGAGTGTAGGAACTTCCGAGTCCTCGTTCGCATCGTCTTCGAGAAAGGCTTCGTCTTCTTCGTTCTGTTCGTCATCGAAACCATACCCGAATGCATCCTCCCACAAGCGATTGAGTCGTTCTCGGGCATCCTCGCTTTCTTCCTGGTGGAATCGTTCGAGGGCGTTTTCGATCGTGATTTGCTTTTGCAACCCCGTCGCCTTTTCGCGAGCCGACACCTTCAAAATCCCATTCAAGTTCAAATCGAGCTGGACGATGATTTGGTTTCCGGCGGCAACATCGGCGAGTCCTTCGATCATGAAATTCCCGACCGGGTAATTCTGGCGGACGTCGTCACTTTCGCCCTGGTAAATGGCAATCTCGACCCGCTCTTGGCCGTCGAAGACGGTGTTGAAGACCTCACTTCGGGTAGCTGGGATGGGGTTGTTGCGGTGGATGATCGGAGCGAACCGGTAAGGAAAGTCATACCCGTGGACTTGGTCGAGACACTTGATGCCCAACGAATGCGGCGTGATGTCGATGAGCACCGGGCCAACGTCGATCCCGGCGATCAAACCCGCCTGGATCGCCGCTCCAAGTGCGACGCATAAGTCCGGATTGACCTCTTGGTGCGTCTCCTGACCCAACCGTTCTTCGAGCATTTGGGCCACCAACGGCGTCCGTGTGCTTCCTCCCACGAGGACGACCTTGTCGATTTGCGAACCCGTCAGTTCGCAATCGTTGAGGGCTTGTTGGACACAATCCATCGTCCGATCCAGGAGCGGACGAATCAGGCCTTCGTACTCTTCGCGACTGATTTCCAGGCTCAAGTGTAAGGCTTGACCATCTTTCTCGGCGATGAACTCCTCTTCGACCTTCGCGAACGGCTGGGACGAAAGATGTTTCTTGGCCTTCTCGGCTGCCTCCAGAACACGCGCTCGACTCGAATGATTCTCACGCAAGTTGATGCTGTGTTCTTCTTCAAACTTCTTACAAATGTCCTCGAAGAGAAGTTGATCGAAGTCGTCCCCTCCCAGTTGCGTGTCGCCGTGACTCGAAAGGACCTCGATGACCCCGTCTTGAGCCTGGACGACGGACACATCGAAGGTTCCACCCCCAAGATCGTAAACGAGCAGACGCGTCAGGTCGCCGTGCCCGTCGGCTTCTTCACTTTCGTCTGCTCCTCTCCCGGACAGAAGATTTGGGTCATACGCCAAAGACGCTGCCGTCGGCTCGTTGAGGATTCGCATCACCTCCAAGCCCGCGAGTTCGCCAGCCTCCTTGGTCGCTTGGCGTTGGGCGTCGTTGAAGTAGGCCGGAACGGTGATGACGGCCTTCGTCACGGGTTCGCCAAGTTCTTGTTCGGCCCGAGCTTTCAGCCCTTTGAGGATCATGGCCGAGATTTCCTGAGGGCTGTATTCGTGGTCCCCCAGCGACACCTTGACGTCTTGGCCCATCTTGCGTTTGATCGACTTGATCGTCCGCTCCGGAGCGAGCACGAGTTGATTGCGTGCCGGTTTCCCAACGAGCAAACGCCCGTCTTCGGAAATACCTACACACGAAGGAAGGATCGGATCCCCGTTGTCTTCCAGGACGACCGGTTTTCCATCACGGATGATGGCGACTTCACTATTCGTCGTCCCAAGGTCGATTCCGACAATGGTTTCACTCATGATTGATTCTCATTGGATATTGGTTTCGCGACACGAACTTGCGCGAATCGGAACACCTGGCCGTTCTTCAAGTAACCGCGCCGGAGTTCTTCAATGACTTCGGTCTGAGTTCTTCCGGGTTCGGTGACGACGTCCAGAACTTCCATTACCTCCGGGTCGAACGGTTCCCCGACGACAGGAATCGGTTCCAAACCGTGTTTCTCCAGGGCGCGGTCAATGCGGTCTACACTCATTGTATATCCCGTCACGACGGACGAGAGAAGTCCTTCGACGCGGGTCGCAGCTTCTTCGACGATCGCAGCAAACTCGGATACGTCCCCTCGGGATTCTTCGTGGGAGGCGGGCTTCGATGGACTCGCAGGTGGCAAAATTAGTTCCGGAGGCGGCTCGGCGTGGGACACTTGTTCGCTGGCGGTTGAGGGTGAGGAACGTTCGCCAACCAACCAACGCCAAAGAGACCGCCTCGGTTGTCGAGGCTCGACGTCCTTGGGGTCGTCCTCGAAGTCGATTGGCATGACCCACACGGGTTCCTCGTCCTCGTCGATTTGCGGCCTGGCAGACCGCTCGATGTCCAGGTTTTCTTGTCGGTTTTGTTCCGACAGGTCGCCGTCAAAACCCACCCACGGCTGCTCGGGCGTGTTTTGGCATTCCTCCACCGAGTCTCGGAGCTTTTTGAGTTCGGGCAAGGTGGCGTCCTGGACGCGGCGGACTTCGCGAGCAGCCAGCGTCAACGAATCGTACAGACCAACGATCGTTTGGAGCAGCGGACGAGCCTCGTCGTCTTCGCCCCCGTCTTGTTGAGTGCTTTGACCTTTCAACGTTTCCAGGGCCTGCCCAAATTCACCCAACGTTTGAGCATTCTGTTCTTGCTGCGCGCGAACGGCCTTGGTCTGCAAATTGATTTCGTGCCGCAGCGCCGTAAAGTGCTCCAACACGGCATAAAGATCCGGACCTTCTTCGGCCGGAAGAGCTGTCTCGGAGGAGGCGGGAGCCATTTCCGTTAACCAATTTCGAAAGGTGCCGAGGACGTTCTCGACCATTTCGGGACTCACCACAGGGTCGTTCACGGAGTCCTCCCGAGCGGATTGGACAGGTCCTTCAAAGACATCCGGCGTCGGGTCTTGCGACATGACAACTCCTTGATGATCTTGTCCACACTTTCACTCTTGCCAGCTTCAAAGAGACGTTGCTGCAAGCGTGTTTCTTCGTCCTTGAGAAGTTCGTAGGCTTGGCGAATCTCCATGAACTTCTCGGGGTGTCGGTCCGGACCATATTCCCGTACGAGCTTGAGATATCGTTGGCGAATGGTTTTATCATCAGCATCGGGTGGCAGGCCAAGGATTTGATAAGGATCGTGCATGAGCGGATTGATTCCTCAAAGCGGAAAAGAGTCATGAGCCATGAGTCAGAGACGCGAACGGAATGACCGTCCAATTTTTCTTGGAAAATTTTTGCCGAATTTCCATCCCACGATTTCCTACCAACCACGACCCCTCAACTTTCCGCCAAAAACCGGTCCAAAAATGACAAAAACCTGCGCTAAAACTGCACCAAACCTGCGCTAAACTTGTAGTAAACTTGTAGTAAACCTGCGCCTAAATTGCACCTTTTTGACACCTCTCGATTTCCATATGTCCTTGTCTCGCAGTGACTTATGGAAAACGACCCTCGAAAAATCGCCATTTCGGCTCATTTTCGAGTCCTTCGACGTCCCTTGGGCGCATGTGCCCATAATACAATAGGATTGAACGCCGCGTCATTTTCGCAAAAATCGTCGAATTGCCAAAATTATCACTTCGAACGCGAAATGGATGTCCCTTCGAGGCTTTCTGTCCGGGTTTCGAAGAGTGGGACAAGGAGCTTGCGACGAGGACACACCACGTCTCTACCAACAAAACCGACTCCCACAAGTTTCTCGTTCCCAAGAGTCAAACCACGGAACCCCTTGTTCTCTTCTGGTCGAGTTCTGGACTTCGTTTCGGTTGCCCTTTTTGTCCAGCGTGAGTTCCTGTCTCTCGACCCTTGTTTCTCGTCTCTAGAACTCTTCGTCATCGTAATCATCGCCAAAGGGGTTAAACATCCCACCAAGTCCGCCAAACAAGCGGGCAAACGGATTCATAGCCTCGAGCATGTGTTCGGCTTGGCCAAGTTGCCCGGCGAGCCTTTGTTGTTCTTCGCTGCGCGGCATCTTGTCAACCAATTGACGAGCCTTTTGGAGCAACATCCGGACTCGAAGGAAATCGATGGACCCGTACCGACCCCGATTCTCCATGTGGTATTGCAGTTCAGCCATGTAGAAGAATATGTCTTCGGGGAACTTCCGTTGACCGTGAGCAACGTAATCCAAAAAGAGGGTTTTCTTCTGGTGCAAGAGCAACCCGCCGACGACTTGCTGAAGTTCTTCGTTGGTGAACGGCGTTTCCTTCAGGGCCTTCTTGAGGTAGTCCGTCACCTTCTTCTCGTGCGTCTTCTGGCCGTAATACTCCACGCCCGCGTGTTTGTAGCCAGCCGAAATCGACGCCAGCGCTGCGGCACCAGCCCCAGTCGGCTTCTCGGCCAAAAGGGCATTGAACTCCTTGTTGTACTGCGTCTTGAGCTTGTTGAGCTTGAGTCGGATGAGATCGATCAAAATCGAAAACACGATGGCCAACCGACTGGGCTGCTCCTTGGAAGCTCGAGCCAACAGTTCTTCGGCTTTCTCGGTCTCGCCTGCTTTGTATTCACAAGCGGCCCACTTGCACAGGATGGGATACGTATACCTGCGTTGGTTATAAAGTAAGGCCGCTTCGAAGGCCTTCCGAGCTTCGTCGTAGTTGTCTTCCTCGACGAACGTTCGAGCCACATAGGCGTTGGCGTCGGCCAACTTCCACCCCAAACTTTGTTCCAGAGGATTGGCTTGGTGAGCTTTTTGATACGCCTCACGGGCTTCCCGATAACTCCCCGTTTCCATCAGCGCGTCCCCGAGGAACTCGGTCGCGCTGGCATCATCGGGAAGCTGGGCGACCCATTGCTTGGCCACTTCAACCGCCTTCGCCAGTTCCTCATTGTGTTTATGTTTCTCATAAAGAGAACGGTATGTTGAGGCTCGAGTCGGGTCAAACTCCAAGCTCTTCTCGTAGCACTCGATGACTCCAGGCTTGAGTGGTTGGGGTTTCGGCGGCATCATCGAACTGGGAAAAGGCAAGAACTGCTCGACCTCCTCCATTTCGGCTGCATCAGGGACTTGTTCCGCGTTTTGCCCCATACGTTCCCAGATCAGGGCGCGGACACGTGCCTTCGTCGAGTCGTGCCAGGATTTGTTCCCAACGATCGATTTCTCGAACGCTTGCCAGGCCTTGTGAGCATCCTCAAGTTGCCCCCGAAGTTCCATCGCCACAGCTTCCAAACGATCCAGGTGAGGATCATCCAGGACCGGATCGAAGGTCTTGCGAAAGCGCGACAAGTCGTCGGGATTGCCGTGGTGGATGATGGCCCAGTAAAAACACTGAGATAACCTCGCGAGATGCTCGGGCGATTCCTCGCGTAACAGCGGACGCACCTTGCCCGCTGCCCGAAACGCTTCCGGCAGAGTTTCTGATTGATCCAAATTGGCCTGCACGACACGCAGGCCTTGAATGATCTTGTCGCCTTGGAGGGCATCGAACTCTTGCTGAAGTCGCTGCTGTACCTCCGGAGGCTGTTGGGTAGCGAACGGGGCATCGAGAGAGAACCGCAGCGGCAACACGGTACGAAATGGCAAACGGTCCGGGTTCAAACGCTCCCAGTTGTCGATGGCCTTCTGGTCGTCCCCCGCGTAGTAAGCAAGCAGTCCACGCAAGACGACTTTCCAGTCCAAAAACGGCGACCGTAAGCCGATCTTCTTGAGGAGTTCCCCAACTTTCTCGTCTTCGCCCCGTTCGGAGGCAGCAAATGCAGCCAGGATAGTGTCGAACTCGTCTCGGTATTCTTCCGGCACGTGCTCCCGAGCCGGTGTCCCCGTAAGCAGAGCTTTGTCCAGGACGTGGCACAAAATGAGGCGTTTGTGAACTGGGTCTTCGACCTCTTGTTGGAGGCCGAGAGCTTTGGCAAATTGTCCCGACACAGTGATCAACTTCGCCGCGTTTGCGATGAACTCCGGATCATTGGTGGTTCGACCGACCTCAAGCAACACGTCAGCGGCCTGATCGACTCGCCGTTCCACCAAAAGATCACGACTGCGAACATCACCTACCTCTTTGAGGAGTTCTCTGTGCGTCGCGGTCTTTTGAGCCTGGTACAACTCCTTGACCATCTCAAAAGCTTTTTGGGACCGGCCTTGGTTCAACGCATTCCGGACCTTGGCTATAGTTGGTTTGGCTACAGTTGCTGGCTTTTGGTTTTTCTTTTTCCGCGCCATGTACGACTCCCGGTTCGCGCATCTGTTGCGAATCACCTCGACACCCGCACAAACCTATGAGGATGGGATTCCGTTATGGTTCCATAATACAAAACATGGGAACGATCTAGCAGGACGTTCGGGGAAAAAAATCCCGAACATTCTGCAAGATAAATAATTGTAAGGAGCGAGTAGGTTAGAGAAAGCCTACCTCAAAGAACCCTTCACCAACAGATAAGCACAAGGGACGAGAAACAGTGTCAGAAACGTCGATACGACCATCCCGCCAATCAAAGCCCGCGCCAGAGGCATAATCGCTTCGCTACCGGGCGCGAACGCAAAAGAAAGTGGCAACATCGACGCAATGAGCGTCAACGAAGTCATCAAGATTGGCCGCAGGCGAGTTTGAGAAGCCTTCAGAATGGCCCGGCGAGTATCCACCCCTCGCCGACGCAGGACGTTGGCAAACTCCACGAGCAAAATACTATTGTTCACAACCACACCGAGCATCATCAGTGTCCCAAGGAGTGACTGAATATTGATCGCCGTCCCTGTCAACCACAACGTCGCCAGGACACCACCAAGACCGAGAGGAATTGCCAAGACGATGAGAACTGGATCCACAAACGAACGGAACTGAGCCATCATCACAAGATAGATCAAAACTCCGGCGATGATTAAACCCAAGACCAACGCCTGGGTGCTTTCGCGCATGGTCTTGACTGGCCCACGCAAGACGACTCCGACACCTGGCTTGAGTTCCACATCACGCAAAGCTCGCTCGACATCCGTCGCTACACTTCCAACGTCACGCCCCGACACATTGACATACACATCGTTCACCCGAGAAATGTTGTAGTGAGATATCTCGCCCGGAATAGTAACGCGACGAACTGTGGCAATATTCGACAGCGGAACCGTCTTCCGTCCATCCTTCGTCTTCACAGAGAGTGGCAAGTTCCGAATGGCACTCAACGAGGACGCTTCGTTCGTTTGATACTGCACCCCCATGAAGAAATCGATCCCGCTCTTGGGATCGACCCAAATCGTCGAGTCGTAACCAATGCTCGAACCATAGGCCGTCAAAATAGTTTTGGCGATCTCGTCTTGGGTGAGACCCATCCGTGCGGCTTGAGTCCTATCGATTTGAATGTCCAGTTGCGGATAATCGAGAGCCTGGGCAATCTGAACGTCCGCCGTCCCGGGAATTTTCTCGATTCGTTCGACGATATCACCCGCCGTCTCGGCACATTGCTCGAGCGACCCCGCCGAAACTTGAATGCTAATGGGCACGGGAATGCCCTCGTTGAGTGCCGCGTTCACGATATCCCCAGTCGTGAACAAAAATTGTTCTTGAGGGAAGTCACGCTGGAGGCGCACCCGTAACCGCTCCAAATACGTCGTCGTGCTGGTCGAGCGATTCTCGTTCTTGAGGTTCACAACGATGAACGCCGAGTCCGGTCCGGAATTCGGACTCAGGATCGTCGAGAAACCGGCTCCCTTGCCCACGGGCAAACCGATGTTCGAGATTATCGTTTGAATTTCGTCCTCGGGGATTTCGTCCTTCACGGCGTCTTCGATCTTGGCCACCAACGTTTCGGTATTATCGAGCTTCGTTCCTGGTGCCGTCCGCATCCGAATTTCGAACGTTCCGGCGTCGACGGTCGGAAATAATTCTGTCCCGATGAACGGCAAAAGACAGAACGATACACCAACAAGCACGACCATGCCGATGACAACGGGCCAACGGAGCGTGAACGCTCGATCAAGAACCTTCGCATACCACCCCTTGGGCTCCTCGGAGATATCGTCGTTTTGGGAATCAGAGTCCGGAGATCCGGTGTTCGCAAGGAAACGGGCGCAAAAGACAGGCACGAGAGTGAGGGCCAGAAAGAGCGACGCTCCGACCGTCATGATGGCCGCGACCGACAGTGGCTCGAATAGATATTTCACCATGCCCGAGAGAAAAATGACCGGCGTGAAAACAATAAGCGTCGTGAGAGTTCCCGCGAACACAGGGCCAGCGACTTCCGAAGCGCCGACCTCAGCAGCTTGGCGTTTTTCCTTCCCCATCCTTTGGTGCCGAAGGATATTTTCCACGACGACGATTCCGGCATCAACGACTGTCCCGATGGCCAACGACAACCCCCCGAGCGTCATCAAGTTAATCGTATAACCGGCCATCCAGAACCCAAGCCCGCCGATCAATACCGAAAGCACCATGACCAACACAATGATCAAACTCGGAAGTAAGCGACGTAGAAATCCAAAGACCACCACGGCAACAAGAATAGCCCCAAGCCCAAGCACATAAGCCAAACTCCGCAACGCATTGCGAATATATATCGATTGATCACTCACAAGCGTGACTTTGGCTTGCTCGGGAATATCTTTCCGTTCCCTCATTCGAGGAACTTCTGTTTCGACGGCCTCAGAAATGCGATCCACCACAGCGATAGTGTTTTCACCAGGCTCGCGGAGCAACGGACAATAAACACTCCGACTCCCGTTGACTCGCACGATGTTATATTGGATCGCTGCATCGTCCGCGGCATACCCAACGTCTCGAATATAAATCGGTGTGTTCCCACGAACCGCAATCGGAACAGCTTCGATGTCGGAAGTAGTGGGAAGTGTATTTTGCGGATGAAGTTGGTACTCAATTGTGCCCAGTTTAACCGTACCGCCAGCGAGCACCAAATTCGCTTTCTTCAGTGCGTCCACAACATCCTTGGTACTGAGTCCAAACGAACTCAACTTGGCCGGGTTCACATAAACCATCATTTGACGGAACTTGCCACCAAAGGGATGTGGAATCTGAACTCCTTTCAGTCCACCCATCTTGTTCCGTACGGCATAATAGCCAATCTTATATAACTCTGTCTCACTGAGTCCTTTTCCGGAGATAGCGGCCAACGCCACGGGCATATTCGCCGGTTCGCTGCGGAGCGTGAAAGGGTGTTCTATACCAGGCGGCAAGTGGAACATGTCACTCGCTTCGAGGTTAACGATATCATTCATTGCCGAACTCGGGTTTGTACCCGGTTGAAAGGCAATCTTCAACATACTCGCTCCCGGCAACGTCCGTGACTCCTGGTGCTCGATCCGTCCGGCCAGCGTTAACGCTCGTTCGACACGAGACGTGACACTTTTCTCCATCTCCCCCGTGGGCAATCCGGGGTAGGAAAAATAACTCACGACCACAGGCTTTTGAAAGTCTGGCAGGATGTCTACGGGCATCTGCGGAATGACTGCTGCACCCAGCAAGCACAGCCCAAGGACCAAAGCCAACACTGCATAGGAGTTATTCAGAGCACCACGGACAAGGAACATAGAAGCTCTTCGTTCTGAAAAAGAGGAATAGAGAGGGACATAGATTTCGTGCTAGAAAGGGCGCTGTTCGTGTCTCTCCAACTAACCAATTACGCCCACTACTTTTCACACCCCGTTTTCACTCGTTCTCACTCACTTCGACCTGTTGGCCTTCCTTCAACCGTCGCGGAGTTGGCGCAATGACTCGCGCATCACTATCAATTCCATTCGTGATTTCGATTTGTTGGCCATCATCCAGACCGGTGCTAACTGTCACTTTTCGTACTTGGTCGTCCTCATCCGCAAGCAACACATAACCATTGCCTTGTTCGTCATAACGGACATAAGGTGCCGGAAGCACGAGGCAATTCGTCCGGTCTTCCAGTTCAATCGTTGCATCTCCGAACATGCCCGGACGGAGCCTTTCGTCTTCATTCTCCAGATCGATCTCCACCAACATTGTCCTCGTCTTCTCATGGAGCATCTTGGAGATACGGCTAACCTTACCCTTGATCGGTTGGCCTTGGAAAGCCAACAAACGGACGGTGGCCGCGGCTCCTGGTTGGACCAGGGGAGTATCTCGTTCTGGGATTGCGACCCGCACCCGGACCTTGCTCATGTCGGCGACCACGAACAACGGCGCTGGCTCCCCTTGAGTCGTCTGAGAGTTCCGAACAAGATCACCAGGTTCCACATTCCGCACGACCACGGTTCCGGAAAAAGGGGCCGTGAGCCGAGCGTAGGACATTGTGGCTTTCAGTTCGTCTACTTCTCTGACAGCAACATTGATCTTCGCTTTGGCCACTCGAGCCTTGGCTTTGGCGATTGCAATTCGAGACTTCGCAATCACGACGTGAGCCTGACACGTCTTCTTGGCGGCTTTGGCGGCTTGGACGCTCGCTTGAGCAGTGTCCAGACGAGCCTTGGCCTCGTCCTTGAGCCGCTGAGCAACCGACCGGTTGCTGACCAAATCGGTCTTCCGTTGATAGGCCAGCTGAGCAGCCTCCAATTCGGCCTGATTTTTCTGGATTTCGGCTTCGGCCTGGGCGAGTTCAGCCTCCTTGGCGTTAAAGGTCGATTGGGCGACCTCGACTTCACCAAGACTTTCTTGCTCCTGGGCCTTGAGTTGGTCGATGACGGCTGCGAGTTTGGCTTGTCGTTTTACATATTCAGGTATGGCGATCGTCGCTAAGAGTTGTTGGGGTTCGGTCACTTTTTCGCCGATATCAACATAGAATTTTTCAAGATACCCGGAGATCTTGGCGTGGATTCTCGCTTGATAATACGAATGGACCGTGGCTGGCTGTGTCGTTGTGGTCCGCAATCGCTTTTTCTCCGGAGTCCGGACCGTAACAACCATGAGTTGAGTTCGAGAACCAGGCTCCCCAGGAGTTGGGGGAGCCGAACTTCCGCCACACCCATTGAGCAAAAGGCAAGCTGCGATGGAGACCAACGCTCCGAGCAGTCGGGGATAGGAAAGGTACTTCATAAGCCAGGACTTCGACCGCTTTTGAGAATATTCGTTCGACGGAATCTTATCTCTCAAGCTATTACAAAATCGATACGAATACAATTAACGTTACCTCGGCTTTCAACCCTTCCAACTTCTCCCGAAGCAATTCCTTGACCCAATCTACCGAGTCCTAAGAATCAATAGATTCGAACGAACAACTTTCTGTCTACCAGTCTCTGCACCCAGCCTATTCTTGAGAACTGCGCGGATAAATTCGATTCTCAGCCCCCTGGGCAGCCGGCTCAACAAGTGTTGTGTTTTTGATTTCCAGCCTCGAAGGGGCGATAGATCCTAGCCGTGGGTGGGAACCCACGGAACTCAAAGAACAATCACGACTCTTATTCATCCGTCCGCCCGAGGGGAGAAGGCCCCCAACCCGAGCGAAGCGGGAATCATAGCGAGCGAAGCGGGAAACCCAGCGGAACCGGAAGGAAGTTGGTCCTATCTCGAGAAAGGCACTTGGGCTGACGACCTCGCGGAACTTCGAACTGTACCCAACATAACCGTAAACCGCTCTAATGAAGCGTCTGTCCAACCAGTTAAAAGATGACGACATGTGCCTTTCCACGAACGACGTCGAATCACTCCAAAGCGTCTCTTCCACTTGGCCGAAGGCCAACGTCATCGTAGCCTGGTCAGAATGGCCAGGTATTTGAGCGTCTTACGCCAAAGGCCTCGCGCGACCAGTCCAGTAGCCGCGCAAGTCTCAATAGGAAACCCTCTGGTGGTGGATTACCGCCGATCTTCTGGTAAAATAAAAATCATTCTTTAGCTCATCACAATAAAATCGAGCGCCGAGCAACTAACAAACTCTCCTCGCAACAACAGAGTTTGGATAAATTCCGCTGTTGTCGGAAAACGAACGCGCTCCATCGTCGTAGAATCGGAATGAAACCGGGAGAGGTATCGGTCGAAGATCATCGGACCTGACAAAACGAGGCACAGCCGTATGACAACTGAATTTCGAAACGGATGGAGCATCGTCCTATGCGGTGTGTGTTTTTTTCTGCTTGGGTGTGCTCCAGGAACCGTCGAGCAAACCCACGAGATAATCGCGCAACAGACCACACAAGAACCTTCCGAGCCGCTCGACGAGACAGTCGAAGAACTCGACGAGGAAGACGAGGAAGAGGAGGAAGATGAGGAAGATGAGGAAGAGGAAGAAGAGGAAGAAGACGAGCCTACTCCCGCAAAGGAATTACAGCACTTGGCTCGCGAATTAAAAGCAGTACGCCGGGAGTTGAAGGAAGTCCAAAGGGACAAGAACGAAGTCGCCATCCGCAAATTGAAATTGGAAGTCGACGGTTTGGCCCAACGAGTCGCACTCCAAACTCGTCTCGTCAAGGGGATCAATCGACTCAAGAAAGCCGAAGAGGCCGGAGATGAGAAACGACTCGAGCAACTCGAAGCAGACGTCGGAAAGATACACCTCGCCATCGAAAAACACCAGTGGCAGCAGCGCCTACGGACGCTCAACCTCCGCAACCAGTTGCTGTCGGAATTGCTGAAGAAGCGAAACGTCCAACGATCCAAAGAGTCAATTCGGCAAGTCCAAAGTCTCCTAAAAGATATCCCCCAAATGACCAAATTGATCCAACAGATCACCAAAAGTTTGGGTACCGAAGAAAATCAAATCGAAGACCTCGAAGAAACGCTCGAACCCCTGGCGGAAACGTTCGAAGGTAAACACGACCTGTTTTATTTGGGCCTCGAACTGGCCCAAGCTCAGAAAGAAGGAAACCAGGAAGCCGTTACGAACCTGCGAAGAGAGATACGAGAAAGAAAAGCACAACTCCGCGAATTCCCTGATCCAAAACCCAAAGCCGAAACAATCGACACCCAAACCGTCCATCCTCCCGGAGAAGACCTCTCGAAGGTAATGACCAAACTCGATCTGGAAAAACAGATCAAGCCAATGCTCCGGCAGTACTGTTACAAGTGCCACAGGAACAACAGACAATCGGGCGGCTTGAACCTGGAACGGATCGTTGAAGAACGTCCCCTCGTGCGCAACATGGAGACCTGGAACAAGGTCCTCGAACAATTGAACTTACGAACGATGCCGCCGCAGACATCCAGACAACCAACCAACGACGAACGAAAAAAACTCACCGGTGGCATTCGCTATCTCCTCGAAAACGTCGACTGGGCCAAAATCCGCGACCCAGGAATCGTACCCGCACGACGACTTACGAACACCGAATACAACAACACCGTCCGCGACTTACTCGGCATCAAGTCTCGACCCGCTTCGAAGTTTCCGGCCGATCTCAAAGGCCGAAGTGGTTTTGACAACAGTGCAAACACCCTCTCCGTGCAAACGTTGTTGATGGAGAAGTACATCCACGCAGCCGAGGAATGTGTGACGGAGGCCTTCCCAAAGAACTCCACCGAGCCCAAGTCGTCGAAGACGAACGCCAGGAAGAAGATCGAGCGGCTCTTACTCCGAGCGTTTCGGCGACCACCCACAAAACGACAAATCGACCAGGCCATGACGCAATTCGACCGTGGCGGCATGAAAAGGGTCGTCTTCACCACTTTACTCTCGCCATTCTTCTTGCTACGCATCGAACAGCATCAAGACACACAGAAAGTCTACCGCGTCGATTCTTGGGACATGGCCAGCCGACTGTCGTACTATCTGTGGTCTTCCGTACCCGATGACGAATTGTTCGAACTCGCTCGCACCCGCCAGTTGCAAGACCCGAAGGTCCTCAATAAACAGATCGCTCGTATGCTTGCCGACCCCAAAGCGGATTCGCTGGGAACCGTCTTCGCGTCGCAGTGGCTTGGGTTCGACAATCTCGGAACCCGCGTGCGACTCGACCCCATCGACAATCCGTGGTGTACCGATTCACTCATGGACGCAATGCGTGCCGAGTCCGCCATGTTCTTCGTTTCCTTGATTCGGGAAAATCGCACTCTCAAAGACCTCGTCACGGCAGACTTCACGTTCCTCAACGAAGAGTTGGCCAAGCACTACCGAATCCAAGGCGTGCGTGGAAAAAAAATGCGCCGAGTCAAGCTGAAGGATTCCAACCGCGGGGGAATCTTCGGACAGGGAAGCTTGCTCGCAGTCACGTCGTTCCCCAATCGAACCAGTCCAGTCGTTCGAGGAAAGTGGATCTTGACCGACGTGCTGGGCACACCGCCTCCCGAACCACCACCGAACGCCAGCGAGTTGGCCGAAGAGATCGAAGACCGCAGACGATTGACGTTCCGGGAAAAAATGGCACTACACCGTCGCAAACCGCAATGCGCTGCCTGCCATCAGAAGATCGACCCGCTCGGCCTGAGCTTGGAAAATTATGATAAATTCGGACGGTGGCGAACTCGCCTCCGAGGCCGACAGATCGATGCCAGCGGACAGTTACCCAACGGCACAAAGTTCTCCGGCCCGTCGGGCTTGAAAAAGGTGATTACCTCCCAACGCATCGACGACCTGGCAAGACAGATCACTCGGAAATCCTTGGCCTTCGCGCTCGGCCGCCAACTCGAGTACTATGACGAACCAGCCGTCCGCAAAATCGTTGCCGCCCTGAAACGCGATAATTACCAAATGCAAACGTTAGTCCGCGGAGTCATCCACAGTTATCCATTCCAGTACAAGAAAAACCCATCCCCTATTGGAGCAAAACAATGAAAAAGAGTTGGCAACTATCGCGGCGTACCGTGCTCCGTGGGATCGGAGCGGCCGTCAGCCTCCCTCTGCTCGAGGTCATGTCCTTGGGTTCGAGCGAGGCCCAGGCTCAGGCACCCAAACGGCTCGCATATCTGTATTTTCCGAACGGAGCCGGCGAAGGAAGCTGGGACCCAGAAGAAGTCGGCCCCAATGGCCAACTCCGAAAGCTCAATGCCTGGATGCGACCGCTCGAACCGTTCAAGCAAGACATCATTCTCCCTCGCAACCTGTGGACCCCTCGGGGCAACGGACACGTCGCCGGAGCCGCCACTTGGTTGACCGGCGGCGGCTTCGATCGGAGACGCATCGATGCCGGCGGAGTATCGGCCGATCAACTTGCCGCACGGCATTTCGCGAATCAAACTTTGCTCCCCTCGCTCGAACTTTCGGTGCGAGGCGAAGGTTTCTTTTCACGAGATCTCCCACGCAACTCCATGTCCTGGACCGACCGAAACACCCCAGCCGTTCGCGAAATCGAACCCCGAACCATTTTCGATCGCATGTTTCGGACTGGAGAAAATACCAACCTCGACCAAAGTGTCCTCGACCTCGTCCGTGACCAGGCGAAATCACTCGAACGCCGAGTAAGCCAAGCCGACCGCCGCAAGGTCGACGAATACCTGGAATCGGTTCGCGAGATCGAAAGGCGGATCGAGTTCGCCAACCGACAATCCCGACGCGCCCCCGAGCGAGTACAACGAGCCTTGCGACGTCCACCATCCGGCATTCCCGACGATCATCAGGCCTACATGCGTTTGATGCTCGACATGGTCTATCTCGCCTTCTGGGCGGATGCAACGCGAGTTTGCAGTTTCATGCTCGATCACGGCCAGAGCAACCGCTACTTCAACTTCATCGATGGAGTCAGAGGAACCTGGCACGCACTCAGCCATTGGAAGGACATTTCTGGCCGGACCGAGGACGACGATGGCCGGACGTCGTGGACCTCCCGAGCCTCCAAAAAGGCCATGTACAACAAGGTCACTCGCTGGCATCACGAACAGTTCGCTTACTTTTTGAACCGCCTCAAACAAACCCCCGAAGGCAACGCAAACCTGCTCGACAATTCGATGATCTTATACGGGTCGAGCCTCGCCGACGGACACGAACACTCCGAACGGAACTTGCCCTTGGTGTTGGCCGGAAAAGCTGGCGGGTCGATTCAGACCGGACGAGTGGTTCGATATCAGCGCGCGACAAGCATGTCCAATCTACACCTGTCTTTGTTGAAAAAGCTCGGGCTGAATCTGCAACGGTTTGGTGATAGCTCAGGCGTATTGACCGAATTGGGATAGCAAACCGCAAGGCGTGTTTGGCCAGGAGGGAATCACAGATCATGCAACTCATCGTTGCCGTCATTCTGTTGGCGATGCCGCCTTGTCTACTGACGGACCCAAGACAACAAAAGTCCATAGAAGGTAAGGCGACCAACCTCGGCAAGATCCTGTTCCGCGATCCGTTCGAGAAGGACACCATCGGGACAATTTGGCGAACCAACGACAAACGTCGCGGGGTGTCCGGCCAGTCGAAGATCGCCAACGGCGTGCTGACCGTCAAGCGTCATCCAAAAGCGGACCACGGCGCGGTGATCGACACACTGGTCGAATTCACCAACGCCGTCATCGAGTTCCGGTTCCAACTCACCGGCAAGACGGGCTTCAACCTCGTGATCGATGACAACCAGTGCAAGACGGTCCACGCAGGCCATATCTGTCGCGTCGTGATTCGCCCTGGCTTCATCCTCCTGCAGGACGACAAGACCGGCGCGATGAACCTGAAGCTCCGCAATGGCCCGTTGAAGACCGCGAACAAGGCCCAACGGGCTAACCTACTGAAGGGGACAACACATCGCGTCCCCACGAAGTTGGAACGAGATCGCTGGTACACCCTCAAGGTCGAAATGATCGGCAAAACGATGTCAGTAGTGCTCGACGGCAAGACCGTCGGGAAGCTCACATCACCAGGCATCGGCCACTCGCCCAAGCGTGACTTCGGGTTCACCGTCCTGAACGATCCCGTCCGATTCGACGACGTGATCGTCCGTGACCTTGTGAACCCGAAGTCCTCAGCCCGATAAGCCAGTCACAACAACCAGTGAGACAACTCAGACGAGCACTTCTTCGAACTCTCTATTCGGAATCCTTGGGCTCACTCTTGGATGCTTCCGCTTCGGCTGGAGCGAAGACACCAGGAACTTCCGCCTCTCGCAAAAGCCGATTCAGCTCGGGCAGTTGGGATTCCATCCCCTCCGCCAGTTCTTTCAGCTGGGCATCGATCTTCTGGAAAAGGACCTTCTTGACGGCAACGGCTTGATCCGTCGGACGCTTGTCTCCGACACTCGAGAACGAGCCGAGGTCCGCAATCTTATTGTTGAGCCGGATCGGAAAGTTCAGCGGGTCCTGCCGACTCCGGTTCTTGGTTTGGTACAGGGCTTCCTCGACCTTCGTGATTCCTTCCTTGATCTTCTTCGCCAGTTTTGTGATCTTCTCGTACTTTTTCTTTCCCTGAAGTCGCTTCGTGATCCCATCAATTTGTTCGCGGACATCACGAATCCGTTTGATCGCGCGATGGGTCGCTGTCAACTTATCTCGGATCTCAAGGAGAAAATCGAACTGCTTCTGAAAATCTTCGGTCGTGGCTGAACTCCGCGGGTCGGGTAAAATTTCGAACGTGACCGTTTTCACTTGTTTGCCCAGGGCGAGCTTGGCCTGATAGGTACCAGGGACGGCCAACGGACCCTGGAGTCCCCCTCCCCAGAAGATCAGACCTTTGAACGATTCGGCGTTGGGATACCGCATATTCCAAACGAATTGATTCATGCCCGGCTTGGCAACAAGTTTATCACCCTTCTCCTTCTTGGGCTTCGTCGAGAAGCGACGGATCACCTCACCGTCCATCGTCCTCACTTCCAACGACAACTCGGTTTTCTTCGGAAGTTCCTTGACGTAATAATTCAGCACCACGCCGCTCGGTGGGTTCTGACCGGCCGTCGTCGGTGGCTTCTTCGTGCTTCCCCCACGCATGCGATAGATCGGACGTGGCTTGAGCAACACCAAACGTTCTTTCGCCATCGATGGCTTGAGTTGATGCAAGGGAGTCAAGTCGTCCAGCACCCAGAACGAACGCCCCTGTGTGGCCACAATCAAATCATCGTTCTTGAGCGCCAGATCCGTGATCGGGACGATCGGTAGATTGAGTTGGAAGGATCGCCAGTTTTCGCCATCGTCGAACGAAACATACATCCCGTTCTCGGTCCCGGCATACAACAAACCAGCACGTTTCGGATCGGCCCGAATCACTCGTGTAAAATGGGCGTCGGGAATCCCCTTGACGATTTTTTTCCACGTTTTGCCGTAGTCCGTGGTCTTGTACAAGTAGGGTCGAAAGTCATCGAGCCGATAGCGAGTCCCAGCGACGTAGAGCCCTCCTTGGATGGTCGGGTGGGCTTCAATACTATTGATCATCGTCCACTTCGGTAGGTCCGGAGGCGTCACATTCTTCCACTTCTTCCCACCATCGCGAGAAATGTGGATCAGGCCATCATCCGAACCACACCACAAGACACCCTTCTCATGCGGACATTCCAACGCCGCAAATATAGTGCAATAGTATTCCACCGTCGTGTTGTCCTTGGTGATCGGACCGCCCGACGGTTTTTGTTTCGCCTTGTCGTCAAGAGTCAGGTCAGGACTGATCGGAACCCACGTCTGTCCCTCATTCGTCGACTTGAAAAGTGCATTACCCGCCGCGTAGAGTACGTTCGAATCATGAGGAGAGAAGAAAATCGGAAAGTTCCACTGGAAGCGGTACTTGAGCTTACCCGCTCCGTGTCCGATCGAACTATCCGGCCAGACATTAATAGCTCGTCGCTCGCCCGTTTTGTGGTCGATGCGAGTCAAGAATCCGGCATAAGAACCACCGTAGACGATGTCAGGGTTTTTCGGATGGGGAGCGATGTGTCCACTCTCACCACCGGCGGTAGGTTCCCAGTGGCGTTCGCCGATCGAACTCGACGAAGATCGACTCAGGATTCGGACGGTGGAATTATCCTGCTGTGCCCCATAAATACGATAGGGGAAGTGGTTGTCCGTCGTAACGCGATAGAACTGAGCCGTGGGTTGGTTCAGATAAGTCGTCCAGTTCTTACCTCGGTTATAAGTAATTTGTCCGCCACCATCGTCCGCAATAATCATCCGGTCGGGCTCCTCAGGATCAATCCATAAGTCGTGATGATCTCCATGCGGAGTACCAATCGAACTGAAGTTCTTACCACCGTCATTCGATCGCCAGAACCGTACATTGACGACATAGACCTCGTCTATATTTTTCGGACCAGCATAAATTCGTGTGTAGTACCAGGCTCGCTGACGAAGTGAACGATTGTCATTGATTTTCGTCCAAGTTTCGCCGGCATCACTCGAACGAAAAACGCCACCGTCTTTGGCTTCAACAATGGCCCACACGCGACTCGAGTTCACCGGAGAGACGGCCACCCCAATGATCCCAACAGTCCCTTTCGGCAGACCTTTATTGCGAGTGATATTTTTCCACGTATCACCACCGTCGGTACTCTTCCACAATCCACTGCCCTCGCCACCACTTTCGAGGCTATAAGGAGTTCGTTTAACACGCCACGTCGACGCATAAATGATCCTCGGATTGTTCGGATCGAGCAGAAGATCGCAAGCCCCGACTTCTTTGTTGACGTAGAGGATCTTCTTCCAGGTCTTGCCCCCGTCCTGGCTCCGGAACACGCCGCGTTCTTCGTTCGGGCCGTGCAAGTGTCCCAGTGCGGCCACATACACCACGTCAGGATTCTTGGGGTGAATACGAACGCGAGGAATATGGTGCGTATCCTTCAACCCAACGGACTTCCAGGTCTTTCCGGCATCAGTCGATTTCCACAGGCCAGACCCGTGCGAAACGTTCCCCCGCACAGTCACTTCGCCACCGCCGACGTAAATGACATTCGGATCCCAGGTGCTGACAGCGACGGCTCCGATCGAACCACCGAAGTAACCATCGGAGACGTTCTTCCAAGTGTTCCCGCCATCGGTCGTCTTCCAGACACCGCCGCCTGTCGCTCCGAAATAGAAAGTCATCGGCTTTCCGGGTACACCACAAACAGCCGCCGAGCGACCACCACGAAATGGCCCAATCGGACGATAACGGAGAGTTTTAACCCACTCCTTCTCGTAGACCGGTTCGTTGTCTTCTCCGGCGAAAACGTCCGGCACTCCAACACACAGAATCAAGAACAAGACGATCCAACTCTTCGAGCGCATGAGCATTATTCCTTCGAGCCAATCATGGAAAGCTGGGTAAGGTTGCGAAAGATTATCGTATCCGAGTGAGGCAGGACCGTCGAGAGAATGGAGTCATCCAGGGGAAGAAAGGATGCCCCTGCTCCTCTGGGCCTCGGAAAAACTAGCAGGCACATTCGGGCAGTCGGATCAACAAATGTCGTGTTTATGATTTTCAGCCCCGCAGGGGCGATAGATCCTAGCCGTGGGTGTAAACCCACGGAACTCTTTGGGCAGTCGGATCAACAA
>CAYRFQ010000013.1:0-128087 GCA_964423615.1 uncultured Alcaligenaceae bacterium | reverse complement strand
AAAAGAAGAAAAACCGATCTCAAAATCGATCACCGTAGCGCTGTAGTATTAGGCACACGCCCAAGGCTAAGATCTGACGCCGCTGCGCGGCTTCAAGAACCAAGACGAGCGCCGCACTTATGGATTCGACAACCAAAGGGGCCTGCTACTTGATTCGTGCAGGTCTCAATAATGCCTCAGCGCTGTGCCGAAAGTAGCAAGGCGATATGGGAGTGTAGTTTGCCACCAACTCCCATCCGCCATTGTTGCGTTTTTACTCAAACACCTTCGGATTCACCTCGATGACCGCTTGAGTCACTAGTTCGCGGATCATACGTTCTCGTTCGCGTTTGTAAATTTCGGCCTTGAGGAGTCTTCGTATTTTCTCCTGCACGTCGCGGTCGAAGGGTTGGAGACCGGCTTTCGTTCGCGAAACCACCTGGAACACGTGAACGCCGGTCGAAAGAGCTACCGGTGGTCCGACCTGACCTGGTCGCATTCGGAAAAGATACATTTCGAGTTCGCGAGGCTTGATCTCACCTCGTCGTGTGCCGGTTCCTTTTCCTCCCTGGAGATGACTGATTCCATCGTCATACTTGAGGAAGTTCTCGAACGGCGCGCCGTTTTGGATGGCCACGATGATGCGTTGGGCGAACTGTTCCGCATCCTGGATGGACGGGTGTTTGGGACCGACTTCGATGAAAATATCCTTCCATTCGACTTTCTCTTCGATCCGGAATTCTGAGGCGTGGTCATCGTAGTATTCCTTGATCTCCCGGAATCCGACCGTGTCGATGAACCCTTTGACCCGGTTGAGCAAGTATTCCCGGAAGATGAACGCACGTTCGGCGTCGCGACGGAGCGACTTGTAAGAAATGCCACGAGCAGCAAGGACTTGCTTGAACTTTGCTTCGCTCGCTCCGTTGGTACGTTTTCGGAAGTCCGAGAGCATCAGTCGCAGCCGTTTCTGGAATTCTTTCTCGGCGGCCTTCTTGACCTGTTTCATGACCTGCGGATTCACCGAAAGTTTGCTGTACGCATCCTGGACGACGACTTCTTGGTCGATCACTTGTTGGATGACCTCTTCGAGAATCTTCTTGCGTCTGATCTCGGCGGCGGAAGACGCCATCTGGTCGAGTTGTTCGGCAGCCAATCGGGCGCCGAGGACGCTATTGAGTTCGCTGAGGAAAATGGGTTTGCCGTTGACCCAGGCAGCGATCTTGAAATTGTGCATCCAGGGCTGGGCTGTTGGCGGCTTGAGGGGAGAGTCGTAGTCGATCCGATTGGCCTTTTGCTGACGATCCGAGCGTAGTTCGGGGAACTGGCCACGAACACGAAGAGCATTTCGGTCCGGCAAGTATGTCGGGGTTGTAGATCGATTTGGGGCTCTCAGGCGGGCCAAACTCGCTTCGGACGAATACGGTTCAGGGGGAGCTTCCACCTTGGCCATCTTCCGAGCCAAATCCACTTGTTGATGGCTCGCGAAGCATCCCGACAAAACGAGCAACGCTGCCGGGACCCAGGCCATCCATGCCATTTGCTTTGACCACGCCATGTCACCGGTCCTCTTCGGTTCGAATCCTTGAACCACGGAAGTTTGTCTATTCCTGACCGGATTTGAAGGCTCACAACGGCCTTCCAACCAGCCAAATCCGATAACCAATCGGAAGCTCCGTAGGGACGACAAATCTGAGTCGTAGATCAACCCACTGGGTAGGATGAAACGTTTCGCCAATGCGTGGGTTCACGCCCACGACCGGTCATCCCTTCGAGACTCACAATAGTTTTCTGGCCACCCACAGCAGGATGTCTTTCGTTCTGGGAACATCCTCGGACCTTGGTTCGTGCCATCTCTGAAGATCGTCGGAGACCATGGGGCAACGTTTTATAGCGAAAGTCACGCAGGACGCAAGAGGTGTTTCAGGAGTGGGAACAAAGTTTCGGGTGGGAGTTCATTCGGCGTGATTCGGCAGTAGGCGCTATGTTCGTCGACGATGCGAATCCGACCGTCGCTTTGGGCTTCCAGTTTTTTCATCTTACGAGGATGTCTGTAGGCAAAGACCACGTCGTTCGGAGTATGGGGGGTATTCTTATACTTGGGGTCACCACTGCCAGGGCCTTCCAGGTGGACCGTCGCGATTCCCCACTTGGCCGCGAGCAATCGAATCTCGCCCTGACGAAGTAACCACCGGACCGGTTCGGGCGGTTCACCAAATCGATCGCGGAGTTCGTTGAGGAAGTCTTCGAGCCGCTCGAGTTTCCGTATTCGCGAGAGACGACGATAGATTTCGATCTTGGGTTTCTGGCCGGAGACGTAATTGTGTGGTAAGTAGGCCGTCCAGGGCAGATCCACGGTCACCTCCAACGGCGTCCGTAAAGGCATCTTCTTCAATCGCCGAACGGCATTTTCAAGGAGCTGGCAATACATTTCGTAGCCTACGGCGGCGATGTGCCCGCTTTGTTGGTTGCCGAGAATGTTCCCAGCCCCTCGAATCTCCAGGTCCCGCATGGCGATCTTGAAACCGGCCCCCAGTTCGGTGAATTCCTCGATCGCCTTGAGCCTTTGGGAGGCCACTGGCGAGACGTTTCGTTGGCTGTTGAGAAGAAGATACGCGTACGCGCGGTGTTTGTAGCGGCCCACACGGCCACGAAGTTGGTGCAAGTCGGCCAAGCCGTAGTGGTCCGCCTGGTTGATAAAAATCGTGTTGGCGTTGGGGATGTCCAGGCCGCTCTCGATGATCGTCGTCGCAACGAGGATGTCGGCTTCCCCGTTGACGAACTGAACCATGGCCTGTTGCAAATCGTTTTCGTGCATCTGTCCGTGCGCGATCACGATCGTTGCTTCGGGCACAATCTCCTGGAGTTGTTCGGCAATGGTCTCGATGTTGTGCACACGATTGTGGACGAAGTACACCTGGCCTTCGCGATTGAATTCACGCATTATGGCATGGCGGATCAGCTTTTCGTCCCACCGGACGATGCGAGTTTCGATGGCGAGTCGGTCTCGCGGTGCGGTCTCCAGATTGCTGATGTCACGGATGCCTAGCAAGGCCAGGTTGAGAGTCCGCGGAATCGGCGTAGCCGTGAGAGTCAACACATCGACCATCGCCCGTAGCATTTTGAGTTTTTCTTTGTGTTCGACGCCGAAGCGTTGCTCCTCGTCGATCACGACCAGTCCCAGGTCGTGGAACCGCACGTCTCGGCTCAACAGCCGGTGAGTTCCAATGACGACGTCGATCGATCCGTTGGCCAGTCCTTCTATGATTCGCCGCTTGTCTGCGCTACGTCGAAACCGATTGAGTCCTTCGACAATGAAGGGATAATCGGCGAAACGTTGGGAAAACGTCCGATAATGTTGTTCGGCCAGGACGGTCGTGGGAACGAGAACCGCCACTTGTTTGCCATTGTCGATTGTTTTGAAGGTGGCCCGGATCGCTACTTCGGTCTTTCCGTAGCCAACGTCCCCACAGATGAGCCGGTCCATGGGACGCGGACGTTCCATGTCTCTTTTGAGGTCGGCCAAGGCCGTGAGTTGGTCGGGAGTTTCTTGGTACGGAAACGCGGCTTCGAATTCGTGTTGCCATTCCGAGTCGGAGGGGTACGAGATTCCGGCCTGGGCATCGCGAACGGCTTGCAGCTCGATCATGTCGCTGGCGAGGTCAACGACGGCCTCCTCGACCTTCTCCTTCTTTCGCTGCCAGCTCGTTCCGCCATACTTGGACAATTCGGGCTCGACATTTCCCCCGCCCACGTACTTCTGGACCAAATCGATCTTGGAAACGGGAACGTAAATCCGGGTGTTATTCCGGAATTCCAAGATCATGTGCTCTTCGAGCTTGGTCGGGGACTTCGAATTGGTAGAAGCGCGTTTTCGTTGCTGTGGCGGGGCGGCGGGCTTGTCGGTGTGTTTCTCGAGGAGTTCCATCCCACGATAACGAGCGATTCCGTGGCTGACGTGGACGACAAGGTCGCCCTCTCGCAGTTCGAGAAAGCTGTCGATGGCACGCGATTCGAGTTGCCGTCGAGGGAGAACCGAGCGAACGTCTTCACGGTGGAACAATTCATGGTCACCGAGGACGGCGATTCCCAGGTCCACCAAGCGGAAGCCGGAGTGAACGGTCCCAAGGACAAGATGTAAGCGACCATCTCGGGCGAGTTGGCTTTCAGCGAGTATTTCCCCGAGTCTGTTTCGAGAGCCTTCGTTGTGGCATGCAATGACGACTTGATCGGTTGCCCCAATGCTATCGAGTTCTTCGCGAACCTTCGCCACGTCGCCGCTCAAGCGCTCGACGGACTCGACTCGCAAGTGGCAAGTCGTTTCGAGCGACGCGCTCGGCATTGCAGTCAGGTGGACACTGGGGAATTGCGTCAGAAGTTTGACGATGGCTGAAAACGAAAATAGCCCGACGATGTCGGAGACTCGGTCAAGATGGACCTTGGCTTGCTCTTGGAGTTCGTCGGGCTCGTGGAGGATAACCCAGGAATCATTCGGAAGCCAGTTGGCCAGGTGTCCCCGAATGTCGATCGGCGGAGCTCCTTCGTTAGCCATTGGCGAACCACCGAGCCAAGCGGCTTGGGCCGTAATGTTGATGGCTTCGACTTCACCGAGGCTTCGTTGGGACTCTGTCGAGAACTGTCGGATCGAATCGATCTCGTCGCCGAAGAATTCAATGCGGTAAGGGACTTCGGCATCGGGTGAGAAAACGTCGAGGATGCCTCCGCGTTGGCTGAATTCGCCCGGCAGCTCGACGGCTTCCATGCGATGATAGCCACGCTCGACAAGCCAGTTCATCAGGTCGTCGAGGTTGACTTGCTGGGTGGTCCGGAGTCTTTTTTGTTGTTGGGCCAGCTGTTCGCGGCTTGGAACCGGTTGCAGAAGGGCCGCCACAGTCGTGAAAACGACAGAGGGAGGGGCGTCATGGTCGAGCTGTTTAAGGACTCGGAGCCGTTGTCCGGCCACTTCATCGACTACCGATCGTGCCGGTGGCCACGAGTCCCACGGAGGGAAGAAAACCGGACGTTGACCCGTGAACGTGTGGAGATCTTGTTCCCAGCCGTCGAGATCTCCAGGGTGGGCCAGGACGACCAACAACGTCTTCGGACAAGCACTAGCGAGGGTCGTCACTGCCAAGGCCGCCGCCGATTTCCACGCGCCATCGATCGTGGCGGCCTTGCCGTGTTCCAGAGAACCGACGACCTCCGTGAACCCTTCCGAGCCACGTAACAACTGGGGGAGATATTGCAGATTCTGGACAGATGGCTCAGTCGTTGTGGACAGAGAGGAAGAGGCAGATTCCATGGCCAATCCGTTGAACACCTTTTCGTCTGGAAGACAGGGAAAGTCCGGACTTTCTTCGGAGGGGCGATAAGCAGGTTAATTATAGAGACAACGGCAACCGAAAAAAGCTCAATCAGTGAGATGCCTAGAGCGTGTAGGAAGATAGTGGCAAGAAGGAGTTCGCGTTCAGGAAGGGAAGCTCGTTCTCTCGTCGAGGCAGTGTACGATTCCGGCGTGGAGGTCTGTCAAGCAGTCTTCTCCTCGTTGGCAGCGCGAACGAGGAACGTTTTCGCTGGCGCTGCGGGTGGATTTGTGGAAATCGCCGCAAATCCACCGAGAGAATTCCCAGGTCGTTTCGAGACCGCGAAGACATTTACATGTGTCGGAGCGCCTCGATGGGATCGAGCTTGGCAGCACGTTGGGCTGGGTAGAGTCCGAAAACGATCCCGACTCCAGCAGCAACTCCCAGCGACAAGAAGATGGAATAAAGACTCAGTTGTGCAGGAAGAGGAGTTTCGGTGATGGCTTCCCAAATCACTGGCACGCCGAGAACGATCGCCAAACCAAACGCGACTCCCAAAATGCCCCCGATGGTTGTTTGGACGACTGCCTCGATGACGAATTGAGCGATGATGTCGCGGCGTTTGGCCCCGAGTGCCCTACGGATGCCGATCTCTCTCGTCCGTTCGGTCACTGTGGCTAACATGATGTTCATGATTCCGATACCACCGACCAGAAGAGAGATGCTGGAAATCAACAACAGGAGTAACCCGTATCTTTCCCGAGTTCGTTCGGCAGCGTCGAGACGGTCTAACGGGATAGCGACCGTCCAATCTTTCTTTTGCTTGTGGTTGCGTTCGAGAATCCTTTTCACGACCTTACTCGTTGGTCGTACTTCCGACATTTCCCTGACCGTCAAAACGATTTGATGATACTTCACGATTTCGCCGGATCGTGACCCCGACTGTCGAATGTAAATCTTCGGCCCGAACCGCAACTCGCAGGTTCGCATTGGAATGTATACGTCGTTGTTGAAGTCCTGTACGGTTGCGTTCCCGGTACTGCTTCCAACGGACATCCGCTCACCAATGACGCCGATGATGGTGTAGTTCTGTTTGTTGAGAACGACCGTCTTGCCCCGGCCGTCGGGATGGAAGGGTGACTCGAACGGGAACAGTTCATTCGCTACGTTCCACCCCAACACGACGACGTTTCGGACTTCTCGATCGTCGCCGTAATCGTTCCCATCACGAGCATCTTCGATGAATCGCCCGGCGACCATCTTGAATCGGTTCACATTTCGGTAGGCTTCGGTCGTCGCCACGATACGGCCTCGACACATCCGATCGAGCCGACGGATGTCGTGTGCGAAGTTTCGCATCGGCACGTAGCTTCGGACGGTATTGAGTTGGCGGAGGGCATTCAAGTCGCGTTGTTTCAGTCCATAATCGAGGAAGAAACTTCGCGTCGCCGTTGTCGAATCATCGGGTGGTTTGATGCTACTGACGATGATATTGGTAGCACCCTGACGTTTGATGTCGTCGAGGGCGTCCTGCATGCTCCCATTGCCGAACGCGACCAAAGTGATGGCCGCGGCAATCCCGATGATGATCCCCAAGACGGACAGGAACGACCGCATCTTGTGCAGCCACAAACTCCGCATGGCCATGATTACGCTGCTGCGTCCCTTTTCCCACGTCGGAACGACGAATTGAGCCCACGCTCCCGCCAAACCCCCAGGTGGCTTGGGTTTGTTGAAAGAGGTAACTCGCTGGGAATTGTCTCCAATGGCGGCCAGGACGTTTTGGACTGCTTGGGTAGGGTGCTCGGCCATGATGTTTTTCTTCGTGAATGAGTTGAAGACCAGGGACTGGAGTCAAACGATTGTCGTGGTGTGCCTCTGGATTTTGGAATTTGCCCGGAAGTCGTAGGTTCACGCGAGGGGCGTGGACCTATGACAGAAACGAACAAGTACACGCGAGCCCCGTGGACCAACGGCCAACACAGCTCCAAAATCGAGAGGGGCACCCGATGTCGTGCTTTGGCCTGGGAACGCGAGATTTCTCATTGCCCGGTCTTTATAGTGCGACCTCGCTACCGCTCTCTTTGCTTCCGTGTATTGTACCTGTTCGTGGTTCTGTGTCGTGTCGCGTCTTGATCCCTTGCCTCTTAAACTCTTGTCCCTTATCTCGTCGTAATCGCTTCGGGTGGCTCGGCACGTTCCTTTGCAATCGTTTCGGCAGTCCGTTGGTACTTATTCCGGACGTCCGATTCGATTTGGCCGTCTCGCATCCGGATGACTCGAAGGGCCCACTGGGCGATGTCGTTTTCGTGCGTGACCATGATGATCGTCTTGCCAGCCTTGTTGAGGCGTTGTAACAAGGTCATGATTTCGTCACTCGTTCGCGTGTCGAGGTTTCCGGTCGGTTCGTCGGCGAGGATCACGTGAGGATCGTTCACCAGCGACCGAGCAATCGCCACGCGTTGTTGTTGTCCACCCGAAAGCTGGGTGGGCCGGTGATCCAGGCGCTCTGACAGACCGACCAGGGTAGCCAGGCTGATGCATCGTTGTTTGGCGTCGGCGTCTAAACGTGTTCCCTGGTAAAGCAGAGGGATTTCGATATTCTCGACGACGGTATACTGCGGAAGCAAGTTGTACGCCTGGAAAATGAACCCCAAGTACTTACTTCGGATTTCGGAAAGCTGATCGTCGGCCATGTACGCGACGTCTTGCTCGCCTAGGTAATAGTGACCGCTCGTCGGACGATCGAGGCAACCGAGCATGTTCAAGAGCGTGGATTTTCCGGAACCCGACGGCCCCATCAAGGCAACGAAATCTCCCTCTTCGACAGATAGGGACACGCCGCGGAGGGCGTGCACAACCTCGCTTCCCATCTCGTAGATTTTGATGAGGTTTTCGACCTGGACAATGACAGCCATCAGTTACGCTCTCGTGTTGCTTTTCTTGTCGGTTCGTGCGGGAATTTTGTAGACGAGCAAAGACAGTCGGCGTCTTCCTTGAGTTATACTTTTTTTCCTGCGGGCTTTCCCGGCTTCCCCTTCTTCTTTTTCCCACTCGGGGATTGTCCTTTCCCGCCGAATCCTCGCGATTTTCCAGCGGGAGCCGCTCGCATCTCACTATCTGGTGGGAGTAAACTTTCTGGGTCGAGGGCCACGGTGTCGCCTTGCTGGAGCCCTGAGAGCACTACAACGTGGGTTTCATTATTTTTGCCGAGGACAATATCCCTCTGCTCGGCGTACCCATCTTCGTCAATCACATAACACTTACGCGTCTTGCCGTCGGTCACGCGCCCCACGACGGCTTGGATGGGGACTGTGATCACAGGCTCGGGAGATTCGTAGGCGAAGATGGTAACTTCACAGTTCATTCCGGGTTTGAGCCCATCTTTCTTGGTGTCGATCTCGATGGTCGTTTCGTAGACCTTCACGTCTGAGGAAAGCCAGTCCTGCTGGGACGCTGTCGTCGCGACAGTCTTGACGTGACCGGCGAGCGGGGGAGAGTTCGGATAGGCATCTACCCGGAGGAACGATTTCGAAGCTTTTACTTTGTCATCATCAAGCAAATATCGAACCATCGCTTCGTGCACATTGGCCTTGACCATCATTTGAGAGAGGTCGGGAATCTCCAAAAGTTTCTGGTTGTTTGTGACGGGTTCCCCGGGAGCGATGATCGATTGTTGGGACCCTCGCCCCCAACGCGATTGTTGGGGAACGTGGTAGACGACGAGCCCAGGTTGGAATGCGTAAAGCGTGCACTTGAAGATTTTGTCTTCGATCAAGAGTTGTTGGGCAAGTTCTTGCTCGAAGATTTTGCGTTTGGACTCTCGGTCGCTTTCTGCTTTACTTAGATTGGCCTTGTTGCTGATCTCGACACGTTGGAGGGCCTGTTTGGCTTCTTCCAACTTGCTGTTGAGTTCCAACAACATCCGTTCTTTGGCGATACCTTCGAGGACGGACTTTTCGGTGAGTTTGTTTTTATAAGTCAGACGAGCACTTTCGGCTTTTGCGGCATCAGAACTGGCTTGACTGCTGCTGACGTACCCCTTGATTTCCATTCGCCTAGACCAATCCGATCGATCGAGCCACAGTTTGAGGTCGGATTCGGCATTATTCAACTCGGCCTTCAACGTGTTCAAAGAAACGGGATAATCACCCTCGAGGTACTTTTCGATGTCCATCTTGGCCAACTTCTTGGTCGTCGTCGCGATCAGCTTGTCGCTTTCGTTCTGGCTTTTGGTGATCTTGTATTCTTCTTTGGCTTCGTTCCAGGCAGCCAGAGCCTGGTCTACCTTGATTCTTTGTGCTGCGAGTTCTTCATCGAAAGCTTCGGCATCGAGTTGGATCAATTTCTGAAGGCGGTTTGGAACTATTGTCGAGATGCCAGCGAGAGCACTGAACCCAGCAGGAGCGGCCATTTGTCCCAGGGCTTCGATGCAGAGTTTTTGGGGAGCGTAATGGTGCTCGGGACCGATGATGGTCCCGTCAGGTATGACCCAAGTGATTTTGATTTGGGCACTTTTTCCAGCATTGACACGACAGATGACGTAAGTGTTGCTGGCAGATTTGAGTTCTCCTCGCTCGACCACCCGAATCGCGAAGGGTCCTGCTTCGGTCGTCGCAGTAAGCCCCGTGTAACGTTGCTTGTCGCTGAAGATGGTGCCCCAGGAGAAGTAAGCCGTGGCAGCTCCCCCCAAGGCGAGGAGGACGAAAATGGAGGCCCAAAGGACCAACCCCATGCGGTTAGCGTGGCGCGTCGAGCCGGGCAGTGTTCGATGATTTGGGTGGTGGGAGGAGTTCGGCGTTTGGCCGTTGGTCAGAGTTGGTTTCGCCGGAAGTGCTTCCGGCAGATCGTCTGTTTGTTCGGTTGTTGGCGTCTTCGGCTGTGTACTCATCGATCCAAACTCCTCGCGAGTCAATTTGCATCCGACCAAGGTCGCGATACAACCGAAGCCGGGCTCGTTGGTAATCCACCCACAGGCTGTAAATCTGATTCTGCTGTCCGACCAAGTTCGATAAGGCACTCAACAATTGGTTGGTGGTTCCTGCGTCACTCGATGTCAAGCCAGCGCGTTGTGGATCAACCGGAGCAAAGATGGCTTCTTCAGCGGATTGCAATTGTGGGTAGGCCAGTTGAATTTGTCGCTTTTGTATATTATAGTTATAAGCTAATAAACGCAAATTACGAATTTCTGACCGGATTTCTTCCACGACAAAATCTTGCTCTGCCATGAGCGACCGCCGTGCTCGTTGTAATGCTATCAAACTTGCTCGGTAGTTATTCCTCTCGGCCTTACGTACGAGTGGTAATTCTCCGTTGATGAACAACTGATGTCGACTGCGGGCCCCACTGAATGCCAGAGGTTGTGCTTCACCTGCAGGCGTACTGGCATCAAAATGATAGCGAACATTTAAGACCCCAAGCAAGTCATTTGCGAATATTCGCAATTGTCTCCAGGCATCAGCCACTTGCGCCCGCGCGTTCATCAAATCCAGTCGTTCCGACAAACCAACTCTCGCCGCAACATCCAAGGCTGTGTCTTGTTCGGCTTCTAACAGATCGACACCGTTGACGACCAAGGGAGGCAGGTCCGGGAAAGTGTCGGCGAGCTGTGTCAACCGTTCCTCTTCGGCACTCCTGGCGAAGTTGATCAGTCTTTGCCTCACCTGGTTGAATTTGCGAACGTAGGCTAGTTCCTGTCGGGCCTGTGGCAAATCTTTCCAGAATTTGTTTTGGAGTTCGCGAATACTCAACTCGAAATCGGCATATTCGAATTCCGCCTCAAGTTTGTCTCGGAATACCTCTTCTCGGGGTGTCACTCGACGAAGACGCAACTTTTGGATGTTGGCACTCAGCTCCTCCCAACGTTTCTTCAACTCGGCGTCCGATAGTTTCTGCCAAGGTGCTCGATTTTTGCGGAACTGTTCTCTGAATTTCGTACCAGCAAAAAGAGGATGCGTTCGCAAAGTATTGTCTATTTTCGAAGACAGTTGATCGATGTTGCCTTTCAGTTTTACGAAAGAGTCCAATTCTTTTACAAAACCATTGTATTCCTCAAAGAACTCTTCGTATTTTTCGAGGTGCTCTGTAAGCGGTCGAATCGGAGTATCGTCCAACTCGAGCTGTATTGTTGGTGGAATCCCAAGTTGCAACTTTAACTGATCGAGGGAATCTTGCAGATTCCGCTTGGCCCCTTGGACCGCCGTCAAGCTACCCTGATACTGCGTCTCCAGTCGGTTGACCTGCAAATCATCGATCAACCCACCCTCTTTATACTTTCGAAATTTATCCAAGTTCTGGGCCAAAGATGCGACGTTTTTCTGTTGATTCGTGAGAATGGCAGAATCGAGTAAAGTGGGCAAATACCCTGCCGGAGGAGCAATTCGGCCACCGGCAAGGGTTATAGTCCCAGAAGTCGATGGACGGACCAGTGGAGATAACACGCCGGCAAAGGCACCCGGAACGACACCACCGCCGAAACCTCCGCCAAAGCCCCCTAATTCTGTTAAACCCTCTCCCCCGGCAATCGACACGAAAAATTCTTTACGAAATCTGGCATACGATCGGACGTCGTAGAGCAAGTTTCGTTCAGTTTGCGTAAGAGGTTCAAGAGTTACGGCCCGACCGCCGCCTCGCAGGAATGGTTGGATGATGTCCAAATTGATGTCCGAAACGCTGACCGTGTGGCGAGCCGACCCGGTCAAGTTGATGACGGTTTCATTGGCAAACTGGAAGACGAGCAGGGCTCCTGTGGAAAACAATTTCGTGAAGCCTGTCCCAGTGTCGAAACGCCATTGGTCAGTTTTCCCTGAAGAAGAAAATCGACCCGTGCGTTGGCGGATGATCTCTTCGGTCATGAAAAATTGAGCTGCGAAGGCAAATCGTTGGAGGGTAACCGGCAGAGCCGTCAAATACAGATCCTCTCGGCGAGTTTGAAACTCTCGACTGTTGATCAAACCAAGGTTGACGGCCTGTTCGAGCGTTAACAGAAAAGGTGTTTTGCGCGTTGGAGAGGGATCAAAAATGACCGGATCGAGCAGGGTGCTTCGAGGTGCGTCGACATCCTTCTCGTACTGGCCATTCTTCGCACCTTCGGAGCCTTCCTGGTTCGAGGTGCGGTCATCTTTGGAGGATTCCTCTTTCGCGGAAACCTCTTCTTCTTCTTTCTTGCGAGCTTCCTGTTCGAGTTTGGCCACCCTGTTTTCGACATCCCACTGAGCCAACAAGCTGAGATATCCATTGCCCTCGATCCAGGCAACTCCGGCATGCTTGGGCCTTTGGGGATTGGGGGCGAGGCATGCGGCACCCGGGTCGTCGGGCGGCATGGGCGGCTTGTCAGGATTGGTCGGGTCAGCAAATCGAGCCCGCGAATCTGGGTAAACGTGGAAGTTCTCCAATTTCCATTGAGGACACACATCCTTGCCTCGAATGACGTCGAAGACTTCGGCATCCGCGACGCGTCGGAAAAACTTTCGCGTACATCCAGACAGGCCAACGACGAGCAGGAACGCTCCCATCAAGGCCAACAAACACCGAATGTTGATCCTTTTTTTGCTTTTCGACACGCGCACCGTTTCCTGTTTGTTGTTCTTCGTGGCAGATGATAACGCGACCCAGAAACATGGTTGCGTTCTCTGGTTTGTCTGGATGAAGGAGTTTGCCATGACTCACCTGCGTCACCAAGAAAATCCAAAAGATCGTATAATCGTTATCGGCAGTAAAATTCTCCTAGATCAACAATTCTGAGGTATCGAAAGGGGTTAGCCTTTTGGGGTGCGCCTCTGGGTTTTGGAATTCTATGTTCGTCGTGGGTACACGTGCGTCGAGCGTACTCTACTGCAGTCCAGAATAAAGTACCCGCGAGCCACGTGGAAATATGACAATAGACTCTATCCCTGGAGTGGCTTCTTGCCCGGAACTCCAACATCTCGTGGATACTTGTCACTTAATTGGCCCTGTTTGTGAAAAATCAAAAGTTGACGAGTTCCGTAATCTTTGGGCAACGCATAAAAAAGATGATTGACGAGTTCGCAACGCACCTCTCGACAAGCATGCTCGCATTCTTGGATTTCTTGAGCAATCTGCAGACTCTTCCAACAAACAACGAGCCCTCCTGGTCGACAAAATGGAGACATGTACTCCAAAAGAGTGTTCAGTGGAGCCAAGGCCCTAGCTGTGACGACGTCGAACGTTTCTCGAAATTGTTCTTGTTGTCCAAGTGTTTCGAGGCGTCCGGAAACAACTTGAATGTTTGTCAATCGTAAAGATTCGATGATCCGAGAGACCGCTTGCACTTTTTTGTTCGTCGAGTCGATGCCAGTGAACTGATGGTGAGGAAAACAAGTCGCCAGTGGCAGCAGTGGAAAACCTCCACCAGTTCCCACGTCAACGATTTGGAGCGAATCCGACTCGTTCAACATCCCGATTGCACATCCCGCGAGGGAATCGAGAACATTGCCATGCCAACAAGCCTCTTCCGTCCGTAATCCCGAGAGGTTCACTCGCGAGTTTTCTTCCAGAAAAACACCCACCAGGGCTTTTAGTGTCTCCTCACAATCGGAAGATAAGTCGACACTGGCCGGTTCGAACGGATCGACGTTTTCCTTGCCCGTCATCGTTTTCCTCTCGCACTGGAATGGCTGCCATCGTATTCTGAGGCATACTCGCAACTACGCCCGAAAACTCTCTTGTGGTATTGTTGAATTTGTTCGTGCTCTACATTTCCCACTTAGGCCTCGGTGGGTGCAAAAACTCATGACGATTGTTTGCGGTCCTGAGCAAATGGTTCTGTTTTTCAACTGACAAAAACATAATCGGACACCCTCAATCCTTCTACCCCCCGGGATGATCGAATGGGTGCAGTCGGATAAATGGGTGTCGAAATAAGTTTCGACTATGTGTCGCTGCGCGGCTTACGGAACACGCGCAAATGAAGCATCCTCGTTGATGCTTCGAGAGCATATCTTAGCTATTTGTCCAAGACACGGATGTTTTACTAGCATCCCTTGTTCCTGTGTGGCTCAGACGTTTTGTTGCCAAGGTATTGGACAGACATTTACGACAACTAACACAGAACCCGATCACAGAACCACAAAATAGACAATAACGACATGGGATCACTGACGTGGAAAACTTATCTTGCCCACATTGCTCTGGTGAGGTTCTCAACGATTTACGAATGGCCGGGCAAGTGGTCGCTTGCCCTACTTGCCGGAATCCCTTTCGCATGCCACTCGCCGAAGTCGCACCGTCTCCGGCACCTGCGTCAAAGCCCGCACCGCCTGCTCCTCCTTCTGGCCCGACACCCTCTCCTGGAAAACTGACAGAAAGCATAAAGTCCTCGTCACCGTCTACTTTTCCCTCTGAGAAGAGAGCAAACGTGGACAAAAAAGGCTCTTCAGAAAAAAGAGCCCTCTTGAGCACTCCTGCCTCGTCAGCCAATCAATCCGTCGGAAAACTCTCCACATCCGATCCATGGTTTCTCACCTGCACAGAAAAGTATGCTTGGTTGATTCCGTGCGGTGCTCTCGCAACAGCAGGTTTAGCACTGATTTTGGGCATTGAGATACTGATTCAGGCCCTGTCCGTGAGCGATGGGGATATACGGACCATCGTGTTCCTTGTTGTGGCGTTTCTGTTGTACGTCGCGATCGTCGGTTGGTTTGTCATCTTGAGCGTAGTCCTTGTCGCGTTGATCCGTGTCTGGTTGAAAAGTGCCAAGAACTTGCATGAGGTGCGTCGAAAATTGGAGAAGAACTAACTCGCGTTCGAAATGGCCGTCAGGAGACTCGAGGATGATGGGTTGATAGGTTTTGAAGGTGACGGAATTCGGTGCCAAGTCGGTTTGTGGTTGCGTCTATGTGGGAGGGCTTAAGGTGACGCCTTGTGCCGGGCTGTCTTGTGAATATCGCATACCGAACACGAACCAGAATGCTTGGACTACGATAGAATGCAATCCGTTCTCACTTCGTTGCCTGACACATGCAACAACGGATTGGATTATAGTACCATAGATAGACTTGTTGGTCTGGTGTAACAATGATGGTTGCAAAGGGAAGATGGGTAAGACGTCTTTAATCTTTACACAATCTTAATCACTTTCACATATCGGTTTATTTCCAGATTGGTTATATACGAAGTGATTGCTAATCTGTATGCTGAACGAAACTCGCCCACTCCCCTAAGCCTTGCAACATGGGGCCAACTGCACGCAAAACGTTTGTTCCTTCTCAGGTCCCTACATCACGAGAAGGAAAATTGAATATACTCGGAATTATTCCGAACATCCGGCTGTTTCAGAACCGGTTTGTGGAATGTTATACCATAGCTCAGGTTTGTGTCCTGTCCGAGTAAGAATCGACAGGTTACGGTTCTGTCCTGCGGTAAAATCCCGACAACCGTAATTCAGGAATGTTGGATCGGTTCCATTCCGAACGGACGTAATCATGGAGAATCATCTGTGGACGGGGCCGGATCAACCTGGTTATCGACGTTTCTTGGTCGCTCTCGGAATTGGCTTTTCGGTCGACTTCCGACAGGCACCAATAGGAACTCACGGGACGTCGCGAGTTCTCGGGCGTCTTGTGGCTCTCACTTGGCATTCCTGGTCAGCCTGTGCTTGGTGTTCGCGGTAAGCGGGTGTGGACAATCTGTGGTGGACCAAGACGACCTGTCCGGGGAGGTCAAAATCGATGGTTCGAGCACGGTCTTTCTCGTCAGTGAAGCGATGGCCAGCAACTTCATGCGCGAGCATCCCAATGTGAACATTTCGGTGGGTTCGTCCGGTACCGGTGGAGGATTCCAGAAGTTCGCCGCCGGCGAGACGGACATATCGGACGCGTCCCGGCGCATAAAAGCGAAAGAGAAAAAACTCCTGGCCGACCGGAACATCGAGTGGATCGAGCTGCAAATCGCGTGGGACGGTGTGTCGATTGTGGTCAACAAGAAGAACACTTGGGCACGCAAGATGACAGTCGACCAGCTCCGCCGCATCTGGCATCCGGGGTCGCCCGAATCTCCACCGGCGATGAAGTGGAGTGACGTTGATTCCGATTGGCCCGACAAAAGGATCACGCTCTTCGGCGCCGCCGATACGTCCGGGACGTACGACTACTTCACCGACGAAATTTGTGGCCAGGAAGGTCTCTGTCGTCGGGACTACGCCAGCACCGAAGACGACAACATGTTGATCAAGGGTGTCCAGGATGATGAATACGCGATGGGATTTGTTGGGTATGCCTATTTCTACGAAAATCGAGACGCCCTCCAGGCTGTAAAAGTCGCCACGAAAAAAGGCGAGGAGTATGTCGAGCCGTCGAAGGAAAACATCTTGACTCTGACGTACCAGCCTTTGAGTCGACCTTTGTATATTTACGTCCGGAAGGACTCGCTCGAGCGGGACGAAGTGCGCGAGTTTGTGAACTTCTTTGTGAGGCGCACCGATATTGTTTCACGAGTGGGCTATGTCCCGTTGAGTTCGGCTCAACAATACCGAGAACGGTTGAAACTGAAAGAGGAAGGATGAAGGCCGAAGGCAGAACACAATTGCTCCTTCTGCCTTCGGCCGTTCCCTAACGATTCGAGAGACGATGAGCGAATCTCTACCAACTTTTCAGAACGTCCCCCCGAACAAGACGGAACTTCCCCCGGCCCAAAAGCGAATTGGCGAGAAGGCCATTGAATTCGGGCTCTTTTGCTGTGCGGCGATGTCGATTGTCGTCACGTTGGCGATCGCTGGGGTGGTCCTTTACGGGGCGTTTCAATTTTTCGCTTTGGACAACGGCGAAGCCCTTTCTGCTGGCGAAGTGTCCAGGCGGGTTTGGAACTTTTTCACCGGGACCGAATGGGCTGCGGCGTTCGTCGATGCCGAATATGGCATCTGGCCGCTGCTCTTGGGAACGCTCACGGTCGCCGGGCTCGCTGCACTGATTGCACTCCCAATCGGGTTGAGCACGGCTATCTATCTGAGCGAATACGCCCAACCAGGAGTCCGGAAGGTCGCCAAGCCCATTCTTGAATTGCTCGCGGGCATTCCGACGGTCGTATACGGCTTTTTGGCCATCTCGGCCTTGACTCCACTGTTGTCGTATCTGGTCCCTGGACTCCAGGGATTCAACCAACTGGCTGGAGGAATCGTCGTGGGGGTGATGATCATCCCGATGGTGGCCTCCCTGAGCGAAGACGCACTCCGAGCCGTTCCGAGGTCATTGCGAGACGGGGCCATTGCCCTGGGTGCGAATAAAGCTGAAACGTCCATCAAGGTGGTCGTCCCGGCAGCCCTTTCTGGGATCACGGCATCCTTCATCTTGGCAATTTCAAGGGCCATCGGCGAGACGATGGCCGTGAGCCTGGCATGCGGCGAGCAAGTTCGATTCACCCTCGATCCGCGTGTGGGTGCCCAGACGATGACGAGTTTCATCGTCCACATGGCCAAAGGGGACGTGCAGCACGGCTCGACGCGATTCAACAGTTTGTTCGCCGTGGCAGCGTTGTTGTTCTTTATCACATTAGCGATGAACATTTTGGCCCAACGCTTTTTGGGCCGATATCGTCAGGTGTATCAATGAGCCAACCGAACCCTCCCGAACCGAACGGAGAAAACGCGCCGGGCCAGGAACCTCAGACCAACATCCAGCCTGACGGCGGGGGACCTGGAAGTTCCTCGCAAATCCAGGGAGGTCCCACCAGACCAAGTCTGGGCGGGCCTGGTTTTTGGGGGCTGGAAAAAGAACCTTCGAAACTCTTGCGGTCGGTAACGGGCGCGTTCTATTGCACTTTGGTAGCTTGGGGCGTCGTTCTAGTCCTGGTCGTGGTCCAATGCTTGATCACCCAGGAGATGATATCGGCCGGTGCCATCGTCGGCGTCGTGGGCACGTTCGTCGTGTTCTATGCTTTCCTGTTTGCGGGACACATGGTCTGGTTTCACCGCCCCACGATGGATAAGGCATTCGCCTGGGTCGGTTTCTTTGCTACCTTCTTCGGATTGGCCGCTTTGGCTCTGTTGTTCTTCCAACTAACGTTCGACGCCATCAATTGGTTCAGCCAAACCCCACGTTTCGTTCACAAACGCAACGTCGAGTTGTTGACTACGACTCGTCAGATCGCCACCCCTCAACGATTCGTGGCGAACAAACTCGAAGAAGTTAACACCGAACTCGACAACGATCTCCAACGTTTGCCGAAGATGATCCGGGAATACAAGGCAGCAATCAAAACGTTGAAATCGAAGCGATCAAAGACGAAGTCAGCCCTTGAAGCTGGAGTCGAAACAACCAAGGAAGAACTCGAAAGCGAACTTCAAGCGATCGAGTCGGAGTTGGCCTCCACGGCCGAAAAACTCCAGCGGTCGACGGACGTCTTGGCCCTCATCCATACGCAACGCGAGGAGATCCTGGAGACCAAGCGAGACGACTTCGAACGGATGGCCAAGGAATTGCGCACCGAAGTCCGCCGAGACATGCGGCCCAACAGGCTCACGACGGCCCGATACGAGGAACTCGTCGAGAAAGTCAAGCCGTCAGTCCTCTCCGACCAAGAGTTCAAGGAACTCGTCGAACGACTCCGAGAAGGCCAGGATCCCCAAGGCTACCTACCCAACCCCACTGGATGGACCGTCCTTTGGTACTATTTGACGCACGGCACGAGCAACGAGCCGCAGGACGCGGGCATCTACCCGGCCTTGATGGGTAGCTTTTGGATTGCACTGATCACGATGTTGTTTGCGGTTCCAGTGGGAGTTGGAGCAGCCCTTTATCTGGAAGAATACAAGACGACTGGATGGTTCGGAAAACTCATCCAGGTCAACATCAATAACCTTGCTGGGGTCCCCTCGGTCGTTTACGGCATTCTTGGGGCGTACGTATTTGTCGAGTTGATATTCAAGCCCCTGGCGAATTGGAATTCGGCCATTGCAGCCCGGAATTTACTTGGCGGCGGGTTGACGTTGGGACTGTTGACGTTGCCGGTCGTTATTGTGGCAGCCCAGGAAGCTATCCGAGCCGTCCCGAAGTCGATCCGCGAGGGTGCCATCGCCTTGGGCGCGACGAAGTGGCAAACGATCTGGCTCCAGGTCCTTCCGGTCGCTCGGCCCGGTATTTTGACCGGTACGATTTTGTCCATTTCGCGGGCCATTGGAGAAGCGGCGCCGTTAGTCCTTTTCGGGGCATTGTTGTTCGTTCGCCAGTACCCGACTCCGCTCGGACGATTCACGATCTTGCCGATGCAGATATTCAACTGGGCAGGACGACCGCCTATCGAAGGAATACCACTTTGGCGTTACAACGCTGCCATGTCTAGCATCGTGTTGTTGCTGTTGTTGATTGGTCTAAACTCGATCGCGATCTACATGCGGAATCGAACCCAGAAGCGAGTTCGGTAACCCCCCCAAGTGACCAGAATTGGATGGATCATGGCCGAGACTCCGGCAACGAACTGGCATCGACTCTTCGGACTCATCCTGACGGATTTTTTCGATGGGTCTCCGTTCCGCGTCGAGACCGAACTCGATGTCTCGAAGGTCGAACAGTTCATCGATGTTGTCGTGATCCGCAAAGAAATGGGCAAAGTCGACTTGCCCTTGCCTGACGGGATGGAAGATTTGGCCCCCCACAACATCATTAGCTTCAAGTCCTACCAGGAAGGGTTCACGAGCTGGTCGGCGAAGGAACTGATTGCATACTACGTCAATTACCGCAAGCAGCTTTCCGATCCCATGCTCCCCGAGGACCGATTTCGCCTATTTGCTGTGTGTGCAAGGTTCCCTCGAGATCTCGGAGCAAGAGTCACCTTGGAAGAAGTTCAGCCAGGTGTTTACGATTGTGATCTGGGAATCGAACGCATCCGCGTCATCGTTATCTCAAGGCTCCCTCAAGAATCCCAAAACGCCTTACTCCAACTTTTCAGCGCCCAAGCCGAGCAGGTACAATTTGCGCAGCAACACTATCAACAGAGATCCGCGCGAACAAGCAGTTTGCTCCAGCAATTGTTGACTAGATATCAAGAGGAGGGCGTTCCGATGCCGGTCGATCTGGACAAATGGGTCGCTGAGTTCCGGAAAGAACAATTCATCAAGATGGATCCCAAAGAGCGTTCCGAACTCGTACTGTCCCTTGCGGCCGAGGAGCGTCGCGAATTTTTCGCTTATCTGGATTCGGAGGGACGCCGCAACTTTCTCGAAACCCTTCCTTTCCAGGAGCGTCGTGACTTTTTCGAAACTCTCCCTTTCCAGGAGCGTCGTGACTTTTTTGAAACCCTCCCTTCGGAGGAGCGAAGACGATTAGTGCAGAACTTGCCACCAGAGGAACGCCTAGAAGGGTTGAGTCCTGAAGAGTTGTTGAAGAACCTGTCGCCAGAGGAAATCAAAGCGTACCTGAAACGGCTCGAGTGCGACCCTGAAGACCAAACGGATGGAACCGATAGCTGAGGATAAAACTATTCCGTAGTGAGAGTGTAAAGGCCATGAGTATGTGGAAGTCCGGAATGTTCTGGCAATTCTTCGTGGCCTCTGGCGGCGTGTTGGTGCTTGCGATCGTTTGCTTGGGTTTTTTCGCCCTCAACCGCGCCGAGGTGAGCGAACAAAAAAAACTCGAGAGCGATTTGCTTGTCAAGGCCCGCGTCGTGCAGAACGCTCTTGCGAAGTTGCCCGGCAGTGCCTCCATCGAAACGCTTCAGTCTCACCTACTCGGACTGGAAGAGACATGGAGTGTGAAGATTACTCTGCTCGACAAAGACAGAACCATCATCGTCGACTCCAGTTCCTTCCGGAACGGCGAGCAACTGAATACCAAAGAAATTCGTACGGCTCAGATGACCCAAGAAAAAGGGTTCCACACTCGGTACAGCCACGACGCTGGCGAAACCATGATGTACGTCGCGTTGTATAACAATCCAGCAACGTCTCAGGCCGTTCCGGTCGACGTCATCCAGGTCGGGATGCGGGTCGGGAAGATACAAAGCCACATGGCAACGCTCCGATTAGAAGTGTGGCTGATCGTAGGGATCACTGGCAGTTTTGGCTTGTTGCTGGCGTTTTTGTTTACCCGACGGATCATTCGTCCGTTGAGCGAGTTAGCTGTGAGCGTCGAGGGGATTGCGGCGGGCGATTACGGCCGCCGTGTCTACGCCGCCGGACGCAACGAAATCGGCATCTTGGCTCGGACGTTCAACGAGACGAGTGAACGCCTCGCGGCTCTATTCACGCAGCTCGACGACGACCGGCAACAACTCCGGGCTGTCTTGAGTAGTATGGTCGAAGGCGTCATCGCTGTGGACGGCGACCAACACATTTTGTTCGCTAACGAACGCGCGGGTCAGTTACTCGAGTTCGAAACTCGGACCGTCGTGGGACGCCGACTTTGGGAAGTCGTCCGACACCGATCGATCCAAGACGTCGTCAAGTCGGCCCTTTCGGATTACAAAGGACACAAGCAAGAACTGGAATGGAAGGGTTCGGACGTTAAGAGTTTGACGGTCCACGCCGGGCCGTTGCCTGGAACTCCGCCACGCGGTGCCGTCCTGGTCCTGCACGACACGACGGAGCTGCGACGGCTCGAACGCATTCGTCAAGAGTTCGTGGCCAACGTTTCGCACGAACTGAAGACACCCCTTTCGGTCATCATGGCGACGTCCGAAACATTACTCGCCGGGGCCTTGGAAGACGAAGAGAACCGTGATCGGTTTGTATCCCGAATTAGCGAGCAGTCCGAGCGGTTGGAGGCACTCGTTTCGGACTTGTTGAGCCTCGCTCGTGTCGAGTCTGGAGGCGAAACTTACGTGTTCGAAGCCGTCAACTTACGAACCGTCATCCTGGATCGGATCGGTCGCCGGCAAAGCCTCGCCGATGCGAAACGCCAACAGATTGTTCTCGAACCACCAGACGAAGACATTTTTGTCTGGGCCGACGAGGAAGCCGTCATCAAGATCTTCGACAACTTGTTCGATAACGCCATCAAGTACACTCCCGAAGACACCTCCATTTGGATCCGATGGTGGGAGGAAGACGAATGGGCGTTCCTTGAGGTGAAAGACTCGGGGATCGGAATTCCACCCGAGAAACTCCCGAGAATCTTCGAACGGTTTTTCCGAATCGACAAAGCCCGCTCCCGCGAACTCGGGGGCACGGGACTTGGGCTCTCGATCGTCAAACACCTGGTCCAAGCAATGCAAGGGAGTGTCCAGGTCGAGAGTAAGATGAACGAAGGAGCCACGTTCCGTGTGCGGCTCCCCAGGCCACAGCGTGATACTTTACAAAGCTGAGGGCCGAGGGTCGCGAGAAAGAACCCCAAGCGAAGTCGCGAAGAAAAAGTATGGTTTGTTGGTCCTCTTTTTCCCTGGCATTCTGTCCAGGCTGGGATGAATTTGGCCGAGGAACGGAAAAGAACTGCTTGTCCGGTTCGCAGGTACACGCGAGGGACGTGTACGTTTGTCTTGACAGAGCTTTCTAAGTACACGCAGGCCGCGTGTACCTACGACGAATAGAAAAACCGGACAACTAGACATTTCGCGTGCCTCAGCCAAAACAACAAACTCTCGACTCTGTGTCCGCAATCAATGAGGTGTTTTCTTGTCTACGCTACCTTACGCCGCGATCATCGAAGACCGAAACCAAAAGGGTCGCGAGGTTTCTCGTGAACAAGTCCGGCACAAGTTCGAGGTCAAAGACCTTTCGTTCTGGTACGGGACGCGACAATCCCTTTTCGACATCAGCTTGACGATCCCCGAGAATTCCGTGTTGGCCCTGATCGGCCCGTCGGGATGTGGTAAATCGACATTCCTGCGGACCCTCAACCGCATGAACGATTTGATCGAGGGAACACGCGTTAAAGGCGAGATCCTCCTCGACGGCCAGGACATCTACCGCCGTGACATCGACATGGTCGACTTGCGGCGCCGCGTCGGTATGGTGTTCCAAAAGTCCAACCCGTTCCCCAAATCGATCTTCGAGAACGTCGTGTTCGGCCCCAAAGTCGCGGGGTTGAAGGACAAGTCGCGACTCATGGAAATCACCGAACGGTGTTTACGCCAGGCGGCGTTGTGGGAAGAGGTGAAGGACCGATTGGACAAATCGGCGCTGGACCTTTCTGGAGGACAACAACAAAGGCTGTGCATTGCCCGGGCCCTGGCGACGAGCCCAGACGTCTTGTTGATGGACGAACCGGCCTCGGCTCTGGACCCCCAATCCACACGCCGCATCGAAGATCTCATCTTTGAACTGCGGACGAACTACACCATCGTCATCGTCACTCACAACATGCAGCAAGCAGCCCGCGTCTCCGACACCACGGCTTTCTTCTTCGAAGGAAAGTTGATCGAAGTCGGGCCAACCGACGCAATGTTCACGAGGCCCCAAAACAAAGACACCGAGGATTACATTACCGGGCGTTTCGGCTAGTTGAACCGTCTTACGTGTTCGCCCAGGTTTTGTTTTGATTCGATGGAGCGAGAGGCGCTGCTCGGACGAGACAAAACGTGAATTCGCCTCGCCCAAACTGACGGAACCTTACAATGTCCAAACACCTCCAACGAGACCTGGACAGTCTCCAACAAGCGATTATGGGAATGGCAGCTTCGGTCGAAGAAGCCGTAGGCAAAGCCAATCAAGCGCTGCAGGAACGCGACGTCACCCGAGCTCACGACGTCCTCGAGTGTGAGTTACTCATCGACCAGGATGAGAATCGCATCCAGGAAGAATGTCTCAAGCTCTTGGCCTTGCATCAACCGGTGGCAACTGACCTCCGCCGCATCGTTGTGGCTCTGAAGATCATTACCGACCTCGAACGCATGGGTGACCTGGCCGAAGAGATTGCCGAGCGAGCCATGCTGTTGACCAAAATGCCTCCAGTCCCGGTTCCGCACCAACTTTCTCAAATGACCGAGTTGACGACGAACATGGTCCGCCAAAGTCTCGACTCGTTCGTCGATATCGACACCGATCTGGCCCGTAGCGTGTTACGGTTGGAAGACGACGTCGATCGCTATAACCAGGACATTATCGCGGAATTGATCCAAATCATGCAGCAAGCTCCACTCATGGTAACGCCTGGACTTTCCATGTTCTCGGCCGTCCGCCACCTCGAACGAATTGCCGACCACGCAACCAATATTGCTGAAGAAGTCATCTACCTGGCGGAGGGAGAAATTGTCCGGCATCGCCCAAGACGGAAATGAGGAGAATTTCCGTTTCTCCCGTGACACCTGCACTGTAGCGCCCTACATTGTACTACACAGGGGATTGTTGTCATTTCGTAAGCTACGAGGTACTTTACCACAATGACCCGCCCACGCATCTTGATCATTGAAGACGAACGCGACATGACCGACGTCTTGAAATATAACCTTGAAAAAGAAGGTTATGAGGTCATGATCTCTCACGATGGGCAGGAGGGGCTTCGCAAAGCCCAGATGCAAATCCCAGACCTGATCATTCTCGACTGGATGCTCCCAACACTTCGCGGCGACGAAATTTGTCGTGAACTGCGGGCCGGCGAAAAGACCCGGACCGTTCCCATTCTTATACTGACGGCCAAATCGGAAGAAACGGACCAAATCGTCGGATTCAGCATGGGGGCCGACGATTATGTGACCAAGCCCTTCTTGGTCAAGGTCTTGATGCAGCGTATCAAAGCCCTTCTTCGTCGATCCGAGACGACTTCTGACAACGACCTGATCGAACACCTCGGGGTTCGTATCGACCGGGTCCGCCATCGGGCCACGATCAACGAAGAAGAACTGGAACTGACCCCCACCGAGTTCCGGTTGCTTGAGTGCATGCTCCGTCAACCAGGCCGAGCGTTCACTCGTCCCCAATTGATGGACGTCGCCATCGGCGAGGGGGCCATCGTCCTCGAACGAACGATCGACGTCCATATCAAGACGTTGCGTCGGAAACTGGGAACCACGATAGACTACATCGAGACCGTCCGCGGCGTCGGTTATCGGTTTCGCGAAACGATGCCCGAAACGGCCTAATGATTTTTGACGATCAAAATCGGTAAAGATTTCGCGATGGCTCGCCGAAGTACTTTGACACTGACACAATCCCAACGCCACGAACTGGTCGACGGCAGAGACCACGACCCCAAACTCTACGTCCCCGAACGCTCCGCAGCCAGGCTCCTGATTGCCGACAACACGGCGGCGACCGATGAAGTTGCTTTTGATTTTGACCAGAAAAACAACTCCAACAGACCTGAGGTTTACCCACAAATATTAGAACGGTGGGTCGGAAAAAAACCGGGGTGTTGAGATCTACCTCTGGTGCCGCGAGGCCCAAACCAAGTTCGGCCAGGTGCTCGACTCCGAGAAACTCCGACTATTCCGAACGCGACTCCAAAAGATGTGGGTAGGAGTTACGCAGTCGATAGGTTTTGTACATAAAAACTGCCGAAAAGTGAATTGCCCAAGTTGCGTGGGCGACCCAGAGGCAAGCATTTTTCCGTAAGTCGTGTGTTTAAGTGTCACCTAATTGCGTAACTCGTATAGAGATTGTTTTGCTCTAATGGGTTTTCTTGACGGGCTCTTCATAGACGTCATCGATTACCAAATCACACTCCTTGCGATCACCCGACACCAGGGACGATCCAGATGCGAGGACTGTCTCTCGATCATCGAATTCCTATTAACCGATCAGGATCTTCTCAAGCGTTACGATTCGTCGACCAGCCCCGATCCGTTCTTTCTTGATCCAAATATCTTGGATGTTATCGTGCGAGATGTAATCCAGCACACGACCAGAATCAACAATGCGCTATAATGCCCACGAACCGAAAACCAGGTGCTCCTTTCGGAGCAGGGACCAGATGACCTTTCCAACCATCATTCCTGTGAAAGCCACATCCGCAAGACCAACCAAGAAAAAACCGATCGATGCACATGGCAATCCGGACGTTACTCCAACTCCTGTGAGACAAGCAATGACGGCAACAACCCCGAAGACGATTAGGAGTACAAGTCCCAGAAAAATGAGTCGAAAAATGATCCCCTGTACGGCTTTGGAAGTTGAAAGAGAGACCGGTTTTCCTTTTTGGAGCTTGGGCGAGCCCATAATGTCCTCTCCTTATCCGGAATTACTCTCCGTCATTCGTTCCGACAAAGACACTTCCAATCGAAAGGCTTCACCGAAGATACTTGTCCCGAACCGTCTCCCACCTCTCATCCGTCCAGTAGAACTCCGACGTCACAAAGGCTAGGCCGTCTCGCTCTTCCAACAAAGCTAACGCTTCGGCCGTCAGCGAATGAGCGACCACGACAATTCTCTCTGGCTCGGCATCCAGATTTTTAAGTGCCCGCCTTAAAGTTGCCGAGTCAATAATGGACGTAGCATTGTTTTTCATGCCAGAAAAACAGATTAGCGTATAAACATCATCTACCAAACGTTGAACGTCAATGCTGTTGCGGAATTCCGCGGGGACTTGAGTTAGGAGGCCTTTGACCGAGACGCTGCAGGATATAGTTGGTTTACTTGCCAACGCCACACCTCACTCGCAATAGGGATGAAACGTCATTGCCGATTTTCGGTATTTGGAAATACAGCTTCTACGTTCAGACCGGAATATCAGGGCCGCGTGAGTGACTCGGCCAGAGTCTTCACGCGGCCTGGAACAGTTGACAAGAAGGATAAGCACTTCCGTGCTCACTGAATTATTGCCAAATATCCGACGTCGAATCCCCATAAGGGAATCGAATCTCATGAGCCCGAACCGGGCCATCCGGCTCTTGGCCGAAATCAACATAGAAGTCCTTGTTCAATGTCATGCCGCCTTTTTCTGTGTCGCAATTAACCAGCAACATGTACGACCCTTTCTTGGCGATGTTGGGATAGAATTGATTGTCCCAACTACTGAACAGCGAACTCGTCACATAGAGTCGTTTTCCATCCAGACTCAGTTGGATCATCTGCGGTCCACCTTCCAACTTCTTGCCATCCCACGCAGATTTTTTCCCAAGCACTCCGCCGAGCCACACCCGACCAGTGAGTTTGGGATTCGAAGGATCACTGATGTCGTACTGCCGAAGATCCCCGTGGAGCCAGTTGGATAAGTAAAGCCAACGATCGTCCATCGAAAGCAAAATGTCCGTAATGAGTCCCGGAACCGGGATGTCCCAACCTTCGACTTTCTTGCTCTCCACCTGGACGACCTTTTCCGCCTTCCACTGGCCCTTGTCCTTGTGCCAGTGCCAGATCGCGCTCGACAACGCCGCCCCAACGAACCCGTGAGTGCTTTTCGGGTCGTGATGGAATCGAACCTCAAGGGGGATCATACCGTCCGCTCCCAAGTCAATCGTCTGGGTAATTCGTTTCTTCTCCCAATCCCAAAATTGAAGCCGCTGGCCGTACTTCCCTGCCTTGAGATCTTCGAACTTGAATCCAGGACGAACCGTGTTGAGGGCTCCCCATTCACTACTGACCATTACGTTGTGGCGAGGTTGATACCAAAAATCATAATTGAAGCGCATACCCTTGCGACTCGTCGCCCAGCTACCCTCGACTTCGAACTTGTCGTTGAGTACGAGGAAACCACCTGGAGCTTCACCTTTCTCATTCCCGAGCATAGAAATCATGATCTTGCCATTAGCCAAGCAGTGGACGGTATGCGGTCCGGTGAGTTTGGTTTTGCGAATCACCTCTTCAGGTTCGATGACTTTGTGGAGCTTAGGCTTGCGTGGATTAATCGTATCGACGATATGAATCCGACTCGAAACCAACCCCGGAAGAATCAAGTAACGCCGTTCACGCTTGCCAAAACAACTCGCGCACGCATTCCATCCGTAATGATGCAATTCGTCGCCCACGTTAGGCATCTTCAAACGATGGATGACTTTCGAGTAAGTCTTCGATTTCGGATCGGTGTCGATGACGGCGAGATAATCCGGCTTCTGTTGCTTGGTGCCTGCGTAGGTAGCGACGACATAGGCGATCTTTTCGGGAGGCGATTGCATTGCATCCCGTGGTGAGGCATAACAGCGACCTACTTCCTTGGATTCGCCATCTTGCAAGCTACTTGCCGCAATCGGCACAACGCATAGTCCAATAGCCAGGAACGCAATTGTGTAAAGATGTTTCAAGGTCGTTCTCCTTTTTCGAAGCGATAACTGGGCAGAGATCGATCATCCACAGGATGAACTGGGGACTCGATGAAGCTATGATAACTACCACGGCACTTATGGCAAAGGAGCGGCCCAGTTCAAGCGACGCGGCCTCCGATCGACCGACCGAACATCAAGGCGGAAATCCGACGACCAATGTTCCGGCGTCTTCGAGCGGTTACCGTTTCCCGAAGCGTTGCCCCGCTTCTCAGATGTTCCGCCCCATTATTCGCATTTCGACTCCGCATCGACACTTCCCTGACGAAATGCAGCCAAGGCCTTCCTTTGTCCGGGTAGATCGATTTGCTCGATTCGCACAATTCGCCCATCCTCACCGACATGAACAAGTTGTTGGCATTCGAACGTCAAGTGGCGTTCGTGGATCGACAGATGATCGATGAAATGAATCAGCGCAACTCCGTCTCGAATGCTCGTGACATCGCTTTCATACTCAATGCTGTCGAATTCGTTTTTCGCAGAAGCCCCATTCCCTCGATAAGTCTCAATGATAGCGTTAGGACTGCAGTACTTTTGGCCGCGACAAAGATATTCGCATTCCTCGCTGAGCATCGACTCAGCCGTTTGGTAGTCTTCAGCATCCAGAGCTTTTGCGAATCGAACAGCGACCTCAACACTCATGATTTGTCGACTCCAATCGAAGAGATTCATTGAAATTCTCAACAACGTGCCGATTCAAACCGCAGCCATGTAGATAGCCCGGTCCTTCTCCCAAATGGGCAACTTTCAAACCCATTTGACCGCACAGCTCACCCGGCCAGCGGATGCACCACGCCAGACATCGCAGACCGAAAAAAATTTCTCACAGCACACCCAGCGAGTGGTGGTACGATACTCACTACAATGACCCGGACACAAAAAACCGACCAAAAACTGCAGTAAAAATGCAAGAAAATGACATAAACCTGCATACTTTCTGCAGTAAAACTGCACCATTCTTGCACTTTTCTGCGCCGCCTTTATTTCCATATCTTCAATAAATTCAACGACTTACACAAATCAGGTATGACAGATTTCGCCAAAAACAGCGTTTTCGCGGTATATCGAGGTCATCGAGCATCAACCGCGCGCAAGTCCTCATAATACAATAGGATTTGGCGCCGTGTCATTTTTCAAAAAATGGCCACAATCCAAAAAAATTTCTCAGGGCTTCCTTGTTGCTGGTCATTGTTGGACCATTGTGCGTCGGAAAGTGGAAGCCTGGAAGAGATCGGGGCGTAAGAACTGTCTCGAGCAAAAGCCTGTTCCACTCATTCGCGGCCTTCAGATCGGAAAGACATGGAGTGATCCTCTCGCCAGAGGGGTTCGGATGACTCAAGGACTTACATTCTCAAATAGAAACTGATTTTAGCCAAGATTTCCCCAACCTCGGCGAGATGGAAATCTTTCGCAAAAAGCAATAAGGCACCAGCATCAAGAACGCCATTCAAGACGTCGACTCAGACTTTGGCAGACCCATGCCCGACACCCCAGGCGATTCACGAGCAAATCTACCACCTTGGTGTTACGTTGAACTACAAATCGACTGTTGAAGAACTAAACATCCTGTAATACGATATGCAATACTTCAGATGAGTAGGTAAAGTCTTCGTTCACTCCGGTGCTTAAGCAGGCTCCCAGAATCCTGACCGAAAGCTCCTGTGATCGACGTTGACGCTCGACGACACGAAGACGACAAGTTGGACTTCGATGAAGTGGCGTTTCCCTGGTTCGCTCGTATTGCTTGGTTTGTTGAGAACTGCGCGGATAAAGTGGCAGCGACTCTGGGAACGGACAGTAAATGCTTGTCCGGTTCGTAGGCACACGCGGCTCGCGTGTACCATTGTCTTGGCAGAGCTTTCCAAGGACACGCAACTCGCGTGTACATGCGACAAACAGAATAACCGGACGACTCGAAATTTCCCGTTTCCCGTGTGCAGTGGCCAACTCAAGAAGAAGCATCCAGCTTGATTTCCCAAAGAACAGGAGACACGTAACCAGGAATGGCCTGTCAGCAGAAATCGCTCGCAAGCACCCAAATACCACGTTCGGTCAGAGATTGAACTCATCGGTTTTCCTCTGGCTCGAACAGGTTCACAATATATGCTACCCTTGGTAGGGTTCGCTCCGAGATTGCCAACTCGGCGAACAGAATCGTCCAGCCCAAAGTAATAGATAGGGAACCCATGTCCGTGACACTGCCACAGTTCCAGCGTCTCATCCAGGAGATGTATGGAGAGAAGGACCAACGACGCGGGATCGACGGAACTTTCATGTGGTTCATGGAAGAGGTCGGCGAGTTGGCGACGGCGTTACGGAACGGGACTCACGAAGAACGACTGGGCGAATTTGCCGACGTGTTGGCCTGGCTTGCCACGCTCGCCAATTGTGTGGGTGTCGACTTGCAAGAGGCCGTCCAACGGAAGTATGCCACCGGTTGTCCGGGATGTGCTAAACAACCTTGCGTGTGTGACGATGCCGAAAAGCCGTGATGTGGCTCCCCGATTGACAAAAACTCATTTCCCTCCAGGAACTTCCTACATGGTATCTCAATTCCCCTCGTGTTGCCCCCGCTGGTCGTCGCTGTGGTGTGTGCTGCTGATCCTGTTGGCACCTGGAGCCTTGTTCGGGCAGGAAAAAGAGAAGAAAAAGAAGAAAGAAGATCCGACCCTCCGGTTGAAGCTTGCCAACGTCGTTTCCGGATTCCGGGCGTATCCCGAGTATGGAACTAGAGGAGCTGGAAAGTACAAGGCCGGGATGTGGACGCCCCTTTACCTCACGTTCGAAAAGCAAAAATATGGCTACATCCGTTTGCCCGTGAGCAAAGGCCCCGAAGGATTCACCGACAACAGAATCATCACGACGTTTACCGACGGAACCCAAGTCCAAGCTCAATACCAAGTCGATTTCGAACGACGCAAGAAAGAACTCCATCCAGCACTGACGTACTACTGTCCAGGACGAACGGCTCCCGAACCCCGTTTCGAGATCACGCCTGGGGATCGCGGACTCCCCGGAAACCGAACCTTTGGCCCATTTGCGAATCGAGATATTGCGTCAAGCATCGGGATGACTCACCATCTGTACTTGACCCTCGGGAGTAAACTGCCCGAATTGTATCAAGGCATGGTCGATCTCGCTGGGAACCAGCCTGGCCTCGGTGGCGTTCCCACAGGGATTCGCCATCTCGCGTACGAGACCGAAGTCCGCAATCTACCCGATTACTGGTTCGGATACGAGGGCGTCGATCTCATCATCCTGACCACGAGCAACAAGCAATTCATCACAGACTTGGCCAACTTGAAAAAGAACGAGGCCAAAGTCGCGGCCCTGGGCGACTGGGTCCGACGTGGAGGTCGCCTGGTCGTCAGCATCAACTGGAACTACCAAGACGAAGTCTATCGCATTTTGAACTCGCCCGTTTGGCAACCAAGTTTTCCTCCTGTCCTTTCGAGAACCAAGACGAGCAAGACCAGTTCGTTTCGAGCCGTGTCGAACAACTTGCCAAGGATGAACCAAGTCATTCCCTTCGTGATGCGCCGAGGTCAGGAGGCCGAAATTCCCGTACTGACGCCAGACCACGGGGAAGAAGTGCTCGCCGCGAACCGGAGGGCCGACGGCCTGGAACACTTGATGGTTCGAGTCCCCTACGGATTGGGGAGCGTGACGCTGCTCGCGTTCGCCGTCGATGGTCCCCCCTTTACCGACTGGGATAACGGACGCGGACCCGTGGCCTTCTGGAACAAATTCATCTCGCAATACGGTCCTGTCGGTCAAACCGCCAATGCTGCCCAAATGAATCCCGGCCTCGTGGGAATGGAAGAGACCGACAACGATCTGACGACCCAGCTGCATCGGGAACTCGACAAGTTCAACGTCGCCATGATCTCGTTCAGTTGGGTGGCCCTGTTCATCTTGATCTACATTCTGATCGTCGGGCCCGCCGAATATTTCATCCTGAAGAAAGTTTTCAAACGACTCGAGTGGACCTGGGTCACGTTCCCCGCAGTGGTGTTGATCATCAGCATCGCCGCCTACTACACGGCCTACGCCATCAAAGGGAGTGAACTCAAGATCAACAAAGTCGACCTCGTCGACATCGACCTGCGGACCGAACTGGACAAAGACGGCAAGACAACAGGATCGTTCGCTTACGGGAAAACGTGGTTTACCCTCCTGAGTCCCTCGATCCAAAACTATACCATCGGCGTGGACCCTCGCATTTGGGGGTTCACCAACAACCAAGGACAAGAAGACACGTTGGAACTCAGGATGCGACGGGCTGGCAAAGTAACGATGTCTTGGATGGGACGCCCACAGGCTTCTCGAGGATTCGGCCAACCCGGAGGCCAAAGTCTCTTCAGCCGAACCTACCAGTTCACCGAGGGAGCCACCGAAATGCAAAGGGTTCCTATCCCCGTGTGGACCACAAAAGCCTTCCAGGCCGATTGGGCCGTCCGACTGAAACAGATGCCCTTCACCTCCGATCTGACCTTCAACCCGAAAGATACTGGAGAGTTGCCAAAGGGAACTATCACCAACAACTTGCCCGTTCCACTCAAGGACGTCCATCTGATTTATGGCAAAAACTTCTATCCGCTCACAGAGACCCTCGCCGCTTCGGACCAGAAAGACAACAAGATTACCCTCAAGGGAGGACGGGGTGAAAGGGGGATGAATGTACTTTCAACCTGGCAAGGGCCATGGAAAGAAACGCCCGTGTTGGTCGAAGGAAAGCCCGCTCGCACCATGCAACCAGGAAAAGCCGTCGCCTTCATGTTCTTCTACGATGGCCTCGACCCCAGTTCGGTTGGTCCGAACCATTCCCAGCGCCGCGTCGACCAAGCCTGGCGATTTCGAGACGTCCGCGCCACAAGTACCCCCGTCCGCACTGCCGTGCTTGTCGGTCGGTTGGACAGAATCATGGGCAGCGCCGAAGACGTCAACAAGAACGATTCGAAAGTCCCCACTCGTGTTTGGCTCAACGCACTGCCGACGGTCGATGACCAACAGCCCCAACTCCAGGGGATGATGGTTCAACAAACGTATGTCCGCGTCATCTTGCCGGTTCGGCTCACGACAGAGTAGTAATCGGAATTTCGTTGCTGTTCGTTTTCTCGGGTGGGCCAGACCCACTCGAGAACATCACCTGTCCTTGCACCTTTGTAGAACCACCATCATGATCGAAACTCGTGACTTGACCAAGATGTACGGCGACCTGTACGCCCTCGATCGGTTGACGTTAAAACTCGACAAGGGCGACGTCTACGGATTCATCGGCCCCAACGGTGCCGGGAAGACCACCACCATGCGGATCCTCGCTACCTTGTTGAACCCGTCTTACGGTGAGGCCACCGTCTGCGGCTATTCGATCTACAGCGGCTCCAAGGACATCCGTCGCATGATTGGGTACATGCCCGACTTCTTCGGCGTCTACGACGACATGAAGGTCATCGAATACCTCGAATTCTTCGCCGCCGCGTACCGCATCAAAGGACCGCAACGACGCAAAAAATGCGAAGAAGTGCTCGAACTCGTGGACCTGAGTTACAAACGCGATGCTCTCGTGACGAGCCTCTCGCGAGGGATGACCCAACGTCTTGGGTTGGCCCGAGTTCTGCTCCACGAACCACAGGTGTTGCTCCTCGACGAACCGGCCAGCGGTCTTGACCCCCGTGCCCGCATCGAGATGCGAGGGCTTCTCAAGGAACTCCGCAACATGGGCAAGACCATTCTGGTATCGAGCCACATCCTCCCGGAACTGGCGGACATCTGTAACAAGATTGGGATCATCGAACGGGGTAAACTTCTTTTCGACGGCAACGTGGAATCGGCCATCCGACAAGTGCGACAGAGCATCTGTTTGAACGTGTCCGTTGCTAACGACATGAATCAACTCGCTTGCGAGCACTTGGGTCAGCACCCCGATATCGCCAAAGCCGAGATGGACCCCGACGACGACACGATCAACGTCACACTCTCCGAAGGCATTGTCGACGGGAGCTTCATCGCCGACGAACTCCTCAAGAGTGGCTACCGCCTCAAGCTCCTCAAGGAACAAGACATCGACCTCGAAGACGTGTTCATGGGGATCACCAAGGGCGTGACGAACTGACAAACATTGAATTGTACGATGGAAAACTCCCCTGCCTCGGGCGAGTTGGGCGTTACCAGGGAGACCCCATGCGGATTCTTGTAACAGGTGGGGCCGGCTACATAGGCAGCCACGCCGTCAAGTTGTTCCTCTCACGAGGACTCGACGTCTGGGTCTACGACAACTTGTCCGAGGGGCACAAACAGGCCGTCCCGAGCGACCGGCTCATTGTCGGAGACTTGGCGGAGACTCATCGGCTCGACCAAACCATGGTGGCCCACCGGATCGACGCGATTGTCCATTTCGCCGCCTTCACCTACGTCGGCGAATCCGTCAAGAACCCGGCCAAATACTACCAGAACAACCTTCTCAACGCCATCAACCTGCTCGAGTGTGCTCGCCGCAATGGCGTTTCCCGTTTCGTCTTCTCAAGCACATGCGCGACGTACGGTGTCCCCCAAATGGTCCCGATTACCGAAGACAATCCACAGCTCCCCATCAATCCTTATGGCAACACGAAACTCGCTTTCGAACTGGCCCTCCGAGACTACTCCCAGATCTACGACATGGGTTGCACGATGCTGCGGTACTTCAATGCCTCGGGAGCGAGTCCCGATGGCGACATTGGTGAAGACCATGACCCCGAGACCCACTTGATCCCCCTGGTGATCCAGGCTGCCCTGGGTCAGCGACCGCACATTACCATTTTTGGGACCGATTACCCGACCCCAGACGGGACTTGCATTCGTGATTACATTCACGTCAACGATTTGGCCGAGGCCCACCTCCTGGCTCTGCAACACATGCAACCAGGCCAGGCAACTGCCTTCAACCTGGGCACCGGGACCGGCTATAGCGTACGCGAGGTAATCCAGACAGTCGAGAAAGTCAGCGGAAAGACCGTTCCCATTATAAAAGGCGAGCGACGTCCCGGTGACCCACCAGCCCTTGTGGCGGCATCCGAAAAAATACGTCGAGAACTGGGTTGGGAACCGAAGTACACGACTCTGGAGTCGATCGTGGAAACGGCCTGGAAATGGCACAGCACCCACCCCAACGGATTTCCGAAGTAATCGAACAGCAAGAAAAGATGATAAATCGATGTTTCGGACTTGGTCGGTCCCAGGGAGGCCTGCGAGGTTATAGTAGTAGGCTCACTCCGAACGGGAAATCAATGACTGTCCGTTTCGTAGGTACACGCGGTTCGCGTGTACCTAACCCAAACACAAAAAAACGGACACCAATAAACTCCGCGTTCCGAGGATTCTTATCTCCAGAAGGGGCTTTGGCTGAGGACTTCAAGGACTGCGAACTGTACTTAACACGAACGTCAACCGCTCTAGTTGTGCCGCAACGCTTCGATCGGGTCGAGCATGGCCGCTTGTCGGGCAGGATAGACCCCAAATCCGACGCCCACACAAACAGCGATCCCAAAGGCGAGCAGAACCGACCACCACCGAAACACGACCTGGATGTCGTACGCATAATTCACAAACATAGGAATCCCCACACCAAGCACAATCCCCAACAGCCCGCCAATCGTCGAGAGCGCCGTGCTTTCGACCAGAAATTGGAGAATAATGTCTTGCCGCTTCGCTCCAATGGCCCGACGCAAACCAATCTCTCGGGTTCGTTCGGTGACCGTCGCAAGCATGATGTTCATGATTCCGATACCACCAACCAGCAGTGAGATTCCGGCAATCGACCCAAGAACCAGGTTCCAAATCTGACGTTCGTGTTCGGCCTGTTGGAGCAATTCCAAGGGAACCTGGACTTCAAAATCCTCGGCTTTCGGGTGTGTCTGCTCGAGAATCTTGCGAGCCATGGCGGCCGTCGCCTTCACATAGCGTTCGTCGGAAACAGACAACGTGATTTCACTCAGCTGAATCTTCTTGTATTCCGCCGCCGCGACTTTCTGCTTTTCCCCCACCCGACGTCGCAAAGTCGTCAGCGGAACGTAGATATCGTTATTGAGATTATCATTGTCGACCGCCCCTGGAGTTGTGTTGCCGCTCGACTGCGTTTTCAAAACCCCCACGACGTAAAACGCACGCGTGCCCAAAAGAACCGTTTTGCCTATAGGATCGCGAAAACCAAACAACCGCTTGGCAGCTCCCTCGGCCAAGACCGCCACGTTATCGGTGGAACGTAAATCGGGCCACGTCAAAAATCGTCCACGGTGGATCGAAAGATTTCGCACCGTCCGCAATTCTGGCGTTGTTCCCAACACCCTTCCGTTCGTGATGGAAAGGGGACCGCGTTGAGCGTTGACGCGGACCACGGTAATCGGAACGACTTTTTTGACATTGGGCAGGGTGTCTTTGAGACGGTCATAGTCTTTGTAAAGCAGACCGTACTCGCGGATTCGAATTTGCGGCTCCTGGCTTTGTTCCTGGCCTGTCCCGCTCGATGGTGGTGGAGAATCGTCCTTGGGTTGAACGGTCCTCAGGATGACGTTGCTCGCCCCAAGTTGGCGAATCTGCTCGATCGCCTTCTGCTTCGACCCCTCGCCGATGGCAAGCATCGAAATGACCGAGGCCACCCCCAACAATGTCCCCAACATGGTCAGGAAACTGCGTAACTTGTGCAGCATCAGGCTCCGCAAGGCCTGGGAAAGCGTGGCCCACAAGAGCGTCCAGTTTGGCTTTCTCATGATCGACGTCTCGAGGGACTTCTCTTGCCTTGTGAGCGTTGGGATGGGCGTTTGTCCGATGATTCGTCCTCAGGTTTGATCGACGGCGAAGGTCCACTCGGCGTTTCTGTCGATGACTCGTCCTCCGAAGTTACCGATTCGTCCTCAGATTGCTCAACAATCGCCATGGGATTCAACACGACTCGGTCCCCGACTTTGATCCCTTCACGAATTTGCACAAACTTGTGGTTGGTCATACCCAACCGGACGTTGCGGCGTTCGGGACCATCACCGTTGTCGACGTAACACCACGATTCCGAGCCAATTTGAACGATCGCTTGGACAGGAACACTCAAAACGTTTTCCAACCGGGCAATGTGGATTTCGGCCACGGCCGTCATCCCCGGCTTGATCTGCGTCACGACGTCATCGATCGTCACGACCGTCTCGTAGACACGGGTTTCGGGACTTCGCTGGTCGGCCAGGACGGCGACAGATTTCACTTTTCCGTTGAAGGTTTGGTCGGGAAAGGCTTCGATCCGGACAGTGACGGGCAATCCGTCCCGAACTTGGTGAATGACCGATTCGTGGACCGTCGTCCTGACCTGCATCTTGCTCAGATTCGGGATCGACATGATCGTACGCTTCGGGCGAACGGGCAAACCTTCCCGGATTTCCGATTCCCACCACCGTCGGCTGTCGGACACGTCGTAGGCGATCATGCCGTCAATGGGAGCGTAAATCTTACAATTCTTGACGTCTTGCTCGTATCGTTGCAAGAGTTCGTCTTGCTTCTGAAAGGTCTGGACGGCCTTATCAAGGTCCGCCTTCGCCTGAGCCATCAGGGCCTTACTGTCGAGCTTGACCTGCTTCGACTTTCGCTTGGCCGTTTCCAAAGCTCCTTGCAGGGTCTTCTGTTGTTTCTCTTTTTCGTAGGTCGTCTTTTTGGTAAGGGCGGCGAACTGGGTGTCCAGACTATTCATTTTGGCAGCCAGTGCACTCTCAGCCCGCAAGACATCGAGTTTGCTGCGATCCAATTCGTTAGGCCTTGCGTAGCCCATTTTGGCCAACGATTGCGTGGCAAAAAGGTCCTGTTTCGCAAGAGCAAGCTCGCCCTCCTTCGTCAAGATTTCGGCCTTGATGTCATCAATCTTGCGTTCGATTTCGCTCAGTTCGAGTTTGTGAGTACCAATCTTTTCGTCCTTGAACATCTCCAATTCGAGGTCCGCCAACTCAACTTGCAATTCCGCCTCGGCTTCGAGCGTGATGTTTTGAGTCAACTGATTCTCGTATTTTGCCTCCGCCTGAGTCTTCTCGGCTTTGGCTTTTTCCCTCTCGATGATCTGCCGGTCACGTCGTTCGATGTGCCTCTGACTTTCAAGTTCGACGAGCAAGTCGCCTTTCTGGACCGTGGCCCCGTTCCGAATGATCCACCGGATCGGAGTCCCGCGAATCCCGTCTCCATCGATGTCATCCACTTCGCAGCGTATATCGAACTTCTCTTGGCTCTCGACGATCCCTCTTTCGGAAACCGAGATCTCCAGCGGGCCATTTTGGACCGTGTAGTACACCAACTCCGGCCCGGCAGACCCAAATTGCTGTGCGACAAGGTAATTCACCAGGCCAGCAAGCACGACCCCGACAACACTGATGACAATCCACTTGACCCGTGATCGTTTCTTCGAGAGCTTGGCCGGAGGGGTGCCTTTCGTGGGCTTTGTCGTGTTCAACAGAGAATCAAAAGGGGAGTGGGGGGATGGTTTGGTGTCCGGCAGGTTTTCAGGCGTTGTACCCATCACGAATCCTCAAGTTTTCTTTTCGCGGAGTCATGGTTTGATTCTGAGTGCATTGCACAAACAGTCCTTGTTTGGCAGACGCAGAGAAAAACGGAAGAGATATAACAATCCATTCATGATAGACGGTCACTGCCACCAGATCCAACCTTAGCCAAAATACAGATTCCGTTTTTTCCTCCGAAACGGCCTTCACGTTCCGACATCCTCCTCAACCCCTACCAGCGGCTCGGCACCAACAGTCATCAACACCAACCAAAACTGTCGAAGGTCATCGGCCACATCCGCATTCAATAAATTCGGAGCGTAGGCAGCCGCAGCATAGTATTCGACCAATCGAGTCGTCGGCTCGGCCAGTTCAGGAAAAAGAACCCCGAGTCGTTCAGCAAACTCCAACGGGGTCTCTCCCGATTGGCGGGAAATGCCCTCATCTCTGGCCCAGGCTTCCAGAGCTTCGAAGGAGTACTTCACGAGTTCCAAAGGCGACATCACTTCCGCTTGGCCTGTCAAGAACGGATCAGAGAACGAACCCAACGGCCGATGATGAACTACCGATTCTTCCTCTTCCTCCTCAGCTCCTTCGACCTCTGACTCTTTACCACCAAACATCGTCCACAAGGATCGGAACCACCCCAACAGATCGCGCGCCCACAACGTAAAGTTCGCTAAGAAACTGAGGAGGTTCCGCAACACCACCAACAGCACAATAATTCCCAAAATCCCCAACACTATGTATTTGAAGATCTTGGCATACGGACCGATCCACGACGCCCACGGCTGGGAAGATGGCTTCGGGAGCTGTTGTTTCCCTGAAGCCTTTCCGTCTTTCTCCGTCCCTTTTTCCCCCTTGTCCTTGGCTTGTCTTTTTTGCCCTTGTTGATTTTTTTGTTTGGACTCCCCGCCTTGCTTGCCCCTTTTCTGATCTCCCGAACCTTGGTTGCTTTTTTGTTTTCCGCCGTTACCTTTGCCCTTTTGTTTTCCTTGATTTCCGGAACGATCCTTGGATTGACCCTGACCTTTACCCTTCTCTCCTTTTCCGGATTGCTTACCCTTTTCGCCTTTTTCTCCTTGCCCAGGATTGCCCTTACCTTTCCCTGGCTCGTCGCCCTTCATGGCCCACTGCGAGGCTTTTTGCTTTTCCGACTGTCCCCGGATCAAATCCACAACAGAGTATTCCGGATAGGGTCTCGGCAACACCGCAGCGACCACCAGCATCACCACGATCAACGTTCCCCCAAAAAACAGCCATGTCGTGGTAATACTCAGCGGCATCCGAACTTTCTTCTGACGCAAGTAACGCCGTAAACTCAGGAACGTCGTCGTCAACAACAACCCGAGCCCACTGGCAACATAAATCGCCAGAAGCATGAACGCATACTGACGACTCCATGTCTCCTCGACCGGGATGAACGCTTGCCCCAGACCAAACAACGGCAACGCAGCCAACGAAAAATACACGACCCAAACACCATGCGTTTTCGGCTTTTTCTTTTGGTCCTCGCGGTACTTGCCCAATCGCTCCATCCACGCCGTCAATCCGGTGTTTTGTTTCTTCTTGCGGCGTTGTTGGGACTTTTCGGGCTCAGGTTCTGACTGCGATTGTTCTTGTTTGGCTTTCGGGTCGTTGTCGATCCCAGCCACCTCGAGCAACCCTTGCCCCGAAGCGTCTTCCTTCTCCTCGTCGATGGTGGAATCCATCGTCAACTTGTGAGAACTCCACCAGATGACCGCCACGAGTCCCAAATTGATCAACCATCCAAACTCACCGGCAAGCGTTCCGGGCGGGAACTTTACGAACGCGATCAACGCGATCCACGCCAGGAGCGCCAATACCGGTCCATACAAACCGGCCTTGGAAGCCATGTCCCCTTGCGTCGCCATCCGCGAGACCAACACCGCCCCGAACACATAGAAAAAGAAAGTCCACAGCAACCTCTGCGGATATTGCCCCACATAGAACACCTCGACCAGAAAGAAGACCAGGCTCCCGATGAGAGCCATGATCAACACTGGCGTGATGGCGCTGGCAACGTAGTCGGCGACGGTTCGATCGGATTCGTATGTGGAACTCATGAGACTTCAGAGGAATAAATGTCCTGTTGGAAAGCCACCGACGGGCGACAGATTCTAGCCGCAGGTTCACACCCGCGAGATACTGAGACCTACCCACCACGGAAAACCACGCCTAACCCTTACCGAAACACCTGCCGCTGACAGGCCGTCGTCAACGTCTCACGATCCTTGATGTGCCGCACCTCGACTCCCTCGGCCAAAAGCTTTCCGTGAGCGATTCGTTCTTCGCCGTCTTCGAACATGACCAGCACTGCCGTCACGGCATATCCCCGCCGTCGCAAGTCGCCAAGCACCAACGCATCCTCGGCCGTCACTCGCGGCAGAATCACAATGACCGTGGCGTCCCGAGGCATATCGCCAGACGTCTCCATGAGCAACTCGGCGAACGTCAGGCCGTCGTTCATCTCCGTCCGAGCGAGCGTGGCCCAGATGCGTTCGAACTGTTCAACGCCGCGATCCGTTCGGATTTTGATCGGTCGACGTCGTTCCTCTTCGGGAACGGGTTCGACACCTTGCATCGCGGCTTTACGCGTTCGGTAATCGCCCTCGTAGCCTTCTTGACGGATGCGATCAATGGCGTCGCGTCCATTCGCTAGGAGTCCAATCTGTTGACCCATCTGGTAGACAGCATAAGCAAACGAAGCTGCAGCGCTGACGGCCAATTCCGACCTCTCGGGTTCAAGACGCGAGGGATAGCCTCCTTCGAACAGGTCGATCACGATCGTTGCACCAGCAATCGTCGAAGGCTCATAAATCTTGCAATGTAGCTCACCCGTTCGCGCCGTCGCCCGCCAGTGAACTCGACTCAACGGATCGCCCGCCTCGTATTGCCTGACACCCGCAATCCGCGTCGGGTCTTCGTAGAGTCGGTGAGCCATCCGGATTTCGCCGATCGGCCGTCGCGACGCCAGTTCGTAACCTTCGAGCGGAACAAGCTCCGGATACACCAGCACATAGCTGGGTTCGGCCCCAACATGGTAACGTCGGTGCAGACCGAAGAAATCTCCCGTCTCCAACACAAGGGGACCAATCTGATAGTAACCACGACTCCGGAATTGAATCTTGTAATCGAGTTTGAGTTTGCCGCCGGGTGCGATCGAAGCAATCTTCAACCGGCGTTTCTTGACAAGGAGTTTCTTGCCCTCGGCAATCGTCATCTTCGCCGGGATCAAGTCTTCCAGCAAAATCCACGGCACAGGCAACTTACTCTTATTCTCGACCGTAAGATTCACAGTGATCGTCTCGCCCACTTCGACTTCGTCGTCGCTACACTTGCGCGTCGCCACCAAACTGCCGATCCACGACAACGCCAACAATCGACTCACGACGAGCAAAGCTAGCAGAACGTACATCGCGTACGCCAAAAGCCCCGATTCCAGGAGTAAGGCCGCGGCCAACAACAACGCCGCACCAACGAACCACTTCATGAATCACCAATCATCTCTCTCTTGCGTACCGGACTTCAGAATCGGCACAGATATCTCCTCGAGCACTTCTTTGAGCACCGAAGTTATCGTCACTTTTCGGAGACGGCTTTCGGGCTTCAAGATGATGCGGTGGCCCAGCACAGGCAACACCATTTTCTTAACGTCGTCGGGCAGAACGAAGTCTCGATTACCAATCGCCGCCAACGCTTGAGCCGTCCGAAAAAGCGCAATCGACGCCCGCGGACTCCCACCGAGTGCAACGTCCTCGTGTTCCCGCGTGGCGTGAACGATCTCCAGGATGTACCGACGAATCTTGTCATCGACATACATTTCCCGGCAATCTCGTTGTGCCCCCAGAACGTCCTGGGCGGAAACGACCGAAGCAATGTCTTCAATGGGATGATTGTGTTGCAACCGTTCGAGCATGAGGCTCTCTTCTTCGATCGTCGGATACCCCAAACTGATGCGAATCAGAAAGCGGTCAAGCTGAGCCTCCGGAAGCGGAAAGGTACCCTCATGATCAATCGGGTTTTGGGTCGCGATTACCAAAAACGGCGGCTTGAGGGCGTACGTTTGGCCGTCCACCGTCACCCGCCGTTCGGCCATCGCTTCGAGTAACGCTGATTGCGTTCGAGGCGTCGTTCGATTGATTTCGTCCGTCAGCACGATCTGTCCAAAAATCGGTCCGGGCCTAAACTCAAACTCGGTCGTCTTCTGGTTGAAGATCGACACTCCAGTTATATCCGTGGGCAACAAATCCGGAGTACACTGTAATCGCTTGAAGCTACACCCGATGCTCTTGGCCAGGGCTCGCGCCAGCATCGTCTTGGCCACGCCGGGAACGTCTTCGAGTAAGATGTGACCTTCGCAAAAATACGAGACCAACGACAAGATCAACTGCGGCCGTTTGCCGATAATGACCTTCTCGACGTTATTGATGATCTTGGTAGCGGTGGCTGCAACGCTGGACATGGATGTTTCGCCCGGAAGGGTAGGGATAACGAAAGCGTCAGTCGAATTGTAATCGATCCGGGAGGCCCGCACAAAACTTACTTATTGCAGGCGTTTTAGGTGCTACTGGCGATTTTGGGCTTTTCCACCAACCCAAAACCCAAGCAGGGAAATGAAACGGCCTCCCTTGCGTTTCGGGTTGGTGGAAAAGTTCCCAAGGATGCCAAAGCAATTACTCCAAAATCCACACGACCACACGCCATAATTTGCCAAGGTATTTACTTGACACCAATATAAGCGTTCGTACAACAAGGCCTATTGACCTTGTCAAAGGCTCCACACTCGTAACAACACAAAGTGTTGGCACGAACGGCCGTAGAATGGGACAACACCAAGAACCGTTCCTTCCTTGAAAGTCCTCCAGGTGCTTCGCAGGGCTCGTTGAGGCGAAGATGAAAAGGGAAGCCGGTGCGAATCCGGCACAGGGCCGCTGCTGTATTCGGCTAGGGGTTCAGGCAGTGCTCCTTGGAGCATCACGCCACTGCGATCGACGTCGCGGAAAGGCTGTTTGAAGCCCGACATGAGCCGTAAGTCAGAACACCTGCCTGGTGGACTCGTGTTGTGATGCCTCGGAACCGGGCCGCTGCACAGACAGTCCACTCACGCTCGGATGCATTGCCCCGGGCGTCCTGTCGGCATCCGCCTTCCAGGGTCGCACAGTTGGGCCGGACTTGGCGGAAAGGACTGTCGCAGACATGCACGATGATCTAACCCTTCCCTCCCAAAGAAACCGCTCTCAGAGCCCCAGAATCCCTGTTCTGGCGGGTCTGGAGATGTTGGCGGCGACTTTGAGGCTTGTACCGCACTCTCTCAATTTCACCCCGATTGGTGCCCTGGCCCTCTTGGGTGGTGCGTGGTTCACGCATCGTCGGGTTAGCTCTCTTTTTGCCTTTCAGCGACCTGTTCTCGACCTCCCGAATTCTCGGCCTTCCTGTGCTGGTGCCTCTTGTCTACGGAAGCTCTGCTTGGAACGTGTTTCTGGGCCATCGACGCCGGTCGTCCACCTCAGCTTTCGTGACTTCCGCAAACTCGGTCTAGTTTTTTGTCGTGACAAATTTGGCTTGCTGGCTATCTTGGTATCCGCACACGCCTCATGGATTGACCACTTGGTACGTTGCTGCCTTGCCCTTGTTTCACGACACCCTTCTGGGCGACGTGATCTTTCTTGGCGTGTTGTTCGGAGTATTGTCTTTCGTGGAATCTTGTTTCCCGATATTTTACGAACCGCATTTGACTGCCCCAGCTTGACTAGGGCTTACCGTATTTCTGCAGCCGGATGTCGGCGGATTGACACTCGGCGTAAGCTCGGAGGCTCGCTTGCCACAACGGTTTGCGGGCTTTGAACAAGGACAACTTAAGCGTATGAATGATTTTAAAAAACCACAGGCACCGGAACCGGTTCAGGACACCAACCAGACTGGTCGCCCCAAGCGTCACAAGATCGATTGGCTCGGAGCCATGCCGTATCTTTGGGTACATCTAATGGCCCTGTGCGTTCTCTGGGTGGGCTTCAGTTGGACAGCCCTAGTCGTGTGCCTGTTCTTATATGCACTCCGCATGTTCGCTATCACCGCATTTTATCACCGTTATTTCTCCCACCGGACCTTCCGGACTTCTCGGGTTTGCCAGTTCTTCTTCGCGGCTCTGGGATGCACAGCCCTCCAACAGGGCCCGCTTTGGTGGGCCGCCCACCATCGTCATCATCACAAACACTCCGACGACTGCGAGGACATGCATTCGCCAAAGCAGGTCGGTTTTTGGTGGAGCCATTGGGGCTGGTTTCTCGCCCCCGATGCCGCCCCGACGAATTGGAAGTTGGTGCCCGATCTTGCCAAGTTTCCGGAATTACGCTGGTTAGATCGTTACCACTACGTCCCTGCCATCGTTTTGGCTGCCATCCTCTTGATCACCGGCACACTCTTCGCCGCTTACTTCCCGCACTGGCAAACTAACGGCTGGCAACTCCTCATGTGGGGGTTCCTCTCTACCGTCGCTGTATACCACGCAACCTACCTGGTCAACTCCGTTTCCCATGTCGTCGGTCGCCGACGTTACCAGACCAAAGACGACAGCCGGAATAATTTCTGGGTGGCCATCTTGACCTTTGGCGAAGGGTGGCACAACAACCACCACCATTACCCCAACTCGGTTCGACAAGGGTTTTTCTGGTGGGAAATCGATATGGCGTATTATCTGCTTAAGGCAATGTCGTGGCTGGGCTTGGTCTGGGACCTGCGTCCAGTCGCTCCTCACATGCTACACCGAAACCTCGCATCCAGCCAACACTCGCAACAAAACCAAGAGGCCCAAGCCGACGCCTCCTACCAGGTGAAAATTTAACTGGCATCCCTTGCGGGTGCACCTCCCGATTTTGGAACTTTTCGAAGGTGCACGATCATGGCCCCACGCGAACCGCGTGGACTCCAACGAAAGGTCCACGCAGGTTGCGTGGACCTGCACTTCCAGAATCCAGAGCAGTCTCCCTCTTTTGCGATCTCATGTGTACTCGAGGATTTGTATGAGCACTCTCGAAACTCCGCCGACCCCCAGTGACGCAATGGTACCAGTAACGGCCAAATCACCAACGTCACAAAAGCCGAGCAAAGTCTTTCCCGTCCATCGTTGGTTGCTCCGGAAGCTGTTGCGCTCGCTGGGCAATCCGGCCATCGAGATCGAGTTGTGGAACGGCGAAGTGATCGGCGCCACCTCCGACCCTCTCGTTCGAGTGCGCTTCTTGGACCGTGCCGCCTTCCACAGCGTCGTACTTCATCCCGATCCTGGCTTTGCCGACATGTATTGTGCTGGCCGTATCGAAGTGGAAGGCAACCTGGCGGCGTTTCTGGAAGCCGTTTTTCGCCTCTACACTCCCCAATACTGTCCGAAGGGGTGGTTCCAATGGCTACAATTGCCGAAATGGACCCGAAAGGCGAATCGCGAAAATATCCACCATCACTACGACATCGGCAACGATTTCTACCGCTTGTGGCTCGACGAACAGATGGTCTACACATGCGCTTATTTCCCCACTCCCGAAACCGGCCTGGAGGAAGCTCAAGTCGCCAAGATGGAGCACGTCGCCCGTAAGGTTCGGTTGCGACCAGGCCAAAAAGTCATCGAGGCAGGGTGTGGTTGGGGTGCCCTTTCGCTCCACATGGCCAGCCGATACGGCGTCCACGTCCGCGCCTTCAACATCTCCCGCGAACAACTGGCCTACGCACGCGAACGAGCCAAGGAGATGGGGTTGAGTGACCGGGTCGAGTTCATCGATGACGATTATCGCAACATCCAGGGCGAGTGTGACGCCTTCGTCTCGGTCGGCATGCTCGAACACGTCGGGCTCAAAAACCTCCGCGAACTCGGGGCGGTCATCGCACGCACGCTCAAGCCCGGAGGGCTTGGTTTGATTCACTCCATCAGCCGCAATTTTCCTTCCCCGATGAGTCCGTGGATGGAACAACGTATCTTTCCCGGTTCGTACATCCCTGCCCTGCGAGAGATGCTCGACATCTTCGAACCGTACAACTTCTCGGTCCTGGACGTCGAAAACATTCGGCTTCATTACGCCAAAACGCTCAAGCATTGGCTCGACAGGTTCGATGCCGTCGTCGAGAAAACCGGCTTAAAACTCTCCGACGAATTCGTGCGGACCTGGCGACTCTATTTAATTTCTTCGATGGCGGCGTTTAAAGGCGGACTCATGCAGTTATTCCAGGTCGTCTTCGCCAGGGCCGAGAACAACGACATCCCCTGGACACGACAAGACATCTACCAACAAGGAGAGACCCAGTGAAGAACTGCGATGTCCTGATCGTTGGGGGCGGGCCTGCCGGTGCGGCCTGCGCGGGCCGACTTCGTAACGCTGGGCTCGACGTCATCGTCCTGGACCGCAAGACCTTCCCACGCGACAAGACTTGCGCCGGGTGGGTAACCCCCCAGGTGCTCGAGGAACTGGCCCTCGACCCAGAAGAATACCGTGAGGGCCGAACGCTCGAACCCATCACAGCCTTCTGTGTGGGGATGATGAACGGGCGGGAAACGACCGTCCGCTACGAACAACCAATCAGTTATGGCATTCGTCGCTGTGAATTCGACCACTACATTCTTGAGAAATCCCGGGCCCGTTTGGTCCTCGGCGAACCGCTCAAGGAACTCACAAGGGTCAATGGCCATTGGCGCATCAATGGCCAAATCGAAACACCAATGGTCATCGGTGCCGGTGGACATTTTTGTCCCGTAGCTCGTCAACTCGGAGCACGACCGGGGCGATCCGAAATCGCCGTTGCGGCCCAGGAAATCGAATTCCGAATGACCGAAGCTCAAATGGCAGCGTGTCCCATTGAGCCGGGAGTCCCTTATCTCTACTTTTGCAAAGACCTCAAAGGGTATGGTTGGTATTACCGCAAGGGCGAATACCTGAACGTAGGACTCGGTCGCGAAGACAAAGACGAACTCTCCTCCCACGTCGCCGAGTTCTGCGCGTCACTCAAAGCCAAAGGCAAAATCCCCAAAGACGCGCCCCAAAAATTCCTCGGACATGCCTACTTGCTCTACTCCCACTCTCGCCGCAAGTTGACCGACGATGGCGCATTGCTCATAGGCGACGCAACCGGGGTGGCTTACGCTCAGAGCGGAGAAGGAATCCGTCCCGCCATCGAGTCAGGCTTCATGGCCGCCGACACACTGTTGGCTTCTCAGGGACGCACCAGCGCCGCCGACCTGCTTCCCTACGAGACGCAAATGACCCAGCGGTTCGGTCAAAAGCTCACCCGTTCCTGGCTCGATTTGATTCCGCCTGGACTGAATCGATTCTTGGCCCACCGCCTGATGAATTCGACCTGGTTTTGTCGGAAGGTTGTTGTCGACAAATGGTTTTTGAACCGAGACCAACCCGCCCTTGTTTGACCGACTTGAATTTGTCGTAGGTACGCGCCCCTCGCGTGTACCTGCGAACCGGACAAGCATTGCTCTTCCATTCCGCTGCCCAGGTAAGCTACTCCATTCCAGAGTTCTTCCATATTGACTTCAGCTCATAGACTTCGAGATTCAACAGTCTGGCTTCACCGTCCGTCGCGAAGGCCTTGACGTTCTCAACGTTTCCTTTCTCCTGGCGTGAAGTCGTTAGAAACACGCGCCCCTTGTTCCCGCATATTTCCAGCATGGGCCGATCTACGAGAACCTGAATCATGACCTTTCCATCGACCGGATTCAAGGGAGCCCCATTTAACTTCCTCTCCTTCACATCGTAAGTGATCCGATTACCTCCTATATCGAGCCCGATGGTTTGGGCTTTCCCAATAGCGAAAGTCGCTCGAACGTCGACGAGATCACCAGCGACTTTCAACATGGCGGGGTTGTCTTCGTTCAAGAGTCTTGCTTTCGCCGTATGTTTCTTCTTATGTAGCTGTTGGATTTCTTGGATAGGTTCGGCAAACATCCGAATCCCATCTTTGGTAGTTCGCAGTGTCAATCGATGAGGAAAAGAGAAGGTCTGATTGAACGGCATGCCTGGCATGGCAATACGAGCCCAGCCAATCTGAATACGTCGTCCTTCGGGAGCATTGCTAAATGTCTGCGAGGCATAGTAGCTACCGTAATGGACGCGATGTCCACCTTCGTGGTCGGGTCGGAACTTCTTTCCGTCGAACGTACCGATGGCATACTGAGCGTTGGCTCCAAATACAACCCACCGAGTGTTCTTCTTGTCACCGTCCACAGGCAGTTCGAACAACTCAGGACATTCGTAATACCCCTTGAGCTTACTTTCGAGTTTCCACTCTTTGAGATTCGGCGACGTATAGAAGGCTATCGACCGGCCATACTCTTTGGATTCATCATAGACAGCCATCACCCAATGTTTTCCGGGTGCATACCAAACAATTTTGGGGTCGCGTCCCCGATGCTTCACGACCGGATTATCTTTATACTCAGTGAACGTCCGTCCGCAATCGTTACTATACGCCACACACTCGCCCCGTCCGGTGCTCGTCCACGCTGCGACGATAACTTTGTTCTTTCCTGTTTGCCAATCGGCTGTATTGTGTTCATCAACCACAGCACCTCCGGAGAACGCATAGTCTCCACGCCGCTTGTTATAAATGGCAATCGGAAGCTGCTTCCAGTGAACAAGATCTTTACTCACTGCATGACCCCAGTGCATATTTCCCCAACGCCATCCGTAAGGGTTATGTTGGAAAAAGAGATGCCATTCGCCGTTGGAATAGACCATTCCATTGGGGTCGTTATTCCAACCGAGCTTTTGCGAAAAATGGAATTGGGGTCGCAACGATTCACTGTAAAACTTTTCGGCATCCGGGATCGAATCGCTTTGTTTGATCAACTCCACACCTTCTTCGGTAGCGTTTCGGATCGTAAGTTTGGCGGCTTTTCCCTGGAAAGGCGTAACATCGAGAAAGGCCCAAAAACTAACTTTGGCTTTCGACTCTGCAATCTCCGCGTCAAACTCTCGAACATTTTGTCCACCAATACTCACATCGATCTGCGCTTTCTTCCCACCGGTGCGAATTGGGAATATTAGATATTTCTTGGCAATCAGAACCTTCTTCGTAAGAAGTCCTCGCCAGATCGGTACTTTCGGTTTGGTGTTCGAGAAAACGATGTGATCGACGTTAATATGCCCCCAACCACCTTTCCGGTTATCGACTATCTGAATCGTAACCGTTTTTCCCTTTAACTCCTTCACATCCCAAAATCGTCGCGTGAGTTCTTCGCTTCCACCAGCCCTTGTGTTCGTGCCGGTGGCCGTTCGGACAACTTTGTTGCCGAGCAGTAAATTCATGCACGTTGTTTTGTCGTATCCTCCACCACCGATCAGGAAGGTCATATAGTCGTGTGTAATTGAGATGGGCGGCGATGTCAGGGTTCCGATCGTTGGATCACCTTGATAAAACGTGTTCACGAGCTGTTTTCCTTGATATCCGCTGACGGCCATTTGGCCCGGAAGCGTTCCCTCAGCCGGTCCCGGCCCGAACGCCTTCCCGGTGACCTTCCAGTCGCCATACGTTTTGCCTTCGAAGTCAGCAATGACGACGTCGGTCTTGGCGTCGCCAGCCCACACCGGCGTGATGGATGATATCCCAAATAACAGAAGGAATGCCGAGTATCGCATCAAAATCACTCCAGAGAAATCTTACGCGAAGGAAGAACCAAGAATCTCCAATGCCTGTCCCGATTCATTCTCGTTCATCACACTCTCCCATCGCAAGCATTGATTGATCTTATTGAAGACTGCGTGGCTAATGAACCAAAGTGGCAGGCGCACTCGGTGGCCGTCCGCTTCTTTTTAGGACCTGGCCACGGCACACGGGGACAGTCGGATAAGTACGTGTCATGTGTTGGATTGTCAGCCCCGAAGGGCGCTCGATCCTGACCGTGTGTGTAACCCCACAGCGAAAGAATCGGCACAAACCCGACGTTTGTTTATCCGACCGCCCACATGTGTCTGGTACTTTATCCGGACGCTTCTCAATACCACCCTTTCGTTTCTACTGTTCTTCGCGTCCTCGTGAGATTTCTGCGTATCTTGCTTTCGTCAAGCGCAAAAACAAAGGCGAGGTGTTATGAACACCTCGCCTCTTGATTGTCCGCGCTCGTTTTGCTCGGCTTAACTCTAAAACTTCGGCTTCGTTGCCATCGTTTCCAGTTTCGTCGTTTGGGTTTGGTCAAGGTTGACTTGAGTTTGCGAGCCTGCGATCTTGACCGTGACAGAACCTTGCAAATCGACCGACATCTCCGACGAGGCAATTCGTCCTTTTTTTCGGTCAAACACGATCTTTCCAGTCGCGTTTTTACTTTCGAGTTTCGCCTCGGTTATCTCGAATGGCAAACCACCACTTTTACCTTGCTCGGGTTTGGTGTAGGTCAGATCCGTCTTCACGTCGATCTTCGCTTGGTCTTCGGTGGTGTCCTTGGTGAGAGTGAACGTGTTTGTCGTCTTGTAGGTGCCGATGGGACCCATTTCGAGGACGATGGGCTCGGGCTTCCACTCTTTTCCGACCCCAATCGATCCACCTTTGGGGTAGAATCCAACGATCGGGTTGGCCATTTGTTTGACCGCTTCGTCGGAAAGGATTTTCGACAACAACGGCTTCATCGACTGGTTGACGCTCCCCAGGTCGTTGATCAACTTCTCTTGCCCTTCGACCTTGGTCACCTTTCCTTCCTTGAGGTCGATCGTCATGGTGAACTTGGCACCTTCGAGGGCCTTGAAGAAATCCGTCATCGGGTTCTTGCTGTCCGTTTTCCCAGTCTGGTAGCTGATCTTGTTGCTGCCGATGTCGATGTCCATCTTCAACGCTTCGATTTCTTGCGTGACGGTGGCGATGCCGTCTTTCACTTCGGTGGTCTTCCACTTGAAGTGAAATTCCTGCTCTTGCTTTTGAACGACTTGCATGTCGTTCACTGTCATTTTCTGGATCGTGCTGGTCTCGAGCTTTTGGTAGAACTCTTCGCCTGCCTTGAAGCCTTTGTTCAACTCGAACTTGACTTCTTTGCTGCTGTCTCCACCGCCTTCGACGGGAGCCACGCTCAAGACCGTGACAAGACCTGCCATGATCGCCACCGGTGCCAACCAACGCCATTGTTTCATGAGTGCCTACCTCCCGGGCAAACCCGGCAATTTTTGTCAAAAAACAGTTTACTTGAGAGCTTTAACTTTTTCTTTGTATAACCACAAAGAACGGAAACAAGGCCGAAAATGAAGGTGCAAAGCAAAAGTCGAAACCCACGAAGCAACGCCTGTGCTTCGTGTTCCAATTACTCCGGACCGCCTTGCTGTTTTCGTTTTGCCCTTGTTACGTCCCTTGGGCACAACTTGTTCTCACTATTTATATCCACTGGAAACAAAAATCCTACCCCTGGGAGGGTTAATCGATGACGATCAATCTCATTTCGACCTACCAAGGATCGTTGCTCCAAAAGGTCGGCTTCTTCCCGACCGGATGGGACTTGGAGCGAATCGAACAACTCGGGGGCCTTTCACGCCAAGAACTCTTGTCGCGGGCATCGTGGTGGAATTCCGAGTTCACCCCCATCGGCTGCAAGAATTACGCCGACTTCGACACCTACATGGGCCACGAGATTGCCTTGCAAATTCAAAAGGCCCGGGCAGCGGGTCATCCCCTCGCCCTCATCCTCCCCGTCGGTCCGATGGGTATGTACCGATGGGCTGTCTACTTCCTCAACGAATGGAACGTTCCCTGCGACCACGTCCACGGTTTCAACATGGACGAGTGGTCCGACGCCGAAGGCAACACGCTGCCATCGAACGACCCCGGCGCCTTTCAAAATGCCATGGAGCAAGCCTTCTATGGGCCGCTCGGCCAACTCACCGTTCCAGAGAAACAACGACACTTCGCATTGAAAGACGAACTGCCAACGTATTCCGAACAAATCAACGACCTGAAAAAACAGGGTGGCCAGTTAATCACTATTTTCGGCATCGGACGCGTTTGCCACATCGCCTTCTGGGAACCCCAGTTCGCCGGTGAGTTTTCGTCCGAAGACGAATGGAAGAAACAGACTCACCGGATCGGCGCTCAACTCCATCCCTTGACGATCGAACAAAACGCCCTGACGAGCTTCAAGAGTCGCACGACTCTCGTTCCGGCATTCGCAAACACCATCGGACCTGGGTTGTTCCTGGCCGCAGACCGCATCATCGGCGGAGCCGACGGCACCTTCAATCGCGGCATGCAATGGCAAGGGCTGTCTCTCCGGATGACCCTCCAACACCAACCCACACCGTGGATTCCCAGTACATTCATGCCGACCCTTCAGGGGCGTTTGTTCTTTGTGGACGACCTGGCCGAGCCGTTGAGTCCGGAATGCAATTAGAGTTCAAGTCGGAAAACCGAGAGACCAACCGCGGAACCCTCAGATGTACCAGATTACACCCAATCCGAGACCTCTGCGTCATCCGTGGTTGAACTTCGTTTTGCTTCGCACCGTCGTGTGAGGGTCAGACCTGTCTCTTGTCTTTTCCCTCTCAACTATCCAACGCCTTCACCGCCCCCAACATCGTCTCGGCAATCAGTTCCAAAGACTCCATCGAAGTCCACAACGGCGGCATCGTGTACAACACGTTTCCCAGTGGCCGAAGCACCGCACCGTTGTTCAAGCAAAAGTGTCGAATCTGCCTCGCGGCCTCGGCCAAATAACCGCCGGGAAGGTCGAGATCGATGGCCGCAATGCTGCCTCGGATTCGTACTTCGCGAACTCGAGGATGCTCCTGCAAAGAGGTCAATCGTTCTCGCCAAAGCGATTCGATTTCTTGAGGCCGCGAGTTTTCTTCCGTCGTCAACCTCTGCCAGTTCGTCACCGCCACCGAACAGGCCAACGGATGCCCGGTAAACGAGTGCCCGTGAAAAAACGTTTTGCTGCGATCGTCTGTTCGCCACGCCTCGACCAAGTGTGGAGCAACGAGTGTCGCTGCGAGTGGCATGATCCCACCCGTCAACGTCTTCGAAGCGCAAATCAGATCGGGGGTAATGCCCGCTAGCTTGTGTGCCCACAACGGCCCAAGACGACCGCCACCAACCATGACTTCGTCGGCGATAAACAACACATCGTGTTTACGTGCAACTTCGAACAAGTCGCCGAGTCGTCTGGGTGTGTGCATCTGCATCCCACCGGCACCCTGGACGAGTGGTTCGATGATCACGCCAGCCACTCGGCCCTTGTGCTCAACCAGAAGAGAGTCGAGTCGCTCGGGACACACAGGACAAATTTTCGTCTCAAACAACAGCGGCTCAAAATGGCCAAAGAAAAGTGGATCGCGACTCGCCGCCATCGCACCAAATGTGTCCCCGTGATAGCTGTTTTCGAATCCGACAAAGAGAGTCCGTTGCGCTTCTCCTTGGTGACACCAGTATTGATAGGCCATCTTCAAAGCGACTTCGACGGCCGTGCTTCCATTGTCCGAATAGAAAACTTTGCCACCAGACCAGGGCATCGTACTCAACAACAACTTGGCAAGCTGGACGGCAGGTTCGTGCGTGACCCCCGCAAAGTGAACATGGTCAAACCGGTTACCAGCTTCCGCAAGCGAAGCCATCAAAAACGGCGTCCGATGACCATAGAGAATCGTCCACCACGACGAGAAACCGTCGATCACCTTACGTCCATCCGCGAGATGGAGAAATTCATCCTTGGCAGAAACGACCGGAATGGGCTCATCGGGATCGTGTAACGAAGTGAATGGATGCCAAACGTGCGTCTTGTCGTCAGCGAGAAGACGTTGCGTCTCGCTTTTCGAAAGATTCGATCGCGACACCCCCTCAAGGCAACGTCGAATCTCGTCCAACACGTCGCCCTGGTCCTTCGCCGAGCACGCTATCCCGTCGGCATCCCAGGTCTCTGGAGGACAGAGGTGAACCACCTTCGCATTCGGAAAATGCAACTGGATTTGTTCCTGAGCGTAAGCATCTCGCGGCCCCATCAAAATCATCGCCGCAGGCACAACGCCATATTTCTGAAGAGCTTCCGCACACTGGAGCGTGCGACCGATTGCACCAAGCACCGAAGACGAAACAAGAACGGTCGGCAAGTCGTATTGTTGAACAAGAGTAATCTGGAGTTCCGTTTCGTTGAGCGGGGAAAACGGACTCCCGAACGTCTCGATGACCAGGCTTCTGGCTTCTCCAGAAGGCCGAGGCACTTGCCTAACGATCTCCTCCGACGGCGGAATGGGCTCTCCTTCGGACCGAGCCGCCAGCGGTGGCGCAACGGCAGCTACAAACCGACAAAGCGGCGGATGACACACGGCTTGGGGTACACGTTCTTGAATCGAGAGCGTATCCGATGCCCCCGACTCGTAAGGCTTCCAATATTCGCAGGTCTCGGAAAACCGACTCATCCAAAGAAGGGCAAACGTCGTCTTACCCGCGTCGGTGTCCGTCCCGAGGATTACAAAATTCGTCATCGCAATAAAGAGTCTTTCAAACATGGTATGCAACAGTTTCCTAGGGAGTCATGATACTGAACTCCTCACGAAACATTCCATGCGTTCGAGCATCGGAAATCCACCAAGGAACTATTGTTTCAGGGTTCCTTGGCGGTGAATACTATCTTCGTTCACCAAGGCAGCAAGCTCCTTGGCTCAACGTGTTTCTGTGTGGGCCTATCCGAATCGGGGCTACCCCATCCATCCTCGCACAATAACAAGTAGCTCGTCGTTGTGGGATTAGTGTCGATCGGAGATTCCATCGGTTTTGTTAACTGTCGGCCTGGATGCAATACAGATGGGTATGACTTCGCAGAAACAATTGGTTGCCAACCATGGCCGGTGACGAATCAATCTTGGCATCGAGTTGATTGACGGACAGCGTTTTAACGTCGTCGGCATTGTGCTTGAGAACCACAGTCAGTCCATCACGATCCACCATATAAACACGACCGGCGGCTCCCACAGGCGAGGCATACAGTTTGGATAAATTGGGCACACGATTGTAGTAGATTTCCTTCCCCGTTTTCGCGTCCACACAAGTTACGATCGGACTCCAAAACTTCGTGTAGTACAACCGATTACCATAAAGCAGTGGTGATGTGATATAAGGAGTGCCGCGGCTTTTCTTCCAGGCAATCGTTGGACTTTTGGAAACGTCACCTTTCGAATCCAGCGGGATAGCATACGCATACGCTCCTCGATAACCACTCATACAATAGACAACTCCATTGCGAGCTACTGGCGAAGGAATAGCATTCACCGTCAATGGACCGCACTTCCAAATGAGCTTGCCACTGATGAGGTCATAGCTGCGGATGTAATTCGTTCCCGGCGTTACAACTTGTGTGACTCCTTTTCGTTCCACAACCAGCGGAGTTGCCCAACTCGTTGGCTCATCACGTTTGACCTTCCACCTCACGTCTCCAGTTCTCGCATCCAGAACATACAGCATCGATTGGCCTTCATGATCCCACGTCACGACGAGCGCCCCCTTGTAGATCGCAGGCGTGCTCGCCTCTCCCCATCCATAGCGAGTGAACATGGTTCCCAAATCTGTCTTCCATTTCAGATCACCCTTGAAGTCATAACAATAGAGCCCGTGGGAACCAAACGATACGTAAAGGAACTTGCCGTCGGTCGTTGGAGAACCGGCACAGTGGCTATGTGTGGAATGATGCCCCTCGTGCGGGACTTGCTTTGTGGCCGTCTTTTGCCAAAGAACTTTTCCGGTTCGGCGATCGAGACTCATGACCACATACTTGTGGTACGTGTTGGGAACTTCCGGGATGAGCTTTTTCCCGACCGTGGACAGCTTCGTTCGATCGAATTTGGGAATGTCTTCCGGGGAAGCAGCTTTTCCCGTGTCCACAGCCGTGACCACAAAAACTTGGTTGCCCCATACGATTGGAGTTGCCGAGCTTTTTCCAGGGATTTTCACTTTCCACCGGACATTGGTCTTTTCGTCCCATTGAACGGGCGGGTTGGCCCGTGGGGCTTCCCCCGTCACAAGCGGCCCGCGCCAGTGAGGCCAGTTATCGAGTGGGTTGCTCGACGGGTCGTCCGCCAAGGCGTTCATTGAGAACAACGGCAAGAGGAGAATCCAGACAAATTGTCTGCACATTTCAAAATCGTCCTTTCTGAGGAAAGATCAGGCCAGGAACGACCCGGTTCCAAGTTCTTCTTGGGTTTGTGCGGTTGGTCGTCAAAGTCCATGATACTTTCGACTACTCAAATCGGCCCCACACAAGCCAAGAAGGAGAGCCCATGAGTCATAGAACCCTTCTCGCAATCAACCTCGTGTGAGGACTCACCAGCACCGGCCATGCCCAGCAAGTCACCGATTTCAAATACAACCCGCCCATCCCCAAACCGGCCTACGAATCGGGAAAAGGCCCTCGTGTCGTGATCGACGAACGCCACCACAATTTTCATACCGCTGGCAATCGTTAATCGTTGCCGTTCGAGATTGGGTCAAGAACGGTGGCTCACTTTCCTTTCGTTGACCTTTGGGCTTGGGCTCTTCGGGGGTGTTTTGCGTTTCCAACGAATCGTCGAGGACATCAGGTCGGGCAGTCGTTTCGGAACTTTTTCCGTAGAGTCGGTGCTCGAGGTCTCGAAAGAGAACTTGGGCCGCTTAAAGTTTCTCTCAGAGTCGTTGCTCGCGGCCTGTAGCTTTTTGGTCCATGCTCTTCCAACAGGCGGCGAGTCGGAAGGGTTCGAATTGGTCGGCCAAATGAGGACAGACCGGACAACGGTGCTGTGGCATCGGAGGGGGCTGAGCAGACAGGCAAAGTCATCGAGTCGGTCCTCGGCGCAGCGTCTGTGGTAGTGTCTTGGCGGCGAAGTTCTTGGTGTTCTTCGAGCGTGACACTTTGGGGATGGCCAACGAAAACGGAGGCACTCAACGAGGATTCGTCCATGTCTTGGATTGTAAAAGCCAACGACGGACCGAAGAGATTAGAGCGTTTCACGCTTGAGTTGGGCACACTTCAGATTCTTGGGACAACAGTCCCAAGATGAAAGTCGATCCAAAGGTACTATGCCCAACACACAAGCCTGAAAATAACTTTTCGGTTTGAAATGTTCGTAGTTGGAGTTGATCGGTCTTAATTGCAATGGTCCGTGGACAAGCTTCTCTCGGCTGTGAATAGAGACAGCCGAAATTTGGGGGAACAGACATGCTGTGGCGACGATTCATTAAATCACAGAACGTTCGAGCCTTCGCGTTGGGCGGGTTGATAGCTTTGATTCTCGGGTGTTGGACATTGTGGGAAATGCGTACTTGCTCTGGGGTTGTGAACCAGATAGCAGAGGTTCGCTCGCTCCCGAACTTTGCTGATCTAGATTCTACGCTTGATGATTTCCCACACGACGGCAAGATCGCCTGGAAAATCAATAATCGGACTGCTCGGTCGTTAAGATCTCTCCATCGCTCGACTTCCATCAAATCCGTGAAAAAATGGGCTAAAAATCTGCCAGAGGTCGTCCTCATGCCTGAGTATGGAGATTCCGTGCTGCTTAGGGTTGGTGCACCAAAGTATGGTATCACAATTCACCAAGGCGGAAGTTTTGAAATTCAAAGATCGCAAATCGAAGAAGTAGGTGACTCCAGCGATTCTCCTGTTTGCCTCTTTCTAAAAAGTTGGCTCTGATACGGAAAAGGGCTTCCAGTCGAAAAAAATTCTTTCCCTTTTACAATAAATGCAAAGCCAAAACGAATAACAACACGAAACGCCTCCCTTTGTTTAAAACTGCCCAAAACTCTCTGGAGCGACGCAATCATGCCTGCCTTGATCGCCCTCGTGAAGTACGGACTTGACCTGACTTGGAACGTCGCCGGTGATATGACTGTGGACCTCCTGCGAAAGCATTTCGTCGATCACGGTCAAGCTTTGCCAAAAGCCATCTCTCGTGCCAACAACCGAACTTGGCAGGCTTTTTCGATTGCGCTGGCGGGAGATGGATTTGTCACTTCCGTCAACAACTTCTTTGCCAGTAGAGATAGCAAAGGCATTGCCGCCCAAATCAAGCAATTTGTAGATGGTAATGCGGCTTCGTTACCAAGAATGGCACCGGAATTTCGCAAAGCATGCCTAACTGAACTGAAAAAGGCTAAACAAGCTGGTCTACTCTCTGCCGATAATCTGACCGCCGAGCAATTGGCGAGCAAGAATGGCACGTTCGCCAAGTACACTGACTTTCACGGCATGATTGATGGTGCCAAACGTGCTGTTGATCAAGTTGCTAGCAGTTTACCGTCGAGTTGTCCCAATTTGGCAAAACTCCTGCGAAAACCGACACCGAGCGGCCCCCCGCTTGTTGCCGTTGCGTTTTCGTTTTTTTTCAGTCGGGAAATTGAATCCAACGCAGACCTGTCTCGCCGATTAACGCACGATAGCTTGCAACGTTTGCACACTTCCCATGCTGCGTCTTTCGAAAGGATTTTCCTGGCGTTTAGCAGCTTGGGCGGTCAGGTAGATGTGATTATTGAGCGATTGGGGGGAATTGAAGACAAGGTCCAAGACATTGCCGAAAAAGTCGATCAACTCCTGGCAAAGAACAACATGTCTCAAGGTGAAGTCAAGGTCGAACAGGGTTTCTCGATTCGAGGGGAAGATGAACGACTGGCGGTCAAAGCCTTGTTGGCTCAGTTCCGCCAACTATCTCCGGAAGAGCAGAAGCAACTCCCCGAATTGTTAAACAAGTTGGGCAAACTTCAGTACGGCAGCGGCGATTTCAAGGGAGCCACACACACTTTCGATGCAGTTGCGGACAATGTGTCCGAGGCTTCGACCAAGGCCGAAGCGCATTACAATGCGTATCGCTCTGCGTTGGAGGCGAAAAAGTGGACCAAAGCACTCGAAGAACTTCGACGAGCTTGTGACCTCGATCCGGCTCGCTTTTCCCCTTTCCCGTTGTATTTCTATCAACCCAAGGGCATTCTCGGTGCAGGTGGCTTTGGGGCGGCAGTCTTGTGCTATGGAACCAAAGCCCGCAGAGACGTTGTTGTCAAAACGTTTCATGCGGATGACCTGGAACGCAGCGTCAACGAAGTTTTCCAGGAAGCGGAGATTCTGAAGGAACTCAAGCATTCAGCAATCATTGGCGTTCAAGATTGGGGGTATGCCGATTCAATCAAGATGAGCCGCCCCTATATCGTCATGGAATATTTTCCCGGTGTGACGTTGGAAGCATTCGTTTCACCACGAGGCGTGTTGTCTGAGCAAGATACGGTCAACATCGCCATTCAGATTGCCGAAGGAATGCAGGCTGCTCACCAACAAGGGGTACTGCATCGTGATCTGAAACCGGCGAATTTATTGGTCCGCAAAGAAGGCAACCGCTGGCAGGTCAAAATTATCGATTTCGGATTAGCTCTGCGGCGAAGCATCATTGAGACCAGTGTAGTTGCTGGCTCGAACAACAGCACTTTGCGAGGCGAAAGCGCTGTCGGTACATATGACTACGCCCCACCAGAACAGATGGGGAAACGAAAGGAAGCTGTTGGTCCCTGTTCGGACATTTACTCCTTCGCCAAAGTATGCTGCTTTGCGAAGTTTCAAACGCTTTCGCCTGATCTGAACCAGTGGCTAGAGGTCTCCAGAGATTTGGCTCAGTTGTTGGGTCAATGCACGAAGGAAGACCCCAATCAGCGCCCGCAGAGCTTTGAGGAGGTCCTGGCTGTCCTCAAGTCTCTTCCTCTGGGGACGGAAGAGGAAGACCCGGAACTGGAATTGTTGAAACAACAGAATCTCCAACGCTGGAAAAGTTCTGGTCATCCATCGCAATGGGTCAATCACCACCAAGGACAATGGACACACCAAGATTGGCTCGGTTTACTGGAGTCTTTGAAACGGTCACAGTTTTGGCCAATGGACGAAATGGCGGTAGACCAGGAGCTAAAACTGGCTCAACAAGAGTTTTTCCGAAAACAACAAGAGGAACAGCGACGTGCGAAAGGGGAATTTTTACTTCGAGAGATACTTGACCGTACTCACGGAAAGCCAAGTGAGCAGGACAAAGAAGCTGTGAAGCAACTCTGCAAAGAATTTGGCATCTCATTGGAGAGCTACCAACGAATTCGAGATCAAGTCAAAGAACACTGGCGACAACGCAATCCAGCGGAACCTCCACCATCGAAACCCGACCGGCTCTCGTTACCCACAATTCCTTGGAAACTGATCGGTGGTTTGGTGTTTCTGTTGGTGCTGGTTGTGGTGAGTTGTGCTGGCCTGATGTTTTCGGGATTTGGGGGCAGCGGCAAGGATCAGCGCTTCGCCAAAAACAAGAAAGATACCCGTCCAGAGAGGAAGGAGCCAACCGTCGCCCCCAATCCTTCAGGTAAGTCGGGTCCACCCAACTTGCTTTCGTTCCCACTTTCGGAATCTCAAGCCAAAGACTACAAAAAACGTTGGGCAGATCATTACGGCGTTCCCGTCTTCACAACAAACAAGTTGGGCATGAAATTCGCCTTCATTCCTCCCGGAAGCTTCGTGATGGGAAGCCCTGTCAGCGAGATAGGACGAGTTGACAAAGAAACACAACACAAAGTGACCTTGACGAAGGGGTTCTATGTATCCGTCACCGAAGTCACTCAAGCACAGTGGCGAGCGGTCATGAATGAAAATAATAGCAACTTCAAGGGCGACAACAACCCAGTGGATTCTGTGTCATGGAATGTTTGCAAGGAGTTTGTTGGAAAGCTCAATGGCTCGCACAAAGACCAGTCTGAGCTTGGCATTACAAAGTCCGGAAAATACACCCTGTTGACCGAAGCCCAATGGGAGTACGCCTGTCGTGCTGGGACAACAACAGAGTATCACTCCGGCAACGGAGTCGAAGCGTTGAAACGGGTAGGTTGGTATGGTTACGGTTCAGGAAATAGCAACAAGCAAACTCACCCAGCCCAACAACTTGCCCCAAATGCCTGGGGACTATACGACATGCACGGCAACGTTTTTGAATGGTGCCAAGATTGGTATGGCGATTACCCAAATAAAGACATTAAAGACCCGCAAGGTGCGCAAAACGGAAACAGTCGTGTCCTGCGTGGCGGCTCCTGGAGCAATCTTCCTGCGCACTGTCGCTCGGCGTGCCGGGGCGGGGACTTTCCCGTTATCCGCAGCGGCGGCTGCCGGGTCGCTTTCCGCCTGGACTAATTTACACTATATTTTCTATCCTTTTATTCTTTTATCTTCTTTGTTTTTTATTCTTTTGTTTTCCCTTTCCGCAGAGCGTAGCGAGGCGCACGGCACGAAATTCCAAAATGACACATTTCTTCTATTCACACTCTTAATTATAACATATGGAGAGTGAGATGCAAGCGTAATCGTATTCTGGCAAACGATTTATGGCAAAATCGTGGTCAAGCCGTAGGGATTGGTAGCGGCAAACCGATAATGGAAATCAAGGGGCAGGGTCGTTCAGTCGTGTCCTGCGTGGCGGCTCCTGGAACAATAATCCAGCGAACTGTCGCGTGGCGAACCGTAACAGGAACAATCCCGATAACCGCAACAACAACAACGGCTGCCGGGTCGCTTTCTGCCTGCACTTCCAAGGGTTTGTGGTTCGCTCCTCTAGGGGGCTTTCCACGCAGTCATTGCTTTGCCTGCTCCCACCCAGAACTGACATGTCCAAGGATATGTCGGGCGTGGTGTTGGAAGTCCTGACCCTGATCCGGCGTTGGCGATCCTGGTTATCGTCGTCAACATTCAAGAATAAACGAAAGAATAAACCACAGATAACACAGATGAACACAGATAAATTCAACGAAAAATTATAGAAGGGGCTATAACTCCCCAGTTCTATCTGTTTCCAATTTGTGTAATTTGTGTAATCCGTGGTTGATTATTCTCTGTCTGCGGCTCATTTCGGCGGCTCCATATCGAGATCGAGTGATTCATCACGCCTTGATGAACGTCTTGGAACCCATCCTGGAGCGACACTTCCATCCACACAGTTACGCTTGTCGCAAGGGCAAAGGCACGCATGCTGCTGCCGATCACCTGCAAAAGATGATGCGTCGCTGCTCGTATGCCTTGGTTTGCGACATCCGCAAATTCTTTCCCAGCATCGACCACGAGATTCTGAAAGCCTTATTCCGCCAACGGATCAAGGATCAACAACTTCTGTGGTTGATGGATCAGATTGTAGACAGCAGTAATGAACAAGAGCCGATCTGTGAGTTGTTTCCTGGAGACGATGTGTTCACGCCAGTGGAACGACGTAAGGGATTGCCCATTGGCAACCTGACGAGCCAGTGGTTTGCGAATTGGTATCTCTCTTGTTTGGACCACACGGTAACGAGTCACTGGCGAGTTGGCGGCTATGTCCGCTATTGCGACGATTTTATCTTGCTCGATGAGGACCGCTCCAAACTCCAGAGCATGAAGAAAACGCTGGCAGCAAAACTTGCAGAAAGCCAGTTACGTCTTCATCAACGGCGACAATCTGTCGTGCCGGTCCGACATGGCTTGCGGTTTGTTGGTTATCGCATTTGGTCAACTCATCGCTTGCTTCCGAAAACGAATGTCCGGCAATTTCGGCGTCGGATGAGGTGGCTGAAAAAGGCTCTCGCTCTGGGTCAAATCGACGGCAAAGAGATAAGGTGTCGTCTGACAAGTTGGTTGGGACATGCACGACAAGCCAACACGAAGCGTCTCGTTCGGCGACTGCGTGGGGAGTGGTTTCGACAACGGTTCTGCATTCAGCCTTTGTCAGAAACAAAGAAGAGACAATCTTCAGTGTCGAACTCTCGCCGGCTGGTGTTCGTGGAGAAGCGTTCACATGAGTTTAGATAGAACCTGTCGCCACATCCATCTCTCTGTCTTGTCCCAGGTGAACTTGATAGGTGTCGATTTGCGTTTTCGCTTCAAGAAGGGTAATGGAAGAGATTGAGTATGTAAACGAGGCAGGGCGACCTCACGTTCTGTTGGCTTTTGAGGCATCCCCAGTGGAGTTCCCCGCTTGTATCGCTTGCACGCGTCAGAACCTCTCGGAGCCGCCTGCAAGGGCCAACGGGGTTGGTTGGTCCTGTTTGATCCTTAGAATAACGGCTAACGCTACCGAGTCTTGTTTCATTTGTTGTGCACGAGATGTCTGTTATGGAAAATCCCAAACAGCCACCACATTGGAAACAACCTTGCTCGAACAAACAACAAAAGAAACTCGTTCTGAGTAACCAACTCGACACCTCAGCCACCACTTCCACGTCCAAACAATCCACCGGCCAAAGCCCAACCCAACAAAACGACCAACAACTCCAAGCCCTGAGTGAATCTTTTCAAGACCTCCTCCCCCTCCAACCACCTCAATAATCGGGTTGGAGGGAACTGGTTGCCCAAAGTTGCTTTGGGCAGAGCCTCGCAGACTTTGGATTCGCTCTTCTTCGAGTAACTGTGGCGTACCGAATTTCGATCGCATTTGTAGCCAAATTCAAGGTGTAGAAATCTTGGCCTGTTCCAAGCGGTTTTCCCAAATTGTTGAGAATTTTGGAGAACCCTGTTGCGACGGCACCCGAGACGACCTGCACGTCGCGTTCCGGATCGTTCGGGTCGGTTCTTCATCACACGTGCCACAGAGGAACTCAGCCGGAGCCTCACACGTCACTTATGTCTCCATTGACGACGTTCGTGGCGCTGGATCACGATTCCAAAAACTGCACTGTGTCAACAGTCAACAATCATTCAAGCAAGTTCTCTATGAAGTTGCGAGTTGCGACGCTCAAGTTGTTGCGTTGTTCGTTCGTGGTTCTCAAAGTATGTCATGAATTGGTTTGTGCCGTGTCGACAAAGTGTGATAGGAAATAGCGTCGCATAAAGTTAGTCAGGCAACACTATCGCAGACAACTCACCTTGCAAAGTTGTTCGCTGGAAAGGACAGGGCGGGGAAATGTGCTTCTTGTGCCTGACCGCCCTGATCTCAAGAGTTGTTCGAATTGGGCTGTTTCGGCTGAGCTACCTTCGGTGGGTCATTTGATCTTGGCCGCCCAGCAATGAAGGCCGCAACCAAACCGGCGATGCCGGACGTTCCGACGAACGCCCCAGTGATTTGCTTGTCGTACAAGGCGGCAATCAAACCGCAGATGACGGTACTCAGGCCGAGCAAAAAGCCCAGGATCTGGGCCATTATCCGTTCCCAAAATCGCCGACCGTTCTCGACCTTCTGCATCTGCGTTTCGGCAGCATTCGTGGCCATCTGCATTTCGAGACGTTGTCGCTCGACGGCCAACTCTTCGGTTTGGCGTTGTTTGAGGAGTTCCAACTGACCCAAGACCATCTCGGCGAGTTTTTGTTTGCCCAACGTCTCGGTTAACGCCCGGACGGTTTCGTCCGAGAACAGCATGGGTAAGGCTTGTCGCGGCTCCTCGGACATGCGTTTAATCCTCTGCTCCATTGTCGTTGCCACAAGAGACTTCGTCGGCCAGGAGTTTTTCGAGGAGAGCTTCGGTTTCGGCAATGCGTTGGACTGTCGTCTCGGCACATCGCAACGGTTCTTCAAACCGATAGCGAGGTCGGTAGGGTGCTGGGTCTGCCGGGAACAGGGCCATGATCGATCCCATGTTGGTTATAAATTCTTGGACCCAATCGACCCAACCAGGAGCCTTAGGGTGAGGACGTGTGTCGGAGAGATCCATTGGCTCAGCGGATTGCCCATGAGTCCGGCTTTGGGCCCTGGTCATTTGGTCTGAAACTTTTCGGAACTCGGGACTGGTACCTGTGGCTGGCACGACGGTCGTCGGTTCGGGTGTCATTACAAATCCTTCCTTGGTGTCGATGGATATGCCAAAGATCTTACGCGTCAGGTCCTGAGCGTGAAGATGGTCTTCCGATTTTTCGCTCTGCAGGAGCGTCAGGATTGTGGCCATTTCCGGCGCTGTTCGAAACTCTTCCGAGACGTCCAGGAGGTTCTGGAAGGCATGGAAACGTACCTCTTCTTTGGGGCTGCCAAGATCTTGGTCCCATTTCTGGAGGGGCTGTCGAGATGGAGTAACGAACGTATCTGGTTCGGGCGTCATGAGTTGTCCTGTTCGGAATCAAGAATGGGGTGAATACACATCCTTGTCCGAAGGAACTTGCGGTGTTCCAACACCTGGGCGGAGAACCTTGCCCGGCCACACCTCGCCATTGTACCAAGAATGAGAGCGGTTTCCGTTCGGGTTGGGCACAGCCAAATCAACTGGGAAGGGATTCCCGCGGCGTTCGATGGGAGAACTGTGCCCAACCCGAACGGAAACCGCTCTAATAGTACTCCGTTAAGTCGACATAAGTACTTTTGAGACAACAACTTGTAAAAGTGGCTTTTTGAGCCAGTTCCACACTCTGATTTCCACAAGTCCTTGCAGGATATACGGTTTTGGCCACCTTAAATTGGACATCTTTGTCGATTTAACGGAGTAGTACTAAGACGGGTTTACCAAACGTTTACAACTCTTGCCTCCCAATTCTTTGCTCCTCAAGTCCTTGCGGCTTACAATAACAGCGGGAGATCGGACCTCAGAAGGAGCCAAACGAATTACCGTGGAATTGCCAACAATTCAAACCCCACAACCCGAAGCTAAGCGAACAGCGATTCTCGACCTATCGGTGAACCAACTGCGCGAGTGGTTCGCCGAACGTGACCAGCCCGTCCTGCGCGTCAAGCAAGTCCGACGATGGTTGGTCGAAGTGGGGGTCCAATCGTTTGACCAAATGACCGACTTACCGAAGGCTCTTCGATTGGAGTTGAACGAGAACTTCGCCCTTTTCGGAAACAGTGTCGCCCGTCATTTGACCGCAAACGACAATACCCACAAATTGCTCGTAAAACTTCCAGACGAAAAATTGGTCGAGTGCGTTCTGATCCAAGACGGTGGCCGACGTACGGCGTGCATCAGTACCCAAGTTGGGTGCGGTATGGGTTGTGTCTTTTGTGCCAGTGGTTTGAATGGGGTCGAACGCAATTTGACCGTGGGCGAAATATTGGAACAACTGCTTCGATTGCGGAACATTCCACGACCGGCAGGCGACAAATCCGAGCGACTTTCTCACATCGTTGTGATGGGCATGGGCGAACCTCTTGCGAACCTTGACGCTCTGGTCGAAGTTCTCGACATTGCCACAGCCAAGACCGGACTGGGGATGTCTGCACGACACATCACGATTTCGACGGTGGGTCTGCCTCCGAAAATTCGGCGCCTTGCGGATCTTGGAAAACAGTATCATTTGGCCGTGTCCCTCCACGCTCCCAACGACGACCTTCGAACCGAGATCGTCCCGACGAATGTAAAAACCGGTATATCTGACATCTTGGACGCGGCCCAGTATTTCTTCAATAAGACTGGCCGTCAGGTGACTTACGAGTACGTCCTGTTGCGAGAACTCAACGACAGACCTCAGCATGCCCGCGAATTAGCCCGATTGTTGCGTGGCCGAGGAGCACACGTTAACCTGATTCCATTTAACAATGTCGATGGGTTGCCGTATCACCGGCCGACTCAGGAGGCCCAAACGGTTTTCGTCAACACGTTGCGTTCGGCAGGAATTAGCGTAAAAGTCCGCAAACGCAAGGGCTCGGAAATCGACGCCGCTTGCGGGCAGTTGCGAAGGAAGGTCGCCGAACAACTCGCTTGATGGTCTTTCGCAATCGAACCACACCTGGCTTGGAAGAAGACGGGGGATCGGCACGCAACCCACACACGAAAGACTTGCTCGATTTCCGAAACCAACTCTGCGGATCCTTGTTAAATACTGAGGAGGCGGATTTCCACGATGATAGGCGAGAGCAGTGCACAAATGGCTCTCCGCGATCCCGACATTCGCATCATGCTGCGGGTCCGGGACGATGACCCAACTGCCTTTGCGGAAATCGTGGAATTGTATCAACACCGGCTCGTAACGGTGTTGAATCACTTGGTCGGGAATGTCCAAGAAGCCGAAGATCTTGCCCAAGAAGTTTTTTTGCGAGTCTACCGGAATCGAAAGACTTACCATCCCTCGGCCAAGTTTTCGACGTGGCTTTACACCATTGCCAATAACCTGGCGTTGAACGCCCTGCGCAGCCGCCAACGGAAGCCTGTTGTTCCCCTGGATGCTCACGAGTCGGGGCCGTTAGGTCCTCGTCCAGCCGAACAACTCGTCCACGACACGAGCACGTTGCCGACAAAAAGGTTACAACAACAAGAACTCGCAGACGTCATCCAACAAGCCCTGACGACGCTCAACGAACGACAGCGAATGGCCGTCGTACTGAATAAGTTCGAAGACATGAACTACGCCGAAATCGCCGACGTCATGGACTTGACGACGAAGGCAGTGAAGTCTCTGTTGAGCCGCGCTCGAGAAAACCTTCGGTTGGCTTTGAAAGACTACATCTACATGGATAGCCAGGTCCCAACCGCGTCCAAAGAGGAAGATGAAAGTTGAACGAACGTCATCCTTGGGGCCGCGGTCCCATCCATTGGTGCCGTGGAAGCTCACGACGCTGAGATTCGAATCCTTTTAACAGCCCGATTACAATGTCTCAGATTACCGAACAAGATCGCGAAAACCTGGTCGCTTACCTCGACGGAGAACTCGACGAGTTGACCGCCCGCGAAATCGAAACTCGCATCAGTCTCGATGCGGATGTTCGGGCCGAGCTGGAAACACTCAAGCAAGCCTGGGAATTACTCGATCATCTTCCGAAATCGGAAGCCTCGAGCAATTTTACACATCGGACACTGGATCGAGTCCTCGAACATCGTCCGATTTCGACCATGCATATGCCAAAGCGTGTGGGCATGGGCAAGGTCGTTAGAGGCGTCGCTTGGGCAATGGTGGTGGTGCTTGTTCTTCTCGTTGGGTTTGGTGTTGGGCGTAATGTTGGAAAGCCAAAACCAAAACCTACTCCGGAAGCAAAGATAGAAGAAACGCTCATCCGTGATCTGCGGGTCATCAAACACAAGACCGTGTATGAGGCTATCGATGATGTCGAGTTCCTGAAAAAACTCGATCAACCAGAATTGTTCGGAAAGGAAAAGATCGAATAATTATAATTTTGCAAAGATGACTCGAGTGGTTCGCTCACAGCGGTACATCCGAGGACAGTGAGCTTTCCAACACTAGCCCGAAACGTCAACGAGGTAAACCAACAAGTCCCTCGCTGACGTTTCGGGCTCGATTACGTTATGACCGAACCTGACACGACAAAATGTTCGCCGGCGGACCATTCGTGACCGAACAGCAACAACCAAATCCCCTTTCTCGATGGCTAGTAACATGTGGAAATACGGACGCTTAGCTCTTGTTGTGGCCGTGGGGCTGTTCTTATTACCTTTGTTTGCGTTGTCGGATCTTTCCGAGGACAAACAGGCCCACCGAGCAGAGTTGGAGAAGCTCAAGGCAACGGACGAGCAAAAGTACGAGGGGTTGTACCAACGAGCCAAGGAGTTCCTCGAGCTGCCCAATGAGGAACAGGATCGCCTCCGGGAGATCGATCACGAGTTCCAACGGCTTCCTCTTCACGTCCGGCAGCGACTGCTCGACGTTGGGCAAAAGTACGCTGCCTGGGTAGCTCGATTGCCCGAAGATCGACAAAAAAAGTTGCGTAACGCACCCGGCGACGAAAAGTTGAAATTGGTTACCCAGTATCGGCAGGAGGAGTGGATCGCGACCCTTCCCAAAGCCCACCGAGAACTCCTCGCACAACGAAAAGGCGAAGCCCGAGCGAAACTCATCCGGAAATTCCGCCGTGACGAACTCAAAATGCACATCGCCTGGACGATCGCCAAGAGACAGTGGCCCGATTTGCGGTTGCCGACAAAGCAAACCAAGCCACGCTCTCGCTATCCGATGCCTACAAAACTCGAACATTTTCCGACCAGAATCCAAACTTTTGTCATCGAATATCTCCTTCCGCGATTGTCCGAAGATGAACGGGAACTCCTCGAGGCCGCGGAGAAAGAAACTTGGCCCTGGTATTGCGTTGTTCTCGTCGCTTTGGCCGACTGCCATCCTTTGGCTCTTCCGGGACCAATCGATGCAATCGTCCCCACGAAAACCAAGGGGTTCACGACAGTTGCCGAGCTTCCCGAAGCATTGAAAAAAGTGGTGTTGCCGAATCAAAGACTCCCCAGGATCTTTCAAGATTCCACCTTTGCCAAAGTGATCAAGGCTGCAGAAGGGGACCATCCTGGATTGGGCAGCGCCGTCGCTCGAGTTCTCGATAAGAAGAGCAAGCTCTCGAAACGGAGTCTCCGAGAATTGGTCCAAGGGCAGCTCAAGAACGAGATAATGAGCGAAGCACGGACCCTGAAGTCTCTCCCTAACTTGAAGGAAGATTCTCGGGCTTGGCGAGAAAACCTTCGGGTCTTGCGGGAGGTTCAGAAGAAACGGATCATTATGGAATTGTGGCCCACCGAAGCGCGACACCTGACGAAGGTCATGCAGACATTTCTGAGGGAAAAACTGGAGCCGGTGCTCACGAACAACGAAGCGGCCAAATTGAAGAAAGCCGAAGGGGCTTGGCCAGACTATCCGGTTACAATCCAGACACTGGCCGAGAAGCATTATCTTGGACGGGAAGTGCCCTGGCAGACGCTTCCAGAGTTTCGATACCCATTCTCCAACGACTTCTGGGCTGGCGTGCGGGTGGATCGCAATTTGTTGAAGGGTTGGTGAACTGGCTTGGCGACGCGGTCAGAAAAACTCAAAACGACAGCAAGCCCTGGCAAAATGCACCAACCCGAAACACAAGCGAGGAAATACGAACCACCGTCCAACCGCATCTGTTAGTACTTGGCCATTTCCCCTTCGGTCGTGCTTAGCCCCATTCGGTTGACGGTTCTCGATGTCCCGTTGAGCATCATTTTCAATTCACTCCCGATGGCCAGGAACTGCCATCCTTCTTCGATCCGGACGAGTGCCTCTTCGGCGTTCGCACAGTGAAGTCCAGCGGCAACGTTGTGTTTTTTGCACGTTTCCAAAATGGTCGTCATGGCTTCTTTTGTGGCTTCCGCCGTAGGAGGTTTTCCGTCGGAACTTCGCATACTCGCGGCGAGGTCATTCGGGCCTACAAAAATCGCATCGATGCCTGGGACGGAAAAAATGGCATCGGCATTGTTCACGGAATCGATGTGTTCGCACTGGAGGACGATGAGAAGTTCGTCGTTGGCGTGCGCGTAGTAGTCGGGAGCCGTGGTGTTAAAGTTCAAGGCGTGAACGCTTCCGCCAACGCTACGAGTTCCGGTTGGAGGGTACAGCGCGGCAGCAACGGCGCCTTCGGCTTCTTCGCGACTGTTGACCATCGGTACGACGATCCCGTGAGCTCCGTTGTCGAGGACTCGTTTGATGTTTTCGTGGCTATTCGAGGGAACGCGAGCCAATGCCGTACATCCTGCGTCGGCGATGCTGGCAAAGATGTGACTGGCCGTTTCCCAACCGACCAAACTGTGTTCGATGTCCAGCGTCAGCCAGTGAAATCCCGACCGAGCCATGAAACGAGAGGCTACGATACTCCCGAGTGACAGCCACGTGCCGAGGGCGGGTTTGCCTTCTTTCAACAGTCGTTTCACAGGATTTGGACGCATCAGCTTGCTCCTCCGAAAATAGTTGTCGAACTCAGGAATGTGCCGATATTGTATGAGCGGTGCAAACCGAAAGGAACTGATTTGTTGATCGTCCAAGGAAGTTAGGAGAACACCGTATGATTCTCATCTTGGAAGACAGCCTGGATCGAGTTGCACGTTTTCGGGCGGTCCTGCAATCGATGCGACCTGAAGTGTCTATCATCATTTGGCGTCAGGCGTGGAAAATGATCGCCGAAGTCGAAGGCTATCTACCGCAAGCAACGATCATTTCTCTCGATCACGACCTTGAACCTAACCCCGAAGATGACACCGATCCTGGAGATGGTGTGGAGGTCGCGAAGTTTCTGGCCCAATTCTCACAACCGTGTCCCGTCATCATCCACACCAGTAACGGGGAACGAGCCCAGTGGATGGCCGGCGAGTTCGACCTTGAGGGATGGAAGCATCACCGTGTCTTACCCTACGACGATGAGTGGATCGAACGACACTGGAGACGAGCTGTCAAACGACTACTTCGAAGAAAACGGCGGTGAACCACTTCGGGTCGAATCATCCCGTTTGGACAAGTCCACACCTTCTGCCGAGCCTTCCAATCGCCCTCGCAGAAGTGATACAACTTTGAAGATCCAACGGAGATCTTCGGTCTTCAGATAGGGCAACGAGGTGATTAACTTTCTGTACAAACTCCATTCGGGCTTCATGCCGATTTCTGTGGCAATCGCGTCGACGGATTCTTTGAACGCTTTGTACACCGATTCAGGGGGCTGCGGGGAACCGCTTCCTGGCAGCGAACCGACAATCGACGTTTGTTTCGACAGTTCGTAAGCGAAGACCATGACGGCTTGAGCAAGATTTAATGACGGATGTGGCCCAGCGGTCGGGATGGAACAGAGGATGTCGCAGAATTCGATTTCTTCGGTGACGAGCCCGGTCTTCTCGGTTCCGAATAAGAGGGCCGGTCTTTGAATAATCGATTCTCGTTCTTCCAAATAGGCATTCAAATCGTGAGAAGAAATCTTGACGGGAAAAGGCCGACGATCCTGAATCGTGGTCCCAATCACGAAGTCGCAATCTTCCAGGGCAGCCGCCAACGTGTCGTAGATTGTTGCGTTTTCCAAAACATCAACGCTATCGCGGGCTAACTTGATCGCCCTCTCGTTCATCGGTGATTCGAGCGGAGCCACAAACGCCAAGTCACTAAACCCCATCGTTTTCAAAGCGCGGGCAGTCGCACCCATGTTGCTGGGGTACGCCGGGCGAACAAGTATGAATCTCATGTGCGAGTCAACTGGTGATGGAATTGAGAATTGAGAGTTGAGAGTTCACCCGAAGCGAAGGAATCAAGGCGTTCTTTTTCCGGGGCAGTCTACCCAGACTAAACTGTCATTGGCCTTTGGCCAAAAAACAATCTCCCAACTCCCAACTTTTTCAACTACTCGTCTAAACTCATCGTCACGGTCTTCACTTCGGTGTAGAGTTCGAGGGCATATTCGCCAAGTTCGCGACCGTGGCCACTCATCTTAAAACCGCCAAACGGCGCTGCTGCATCAAACACGTCGTAGCAATTCACCCACACGGTCCCTGCTCGGAGACTGTTGGCAATGCGGTGTGCCTTCGTGACGTCCTTGGTCCAGACGGCGGCAGCGAGACCGAAGTGCGTCTGATTTCCCCGTTGGACGACTTCGTCGATCGTCCGGAACTTCAGGATGTTCATGACCGGTCCGAAAATCTCTTCCCGGGCAATTTTCATGTCGTCGTTGACGTCGGTGAAGACAGTCGGCTCGACGAAATATCCTTTCGTCCCGATGCGATTCCCACCACAGAGGAGTTTCGCCCCGTCGGTTTTGCCCGCCTCGATGTAACCCAAGATGCGGTCGAGTTGGTCCTGGGAAACTTGAGGTCCCTGGGTCGTGTTCGGGTCGAACGGATCGCCGACTTTTTGGGCTTTGGCTTTGGCCACGACCTTCTCGACGAACTGATCGTAGACTTTCTCTTCGATGAACAACCGGCTGCCCGCACAGCAGCATTGGCCCTGGTTGAAGAACAAACCAAAGTACGCGCCTTCCACGGCGGCATCGAGGTCGGCATCGGCAAACACGATGTTGGGGCTCTTGCCGCCAAGTTCGAGGCTCACTCGCTTGAGGTTACTTTCGGCAGCGGCCTTCATGATGATTTGGCCGGTAAGATGCTCGCCCGTGAACGCAACTTTGTCGACGTCGGTGTGACCACTGATGGCCGCCCCCGCGGTCGGTCCGTAACCGGGAACGACGTTAATGACGCCGTCGGGGAAACCGGCTTCTTGCGCCAATTCGGCGACTCGAAGGGCCGTTAATGGAGTTTGTTCGGCGGGCTTGAGTACGACAGTACATCCGGTCGCCAGGGCCGGACCCCATTTCCAGGCCTGCATCAACAGGGGGAAGTTCCAGGGGATGATTTGGCCGACCACGCCGACGGGTTCGTGCTTGGTGTAGCAGAAATAATTCCCGTCGATCGGAATCGTCTTCCCGTGAATCTTGTCGGCCCAACCGGCGTAGTAGCGGTAGCACTGGATCGTTAACGCCAAATCGGCGGCGAGTGCGTCCCGATACGGTTTTCCGTTATCGAGAGATTCTAAGGCTGCCAATTCTTCCTTGTTCAGTTCGATCAAGTCGGCCAGTCGATAAAGCAGTCGGCCTCGGTCGGAGGCGTTCATTCGAGCCCAGGGGCCTTCGGTAAACGCTCGTCGGGCGGCTTGCACAGCCAAGTCGACGTCGGCTTTGTCTCCTTCGGCCACCTGGCAAATCACTTCGCCGGTCGCCGGGTTGACCGTGGCGAACGTTTTTCCGGAGACGCTGTCTTGCCACTTCCCGTTGATGAAAAGCGGCTGTTGCGGTTTGACGGTGGGCGGTTGGATGGCTCTCGGGCGTTCTGGTGCGAGTGTCGACATTATTCATCCTCACAGCTACGACATTGATGGAGAGGTGGGGGCCAGGTCCGTCTTGGCCCGAAGTAATAGTTCATTGTCCCTGACTGGTATGCAGTGTCAAGCAGTTCGGGAGGCGGTGTTGTGGATTTTGGACTCCGCAAGCGTCGGCGAGCATCGAAACCCAATCCAAGGTTCTTACGAGTCCCCACACGGTTCCGCGAGGTCGTCGTGGTCTGTGACGTCTGCGAAGCCACTCCGGATTTTGGCCCTCTTCCGGTGGCGGGAACGCGACCAAACTACTTACCCAACGCGGACCCTTGAAAGCGTCGAGGGTAATCCTCTCGATTTTGGAAAACCGGATTGTTGGGATCTCGTTGGTATAGGAGGGTGAAGTGTATTTGTCGTGGCCTGAGGTTTGTACTCAAGAGAAGCCTCAACTCGTCTCCTGAGGTTTCACGATTCCAGGAGGAGCGTCTGGGTCTGATTGTCCTTTCGCCTCTTGCTCTTTGAACCAACGCATCGTCAAATAGATGGCGTCCTCGAAACTGTAGCGAGGCAAATACCCAAGCTCCATTTTGGCTTTATCGATAGAGAAATCCAGGTTGTAGCCCATGAACTTGAGTCGGGCTTGAGTGAACATCGGAGCAGTCTTGGCACCTGTTGCCTTGGCCCAAGTCTCGGTCCACCAGGTAATCCAACGGGCCAACCACAACGGTAGGGTGCGGGTCGGGCAGGGCAATTCCATTTGATTGGCGATGGCTTCGACGAACTGTCGCTTCGAAACATATTCGCCATCGGTCAGATTGAAAATTTGGCCCACAGCTTCTTCTCTTTGCAAGGCCAAGAGCACTGCTTGCACCAAGTTGCCCACGTAGATCGTGTTCAGGGCTCGATAACCTTTGGCGCCTGGATATCGGATGGTCTCCAGTCGAAGTCCTTCTAGGATGCGTGGGATGAGATGCCGATCCCTCGGTCCGTAGATGAACCCAGGTCGGAGGATGACAACAGGAACCCCGAAGTCTTGGTAGTATTTCAATGCAAGTTGCTCGGCCTCTACTTTCGATTGGGTATAGCCGTCGACATGGGACTTCGGAAGTGGTTCGGTCTCGTCAGTTCCGTGGTGATGCTTTGTGGCGTAAACGCCAAGCGAACTGATGTATAGGAACCGGAAAAGGGCAAGCCCTTTACAGGCCTCCAGAAACCGCCTCAAGCCTTCCACGTTGACTTGGCGATAGTCTTCGACTGGTCCCCAGTCTCCGACCTTGGCGGCGCAATGAATGACTGCCTCTGCACTCGGGAGTACGCGGTGCAGGACCTCAGGGTCACCGAAGTCACCACGTTCGATAGTGACGCCGAGTCGTTCCAGAAAAGTGGTGTCGCTTTCTGGTCTTGCGAGGGCGACAACTTCTTGCGAATTCTCGACCAACGTTTCGGCTATATGGCTGCCCAGAAAGCCAGTGGCCCCAGTGATAAAATACTGCATTGAAAATCCCAGCGATTTGTTGCTTCGTTCCCGAAAACTCAACAGATCCTTGAGGTCACGAACCGCACTACGGAAGGCGGTTCGAACCCGAACGCTCCTTCAGGCAATTTCGTTTCCTTGTCCGCTGAATGGACCTGGTTCACGGCAAACCCAAAGCGTCAAACTTTGGAGGATTGAATCCACGAATGTAGTTTAGAATTTCGCGGGCGGAAAAACTCTTTGACTTTCCAGATCGCTCTGAGTTGCTACACACGCTACAATCAATAGGTGATTCTACATACAATTTGTTGTTCTGGATTGTTTGTGTTTTGGCAAGGGTCTACATTCAGAAATCCCAAAGGACTTCTGGACTGTTCGTGTGACTGCGTGTCATTCCGACCACCGAGCCACAAGTCCGCGAAAAACAGCAGTGAATTCGGTCTCTCCACGACTCGGAAGAATGACCAGGCACAATACCTGCAGAACACCATAAAAACTGCAGGCTGGGATAGTCAGAAGACCCTGTAGCCACCAAATCGTCGAAGAAATCGGAAAAACAAATATTGAAGACGTTTGCCTTGTTGTAAATATTGTAAATTATATCTGTATAGATTCTCGTTTGTGGAATTGCGATTTTGCTCTCCGATTTCCCACCAGGACGTGTGGAAGTCTTCGGGATGAGTTTGGATTTCGCAAACGACCCCCGATTGCGTCATTCTACACCACAATCGAGAGGTTTTGGGCTATCACGAACCTGAAAACCCAGCAAAAGATACTTGACTAAGCGAGGAAATGTCTTATCTCAACCAAGAGTTTCTCGGTATCCCGTCTTCCGTAGAAACTCCCAATGGAAGGGTTCCGGGATGCATTCTCAGAACGAGGAAATAACCCAATTGATCCGCGAAGCCTTTCAAGGCTCGGAAGAAGCGGCTGAACTGCTCCTAAATCGTTACGGTACTTTCCTGCATCAAGCTATACGAGGGACGCTGTCGCCGGAAATGCGGCAAGCGTTCGATTCCCTCGATTTTGCCCAGGAAGTTTGGGCGTCTTTCTTTGCTGACGAGCGGAAGGCCGATAAATGCTCGACCCCAGGCGAGCTTCGTGCTTACCTCCGCGCCATGGCTAAATACAAAGTGGTTGATGCGGCTCGACGGGAAAAGTCTCAGAAGAAAGACTGTCGGCGGAACCGACCCCTACAGGATGCTATGCAAAATTTACCTTCGGGGACACAACCAACGCCGAGCCAAATTGTCATGGGGCGAGAAACCTGGGAACAACTCTTGGCTAAACAACCTGCCGCATACAAAAAAGTGCTCTATCTTCTTCGGGATGGTAAAGACACCAACACCATTGCAGATGAACTCCAAGTCAGCGCACGGTCTGTCCGTCGGATCATTGCCCGACTTCGGGAAAAAGCCGCGTCACTGGGAGACATGGACCAATGACCCAAAACACAACTCCTCTTGCCTCTGATCCTGCTGAAGGCCTGAAGTCCTCCAAGAGACTGTCAAGGCAGGAATGTCAAGCAGAACTGTTGACCAACGGTCTTCCGGAAGGAGAACTACCTACAGACAGAGACGAACTTGACGTCGACGAGTTTCTCGGCTTGTTGGAAGCCGTGAATCTGGAAAGCGGTCCAGAGCCATCGAGTTTGCTCGGGAAGGCCTACGAGAGCTTCTGCCGACAAATCGAGCAAGGCAACTCGGTTGACCCGGACGAATATTGCGCCAAATTCCCAGCCGTCAAAAGTTCACTTTTCCGATTACTCCAAGTCCACAATTTCTTCGAAGAACATGGTGATCTCCTCGAAGCTCCCAAGGAATCGGACTGGCCCACTGTGGGGCAGACATTCTCGGGATTTCACCTTGAGCAAGAACTTGGGCGAGGTGCCTTTTCGAGGGTCTTCTCCGCTGCCGAACCAGCCATCGGAAACCGGAAGGTCGTGGTCAAAGTGGCGTTCCAGGGCGTTTCGGAAGAACTCGCCATTCAAGGACCACTCCATCACGCCAATGTCGTTCCGATTTATTCTGTCGCGAAAGATCCCCAAACTCGGTTAACGGCGGTTTGCATGCCTTACCGCGGGCGAGCAACGCTCTGTCATGTGCTTGACTTGGCGTTTCAATCGGACTCGCCACCAACTTCCGCCGAGGTCATCACCAAGGCAATTCAAGACCCCCGACGAGCAGACTTTTCTACGTCTGAGGGCGAAGGAACACCCAAGCCCGACGAGTCGTCTTCGATTGACCCTACGTGGTCGTATGGCCAAGGCATCCGCTATATCGCTGTCGAACTGGCCAAGGGGCTTGCTTTCATCCATGGGCAAGGCATCCGGCACCAGGATTTGAAGCCATCCAACATCTTGCTCACGCCGGATGGCACTCCCCAACTCCTCGACTTCAATCTCTCCGCTGACGACAAGGCTGTCGCCAATCGGCTCGGCGGCACGCTTGCCTACATGTCGCCGGAGCAACTTCGGGCGACTGACCCGACTCGAAACGAACCACCTCGTTTGGGGACGAGTTCGGACCTGTTTTCCTATGGTGTGATTCTTTACGAGTTACTGACCGGACAACATCCGTTTGGACGCCTCTCCGCCAAGTTGAAAACCGAGGAACTTCGCGAAATACTCGAACGCCGGCATCAACAAGAAGTCAAGCCCATAGAGGAACTTCGGACCGACATCGATCGGAACTTCGCCGAGGTCATCCACCAATGCTTGGCCGTGAACCCTGAGGATCGACCCAAGTCGGCAGCCGAGATCATCACGAGATTAGAACGACCCGAGGAGAAACCAAAGCCGAAGTGGAAGTGGCTGGTTGCACTTTCGCTGCTCGTCTCACTGGCAATCGGGAGTGGCATGGCGTTCTCTCAGCTCTACGTTCCTTCATCGGACCTCGTGGCCCAAGGGAACCCGGAAACCGAAGGCGTTGAACCCTCGAAGCAACCAATCGACGACGAAGTGATCGGCAACGAGGAGGTAACGGGAAAGCCGGAAGTCACTCCTTCCGCCTCGAAGCAACCAAGTAAGGAGAAAGTGGTTCCTCAAAAGTTAACTCCCAAGGAAATCTACAAGAATGTCAAACGGTTGCAAAACCAGGAGCGTTGGAGCCCGGCTGCCGGGAAATACGGCGAGTTAAGAAAACACTACGAAGAAACGCACAACTTCGAACGGGCTCGGAATTGCCTTTTGTGCCAAGTGTATTGTCTGCATCGCGCATTTAACCAGTTTGAGCCTGAGACCCGGGAAGAGCTTCGAGACAAGGAAAACGATCGCCTTTTCATATTGGACAAGTACATGAAAGCTGTGAAAGACAAGGTGCAGTCGCCGATTCTTTGTTATAATCTCGGGTGGTTCGAGTCCAAATGTGGGAAGTACGCCAGGGCTATTTACTATTTTGATTTGGCCATCGCACTGGCGAAAAAGGCCAATAAGTCCGAAGTCCCTCTTTTCGCGGCCTATTTCAGAAAAGCCCAAGTCTGTTACATTTTGGCCAACCAACGACCAGAAGATGAGAAGTGGGATTGGACGCTGTACGAAAATGACCCCGTCGTGCCGCCGTTTCTGCCTCGCAATAAAACTCTGTGCAAAGAAGACGTTACAGAAATGGTTTTGAGAAAGGGATTCGCGGCGATCGAGAGCGCAATCAGAGCTATTCCTGATCCTGCCGACGTCACTTATCCCGAGTTATACTTGCTTCGGTGCCATTTCTCGGCGTTGTATCAGCAGAAAAGCCATCCAGAGGAGTTAGAAACTACCCGGACTTACATCCGTGAGGCAATCGAGCATGGTGTCTCGAGAAAAACAATCGAGAGATCAGATCTGTTCAAAAAGATTCAAAAAGTGACTCCCAAAAACGTCTGGGAAGGTGTTCTCGCTGGCCAAGACAGGACCAAAAGCCAGGCTAAGGTGCCAAAACTCATAGATCCTACGGCAACCATGGATTTCTAGTGAAATATTTGCTGACTTTCGGAGTCAGCACGAACTCGGAATTGACCTTTTCCCAAGCCGAGCGAGAAATGATCTCGCTCGGCTTTTTTTGTGTAAACTCTCTGTCTTCTCTCAAGACCAATCTTTTCCTCAATTACCAAATCGAATTTTAGATACGGTTTGGCCAAGAAAATGGGAATACTGGAAAAAAAGTGCTTCCACGAATATTTGCTGCTCGTATCTCACTTCACCAAATGGCGTCAACATCGAGACTTCCCCAGTTTCCTTGCCTGAATCAATAGAAAAACAGGGAGGTCGAACTTAACTCTGCCAAAACTTAAAAAAAATCGAACAATTTACGTTCCTCATACATTTTTCAAAATGGAGTTTTCTCCGATTCATCCGATGTTCTTGCAATGAAATACTCCTTAGGACCAGACCTGTTTTCCTCATCCGATCTTGGAGAAACCAAATGGTTTTCCGGAAAGTCAAGAAACATTGTCCGCCAGGGTCGTAAAATTTCGATTTAGATTTGAGATTGTTAATCAACCTGATTTTTTACATACTCTCTTGGCAATGTCCATATCTTGGATATAAACACGGACGTAACACAAAACCTCGTACTATCGAAGTCCATACGTCTGGTTTCTATGCGATCTCGGTGCGCACTATCATACGAATCATTGACATAGTTCTGTGTGGTGTGTGCCCATAACAGTCTTCTCCTCTCAACTTCATAATCAGGAGTTCCCCAATGTTCAGCCAGCTTTCCCGTCGAAGTTCAGTTTCTTGTTCGGCAACCCGTATTGTTCTTCAAGTCGAGCAGTTAGAGGATATCCTCGCTCCCTCCGGCATCGTGGTACTAGGTGACCCGATACACGAGGGAGCCATCACGCATCCCGACTCTTACTCCGTTGCACAGAATACATCACTCAACATCGTGAATAGTGAGTCCGGAGTGATGGCCAACGATTACATCTCGTCTCCCGATGATCTGGTTCAACTCGCTACCGTACCCACCAATGGAACGATCCAACTGAACGCAGACGGGACATTTGACTACACTCCGAATCAAGATTTCAATGGAGTGGATAGTTTCGAGTATCTCTACTCGAGTAGCCCATCCGAAGACACAGAACAAGTTTATATCGGCGTGGGAGATCATGAACCGTTCGCAGTTGAAGATGCTTTCGATGACATCGATCAAACGAACTACACTCCGGTCATCCGTTCGACCAAAAGCGTGATGACCAACGACCTGTTGTTGGATCCCTCGACGGCAACAGCCGATATCGTTTCGTTGCCCATGAACGGCCACCTGGCTTGGTCTTCCGAGGGAATGTTTGTCTACACACCCAATTCGGGATTTTTTGGGGTTGATAGTTTTCAGTATCAAGTCAATGACGCTGCTGGAGTTTCGAACGTTGCAACGGTCTATCTGAAGGTCGGAATGCAGGCCAGTCCGCCTCAACCTTTGGACCTGCCGGAAGGCACTCCTATTAACGATACCCTGACGACTTTGACCCTAGCGCCGTGGGTGCAAGTTAATGATCTCGACGTCTCAATCAATTGGGGAACTGAGACTACTTCCGGTAATGTCGTACAGACGGGAGGGAATCAATTTGGCGTTTCGTTCCCATACACTTATCCCGAAGACGGGGAGTATGGGGTACGTATCGAGGTCACTAACACGGCCGACGGGAGTACTCTTCTCTACGATACAGTCCTGGATATTCACAACGTCAGTCCGATCAATGTCGATGGTGGCGATGACATAACTACCAACGAGGGGAGTGCCGTTAGTTTCACGAGTTCCTTCGAAGACCCCGGCACCGAAGACACACATACCTACTCCTGGCAAGTGTCGAGTGACAACGGAGACGTAATCTCCGACGGGACTTCGGATACTTTTGGCTTCACACCAGGTGATAACGGAACATACACCGTTACCTTGACGGTCACCGATGATGATGGTGGCGTGGGTAGCGACACCTTCAATGTCTATGTCGATAACGTTGCACCTAGCTTGTCGATTTACGGACTTGATAACGCACTGGAACGCGAGGACTATACGCTCCACTTGGTGGCCAGCGATGTGGGATTGGACACCATCGAGTCTTGGCAGATCGACTGGGGTGACGGAACACCCATCGAAACGATCCAGGGAAACCCCAAAATGGCGACCCATACTTACCTGGTTCCAGGTACGTTCGAGGTTAAAGCATTCGCCACTGATGAAGACGGTTCCTACACCGCTGAAAATAGCAAACAAGTCGCGGTCGAGAATGTGGCACCCACACTGTCTCCACTTTCGGTGACTTATCACGCCGGACGGATGGTAACTGTGTCGGGAGAGGTAGACGATGGAGTTCCCGGCGGATTGACTGTGACGTTCGACGGAGTTGTAAGCGGAACAACAACGACCAACCCCGATGGTTCCTTTAGTTTTTCCGCCTTAGCTAGTGGATTAGGACTCGTCACGGCCATAGTCGTCGATTCAGTAGGAGACGAGTCCGAAATGCAGAAAACGGCTGTGGAGACTGACCCTCCGGAGATCACGAGTTTCATCATCAGTCACCAGTTTGGAAACACATATGAATTTCGTGGGACGGTCCAAGATGAGTCCCCACTCGGGCTAGTTCTTACCATCACTGGGTTGGCGTCTTGGCAGGGAGGATACCCCGTCGAAGTGGAAGCGGATGGGACCTTCCGTGTTTGGATTGAATTAGAACCCGAAGAGACCGGATACGTCGCAGCCAATGTTGAAGATCCATGGGGCTTATCGGCCCCAACAGTCTATAGCATTATCCTCTGATCTCTACAAAAAGAACGTCAGTCTGCCTGTGCCCATGAATCCTGAAATACTTGGACTTTTGTTAAACAACATACTTATTGGATAACTAACAATACTTCTATTATATCGACTTGGAGTTTCATACTATGTCTCAGCAAACGACCATTAGTGCATTAGCCCAACAAGCGTGTCAGGGGAATGAACTCGCGAAATCTCAATTGCGAGAAAAACTCGAGGCAGGGTTGATCGTCATCGTGAAACGAACACTCAAATCCGGAGTTACAAGAAACATCCTCAGTCGCAAGATCATGGAGGAGTTCCGCAGGATTGCCAATGCTAATGTCTTGGAAGGGACTTCTCTTCCAATCCACATCGCGACGGAAATTGCTCGACGGATCTGCGACCTCCTGATGTCGCGTTTAGATTCTAAAATTATGGCGAACCCCTTGTTAGAAACGGTTGCTGGTGTGGCTTAACTGTTCAGACAGAAGGGGGGATAGGAGATATTGTTTGAGGATTTGGATAATCGGACGAGTGACAAGCCTGTTCGATTTTCCAAATCCTACAGAAAATTGTGGCAAGTTGAATTTCATGGCTCTTGCGTGCATCCGAGCCTTTTCGGCTCTACAATGATTCCGATGACCAATCTGATGGATTGCCTTTTTTACGGTTCCAAAAGACATTACGGCGAGCCGACAACGTCTTGCCTCGGGGAATTGTCTGCACCTGTTCCCCACGCATGTCGCGAAGTTATCTTTCGAGCGAACAAGCGATCTGGTTCTTTGAAGTCAGAATTGGCCCGAAGAAGCGGAAGCAACAAAATCTCACTGTCGACGACGGACCGTCGTTCCAACGTTTTGTCCCCAGCCTCAGGCGACTTCTATTGTCAGCTGCGCCAAGCTGGCGTTGGTAAATGTTGGTGATGTTCTGTGCGAAAACATGTCCACTTTTCCAGAACAGTTTCTTTCGAACTGAACACCAGCCAACCTTGAACAGAAGGAGTCGAATCCAGCTTGATGTGCCAGGCGGGACAGATTATCCAGGAACTCCCAACGCAAACGAGGATCTTCAACCGCGAGAGATTCCAGCGCGTGTCGAGTTCCTGGAACGCCAACCGACTGCGGATAAGCGATCGACCAGGAACTCACCGGCAGGTTCGGACTTACGCTTGTGAGAATCGTCCGCTTCGAAGAACTAAGTTCGCAGTCTCTCAGCGTTGAGGAGGTTAGAGGGGATGCAGTTGGTCCAATACCTCAGTCGCAGGTTTCTCCTCGGAAGCGTGGCGGCTTTCGGCATCGTGATTGGTGGGTGGCTTCTTCTTTTGTGGGGTCTTGGGGCTCTTCCTTCTGGTGGCGATTTTCTCGTCCAGACTATGCTGCCGAGCCTTCTGGTCCTGTTGGCCGTTGTTGGTTGTGGGCTGTACCATCTTCGCCAAGGTTTCCGAGAATCGAATCTGCCAATCCAGTCCGAACTGGAGGACTCGCGTGATCATCAATTCCGACGCTTGACCGAAACGTTGGAATTGGTGCTGTGGGAAGCTGAACTTTGGACCTGGCAATTTACGTACGTCACCCCGCACGCCGAAACACTTCTGGGGTATCCTGTCGAAGATTGGTACAAGGAACATTTTTGGCTGTGTCGGATAGCTCCCGACGACCGAGACTGGGTCATTGATCGCTGTCGAACCGCATGTGCCGCTCGAGAATCTTTGGAACTCGAGTATCGCATGGTCCACAAGGAGGGGACGATTGTTTGGGTACATGACTTCATGGTCGTTCCCAAATCCCTTTCGGGGAATTCCTTTTTTCGAGGGTGCCTCGTCGACATCACTCATCGGAAGCAAGCTGAAGAAGCCCTACGCGAGAGCGAAAGCCGATATCGTCTTCTCGCCAATTCGATGGAGGATGTGATCAGCTTGGCCGACGGCGATGGTTCGTTGATCTACGTGAGCCCTTCTTACTTCCGCCAAACGGGTTTTACCTGGCAGGAGGTGAGCACGACGAGCTACCAAACCCGTGTCCATCCCGACGATTGGGCTGTTGTGGAGCAGGCCAGGGACCAGAATCGCCAGGGCCAACAAACCCGAATCGAATGGCGCTGTCGACGCCAAGACGGAACCTACTTCTGGGCCGAGACGACGGCCAACCCAATCTCCGACGAAACCGGGCAGGTCACTCGAATAGCGTGTTGTACGCGAGATATCACGACCCAAAAGTTTGCAGCGGAAGCCCTCCAACAGTCCGAGGAACGCTTCCGCAGCGTCGTCGAAGGCTCCATTCAGGGAGTAGTCATTCACCAGGACTGGATCATCTGTTATGCCAATCCTGCGATGGCCAAACTGCTTGGCTATGGTTCCCCCGAAGAAATCCTTGGACAGGACTTGCAGGATTTCATCCTCCCAGACTATTTACCGGAACTGCAAGAGCGAATGCGCCGGTGCTTCGATGGCGAGGCGATCCCCGCGCACCACGGCTGGCAGTTACGGTGCCGAGACAAGAAGACCATCTGGGTCAGTTCGGGAGCTAACCGAATTCACTGGCAAAGTCGTCCCGCGATCGTGGCTTTCTTGTTGGACATCACGGTCAATAAAATGGCCGAAGAAGCTCTCCGAAAGAGTGAACGTCGATTTCGAGAATTATTCCGTTACTCCCCCGACGCCATCTTTGTCGAGACTCTCGACGGTGTCATTCTTGACGTCAACCCGGCTGCGTGCCAGTTGTACCGAATGGACGAGGCCGATCTCGTTGGTCGGAAAGTCGATCATATCCCGAACGAACACCTGGACCCGACCAAACAACTTCGATGTGCGGCCTATCAACAGGACTACCGATTGGGGAAAGCCACGAACGAATTTGGTACCGCTGACGCCCCGCACCAAGTTGAGGCTCTAGTGGAAAACCCCTCAGGGCCAACGTCGAGACAACTCTCCTTTCCAGATCTCTTGGAGGCCAAACCAGTTACGTTCGAGCAGTCTTGCGAGACCTTCGACGGACGAGTCCTCCCCTTGGAAATTCGCGCGAATCTCATCGAGTATAATAATCAGTCGGCTTGGTTGCTCCTGGTTCGAGACGTGACAGATCGGAAGCAACTACAGGAGAAACTTCAACAAGTCGAAAAGATGCAAGCAATCGGGCGAGTCACTCGAGGCGTCGCTCATGATTTCAACAACATGTTGACTGCCATCGGAGGTTACGCTCAAGTCTTGTTGGCCAACAGCTCTCTGGCCGATAAAGTCCAGTGCGACATCCGCGAGATTCTCAAGGCCGTCGAACACGCGAGGAAGCTCACACATCAACTATTGGCCTTTAGACATGCCGAACGGCAAGACATTGAGAACCTCGACTTCAACCAGTTGATCCGTGACCTGGCCACGCTCTTCCGAAGGCTCTTGACGGATAAGATCGAACTCAGACTGGATCTCGATCCCCTTGTAGGGGAGCTGCAGGGGCCTACGCAAGACTTCGAGCGATTACTCGTCAATCTAGTAATGAACGCACGCGACGCGATGCCCAACGGTGGGCAATTGGTGCTCTCGACTTCGGAAGTTGAATTGAACCATCCGTTCGGAGGAATGCCCGAAGTTCTGCATCCTGGTTCGTACGTCCTGTTGAGCGTCGAAGATAATGGAGTCGGGATGACTGAGGAGGTCCGGGGACGAATCTTTGAACCGTTCTTCACGACAAAAGGCACGAGGGGAACGGGCCTTGGCCTTTTTAACGTGTATGGGATCGTGAACAACTGTGGAGGGCACATCAACGTCCGCAGTCGTGCGGGAATCGGGACAACGTTTCAAATCTACCTGCCGATTCGTCGGGTCCGTTCTCAACCCGTCGCGTCCAAATCGTCGATCGACTCCACCCACCGAGGCAGCGACACGACCGCCATTGAGAAGGTTGCAGCCCTTGGCTTGTCAGAAAAGACAAGAACAAACGGACACGATGATAGCTGTACCATACTCTTCGTTGACGATGAATTGCCGATCCGCGTCGTGTCCACCCGAGTGCTTCAGGAGGAGGGGTTTCTCGTTCTCAGTGCGGAAAATGGTCTGGCCGCCTTGGACGTCGTACAATCACACTCGGGCTCGATCGACCTCGTCGTGACGGATCTTGTCATGCCCAAGATGAACGGGTTGGACCTTGTCATGAAACTCAAGGAAACCTATCCCAATTTGCCTGTCCTTTTTATTGCCGGAGCCCACAATCCCAGCACCGACGAAACGCCGCTGGATGCTGAGTTCCTGGCAAAACCATTCCTTCCCCAAACTATGGTCAATAAGGTCCGTGAGTTGTTGTCTGACTCCAAAGCCAGGCGGTGAAATACGAAGCCTTGGCTCATTCTTCGGGAGTACTCCGTCACGTCTACGTCCACACACACAACGCGTCGACGAAGCCCTTCTCAAGGATTCGCTGCGCGCCGCCAAGCATGAACTGTTGAGAACCCTCGAACGAACGAAGGGATTCAAAGACGGTCGACCGAACCAAGCGTTTGGCCGTTTCGGCGACAAGAGGTATTCCTTGCGCCACGACGTGCTCGAGTCGAAACTGTGCTTTCTTGGCAAGTCCTCGCAAAATCTTCTCCCCTCCTTTGATATGGCTCAACTTGAGAGTGTGGAGCTGCAAAAACTCTTTTTGGCAGAGCAGGGAAGTGAGCGTCGGGCCACAGCCGGTGCGGGACAAGGCTAGGGTGCCGATGCCGTCGAGATGTCCGGCCTCGTGCAGGGCCTGTAGTCCTTTGGTGGTAATCTGGCTATTCTCCGAAACGTCCAAGCTCTCCAATCGAACAGGAGTGGGAGCGTTTGCCAAAATGTCCAGCGAGGAGTTCGACCATCCGCCAGAACTCAGGTCGAGACTCCGTAACTGACCTAACAAGGATGATCGGGCGAGTTGGTTTAGAAGCGGTTTTCGTTGCCTTTCGCGTACCGACAGGTGTAGGTGGTTGACGTTGGTGAAGTGCGGGGATTCGAGCACAGTTTCGAGAGTAGATGGTGTGGTCACGACGAGTGTTTCCCAGACTTGGGCCACAGGACTCGAAGCAACGAGTTGTAGTAAAACTGGCGAGTCGATGGGCAGAACTCGACTCCGTATCTTCAGGGACGGATTGGCTTCTTGAAGTTCTATCAGCGCCGACCATTCTTCTCGCTCGAAATCGCTTGCGGTTATCCAGAATTCGGAGAGTTGGCCTAGGAAAGGGCTGCGGACCAACTTCCGCAGGGATGAAGCTCGAATTCTGGTGTCTTCGAGAAAGAGTCTTTTCAGGGTCGGCAAATTGGAATTCAGGGCCAACGCTTCGCTTCGCTTGCTACACAACACGGTCCCGCTCAGGTCGAGTTCGTGCAAGTTCGCCAACGCTGGCGACTGAAAAAGCTGCCGAACATGCTCGACAGACAATCGTTCCCCGCACAAACTTAGGGACCGAAGATTGGGCGTCCATTCGTTTCGCAGAAAACCAGGGAGTCCCTGGGAGGCATTGCGAAGCTGAACGTGTAAGAGGGGTAGTCGTTCGAACAACTCACCAGCGCGTTGACAGAAGACCTCCGCATCGATCATGACTCCTTCCGGCATCCCGCGGCGGAACACGACCTGTCCAGGCAGATCCTCGAACTGGCTTCGCCATTGGGTGCCATGTTGTTCGAGTAATTCCTTTTCGCGAAGTGCGAGAACCCGTCTCTGTGCATTCTGAGTGATTTGGGGGAACTGGCATTGGATTCGGATGAATTCCGCTCGGTCAGGTTGGCCGTTTTCCTCGAGCCAATCCGCAAATACCAATCGCAAACTGATGTTCTCAGGATCTTCCAGGATGTTGTTGAAAAATGTTCCTTCATCCACCGTTTCTTGCTCCGAAACCCAGCCAGTTGTTTTGCCGGACGGTCCTTGCCTCGCCTTTATCGAATGTTGAAGACGTAAGAATTCTTGATGTCTTCGCGGCCAAAGAATCCAAGCAGTAGGGACACTCGCAACGGGCACTAAATGATTGCCCTTTGTGTTTCGTCGGGTGTGACCAGTCAACTCGAGCGCGAGCAAAAGCCCCAAGGCCCATCATCGATCCAGCATGGTGCGCTGTCGTCGCAAACTCCTTGTCATGCCCTGTCAAATCTCAGTGGTGTGCCAGCGTCACAAGCTCCTTGTCGCACCCGACAAAACACAAAAAGCAAGTATATTCTTGTAAGGTTTGCCTTTGGTACGCCTTACGATTGATCGTCGCCAACGATTCGATCGTCGAAACTGTAAGATGGTTAGTGTACGACGAGAGCAACAACTCGGCTCGGACAATCCAAAGTAATAGAGTTTTGCCATTCAATTCAAAACTCGAGTCTACATCGTCAAGACAACACTCTCAAACTCGGTTGATTTCACAATTTCGCGATAGAAGTCTGGTCGTTGCAAAATAGTTACATCGGCGAGTTCACTTGTTTCGAGAGAAATACATGATGACTAACCGGAATAACAAATCCGGTCTGTGGACACCAAGCCACTCGATCAGTGGTACTTGGTGTTTTCAGAAGCGGACAACGTTGTGGCCGCTGAAGGAGAAGGATGACTGCTGTGCTGGTGTCAAGCCCACACGACAGTACAAGCTCGATGCTTCAAAGGAGTTCATGATCGAAACGGCGATTGTATGATCTCTCATGCGAATCCGTCATGACGGATCAGTTTGTGGTAGCGATCCGTGAGGAGAAAGAATGATCAACTAGACCCTTTGGACTGGTTGTGTCTGGAAAAACTTCGAGCTCAGAAGCCCCTCCACCTGTGCCAAATTGCCATCGGCGAACAGCAACACCACTCCGATGATTGCCCAAACGAAGCTCCAGAGTAAACAAAAAGTGTCAGTCCGTTTTTCGCTTCTGCTAATAGTTCGATATTCGCATGTCTGAACGTTCGCAGATTTTCGGGCCATAAATCCCGGAGAATACGCCCTTTTTTTGAATTAAACGCATGTCGGAAGGGCCCTTGGACATGCTGTTAATTGTAAAACCCTCGGAAAACACGGGTTTTGGAGCCGAAATTTTTGCGAACGTTCAGATGTAAGTCGTCTGACGCTTTCCTCTCCGAGCGGTTAGTTTGGGCAGTGTCCATTACGTAACCTTCCGTCTCATCAAGCTAGAAATCGTTTCCTGAGCTCTGATCTTCGGAGAGTGGCCTGGTGGATTCGATCGACAAAGAGAAGAGGTTACTCGCGCACTCGATTTGTACTGGCCTGTAGTTTGGTCATTCAATTTCCTCTGGACGCTAAGCCCTTTCAAACCAGGGTTTGAATGGCCCGCAGGGTCGGAGAACCAACAACACCGGTCACTTTGGAAACAACTGGTCATCCAAACGATGCAACAGTGTCTTGAGTCGAGGCAGTGTTTCTTTTGTTTTGGCTTTCCCAATAGTTGCCATTTCCACTGCGCGGGTAAAGTCAGCCATATCAAAATTGCTTACGTCCGGCTCGATGGAAATGTCTGCTGGCGCGGCTCCAATGGCATTCATGTTGTAGCTCTGGACAGTATAGGTACGCAAAATCGTCTCCAACATCGAGGGCGTTTCAGCTCCCGCCGGTGAATCCCGTTTGATCTTTCCAACTCTCTCAGGAATCTTCGCCAGGACGTCAACGGCGATGACGAAATTACATCCCTTGGAGACTAGAACGTCCGCGGGGACGTTGTTGAGAAAACCGCCGTCAATAAGCGCCTGGCCTGGGCGACAGATGGGATTCGACAAGACCGGAAGGTTAATGCTCGAGAGAATGGCATCGACCGCGTCTCCCTGGTCGCGGACCATGGCCTTGCCACTGACAAGATCAACTGTGACTGCTGAACACGGAATGGGTAACTGTTCCAACTTCCAATCCAAAATGTACTTCCGCAACATCGGGTCGAAACGCCCCATGCGGTAATTGTACATCAGATACCAGTAACCACCCCCTCGCAACCAACGGAAAAACCAGCCGGGCTTTAGGTCCTCGGTGAATCGGTCGGCCAGGTAATCGGCGTCTATCCCTGCACCGTAAAGCACACCGGTCATCGCTCCAGCGCTCGTCCCAGCAATCATGTCGACAACGATTCCGTTCTCCTCGAGCGTTTTCAGCACACCCAGGTGAGCCATCCCGCGGGCTGCCCCGCCGCCCAGAGCAAGTCCCACTTGGACGCCCCGTAGAAAGTGGACTAAACGTTCCAATCCATTTGCGATCGTCGATCCGAACCGCGGTTCTGGACGGACGCTGGCAATCGTAAACTCGCGAACAGCGAGTTGTTTCTTACCTGGAAGGACTGGGGAGAGATGGGTATCGGATAGACACCACACAATACTAATCTTGTCTCGCCAAGTGGGTACGTTGGATTCGAGGTCCTTGAGCGTCTCAGCCACTGTTTCCTTATCTTCCTCTCCAACACACCAAAGCACGCGGTCGCTGGCTTCCACAAGGCGAGACAGCCAATCAAAATCGATTCCGACATTGACCTCCATAACAACTCGATCAACACTTGGCCACTTGGCCATTTGTTGACGCATTTCGTTTTCAGTCATCCGACGCCCGTCCTCGACGAGCGACCGGAATGGGACATCATCGGGACGTGGGAAATCCGCATTGTCACTGAAAACACAGATTTTCTCGCCCAACTGCCACAATCGATCTACGATTTGTTTGACGAGTCCATGTGAGGCCGGAGATTCGTGAATAATGGCGAGTCTTTGGGTTCTCTTCACTTTCACGTCACCGAGCAAGGTCTTGCGGAGCATTCCTGCCAGATTTTTGCTCCAATGACGACGCAATTCTTTATGTTTGCTTGTGAGATCTAAGCTAATCTCGTAATCGAGCCAAAGGACTACGCAGGGCTCTACAGCGATAAAACGAATCGGGACTGGGTCACCCAGCGCTGCGCTGATCATGCCGACTTGGTCGCCTCTTTCGACAAATTTGAAGAGGGTTTCCGTTCCTTCAAAATCAATCACCACGGCTTTGATGCGACCGCGAACTAGAAATCCGACGGATCGGAAAACCTCGTTCGCCTCTTGCACACACGCAGCGGTTTCATACCGAACAAATTTGATGTGCTCAGCGACCTCGGCTAGTATTTCGTCACTAATTCCGTGAAAATATTCATGCGTTTTGAGGAGAGTGACAATTTCATCGTTCATGGCTAATTCTTCAGTAGGAGGTACGCCTGTTTCATCAACGTCTTTTGCGAATTCATAGCTTCTTCTTTCATTGTGACATTGTGACATCGCTACCAGCAGATTGACTTCTCAAAACACAAAGTTCAACCAAGATATGTAGTTGACAAAGGAGCAAATTCAGCAGAAACGTACCTAACTCTCGCAGTACAGGGTTGTGAATATCTCAATTACATTTTGAACCTGTGTCGCTCTGATCGATCGTGGACGTAATGGGCCTTCAAGTTCAGCAGTAACATCGACCGTTGAAAATAGCCACTAGCAACTGATTCGCTTCGAACGCTGTTGGGGGATTTCCCAATCTTCACAAAAAAGCATGTATCGGACGAAGGTCGCATGGCCGCAAAATCTCATCCTGATCGTTAGCCGACAAAATCCGTAAATGCTCTGCTTCCCAGAGCGACGATGAGTTGAGCCATCGTCGCAATCCAATCTTGCTCTTAACCGTTCCAAAATTTCCAAAATCCTACGTGACACTAGCTTGACCTGAGCGTACAATGCATGCATCATCTTTACATCTGCATTTAAAGACGTTACATCCTGCCTAGAATTTTTCGGTTCCTGTCCCATACCATCCGTGTGTGGTGTCCTGGTCGAGCATACGACAGACTTTCACCCGGAGACGGCTCCCATGACTCAATTTCGTTGTCGCCCCACTCGAATGCACTGGAAATTGACATCGCCTCTTTGGTCGTTGTGCGTCTTCGTCCTCTGTCTGTATCCTCTCGATGCGACGGCACAAGGCACAACGTTCGACATGGTGGTCTCTCCGTTCCTCAAGCAGCATTGTTATGCTTGCCATGGTCCCAAGAAACAACAGTCGCAGGTCCGTTTCGATAACCTCCAAGGGATGGACGTCGGCAATCGAAATCTTTGGACGATGGTCTACGAAAGGGTCGTAGCCGACGAGATGCCACCGCGACAACATCCACAACCAACTAAAGCGGAAAAGAAAAGGTTTTTGGACTGGATTCGCAAGGAACAAAAGGCCATCGGCGTCGGCGGTACGCGAAGACTCAACCGACGAGAATTATCGGCAGCGCTGCAAGACGTGACGGGTCGGAACGTCGATTTCGCTGCGGGGCTACCTGGAGATGGAAAGGTCGGAGGATTTGATACGGGTGCCGATGGACTCCAAGATGCCGCTGACACCGTTGCACAGTGGCTTGAGGTCACGCGGCGAGCCGTCGATGGAATTTATTTTCTGGAGTCAGTTCAAGGGGAAAATCATTCGGCCGATCTACTGAAATTGAAGGATCCGAATCGGTACCTTCGGGACTGGCGAAAAAAAAACATTCGTGTCGGAGGGGCCCGCTTCAGCCGAGGGAGCCAACTCGGGAAGGGGCTCTATCTCGAACCAAGGGCAGCGGGTGAGCGGCAAGCTCTGAGTCTCGAGATTCCCCCACCGTCTGGCCGCAAGGGAATCTGGCGGCTAAGTGTCACCGTCTCGGCCCTGATGCCCGACTACGATGGAGTTCCGCATCCCCACCTTTGGGTCAAGATGGGCGGGAAATACCTCGACTACCGCGAGATCACCGCGAAGTTCGACCAACCCAAGAAACTCGTTTATCAGGCTCATTTGGGCGACCTGGCGATCGGCCCTCGTGGACTCGAGATTCGTCTCAGTAACAAAGTCGAAGTTCCGTATGCCGTGCGTGGTTTTGAGAACGAAGATCGAAGCCGAAAGGATAGACCTGTCCCGGGCGGGACGGGGCTCTACCGTCCCAAGTTCGACAGACGCAAGCTGCCGCCAGAAAAGCAACCCGCCCCTCACATCGTCCTTCACGGTTTTACCATCGAACCGAACGTCGTTACCCCCTGGCCCCCTGCCGAGTGGAAGGCCGACGTCGGTGAGATTCAAGACGACTTCGATTCGGCCAAGAAGCTCTTGAAACTTTGGATGGTCAAGGCGTGGCGCCGCCCCGTGACGACCGACGAGCAAGCTCGGTTCCTGAATTTCTACAAAAAGCTCCGGGCGTCGAAGATGTCGTTCGACGATTCGTTGCGGGCCGCGTTTCAGTCGGTCTTGCTCAGCGCTCCGTTCCGATACCAATCTTCCCCAGCCCATCCGGACCCGACGACCGCACAATACGCCATTGCTTCGAGGCTCAGCTTCATGCTTACCGGAGCACCGCCCGACGACGAATTGCGGAAGTTGGCAGCCGCCAAGAAGCTACGCGAACCGAGAGTCCTCGGCCGTCAGGTCGATCGCCTCTTGGCGGGTCCGCAGGGCCAAGATTTCTTCCACCCGTTCATCATGCAGTGGCTCGAGATGGAACAGCCGATTACCATCGCACAGGCCGACCTGCAAAAGCAAGATTTCCGTTTTGCGCGCCATCTGAAAGCGTCGATGCGGCAAGAGACGATTTCTTACATCACGAAGCTGTTTGTCGAGAACCGACCCGCGAAGGAGTTGATCGTCAGCGACTGGACGATGATGAACGACACGCTCGCACGGCACTATGGGTACAAAGGAATCGAAGGCGCGAAACTTCGCAAGGTGAAACTGCGGCCCAACGACCCGAGAGGAGGCGGCATTCTGGGACACGCCGGTTTGCAATCTATGCTTTGTTGGATGGGCGAGAACTGGGTCATCTATCGTGGGGCCTGGGCGCTGCGTCACATTCTCGACAAGCCACCACCTCCACCACCTCTCGAAGTGCCCGAACTCAATCCCTCGGAAGGGAAGAATCGGGGGAAAACGTTTCGGCAACTCCTCGTCCTGCACCAGAACGATGCTCGGTGTGCCGTCTGTCACAAGGACATCGACCCGGTCGGCTTTGCGTTCCAAAATTTTGACATCAGCGGACGTTGGCGCGATGTCGAACACGAACACTACTCGCGAGACGAACTCGATGGCCGCATCGCCTGGAAAGGCGTCGGTAAACCTCGTCCAGTCGACGCGACAGGAAATCTCCCTCGCGGCGAGAAGTTCAAGACGTTCACCGAATTCAAACAAGTTGTTGTCAAGCACTACCAGAAAGATATGGTCCGAGGCCTACTGAAAAACTTGATGATCTACGGGACCGGTCGGTTGCCTGGGATCGACGAGATGGTCGAAATCCGTTCCATCATGAAATCTCACCGGGCCGATGGATATCGGCTCGGCGACCTGCTCAAGGCCGTCGTTCGGTCGCGAGCGTTCCTCGAACAACACGAATCTCTTCCCATTCACACTCCAACCATCGGCAGGAGAAACTAAGGCATGAATCCCAAGAATCCGATCGACCGTCGCACACTGCTTCGCGGCTTCGGGGCCACGTTGGCCCTGCCGTATCTGGAGATCATGGGCGGTTCGACGTTGGCTGCGACGACTCGGCAAGCCGAGCCACGACGCCTGGCGTGCTTCTATATCCCTGGAGCCATCGACCGACACGGTTGGTTTCCAGTGAACACCGGTCGGGATTACACAATCGCGCCAACCCACCGACCGTTGGCTCGCCATCGAGAAGAGTTCTCTGTCCTGACGAACCTGCGTCACATCACCGGCCAAATCAGCGGACACGTTCATCCGTACAACTGGTTGACCGGACACAATATCAACCTGACACCGGGTACGATCACGAACACGATTTCGATGGATCAACTCGCGGCTCGGCATCTTGGGCCGACTTGGCTTCCATCGTTGGCGTTGTCGTTCCGGGATGGTGTTGGGACAACGACGCTCTCACGAAATGCGCTCGGCGTGGACATCCCAGCCATCGGAACGCATCGAACTGTCTTCGACCGATTGTTCCCACCAGCCGACCGAACACACCTTCGGGAAGCTCAAGAACGTTTGGAACTCGATCGTAGTATTCTCGATACGGCCGTCGGCAGCATCCGCGATTTTCAACGACCGCTCGGCCGAGCCGACCGACAGCGTCTCGATCAATATCTCGAATCGATCCGAAGCGTCGAACGCCGACTGACCGATCGTGAACGTATCCTCCAGCGAGGTCGTCCGGAGTTCGACGCAAGCAATGTTCGTGTCGAACCGGCTCGCAACAGCATGCAATCTCACATCGAGTTGATGATGGACCTCATCGTGTTGGCTTTCCAGACCGACATGACTCGGGTCGTGACTCATAGCCTCGGCGGTGAAGGCGGACCGAATTACGAAGAGTATCGCGATTGGGCGCGAGCCGCTGGTGCTCCGACACGCGGCGCTCACGACGTTCACCATAAAGGTGGCCAAGCCCGAGCGGGATCGCCCGAAGCAAAGGTCATCCATTCTCGCGACGTCATGTTCTGCGAATTATTCGCTCGTCTAATGGGTAAGCTCAAAGAAATTCGAGCCACCGACGGCACGTTGCTCGATCATACCGTCTTGCTTCTGGGTGGTGCTCAAATCAGCAGCCACTCGGGCAAGAGCTTTCCGACTCTCATCGCTGGTGGTCGCAAACTAGGCTTCCGTCACGGCCAACATCTCCGATGGGAACAGGGAACCAAGCCAATGTCCGACCTCTATCTGACGATCCTCCAACAACTCGGTTGTCCCGTGAACTCGTTCAAAGAAAGCACCGGAGCGATTCGGGAATTGTTGGCATAAGCAACTCGGACAACTCCACAATTCATCGAGGCTCTGAAATCCTGCTTGCCGATCGGCATCCCAGCCCACGAAGGTGTGTTCCGTGGGCCTTTCGTTTAACTTTTCTCGACGTGCTTGTTCCGAACAGCGATCAACAACTGAGTACGTGGATTGCGTTTCTCGGGAGAACGAGTTTCATCGACGAGCAGCGTCCAGTTGTCGCTCCGTCGAATCTTCTGCGCTAATTGCGGCCAGAGAGCCGGTTCGAAAACTACCAGGTTTACCTGGTAGTCTTCCAAAAGGGTCTCCCATTCGTTTTGTCCGCGAGCTATCTGGAGATGCCGTTCCCAGTGATCGGCGGAAAAGAGGTGGACGTGCGAATAGACGACCAAAGGAATTTCATCCGCGAGTCGCCAAAGCAAAAAATCGGCCACGGATTCACTCGCCCAGATGCAACCTCGATACTTTTTATTGGCATCTCCCCACTCAGCGAGAACGGCGTCCAGCTTTGGGTATGCCTGTACCCGAGTGTTGTCCGGACGTTGAAGTTGCCACGCCAGCCGCCAAGGCGTCGCGGCAGACAGAGACTTGGAAAGAGGCGTCGGGTGACCACGGAGAACCCAGGTCATGGCGGGTGACCACATGATGGCGACTCCTACGAAGCCCACCACAATCATAGTATTCCTATGGTTGGGTCGCAGGTTCCTCAAGGGTTCCTTCCACGCCCATCGATCGCCTATTGCCTGCCACAACGGTAACACGACCCATGGCAAAACCATCACCCACCAACTCATGAGCCTTTGGGACAGCAACGGCGGCAAGGCAAAAACCACGAGCAACAACAACTGAGTGGGTGACATCCAACGGGGACTAAACACTTGCGTCCCGACGACCAGCCCCAACACCATCAGCCATCCCAAATGTCCCCCTGTGGGTTGAGTGAAGTCGAGTGGAGCCCATTCTTTCATGGTGGCGACGTTGGGATGCTGAGATACCTCCGAAATCTTCCACAACAACAACGGTCCATGCGGATTCAAAAGGGAAACGGCTACGGTTGCCCCCAGAAGAATTACCAAGAAACGCCTCGTTTGGAGATCACCCCAAGCCGCAACAACGCTCCATTGCTTCTGAGCCCAGCACCATTCCGCGACTCGACCCACCAGGAGAACGCCCATAAAGCCGAGACCTATGAGGAACGAACCGTGAGTGTTGGCCCACAGAACAAAAAGGACCGGCAACAAGAACATGGCGCGGCGAGACAATTCGCGACGCGCCAACGGCACCATCAACATGGCAAAATAGAATTCGCCAAATTTCTCGGGTCGTTGGATGCCCAGGAGGCCCAAGTTGAATGCCAAGACGAGAAAGATGCCGAGGATGGCCAACCACGCTGAATTGGCAAGGCGTCGAAAGGCAACGAAAAGGAAAGCAAACCTTAGAGCAACGACAACCCCGTGTAAAAGTTGCAAGAGTGTGACGCCTCCTGCCAGTTGTCGCAAGTCATTCCCTCCCGCGAGCCATGCTCCCGTCTGATACACCGAATAATAAATCACCTGCGCGAGCCACGGGACATACATTTCCGGTTCGTTCGAGAAGGGCGAGAACGGTTCGCTGTCGGGAAGTTGTTTATGCTCGACGATCCATTGGCCATGTTTCAGATGAGCCCAAACATCACTGTGCCAAATGGCGACGTGACTGTAGACCAGAAACAAAAACAACAGAAGGCCCGAAGCGACCATAGTCTCTGTCCGCAGGTTCCAGTTGGGAGGAGTTATGGAAAGGACATTCGAAGGTCCGTTTGTGTTTTGGTTTTGGGGAGTAGAACAAGACTCAATGCCACTCACGCCGGAATCCTTTCCAACTCGAAGGTGAAGAGCGGAGGAAACGAACTTCTGAAAGGATACCGGCCCTAGCAAAATTGGGTAGGGTGTTGGTGGAAGCAAAAGAGGATGAAAACGAGTTTGTCGCGGTCGTCTGAGAGAACCGGTTTTCGTCCTGCGCCTGGTTGTCGTTGTCGTTATTGGTGTTGGTGTTTTTGATCAAGGATGGCTTGGTAGGCTTGGGCGAATGTGGGCAGAAGGTTCTCAAACAGTTCGAGTGTCAAGCGGTCATGCAGTGGAACACACGGGGTATCGTTTCAACCGCTCGAACGTCATCATCGCACGGACCCACAGAGCAAACGACAAAATTTCACGACATTGACAATTGTACACAATACACCCTTGTTGCCAATAAACTCAACTAAGTATCGTGACACTGTCCATTCCAACGCGTTTGGGTTTGGCCTGTTTGCCAGTTGACACCCACCCACGAAGTCTCTATCGTAACATTTTGCAAAATAGCTCTATTCGGTAATCCAAAACGATTTGAGGGAGTTACATGGTTCGGAAGAAACTTGGACGGGGTCGAAAAAACCGTTGTCGTTTTTGCACCAAAGAGGGTTGCCCACGTCCTGCGTTTGTCGATTACAAGGACGTCGCTGGTCTGAAGAAACTGTGTACCAGCCAGGGCAAGTTGTTCAGCCGCAAGCGAAGTGGTAACTGCGCGGCATTTCAACGTGCTGTAAAGGTCGCCATCAAGCGAGCCCGGTTCATGGCCCTCCTGCCGTACGTCGGCGAGTAACTCTCACATCTGCCAACTTGTTGCGAGGAGCAAACGCTCCTCTCGTCGCCAATTTTCGTCACCTTCGCTGACGTGTCTGTCCTATCTCTGTTCGACCATTTCTTGGGAAACTCCTGGCTGCATTGTTTGCACGTCCCTAGGCATCTTCCACCTCGGCCTCGTACAATAATCGAAGAGGTAAGAGGACTTTGATTTGTCGGCACCAACCCGAGTTTGGGACGTCATGAGTGAGTGGCAATGGTTTTTACAGTTTGAACAGGAAGCCCTACGTTGCGGGGATCGAGACCGCAGTCGCCTACTCCAAATCCACGACCAGGGGTTTGCTTACCGCGAAACGAATCCAGACCAGACGCTGGCTTTGTTTCGCGAAGGACAACAGCTAGCCGAGCGTCTTGAGGAACCGTGGTGGGTAATGCTGTTCCAGCAATGGCAGGTCCACGCCACCATTTACTACAAACGAGATTTTCGGAATCTTTTGGATCAGGCGATCCACAACCTCCTCACTGTCCAAAAGCCCGCACACCTCGCCTATCCCCAGCGACTCCATGCCTACACGGATCTGATCGTGATCTATCTGCGGATCGATCCGTTGGGTTATTGTTTTGAGATCCGATCGGCCCTCGACGAGCTTGAACGAGAATTGTCCCACGAGACACCCGATTCGCACTACATGTGGAACGAGTGTCGGATCGACCTCGCATTCGCCCAAGAAGACTATGCCCGCGTCGCCGAGTTGACCATTGCGGCCCTTGGCGAGGCTGACAGCGACCCTGACCAACATGCGGCTCGGCACTATATGATCGCCATGCACGAGAACATGTGCCTGCTCGAATATCACCGTCGGAACTGGGAAGGGCTCGAACGGTGGGCAGTTGCCCTGGAAAGTTCTGGACGATACAAAGGCTACCAGTACCCCATCGCTTTGGCCCAAATGTGGCAAGCCCTCCTGGCCGAAAAGCAAGGGCAGCAAACCATCGGTTCCCGTCAACAACGCACGGCCCTCGGTCGGAACAAACAACTCGAGTGGCCCGCATGTCCGGGGTATTACCACGCTTGGTGTCATTACCACATGTTGCGTGGAGAATTCGACGAAGCCCTCGAAGTGCGAGAACGCCAATTCGAAAAAAATGTCGATAAGGGCCAACTGGCCTATGAATGTGACATCTTGATCGACAAATGCCGATTGTTGGATTTGATCGGAAGGTTAGATGACGAAAATGTCGAAGCGGCGCATCGGGCGGCGCAAAGACTTCGCAAACCGGAGTTCTATATTGGGAAGATTGAAGCAATTACGGCTGGCCGCGAAACGCTGGAATTGTGAGATTCTCGAGATGAAGCAAGGGAATGGGAATGAGTGAGTTCCAAAAAGTATGTCGGGTCGAGGAGTTGCCCGAAGGTGAAGGAAAAACGGTGAAGGTTCACGGCAAACTGATCGCCGTGTTCCAGCACAATGGCGAGTTCTTTGCCATCGACGACATGTGTCCACACATGGGAGCCTCGCTCGCCGGTGGAAACGTCGAAAACGGCACCGTCACGTGCCCGTGGCATGCTTGGCGATTCCGGTTGTCCGACGGCGTGTGGGCCGATTCTCCCAAGAGTCCGGGGATTGGTTGTTACGCCACTCGCGTCGATGAAGGCGAACTCTACGTCCAGGTCCCGCCCCCTCCCAGTCACGTCCCTGCCGAGGAGAATTGAGATATGAGCAACTTACGTCCCTTTTGGCTCCTGATCGTTCTTGGTGCGTTCGTCTGCTTGACTCTGATGCCAGGGCCCGAACCGAGTCGCGCGCAGCAACAACGTTTTGAACCGAAATTGGAGGCCGTTGCTGAAACCAAGCTGCTCATGGAAGGACTGGCGAAGGCCAATTTTCAAGGGTTGGATCGGTTGTTGCGAGAACAGCCGACGAAATTGGAGACGTGGAAATTCATTCGCGGCCAATCGCTTCTTGTTGCGGAGACCGGGAACTTGTTGATGCTTCGTCCACCCAAAACGGAACCAGCGCGCACGGTTTGGTTTCAGAAGGCGACGGAACTGCGGAAAGCCGGTTTGGCGGTGGCAACGTCGGCGTCTCAGAAAGACTTCAACACAACGCGTGTGAACTTTGTGAAACTTGCCAATGCTTGTAACAGCTGTCACAAGTCTTTTTCCGTGCGTGTTCAAGTCACGCCATTTGGAAAGTTGTGATCTTATCGAGTTGAAGAGAAGCCTGCGCTAACGACTTGGCCACACGCCGATTTCAGTTCGCGATAGAACTCGTCAGGATCAATTGCACCCAGACCAGAACTTTGGCCATCATTGAGTTCAATCAGGCTCCAGAGCCCGCTAACCGTTCTCGCGATGTCAACGGCAAAGAAAGCAGCCTTCCCTGCCACTCGACTGGCACACGAGTAAGCAAATTCGATCCCTGCATTATCCATGGAAGGCGTTGCAATCCTCGCCATCGTGTTCCAGTAATAACCGTATCCGACGAGCAGATCGCCCACGAAGAAGAAACGCCATTCGTTCGTGATTGGAAGGCCGCTTGAGGTGTGTTCGTAGGTTTCAAGGGGGACAAAGCGGCGGAAAACTAACCCTTGCTGGGAGATCAACTGTTGTTCGTGGAGCATCGCCGCCTTGCGAAACGCATCAGCCTTGTCGTTTGCGAACATCAACTCAGTCCATCGGTGTTTGAACGAATTACACCTACCCTTGAGCACAAACAGTCCCTCGGGAGCCGAGGAAAACTCCTCTTCAGACCAGCTCTCCGGGGTCACATCTTGGAACGTAGGATAATAGTCGAAGTCCGCAATCCACCGATGTTGGGTGTGGGTGTTGATTAGCCGACAACGTCGTTCGGCCAAGTCTTGCTCAAGGGCATCATAGAACGGCAACACAGAATACCGCCCAACGACAAGTTGATTCTGGCAACGCATTCTGTCTTCTTCGACAGACCAGAGTCGGCGGGCCGCTTCGAGTTCGGCTTGATTCTCGTGGTCAGCACGAAATAGCAAAACTGGTTGCATCCCCGCCCTCCGTCAGTCGACAGATGTTGCAGCCGAGGCAAAAATAGTCGGTTCGACGATTAATGTCGGAACAGAAACTCCTTCGTGTTCAACAGAGTCCACTGCAAGTCTTCCCACGCTTCCCTCTTGTTCGCAGCATTTTGAACGTACTGCGTGGCGATTTGAATTTCCTTTTCGCGTGGCAGTCGTGAGAGAGTCGCCAGGTAGAGTTCTTCGATCATTTTGTTGACCGGAGTTTTCTTTTGTAGGAGTCGACTGATGCGATTCTTGGCGTCTCGCAGACGGGTGTGTACGGTCTTGCCGTTGAGCATTTGTAGAGCCTGGGCCAGACTTGCACCGCTACCCCGTTCGCACTCGCAGGCGAGTTCCCGGGCGGGTTGATTGAACGTCTTCATGAAGTTGTTGTTCACTTCGCCGTCGGGGAGTTGGGTCGCCCGTGTCCCCTTCGGAAAGCCGTTGAACGTGGAAGGCACCTCGGTCACCTGGGAAATCGCGTCGAGCAATTGCTCAGCCGTCAGGACCTTGGTCACGGCGTGCGAGAAATATTTTTCGTCGTCCTTATTGTACTTGTTGGTGATTGCGCTGAGTTGGTAGGTCCGTGATGTCATGATCGTTCGTATGACGTGTTTGATGTCGTAGTTGTTTTTGACGAAATCGTCGGCAAGAGCGTCCAAAAGGGCGTCGTTGGCCGAGGGGTTGGAGTCCCGGAAATCGTCTACTGGATCGACGATGCCGCGTCCCATCAGGTGGAACCAGATACGGTTCACGACGGATTTTGCGAAGAACGGATTGTCCTTGTTGGTCAGCCAGTTGGCGAAGACTTCGCGGCGGTCCTGCTTCGCGGCGATCTTGGCGATTCGGCCTCCCAGAAACTTTGGTGCCATGACTTGGCCCGTCCGAAGGTGTTTGACGTCACCCCCTGAGCTGACCGAGATGATCTCGGCCTTGGACTTGTCTTTTTTGCTCTTGGCAACGCGTTTTCGCTGGACGCGAGCGAAAAACGCCGCCGTGCTGTAATAATCGTCTTGAGTCCACTTCTCGAAGGGATGGTTGTGGCACTTGGCACACTGCATTCGAATTCCGAAGAAGAGTTGGGCAGTGACTTCGGCGAGTTCCGTCGGGTCGCGCGTCACCTTGTAGTAATTCGCCGGGCCGTCTTCGTAGGTGTTTCCGTTCGCCGTGAGTAATTCGTGGGCCACCTTGTTGAAGGGAGTGTTTTTGGCGACGTGTCCGCGTAGCCATTTCTGGTACGCGATGGCACCGTTGCCGAGTTTGGACCGCGTGCTGCGGAGAACGTCGAGCCATTTCATGGACCAGAAATCGGCATACTCGGGACGATCGAGCAAGCTGTCGATGAGTTCCACCCGCTTGTTTTTGCTGTCGTCCGACAGAAAGCGTTGGACTTCTTGCGGAGTCGGCAGTATCGCACACACGTCCAGGTAAGCCCGCCGAATGAAAACTTCATCCGAGCAAAGTTTCGATGGCTGAATGCTCAGCATTTTGAGTTTCGAAAAGACGTGTCGGTCCACGAAGTTGTGTTCTTGTGGATTGGACCAGACGAAGCCGTCCTTGGGTTCCAGGAACGCCAATCGCACCGACTCCATGTTTTGGAGGTAGCGGCAGAGGATCGCCACTTCTCCGGACCGAGAGAATTCCACCAGACCCGAATTCGACACCGAGGCAATGTCCCGGTCGCTGCTTTCAAAGACAGTCAATCGTGTTACGTCACGAGTGGTGCCGTCGGAAAGATGAGCCAGCACAGCCAGTTGTTGCCAACGTGCGGGAGCCTTGAGGACTCGGGAACCGGGAAGAATTTCGATACGTTCGACTTTGGCGGATTGGGCGGGGTCCTTGGGCATTCCTTGTTGCAACCAAGTGTGGATGGTTTGTGCGGCGACGCTGTCTTCGCGAAAGCGCTTGCCGCCTTCGTGGGGTATGCGACCGAGGGCTTTTTTCCAAATCAAACTTGCGCTGGGGTTGTTGCGGTTTGTGCGTCGGCCTTGGACGTCGCGGGTCAGTTGGACGTAATCGTCTGCGGGTAGATACCCACGCAGGCTTAATTTGAATCCATTTTTTCCGCTCGGAGTTCCGTGACAGGCGCCCGCGTTGCAACCCCCAACACTCAAGGCGGCGATGACTTCCCGATTGAAGCTGACGTCCGCGGGCTTGTCGTAATCGACCACAGTCACGGGGATTGGGTGCTTCTTCCCAGCGACGGACACGGTGAGTATCGTTTGGCCGGTCTTCTTGGGCCAAACGATACCGGTAGGCGACGCACTGACGATCGCTTGGTTGGCTCGAAATTGGCAAAAGGGCGTGAGATCGCGGACTGTTCCGTCAGCGTAGTTTCCCGTGACGACTACTTGTTGCCACGAGCGATCCCCGACAAGGACAATTTTCGAAGGCTGGATGGTCACCCGCTGGGGTACGCCAACGACTTTCTTTTGGGTCGTCTTGTCTGTTGGAGCATCAGCCGCTACGAAAGTCACGCAGGCCAAAAAGGCGACAAGGTTTATTACCATCTTCGTTGTGATGTTCCATTGGTGTTTCCAATAGTTTGCCAAAGCCCACATAACGGTCTCCTCGAGCGTCTTGAGGGAGGTAAAGGTCTATGTCGGGTATCCGTGGACGGAACAGATGGATTGTGGTGGGGTCGTGTTCCTCTCCTGGAACCAACCCAGTGATTGAGGCTTCAGAGTTGAGAGGTGAGGTGGGATTTTTGGTGACCCGAAAGGCAGACGAGGAGTTTTTCCTCGCTCTTTTCGGATTAGCGCCCGCTAACACATCAATCTGAGTCAACCACGAGTGTTTGGGAATCCTATCGGGATGTTCTTCATTAGTGTAACGGTGGCGATGGGGAGACGAAAGGGAGAATTGCAGAACGAACTGAGGACTTCCGTTGACGAAAAGTCTGAGGCGACTGGACAAGACGAACCAAAGGAATGGTGTCTGGAGGGGTTCGGAGAGTATGCACCTCGGAGCCAAAGTGAGGGGTTAGTGGGCCGAAGCCCACGTCACAACAGTCACTCGGCAATGGGTTTTGTCAACACAGTCTATTCGGGTGTTGACGGAATGACTCTGGGCGACCTTACCTTGGAGGGTCTAAAATCCTCCTGCGCGGCCGCCGCCGGGACGACCGATTGGCCCCATTTGGTTGCGGCCCGCGTCAAGTTGCTTCTGTTTTCGCAACAACGGATTCTCGTAGAGGGCGTCCTTGGAATACTGAGGAAAATCCGAATAGCGACGGTCGTTGGCCGGTGGGAGATTGAACTCGGCCGGTCCGTTAGGTGGTTTGAGATTGGGTTTGGGATTTTTGCACCCAGCCACAGCCAGTATTAAAACGACCCAACCTATCGGAAGCCATTGCCAGCGCATATGGGTTCCCTCCCCGCGTATGGACCATATCCAGGCCACTTCTGTACATCATTATGAGACGGGGGATATACCAAATTCGTTGAAGGGGTCAATGGGAAAACTGAGCGGCAGGAAGCAACACTGGATTTTGGGATTTGGATTCGGCGGGAAATCGTAGGTATACGCTAGCCGCGCGTGCCTACGGCAGGAAAAAGTACACATGAGCCGCGTGGACCTACGACGAGCGTCTATTTCCAAAAGCCAGGGGCACGCTCTGATTGGGATGCGTCATTTCACTGTTAGAGCCGGCGATTGCCATGACGTATTTTGGCGTGAGTGAACTCAGGCTCCATGCGATTTGATTGTAGCTGCAGCAACGATGGCAGGGCTTTGTAAATCATTGTTGATTAGACGGGAGGTGCCAGGGAGAGGAAACATCATGATTTTGCCTCCGTCTTTGACTTCAAAATGACTTCGTTCGCTTTCCAGGCATTTACCAAAAACTCAGTAAGTGGTAATTGTCGGCATTGTGAGCAGAACAAAAGACAGGGAAGTAAGCGGTCGTGTAGTGGCTGCGCGAAGAGGGAAGGCAAAGGCAATAATGCACAACGTCGAAATGTGGCTCAACGTAGTTGCTTTGGTGGGCTTCATCTTGGGTGCCCTGGCCCTTTATTGGGCACGGGGCAGCGCCGATACACCACGAGTGAAGCTTGGCCAGTGGATCTTCGTGATGTCGTTCTTACTCCTCACCATGGGAATCATTGTCGCAGCCAGCTGTCGCGCTGAAAGCCTGACCCCTTTGGGCATAGGCGCTGGTCTGTTGATCGTCTGCGGTGTGTGGGATTCGTCGGATACTCGAGCCGAGAAACTTGCCGACAACACTTAAACTGGAGAGGCTAGCAGGGACACAATGGTGCTAATGGGTGGCCAGTTTCGACGCCAACGGCATATGGGTGTGTACCTGCTTCAGTTTGCATAGTGACGGAGTCGATCAGAACGGGCTTCGAGTACGCACCGGAAGTTGGAATGTTTGCAAATCGGCAGTTGAAGTTGGTGGACGTTGAAACGGATACCGAAACGTAAAAAGGTGAAGTACGTTGCGGAGATTTAATCTGGGTAACCCTAGAGTGGGCCTCGAGAAAAAACTGTTCGATGGCCGACGAAGGTTTCGTGTGTAATCTTGGAGCGTACTTGGGTTATCCACAACGTTTGGTCTTGGGACGAAGGTGTCAAAGAGCCTCGGTTGTCCGTGGGCGAACGTGGGGCCAAGTAGGGCGAACCCCACGACGGCACTTGTGATGCATCGCATGTCGTAACTCCCTCTTTTCGACGTTCGGAAATCGGTGAGGGGGGCACGATAACGAGCAAGAATTTGGTGTCAAGACGAACTGATGGGATGAGTGGCTGTGGATTTTGGAATTGCAGGTATTCGCAGATCGTTTTGGCTATTGGCAGACCACGTCACCCTCTTTCCTTTTCGTATATACGCAACAAGGTGTATTCGAGCAGCCAAACCAAGAGGGCCAGACTTCGGTCATTCACATCGTGGGCCGTATGGAATTCTGAGATGGCTAATCCGACAACCTTGTCGGACCAAACAGCATCCAACAATCGTAGTAAGTCAGATGGCGACATGCCGAATGGCTGCGGATGAGCGATCGCAGGGAAAAAAGCTGCGTCAAAAACGTCACAATCCAGATCAATGACGATGCGAGAAGCCGATTGCGCGAGCTGTTTGAGAGTTTCGATGGCTGGTTTCGGGTCGATACAGAGTTGGTCGGCGGGGAAAGCGTTGGTAAAGTACCGGCTTGTGTGTGCTTGCGGGAGAAGTAGCTCTCGATGTCCCAAGTTGACAATCGGTGGCAGTTTGGACTCTGAGTGTAGTAAAAAGTTTCCGTGAGAGAGCTCGCTCGTGCAGTCCGACAAATCATAAACGTCCAAATGGGCGTCGAACTGAACTACGAGGGTGTCAGGATAAGCGGTTGCAAGTTCGTCATATATTGGCAACGCACCCAGGTGATTGCCGGTCACCCAAAACAGAAAATCTCCGTCGCTCCACACTTCTTGAATAGCTCGTCTGGCAGTCGTCCGCCAGGCTTGATAGGCTTCCATCGTTTCGAAGGTTTCTTCGTGTAACTCAACTCGGCCCTGGTAAGCGAGAGCTCGGGTTGGCTTCGTTTCTTCCTCGTTGTCTTCTATCATTTCTCGAACAGCGTCCGCGAGTAGCTGCACGCCCACGGCAGTACCGCCGCCGCCGAATAAATCAAAAGGGAAGAGATGGATGTGAGAGTCCAAAATACCCTCGAAGGCAATGATTTGGGAGTCAAAAAGTCTGTCGGAGTGCTCTTTGGAACGTCGAGAGCGAGTTTGAGCACTGGAGCAGGTTGCGAGTGGCCGTAGCGGTTGCCGTTTTGTGGGTGTGACAAGGAGCGTAGTGAAGGTGGCACACCCGAAGGCTACGGAAATCAATTCTCAGACCATGGTTTCATGGCGGAGACATTTCTGCGTTGCTAGCGAGTAAATAGTACGCAGTACAGACTTGCACACGATCAGGTGTCTAATCCAATTTCGGTGGCACGAGAAGCAAAGTCTGTTCGTCGCCAGGTGTGAGGAGCCAGGAAAGAACTGAAGCCTGTGGTATCTACATACGTTTTACAGTATCACGCCCAAACAGAATTTCTGGGCGTAATTCTTGTGCGATGAAAAACTCGTTGTGTGCAAACTAGAAACCGAGCAAAAGTCTGGTGGACCGAAGTTTGCAACCGCCCACCAGATTATAAGAGGTTTTGCAGGCCAACGAATTGGCACCACACGTCTGCTCGGACTGAGCCGGCTTAGCCAGCTTTGTTACACTCGGGGCCTTCCTGAGCATCCTCTTTCTCGGTGATCGGCCCGTTGTCTTTTAGCTCGGCCGACTTTTCTGCGTTCATGGCAGTGTAGCTGTCCCATTCTGCCGGAACGTTGGCTTCGGCAAAGATGGCTTCGACCGGGCATTCAGGGACGCAAGCTTCGCAATCGATACAGTCTTCTGGATCGATGTAAAGCATTTTATCGTCCTGGTAGAAGCATTCGACCGGACAAACCGTTACGCAGTCAGTGTACTTACAGTCATAGCAAGGTTGGCAAACGACGTGAGTCATGATGATCCCTAAAACATTTATGGCAAGAAGTTTTGGAAAAAGGTCATTCGCTATTTAGTTTACAGGTGGAAGTTGACGAGCAAAGACTCTTTTTCCGACACATTGATTGATTTTTCAACTCCACCAGTGTGTAAACGATGTTGAACATTTCGTCGGGTTCGGAGAATCAAACCACATCGAGCCATTTGATTCCCAACGCGTCTGATTTCCGACAGACAGACTTACAAAGATACTCCTAGCAAGAATCGGTGAGAATGTCCAGATACTGGAGTTGAACTCGGAATTCGGGTCAAAGGAAGAGGCTTTTGAGCCGTTGTCTTCTGGATTGATCGATTCGGCACTTTTTGAAAAAGACTCGGCTCTTGCCTCGAGCTTGAGTTAAACTGATGACACGATCCGCTGTTATACGGCTTCGGAACTCGGTTCTTGTGCGGAGTGTCGGTCGAAGTGGTTCTTCGTTTGGTGGCGGCCAGACAGAGGATTTTCCTCTTCATATTGGATGCCACCGGACCAATGCCTTTGGCCCACTACCAGAATCAGAAAACCATCGGTACCGATTTCAGGACACGAATGAATATGGAAGCATTGGGAGTTGGAAGGGTCACGTTCGAAGAGTTGGAACGTGCGTTGACGGCAGTCGATAACGCGGTTGTCTTTGTCAAGTCTCGTGTTTTGCGGCGGGTCGTTTGGTTCCACTACGAATCCCAGATGAATAGCTTCCAACTCCTCCGATTTGAGAGCTATGTCGTCAACAAGCGAGAATTGTTGAAGTTAGCGCACCCCCGGGACTTGCCTGCGGCTGCTGCGACGGGTTCGCTCCCTGAGCAATTGATACTCATCGCGTATCCTTCAGGGAAAACGCTTCACCGAAGTTCCGAAGCCGAATTGCGACGGCATTATTGGCGAATTCTGTTTCACTCGCGCGTGATCATCGCTTTACGGAATCGCTTCGCTGGTCTGTCGAATGCAACGGCGCACGTCAACAAAATGATCGAGAAAATCGGTCAAACCGAATTTGCCGAAGCCACGAAGGTGTTGCATCAAGAGGAGTATCTGTTCGACCCACAGGATACACTCGAAGCGTACGTCCGTTTCGTCGCGTTGTACTGTGAGCTTCAGGCCTTCGAACCGGAGTTGCTGCCTATTTACTTCCCGGCGTTAGAAGATCGCGAAGACTTGGATGGACTGTTGGCCGAAGACGTGGATAGCCATGCCATTTTCGATAGCACGCGTCCCGAAGGAGCGGAACCGGTCCTTAACGAACCCGAACTCGCTGTCGAGAAACCGGCAGCGCCTCCGGAAGCCCAAGAAGATCTCAGCCAGGCCCAATCCGACGGTCGGCGCACGCTCGCCGACGAGGCGTTGGCCCAGGGGAACAACCTGCGCGCGGCGATCATCCACACTCGCCTGGGTACCGATGCGGATCATGAAAAAGCGAAGGAGCTATTCGGCAAATTCACCCGTCGTTTCCAGAACGCGCTGCCTTTTGCGAGCATTGCGGCCGAGGAGTGGTACCGGGCATTGATCCCGTTGATCTTTCCAGCCGCGAGTGGTTTTTGGAACGTTGCCGCGCGACTGCTTTACGACCTCCAACGGGTTTGTGTGGATCACGAGCGAGGGATTTATTCCGTCAATCTGATCACGTGGGCGAGGTCGCTGGGCAAGATTCCGTTGCAACAAGAACTGCCTTGCTATCAACGGGTGCTTTTGTTGAAACACCTCCGCAAGGCCTACAAGAAATTGTCTTTGGTTCCACTCACGAAACGTCAGCGTGACAGAATCGGCAAATTGCTTCGAGAGGTCATCAAGCAAGCCGAGTACGAAACGAGGAACCATTTCCGTCCGTTGGTGATGGAGGCGTTGGAAACGGTTGGATTTCGTCCCCAGAACGTACCCGAAAGGGTTGCCCGCGAAAAACTGCGGGAAGAACTTCTCGACACGATCGTGGAAACAGGGATGTTGAACATGAGCCAGATCCGAGACGCCGTCTCTCGGAATCAGCTCAAGCTGGAGGACTTGTCGCAGCCGTCGGAGTTACTTCGCGGGGACCAACTGCTTCAGCTCAACAAAGAACTCAACACTCGCCTCGATGCCGTGTATCGCCCCGGCGAATTCTACTTGCGCTGGCTGCAGACGATCACCTCTCTCGTTTATGGGACGCTTTGGGGTCGTGTCTTCATGAAGTGGCTGGTGATTCCGTTCGGCGGTGCGTTCATGGTCGTCAACGGAATCGTCTTGACGACTCTGGAGATCATGCATTTCTTCGAAAACGAGAAGGACGGAATCAAGGAGCATGGAGTCGATCCCACTGTAGAGCATGAGAAAAAAATGCAAGAAGCCCTGGACGTCCTCACGGCTCCGTGGAACGTCGGGCTGGTGCTGGTGCTTGGGGCGTTCATCCTGGCGATGATCAAGATTCCGAGGTTTCGAGCCGGTGTGTTCGAAGCCTTTCGGTTGATCGGGTTGGGAATCAAGTTCGTGGTCTACGACCTGCCGTCGAACATCCCGCGATTTCGAATCGTCCGACTGGCCATGCGGAGCGAGGCGATGCTGTTCTTTCGGCGGTGTCTGCTAAAGCCCTTGGTGCTGGGTATTATTGCGTGGTTGATCACGGCCATGATCGCCGAGACGTGGCACTTTCCACTCATCGTGGGGACGAGCGTGTTCATGGCGTTCTGGACGTACTTTTCGACGCGAGTTGGACAAATCACGGACGAGATCATCTCGGATTGGCTTTTGGCCACAGGGCGACACCTGAGTGTCGAAGTCCTTCCGGCTTTGTTGGAGATTGTGGTTCAGTGGTTCCGCAAGATTGTGTTCGAGTGCGAGCGATTCTTGTATAGCTTCGACGAAAAGTTTCGATTCACGACCAGTGGAGCGTCAGCGGTTACGCTTTGGGGCAAGGCATTTCTGGGTGTCATTTGGTCGGCGGTCTCGTACGTCGTACGGGCATTCATCATTCTGATTGCTGAACCGGGGATCAATCCCGTCAAGCACTTTCCCGTCGTCACGGTGGCAGGAAAGTTCATGTTGATTATCTATATCCCACTTGTCGCTGCGTTGGACTGGGGACCGGTAGCAGGAACCTGGTTGTTCGTGCTGTTGGTATTGTTGGCGCCTGGAATTTTCGGTTTTCTGGTTTGGGAACTCAAGGAGAACTGGCGTTTATATGCGGCGAACCGTCCTGAGACCCTCCAACCGGTGCGGGTCGGAAATCATGGCGAGACGATGCGGCAACTACTCAAGCCAGGGTTCCATTCGGGGACGCTTCCGAACGAGTTTCGAAGGCTCCGCAAGGCGTCGGTCCGCAACCGTCCGAAGGACGCCTACGTGTGCGAGAAACATCTCCACCAAGTCGAAGAGGACGTGCGGCATTTTGTGCATCGAGAGTTCATCAACTTGATGCTCCGGAGTGAACATGGAAAACAGATGACGTTGCGGGTGGGAAAGGTCAGTCTTTGCGTCACGCGAGTTCAAGTGGAAATCCACAACGCCTCGTATCCCGATGTGCCGCTCATCCTTAGTTTTGACTTATTGGCCGGTCACGTCGTTGCGAAAAAACGAAATCTGGGTTGGTTGGAGGTGTTGGACGAGCCAACGCGGGCTGCGTTCGACCAAGCCCTTGGCGGGCTCTACAAATTGAGCGGTGTCTCGTTCGTGGACCAGGATATTCGAGCCGCTTTGCCTGATTCGGAATACCGATATGAATTGACTCCGACGCGACTGCTTGTTTGGCCTTCAGGAGACGTGAAAACGCTCGTGATTTACCCACTCCATTCGTCGCAGGGACGACTTCTTCCGATTTCGGTTTTTGGAGGTGATCCATCGCCCAAGTTCGAGTTGGATGCGGGTCGCGTCCTCTTTGCGGAAAATCCTATTTTCTGGGGCGATTGGGTGGAGTTCTGGGAGTCTCAACGGTCGGCTGTCGACACATTGTCGCCCGCGGAAATGAGGAAACTTGTTTCTGCCGCGAAGACTGGGTGATTTTGGACCGAGGTGTGTGGAATTGTCAGTTTTGAACTCCTCACCTTCGTTCTTACTCCTTTGAGTTCGAAGAGGGAGTTTGAAAATCGTTGACGGCGCTAATGTCGAACGGAAATGCGGTTCAAGGAGGTCCCACGATGACACGTGAATCCACATGATTGTTATCCGTCCAGACACCGAAACCCCTTCCTGGCGGCAAGTGTGGTTTTCTGATTTTCTTGGAAAATAGTCGCGAATGTAATCAGGCAGAACACTATTATCTATAATAGAAGAGGTGTACGTGCGTTGAGGTGTTGATACGAGTTTTGAGTAAATGAAACGGCAGTTCAGGTGATGTGGGCTAGCCGAGAAAATAGTGCAAGCGAATGTCAGATAACGATTTGTGGAAATAAGAGCGAGTTGCAGCGGGCCGATTTGTCAGGAGTTGTCATACATTTTTACGTCATTTTAGCGCCGTTTTTATGCAATTGTTGCGGAATTTTTTGGTCCGAATCAGTTCCACTTCTGGCCCACTCCCTCTCAGTAATACCACTGCCAACGGAGATATAGAATTATGCTTGTGGTCATGAATGCCCACGCCACTTCTGAAGAAGTCGATCGAGTCGTCGCTGCCATCCGTCGGATGGACTTGACGCCGCATCCTTTGCCCGGCGCCACACGGACCGCGATCGGAATTACCGGCAACATCAATGCCGTCGATCCGCGTACTCTCGAAGTGTTGCCTGGCGTGATGGAATTGTTGCGAGTGACCAAACCGTATAAGCTCGCCAGTCGCGAGATGCACGAAGACACCACGTACATCGAGCTACCTCAGGCCACGTTTGGGGATGGGTATTTTACGATCATCGCCGGGCCGTGTTCAGTCGAAAACGAAGAAATGATTCTTCGTACGGCGGAGTTCTTAATGGAGCGTGGCGTACGGTTTCTGCGAGCGGGAGCTTTCAAACCACGATCGAGCCCGTATTCGTTTCAAGGACTCAAGGAAAACGGGCTCGACATTCTGCGGAAGGCTCGCGAAAAAACGGGTATCGGGATCGTCACAGAGTTGATGGACACAGATACCGCCGATGCGGTCGAAGATGCGACCGACATTATTCAGATCGGTACGCGGAACATGCAAAACTTCAGCTTGCTCCGTCGGGTGTCGCGATCTCGCAAACCGGTGTTGCTCAAGCGAGGCATGTCGGCCACGCTCGAAGAATGGTTGATGGCAGCGGAATACGTCATGTCTGGGGGGAATTATCAGGTGATCTTGTGCGAACGAGGCGTTCGGACATTCTCGGATCACAGCCGTAACACCCTCGATCTATCGGTCATTCCTCCGGTCAAGAAGCTCTCGCACTTGCCGATCATCGTGGACCCAAGCCACGGAACCGGAAAACGCCATTACGTCCCGCCGATGGCGTTGGCGGCGATGGCGGCGGGTGCCGATGGATTACTCGTCGAAATGCATCCGAATCCCGACCAAGCAGTCTCAGACGGTGCCCAGTCTCTTTCGTTCGATGGGTTTGACAAGATGTTGGAATCCCTCAAGAAGCTGCAAGAACCGCTCGGAAAGAAATTAAATTGAAGAAGGAAACAGGGAGAAGGAAACAGGGAGAAGGAAACAGGGACCAGAAAGACCAAGACTAAACAAAACAGAACCAGAGACCAAAACGGCGGCCAGCTGCCGCCATTAACAAAACAAAAAAACAGACGTCAGTGAAAGTTCCATTCCGAGTGTTTTTGCTTTTACGTCCGGCCACTTCTCTATCAACACCACGCTTGAGAACCAATGCCCCTTTCTCTCACCATCGAAATCACGAGCCCTCACCAAATGAAAGCTCTCGGTCACTCCCTCGGTCGGGTGTTCTTTCCGGGCTGTGTTGTCGGACTCGTTGGTCAACTCGGTGCGGGAAAGACTTTCCTCACGCGAGCAATCGCCGAGGGACTGGACATTCCTAACAGCCGAATGGTCAGCAGTCCCACTTTTGTGTTGGTTCAGGAGTACCCTGCCCGCTTACCGATCTACCATTTCGACGCGTACCGGCTGAATTCCGAGGACGAGTTCTACGACTTAGGGGCGCACGAATATTTCGAAGGCGAAGGCGTTTGCCTGGTCGAATGGGCGGACAAAGTGGAGAAATGCTTACCATCGGAGCGTCTCGCGATCCACATCACAAACACTGGGGAAACGTCTCGATCGGTCGAGATTACCGGCCATGGTGATCGTTATGAGCTATTGTTAGGAAAGATAGACACGCCGAAGTGAGGCTCGCATCAACCACCTCACCCTTTTAGAGGCAGAATGAGTCAACAGCGAACGATCCTGAAGAACGTCATTTGGAATTGGACAGGGTTGGGAACGAACATCATTGGGATGTTCGTCCTGTTCCCTTTCCTGGTCAGCCGACTTGGGCAATCGCTTTATGGTGTCTGGGCGTTGATCGCTGCTCTGACGGGTTATTTGGCGGTATTCGACTTTGGGTTACGGTCGTCGATGGCGCGGAACATCGCGTTCTACCAGGCCAAGGGCGATCAAGACCAGGTCAACGCGGTCGTCAGCACTGGCTTGGCGATGCTCTTGCGTGGGGCCGTGATCGTTGTGGTGTTGTCGTTTGCGGCGATTCCTGTTTTCTTCGCTTTTTTCGCGAAGGTCGTTGAAGGAGTTGACTCGACCCACGTTGGCATGAGCATCGTGTTGATTGGGATCAACTTGGCTTTGCTCTTTCCGATGTCGGTGTTCGAAGGCTTTCTTGGAGCCAAACAACGTTTCGGCCTGATCAACGCCATTGACATCCCCCATGTCATTTTGCGTGTGGTGTTTGCCGTCTGGTTGGCGACGCCGGACAGCGCGAGTCTCGTGGTGCTAGGGCTGGTGTTGGTTGGAGCCACGCTTTTTCGACTCATTCTTTTCGTCTTTGTTACGTTTACGGTTGATCCGAACTTGCAAGTGCGCTGGAAGTTCGTCAACAAGAAGACGTCGAACGAGTTGTTCCACTTTGGGATTTGGTGTTTCGTGATGTCGACCGCTTACGCGGTTCGAGCCCAAATGGGTCCGTTCTTTATCGGAAATCAGATCGGCAAGTCGAACTTGATTCCGAGATACGTTTCGTCCAATCGCGTGGTGCAGACCGTCGAGAAGGTCCTCGCGGTCAGTTCTGGCGTCCTGACTCCTCTGGCAACGAAACTCTATGCGTCGGAACAGAAGGCCCAACAACAAAAACTCTTTGTTTACGGCGGACTCGTTTGCATGACACTCGGCGCGTTTTTCTTTGGTGCGTTGCTTTACCTCGGCGGGCCGTTTTTTCGACTTTGGATTCGAACCGACCCAGGCGAAGCGCCCGCGTACGACAGCTGGCTACTGGTGATCTTGATGATTGGAGAACTGATTCCATTTTCTCAATGGGTGACATATAGCACAGTCATCGGCATGAATCGACACAAGCTCTGGGCCGTCATGGCCATTCTTGAGGTCGGCTCGATCGTCGGCCTGGCGTGGTTCCTGCTGCCGCCTTACGGACTGTACGGTCTCTGCGTCGCCATTGCCTTTGCGGGGGCGATATTCCGCGGGATCGTTCCCATGTTATATGGGTGCGCGATTCTCCACGTTCGGTTTGATCACTATTTCTTCCAGGCCATGTTGCCGCCGGTGTTGGCAACGACCATCCCGACCGTCATTCTCTGGAGGATGACGACCTGGCACACGCCCGCAACGTGGCTTGAACTTGTTGGGTATGGGTTGATTTACGCCGGGTGTTTCGGTGCGACGCTGGTGATGTTTGTCTTTGGGCCACGACGTTCGATTTCACTGATCCGTCGTGTGTTGCGGCGAGAATCGAATGAACTGGAACAAGACGCGAAAGAAACAAAGCCAAGCTCCTTGGACGATTCTTTAGGCGGAGGGTCTGCGGCATTGTTGCTTGGAAAACCGGATGCTAGCGAAGGAATCTCGCATCAAACCTCGGAATCGTCGAGATAGATCGGTTGGCGAATGGTTGGGGGATTGTGGTCTGATGAGGAACGTAGTGCCGATGGCACACCCAAAGGAAGACATGGTGTGCCTTGGCTTTCGCTAACGCCCAAGCCAGTCACACCCTACGACGGAATTGGATAAAGAGAAGCTCTGCGCTCCCAGCCCCCAGAGGTATCAGTGTTCCGATTGCCCTACCCTACAAAACCTCTAACATCCAACTACCCCAACGCAGTAATGACCACCCTCGGATCGAATCACCCGTCATCTCTCGATAAGCTCCATGTGGTTCACGTTACCTGGGGTTTTCAAGTTGGTGGTTTGGAAAAGCTATTGGTCGAAATTGCTCGCCTGGCCGACCCCGATCGAATCGACCTGAAGTTTCTTTCTATCGGCACACGCGGGGAGTTAACGCAAACCATCGAAAGCCACGGTTGGCCTGTCGTCGTGTTGAACCGACCAACGGGATTTCATCCCGGACTGGTTCCGCGGATCGCGGCGTTGTTTCGTAAATGGCGTCCGGATGTTGTCCACACTCACAACACCCGAGCTTTGTTTTACGCAGGGCCAGCGTCGAAACTCGCGAGAGTGCCGCAGTTATTTCACACCTGGCACGGAGTCAACTTACGAGGTTCTCCGAGGGAAGCTCTGTTCTTCCGAATCCTGGGATGGCTACCGCAAGAACTGATTGCCGTGTCCCATGATGCCGCCGAGAAAATGGCGAACCTCGGCATCCCAAATTCGAAAATTCAAACCATCTGGAACGGGATCGATCTCGACAAGTTCGCCTACGCCGGGCCAAATCCTTCTGGTCCCATCATCACCGTCGCACGGTTGAGTCCAGAGAAAGACATCCAGACTCTGGTCCGTGCGATCCACGTCGTCAAACAACAAAAACCAGACGTGCGTCTTGAGATCGTAGGCGACGGTGTTTGTATGAGTGACCTCCGCGACCTTACGTCCGAGCTTGGGCTCGACGAGAACATACACTTTCATGGCCAATCGCATGAAGTCCCAAAACTCCTCCAACGTTCGAGTCTTTTCGTCTTACCGTCTCTGACCGAAGGCGTCTCGTTGACGATCTTGGAGGCGATGGCTCGAGGATTGCCCGTCATCGCAACGAACGTGGGAGGCAACCCCGAAGTCGTCGCCGAAGGGGTAACCGGATTGCTGGTCCCGTCACAGTCGTCCGAGAAGTTGGCGGAAGCCATCTTGAGGCTTTGGGAACATCCAGGCGAGCAGCAAGCCATGGGTCAGGCTGGCCGCAATCGCGTGGAGGAGCACTTTACTATTCGAGGGATGGTCGAAACTTACGAGGCAAGATATCGCGAACGGTATGGTCCAAGACCTTTGGTCCAACGAGGGGTGGCGAAACTGCGACGACCAAAAGTCCTGGCAAACATCGAAAAACTACCGTTCCAGTCGGACCTTGTGGATGCCGAGTATTTTCCGATCCGAACGGGGTCCAAGCTCGAGGCTCTTTGTTTTTGGGTTCGGTCGTTCCAATACGATGCCGTTGTCCTCGATCAAGAGACAAGCGTGTTACGGTTGCTCGCGTTGTTGCGAATGTTGACTGCGTTCTTCAATCCTCCGTTCATTTCTTTGGATTTGGTCCTGGCACCACCGGGCGATTCGTTGCTCGACCGTGTCAAGGCGATGTTACGTCGGGCGATTTTCTCGCAAGTCGATCTCTTCTTGATGCACCTCAAGTATCACCCACGATTGGAGAGCTATTACGGGATCACGCCGAAGAAGTTGCGTTACATCCCTTTCAAGGTCAACCAAGTCGAAACGGTGAGGGCGTGGGAAACGCAAGAACACGAGTACGTGTTCACAGGAGGAAAGTCTCGGCGCGATTATCACACGTTCTGCGAGGCTCTCAAGACGCTGGGTTATCCTGCTTTGATCGTTACGCCGAAACCGGAGGAAGGCACCGAGCACGGGACGTTCCTCGACGGGCTTGCGCTGCCTTCTAATGTCGAGTTGATCCACGACGATGGCTCCCAGGCTTCCTGGATTGGCAAGATCGCCAATTGTAAGGTGGCTGTCTTTCCGATCTCACCCGTAACCATCAGTCCTTCCGGGGTGGGGGCTTACCTGTTGGCGATGGGGCTCAAGAAATGCGTCATTGTGTCCGATTGTCCTTCGACCCGGGACATTCTGGAACACGACAACAACGCTGTGCTGGTTCCGATGAGCGATTCCAAGGCGTTGGCCAGGGCGATCGAGAAAGTTTGGACTGACAAGGAGTACCGCCACCGCATCGCCGAAGGTGGCCATCAGTATTCGTTAACGTTGGGTGGTGAGGAAACTCTTGCTCGAAATGTCGCCAAGACCGTTTTGAATTTTCTGGGTGGGGAGAGTGAAGCCGAAAAGTAGCAGGCACGCCGACTCGAGGGATGGTCGTTTGTGCCTGCTAATCTCCAAAACCAACCGCTCTGCAGGTTCTCGGTTGCTCTCGTAAAACGGCTTGACTGACGATACAATAATCAACTGAATGACTCGCCATTGTTCACGGAGCCTCGCATGCCGCGTATCGTCTCGTTGATCGCCAGCGCCACAGAGATCGTCTCTGCGCTTGGGTTCGAACAAGATTTGGTTGGACGATCTCACGAGTGCGACTATCCCTTGTCCGTACATACCCTTCCGGTTTGCACAGAACCGAAATTTGACGTTGAGGGCAATAGCCTGGAAATCGACAAACGCGTCAAATCTCTCTTAGCCGACGCAACTTCTGTTTACCGAGTTCACACCGACGTATTGCAAGAACTTCGGCCCGATGTCCTGGTCACACAGGCCCAATGCGAAGTTTGTGCTGTCAGTCTCAAGGACGTCGAGCGAGCCGTTTGTGAGTTGTTGGAATCGCAACCCAAGATCGTCTCTCTCGAACCGAACGCTCTGGAAGATGTCTGGAAGGACATCCTATCCGTCGCGACGGCGTTGGGTGTCGATGCCAAAGGAGTAAAGTTGGTCAATGAGTTGCAAAACCGTATGCAGGCAATCCAGAACACCACGCAATCGGTTTCTGTCCGACCGACAGTTGCCTGTTTGGAGTGGCTCGACCCGTTGATGGCCGCCGGAAACTGGATACCCGAGTTGGTCGAGATGGCCGGAGGAATCAACCTCTTCGGGACTGCCGGAGTCCATTCACCCTGGATGAAATGGGAAGAGTTGGTGGCGAAAGATCCAGACGTCATTGTTTCGCTTCCGTGTGGTTTTGACCTCAAACGCACTGAGTCGGAGATGATTCCCCTAACGCACCATCCCGAATGGAATTCCCTCAAGGCCGTTCGGGAAGGTCGCGTCTTTGTTACCGACGGCAATCAATACTTCAATCGTCCCGGTCCGCGGCTTGTAGAATCTTTGGAAATCCTGGCCGAGTTGTTGCATCCCCAGACATTCCAGTTTGGTCACGAAGGAACGGGTTGGAAACGTTTTTCAACGTAAAGCTGTGATCCGTTGCACCACCGATAAAACCCACCCGAAGTATCGAACCGCCTCAAACCCTAACGTTCCCCAAACCGTCGTTGAAGTGTAGCTTTTGGAACAGCCCTACCTTAGTTGACTCGCCACACTCTTTTCGTCAAACTGAGACCCTCTGTTTTCTCCTCTCCCATTTTGGAAAGTTCGGGATGACCACGCCAACGCCAGAGAACTCGAAACCGTCGCCTCATGAATTACCGACGATCATCCAAGAGGACAACCATCCGAGTTCTTCTACGGAAACTCCATCAACGAACCCTGTTTCCAGTGAAGCTGTTTCCCGGAAGAAGTTTCCGCCCCTGAGTCGTGTTGGTGAGTACGAAATTCTTCACGAAATTGGTCGCGGGGGGATGGGCGTCGTTTTCAAAGCGCGACATGTTCAGTTGAATCGAATCGTTGCCCTCAAGATGTTGTCTGGTGGCGTCGTCACCCGCGAGGAAGATGCGATTCGGTTTCGCAATGAAGCCGCCACAGCGGCCCAACTACAACATCCTCAAATCGTCGCCTTGTACGAAATCCACGAATACGACCATCAACCGTACTTCGCCATGGAATACGTCAAGGGAAGCAGTTTGGCCCAGCGTGTTGAGGCGGGCACGTTCCCAGGGCGAAAAGCAGCCGAGTATATCGAACTGACCGCGCGAGCCGTCCATTACGCCCATAGTCGAGGCATTATCCATCGCGACTTAAAGCCTGCCAATATCCTTCTGGATGAACACGACCATCCGAAAATCACCGACTTCGGACTTGCCAAGTTAGTCCGTGGCGATTCGGGTCAAACGCGAACCGGTGCCATCGTGGGCACCCCCAGCTACATGGCTCCCGAACAGGCCAACGCAAGCAAAGACACCGGTCCGGTCAGTGATGTGTATAGCCTTGGTGCGGTGCTTTACGAGTTAATCACGGGGCACCCTCCGTTTCTCGGAGAAACTCCGCTCGCGACCCTCAACATGGTCACGAACCAAGAACCCGTTCCTCCTCGGCTGCTCAACCACGCGGTCGATCGTGATCTGGAAACGATCTGTTTGAAGTGCCTGGAAAAAGACCCACGTGGTCGCTACTCTTCAGCGGAAGCCCTCGCCAAGGATTTGAAGCGCTATCTCGAGGGCAAACCCATCGCGGCCCGTCGGTCTGGGACGGTTGATCGAACGGTCAAGTGGATACGTCGGAAACCGGCCACGGCAGCCTTGTTGTTTGTGAGCGTTTTGGCCCTTGTGAGTTTCGCGTTGGTGCAATGGCGTACGGCTGTCACCGAACGAAGTCTCCGCCAACAGGCGAAAGAATCATTAGACCTCGCGATCCGGAGAGAAAAAGCTCTCCGAAAACGAGAAGATGCTCTCAGGAGCCGTGAGCGAGCACTCAAATATCTCGTTTACCTTGGTCAAATGCAAGAGGCCCATCACGCCTGGCATGACGCTGACCTTCGCCATTCGCGCCGACTGCTCAACAAATGGCTGCCGCAAACCGAGACGGAAGACCTCCGTGACTGGGAATGGTACTACCTGCAGAGTCTCTGTGGCAGCAACCGGACCCTGACGAATCCCAAAAGTGCTGTGCACACGCTCGCTTACAGTCCGGACGGCAAGTGGCTTGCCAGTTCCGAAATGACTCCAGAAGATCGTGGCCAAGTGTCCCTTTGGAATTGTGCAACGGGCCAGTTCGTCCGGAAGATCGTGGCAGGTCACACTGCCAAGATCACAACTCTTGCGTTCAGTCCCGACGGAACAATCCTGGCTACAGGCGGGGAGGACAGCACCGTCCGTTTGTGGGAGGTCCGTTCGGGAAGCGAAGTAACGATATTTCGCAGTCATCCTGGTTCGGTCACTGGTCTGGCCTTCAGCCCCAATGGTGACCGATTATTCACATCTGGCGGGGATTTTTTGATCCGAGTGTGGCCGGTTCCCAATGGCAGCGCACCATTTGCTACTGGCCGGAAGCTCCTTTTCGAGGGCAAACCCGTCCAAGTGTTTGGGGCCGAATCGGGAGCGCCCACGGCATTGTCCAACGGCGGCCAGGTGACAAGTATGTGTGTGAGCCCCGACGGGCAATTGCTCGCGTCGGGTAATCTCGACGGTACGATTCACCTTTGGGATACAAGGACAGGGAATGTCCTACGCACTCTCCGCGGTCACATCGACAAGGTCGCGGCCTTGACGTTCAACTCCCTGGGGACGATGCTCGTCAGCGGCGGAGGAGTGAATATGCTCGGCCAGGTCAAAGCCTGGAACGTTGCAACCGGAGAGGTCCTTTTTTCCCAAGATCGATTGTCGGACATGGTTCTGACAGTCGACATGAGCGAGCAGAACCAAATCGCCGCAGGGAGCAGCGATGGAATGATTCACGTTTGGGACTTGAGCCACTCGCCTGACTTGAAAGAGCCATCTGTCCCGGTACGGTTTCGGGCCGACACCCAAAGCGTGTACAAAGTCGCTTTTGCTCCCGGTGGAGATCATCTGGCCACCGTTGGAAAGGACGGAAGTGTCCGAATTTGGAACAGTTCGGGTGGTCAAGAATCACTGCATCTCTCGAGCGAAACTCGGATTCGTGCAGTTGCGTTCGACCAGAACTCCCGCTGGCTCGCTGTGGCCCAACGTCCCCGAGAAGCGGATTCGCAGGTGAGTCTCTACGACTTGGTCACGGGGGAACTCGTGAGGACCTACTCGAATCCGAAGGGGAACGTGCACACGGTCGCGTTTAGTCCCAAGAACGACTTGTTTGGGTGCGCCGGGGAGGATCAGGTCGTCCGAATTTATGACCCCAAACGACCTCGACCCATTCTCGAACTCAAAGGGCATCGAGGTACAATTTTTGCTCTTGCTTTTAGCCCCGACGGGGAGTTCGTCGCGGCTGGCGATGCGGCCAACGAGATTATCGTGTGGAAAATTGCTACGGGCCGGCAAGTCCAGGTCCTTACTGGTCACAGAGGAGCCATTCGCAGCCTTGCTTTTGACTCCACGGGCACTCGTTTGGTTTCTGGAAGCGATGATAAGTCCGTCGCCCTTTGGAACTTGAAGGGCAAAAAGGTGGTGGTTCTCAGAGGACACAAGGCTCCGGTTCGGTCCGTAGCGTTCAGCCCCGACGGATTGCAAGTTGCTTCGGGAAGCGATGACCGTACCATCCGGATCTGGGACGTGGATACCAGTAGTCTCTTCTTGACATTAGAAGGAACTTCGCGGGCAGTGACGTCGATCGCGTATCATCCCCGTGGACGACGTTTGGTGAGCGTTGGAGAGGACCGGGCAGTACGACTTTGGGACTTGGCGACCAAACGAGAAATTATGTTGCTACGAGGCCCGACAGGTTCGCTCCGCAGTGTCGCCTTCAGCCCCGACGGGCGATACATTGCCACCGGTGGTTATTACACCAGCATTCATGTGTGGGATAGCGGCCAGTTCCGGACGAAGTGAAAAGCAAATGATGAATCAAGCGAAAAGTGACCGGTGTGGTTCCGTTTTGGCGTTCTTCGAGTCCTTTTCCAACATGCGAAGAAAGTGGTTAACTAAGAGCTACGGTGACAACGCGTCAAATCAGCAAATACACTGCGCAATAAAAGATGGATGAGTGTTTGGTTTTGCAGGAAGGTGTGCCATCGTTGCAAACTCCTTGGCACACCTTCCTACAAAACCAAACACTCATCCATTTCGCGGTTTCAAACTGAATTTGAGTTAGTTCGTGTCCATCAACCGCTGCAACTTCAACAACAGTTCCAGCGGAGTGACTTCGCGAGGCGTGAGATCCCAAGCGTCGAGCCAGTTGACACGGTCTCGACGCATTCCATAATCTTGGATGAGTCGTTTCTCAAAATCGGGCATGTGGGCGGCTCCGTAAAAGATCGCGATCTTCTTCTTTCCGTTGACGAGTTGCTGTTGGAACACCTTCATGCAAGCCGCATTGCGATCATCGACGAGCATCCGAGTGAGTGTTTGGCCCAATCCTTCACCACCGGCCGACTCGGCGAGCGATTCGGCGAGCATCCGTTTCAGTTGACTCGGCCCTTTCGGATCGCTCAACATCTTGAGTGGATCGAGCGGAGGCTGGTTGCCGCGAGGATTGTTTTGCATCTTCTTGACGGCCAAATTTTGTTGTCGCAAAACGTCGGCCAACACACTCAAACCGATCGTGAACATGTCGTCGCCTCGTTTTTTCATCGCTTGCATCATTTCTGTTGGCGACAAATCGGCGTGGACAAAATTCTTCTGGTTGTAATCGATGGCTTCGACTTGTGACTCGAGTCCCAGGAAAATCGTCATGGCTCGTTGGATCATCGCGAGCGGGTTATCGCTTCGGCGTCCTCGTTGTGGTCGAACTCCTTTGGGTGCCACCAATTCGTAAAGGACGACGTCGTAATCGTTAAAGATTTGGTTCAACTGCCGGTAGTAATGACCGTCTGCCATGTGAACGACGCCAACTAAATCGACGACCAGCTTGTTCTGGCCTTTGCCCGGGACGAACCGCACGACGGCCGTTTGCATGGATTGCGGCACGCCCTTTTTGTCCTTGGTCAGGCGGACGTAGTTCATCGCCTTGAATTTTTTCGGCAGGATCAGTCCTGGTTTCTTCTTTGGGGCTTTCAGGACGTCTGGGTTCTGCGGAAGTACAGCTTGCCCGACTCCGACAAATCGGGATTCCCCTTCGGCGTATAGAGAATGGGGCGTGACAAAAACCACACACGCCGTCAAGAGTAAGCCGCATTGAAACTTCATAGTTGTACCTCGATCGAAATGAAAATCGTTTCGGGCGATCTTTTTACCGTAGCAAAAAGGCAAGCATCCTTCTACGCATCTGACTTGGGGTTGCGAATCAACTGCGTGCAGCGATTGTCGGATTCGTCGTGGAGTTTGGTTCTTCTCTTCAGATGAACTCTGTACCCCCGGTCTTGGCTGGTGTATGTTGAATAAAATTAGATTGTGCAAACCTACAGCGAGATGACCCGTCCGATGATAGCCATTGTAAGCGACATTCACAGTAATCTGGAAGCGTTGGCAGCCGTCCTGGAGGACATCAACCGGTACGACACCGAGGCGATCTACTGCCTCGGTGACACTATCGGATACGGTCCGAATCCTCGTGAGTGCGTCACCCTGGCGATGGACTGGCATCTTGTCTTGCTCGGAAATCACGACCACGCCGTTCTCTACGAGCCCAAGGATTTCAATCCCATCGCCGAAGAAGCGACGCGGTGGACGCGGTCGCAACTCGAGAATCCGCTTCCCGACCAAGACTCGGTGGATCGTCGATGGCAGTTCATCGCCGAACTGCCAGTGGGTCACAACGAAGACGACATCTTGTTCGTCCACGGGTCTCCGCGTCAACCTCTCAACGAGTATGTCTTCCCTCCCGACGTGCGTAACCGCAACAAGATGGAGCGATTGTTTGAGTTAGTCTCAAAATTTTGTTTTCTCGGGCACACTCACGTGCCTGGCATCTTTACCGAATCTTACGATTTCATTTATCCCACCGACGATGCGAGCTCCCATGTCGTGGTGGAAGGAAAAGTCATGTGTAACGTGGGGTCTGTGGGACAACCGCGTGATGGAGACTGGCGGGCCTGTTACGTGTTGTTCGATGGTGAAGCCATCCACTACCGGCGGGTCGAATACGATGTTGCCACGACGGTCAAAAAAATCCATAACATTCCTGAACTCGACCGCTTTCTCGGGGACCGGTTACTCAACGGAAAGTAGCCCGTTCACGGCCCTCCACTCGTGACCATCGGCATTTCAAACAACCCATCCAGAAAAGTTTTCCTCAGTTTCGCAGAAAGGAACTTGCGACTCCCCGCACGCCTCTCATACGATAAGCGAAGAGGCCAATCTCTGCTTCTCAGTGTCGGCAACTCGTTTGCCGACCACCAATCTCAGAGGGCACCCTTAGCAGTGCTCGCAATTCATTCCACAACCAAACAGGCGCGCTATGGAAGACGTTCTGGTCATGATTCTTGGAGGAGGTCGGGGGACTCGTTTGTTTCCTCTCACGAAACATCGGAGCGAACCCGCAGTTCCGATCGCCGGAAAATACCGTTTGATCGACATTCCGATCAGCAACTGTATCAACAGTCATATGAGCCGAATCTATGTGCTCACCCAGTACATGAGTGTCAGTCTCCACCGTCATCTCGCCAACACGTATAAGTTCAATCCGTTCACTGAAGGGTTCGTGGAAGTTTTGGCTGCGCAACAGACTTACGAGCGCTCGAGTTGGTTCAAAGGGACCGCCGACGCCATTCGCCAGAACCTACACTACATTCGTACCGATGACTGCCCAGACATTCTCGTTCTGTCTGGGGACCAGTTGTACCGGATGGACTTTGGGGTGATGTTGAACTTCCATCACCAGACTCAGGCCGACGTCACTATATCGGTCTTGCCTGTCACGGCCGACCAGGCGGCAAGCCTGGGCATCGTCTGCGTCGACGAAAATTTGCGAATCACCAAACTTGTCGAGAAACCAAACCCCGATCAGCTAGCAAACCTCAAAACGCCCAGAGCAGTGCTGGAGAAACATGGGTTTCCCGCCGAATGCGGGGAATACCTGGCGAACATGGGCATTTATTTCTACCGCCGCGAATCGATCATGAAATTGCTCGAGACGTATCCCGACGCGGACGATTTTGTGACGGAGATTTTGGAACCCAGTCTCCCGAATTACAACCTTCAAGCCTACTTGTTTAACGGCTACTGGGAGGACGTTGGCTCTATCAAGACTTACTATGAGGCCAACCTCGTCCTGACCGGCGATAATCCTCCATTCGATTTCCATGGAGTCGAAGGTGTCATCTACACGCGGATGCGAAACTTACCAGCTTCCCGTGTCATCCACGCCACTCTCGAACATTGTGTCTTGAGTGACGGTTGTGTGATCGAGGAAGGCGCAGAACTTTCCAACACCGTCTTGGGCGTGAGGACCAACATCGGGAAAAGAGCCAAGTTGCGTGATGTCGTTGTGATGGGAGCTAACTACTTCGAAAACGAGGTGGATGAAACGGAGACTGGCCACGATAAGCCAAGACTCGGGGTGGGCGAAGATTCCTTCGTCGAGCGAGCCATCCTTGACAAGAACGTACGGATAGGCGCTGGGGTTCAGATTCGAAATAGAGAGGGGCTTCAAGAGGGCGAAGGTCCCAATTTCTACATCCGGGATGGAATTGTCGTCATCCCAAACGGCGCCGTGATTCCTGATGGGACTGTGATCTAACAAGCGTCTTGTTTGTTCCTGGGCGTCCCCTGATCCTCACCCCCTGCTATCCCGTCAGCTGAAACCACTGTCCCTCGTTGATGCGGTACGACCGTTGTTCGCTTTTCCTAACCGCATCACAATTGAATAAATTCGGACCGTCTATGGCTGACGTATTATTGGATAATCCTACAGAAGACGAACTACCAGTTGCACTGGAGTTATTTTACCACCAATTATCTCTAGCCGACCGAGATCGAGCCGTCAGCGAAACGATCAAGTTGTACAAGCAGGACGAACTCTTGCTCGAAGATTTGATACTCCTTCGCGAGAACGATGAAATCACTTCGATAATCATTTGCACGGTCGAAGTTGGGGCCATCGGGCGATGTTGGCCGCCACAAACTCGTGCTCTTTCTGGCCAACAAGACCTCGAAGATCAACTCGTTCGAACTGCCCTGGCGCGTTTGATTGCCGCTGATGTGTCTCTCGTTCAGTGTCTCTTGTTGCCCATCGAAAACGATCAGGCCTCACCCTTTCTCCGTAATGGTTTTCAACACATCAGCCCACTTTTACTCATGGAACGAACTCTCGAAGGGGTCGAGAAATTTGCCTTCATGGATGGCCCCCCTGGTGTCGTTCTCGAGCCCTTTTGCGACGAGAACTCCGATCTGTTCCTTGAAACGTTGTTAGCAACTTATGAGGATTCCTTGGATTTTCCCGAATTGATAGGAGCACGACAGGGCCCGGACATTTTGGCAGGACACCGAGCGCAAGGTGAATTCGATCCCGACCGATGGCTCTTGGTCCGCGATTCGAGTGAGCCAATTGGAGTGATGTTGCTGACCGAAGTATCTGAATGGAAAGAATGGGAATTGTCGTATTTGGGGATCGTACCGAAAGCCCGCAGGAAAGGCTTTGGCCGCTACCTCGTCAGTGAAGCCATCTGGCAGGCTCATCTGGGACAAGCCGAACGATTGATGGTCGCAGTCGATGAACGAAATCAAGCGGCCTTGTCGTTGTACTCGGCCTTTGGCTTCGAAACGATCCAAAAACATGAAACCTATCTTTACTTTCCAGCAGTCAAGTCAGCTGAGGGTTGATCCATTCCATTCTGCAAGGATCAAACTGTGTTCCAGTTTTCGGACATCCACCGAAACGCCGAGGAGGGGGCCAAAGAATCGTAGCTGTCCAATCTGTGAAAATCCCTCTTTCCGAATTCGGCCCCATTGCT